>NZ_JBQTCE010000002.1:409638-625797 GCF_052665095.1 Streptomyces sp. NEAU-174 | reverse complement strand
AGGGCGCAGGACACCTGGGGGGGGGGTGGGCAAAACCCCGAAGGAGGAGACCCGCCCACACCACAAGCGCGGAAGCGACCCCGAAGTCAGAGCGCCGACAGCTCCTCCACCAGGTCGTCAAGCCCCAGCGATCCCTGCGACAGCGCCGCCATATGCCACTTCTTCGCGTCGAAGGCGTCGCCGTGCGCCTTACGGGCCGCCTCCCGCCCCGTCAGCCAGGCCCGCTCGCCCAGCTTGTAGCCGATGGCCTGGCCTGGCATGCCCAGATAGCGCACCAGCTCACTGTCGAGGAACTCCGCCGGACGGCCGCAGTGCAGCCCGAAGAACTCGCGCGCCAGCTCCGGAGTCCACCGCTCACCGGGGTGGAAGGGCGAATCGGCGGGGATCTCCAGCTCCAGGTGCATCCCGATGTCGACGATCACCCGCAGCGCCCGCATCATCTGCGCGTCCAGGTAGCCCAGACGGCGCTCCGGGTCCGAGAGGTAGCCCAGCTCGTCCATGAGCCGCTCCGCGTACAGCGCCCAGCCCTCCGCGTTGGCGCTGACCATGCCGACCGTGGCCTGGTAGCGGGAGAGCTGGTCGGAGACGTGTGCCCACTGCGCGAGCTGTAGATGGTGGCCGGGGACGCCCTCGTGGTACCAGGTGGAGACCAGGTCGTAGACGGGGAAGCGGGTCTCGCCCATCGTGGGCAGCCAGGTCCGGCCGGGGCGGGAGAAGTCCACCGACGGCTGGGTGTAGTACGGCGCCGCCGCGCTGCCCGGCGGGGCGATCATCGACTCGACCCGCTTGACCCGTTCGGCCAGGTCGAAGTGGGTGCCGTCGAGCTGCTCGATGGCCTCGTCCATCAGCTCCTGAAGCCACACCCGCGTCTCCTCGACGCCCTCGATATGGGCGCCGTGCACGTCGAGGTGGCGCAGCGCCTCCCACGGGTCGGCGCCGGGCAGGATCTTCTCGGCCTCGGTGCGCATCTCGGCGTGGATCCGGTGGAACTCCGACCAGCCGTACGCGTACGCCTCGTCCAGGTCGAGATCGGTGCCGTTCCACATCCGGGCCCAGCGGCGGTAGCGCTCACGCCCCACCACATCGGGGGCGCCCTCGATGGCCGGGGCATAGGTGTCGCGCAGCCAGTCGCGGAGCGCGACCAGCGCGCCCGTGGCGGCCGCGGCCGCCTCGTCCAGCTCACCGCGCAGCGCGTCGGGGCCCTCGGAGGTGAAGTCCGCGAACCAGCCGCCGTCCGTGCCGATCCACTCCGCCAGCTGCCCGAGGACCGTGGCCACCTGCCGGGGGCCGGCAGGCAGACTGCGCCGCAGCCCCTCGGCGAGCGAGGCGCGGTACCCCTCCAGCGCGGCCGGTACGGCGCGCAGCCGGGCCGCCACCGCCGACCAGTCCTCCTCGGTGTCGGTGGGCATCACGGTGAAGATGCCGCGCACCGAGTGCAGCGGGGAGCTCAGATTGCTGACCGCGCGCAGGTGCTCATCGGACTCGTGCACATCGAGCTCGGCGGTCAGCCGCTCCCGCAGCAGCCGGGCGCAGCGGCGCTCGGCGTCGCTGTCCGCGCCGGGCCGCGCCTCCGCCTCGGCCAGCCGGTCCAAGGTGGTGCGGTCGAGGTCGGCGATGGCCTTCGCCCCCTGGGGGGAGAAGTCCGGAAGACGCCGGGAGCTCTCGGGAACGCCCAGGTAGGTGCCGGTGATCGGGTCGAGTTCGACGAGGGCGTCGACATAGCTGTCGGCGACCTGACGGGGCAGCGGAGCGTTCTTGGTATCGGACATGCGGCCCATCCTCGTACGTTCCGGGGTGCGGCGTCAGCACCACGGGGGTGTGACGCATGGGAACAGGGGTGTGCTACGAGGTGGCCGAGCCGTCCCGGGCGGGCGGCAGCAGCGGGCCGCAGCTCCACTGCTGGAAGATCAGCCGGGTCTCGACCCGGGCCACCTCACGGCGCGAGGTGAATTCGTCCAGCACCAGCCGCTGGAGATCGGCGGTGTCGGCCACCGCCACATGCACCAGATAGTCGTCCGGCCCGGCCAGGTGGAACAGCGCCCGGGACTCGGGCAGCGCCCGGATCCGCTCCACGAACGGGCCGACCAGCTCCCGGCGGTGGGGCCGCAGCTGCACCGAGAGCAGGGCCTCGAGACCGCGCCCCAGCTTGGTGGGGTCCAGCCGGAGTTCATGGCCGAGAATCACCCCGGAGCGGCGCAGCCGGGTCACCCGGTCCAGACAGGTCGAGGGCGCCACGCCGACCTGGGCGGCCAGATCGCGGTAGGTGGTCCGGGCGTCGTTCTGCAACAGCCGCAGAATCTGAAGATCCACCGGATCGAGAGCGATGGTTTCGGCCATCGGCCGAACGTAGCACGGACGTCGGCCGCGAGCGCCCGGTGGTTGTTCACCCTTCACGCATGGACATCAGGCAGAGCACGGAGAGCACAGGCAGCGCGGAGACCGTACGGAGCACGGAGACCATACGCAGCACGGAGACCGCGCCGGGCACACCGGGGCCGCATGGCGATGTCGCCGCACCGCACGCGTTCGCCACCGAGGCCGTCCACGCCGGGCGCGAGGACCTCCCGGGCATGGGCCTGCACGCCGTACCCCTGGATCTGTCGACGACGTACCCCTCGTACGACAGCCGCCAGGAGGCCGCCAGGATCGACGCGTTCGCCGCCACCGGCGCCCGGCCGGACGGCCCGCCGGTCTACGCCCGGCTGGACAATCCCACCGTGGCCCGCTTCGAGACCGCCCTGGCCCGGCTGGAGGGCACCGAGAGCGCGGTCGCGTTCGCCAGCGGCATGGCGGCGCTCAGCGCGTGTCTGCTGGCGCGCGGGGCCCAGGGGCTGCGGCATGTGGTGGCGGTCCGCCCGCTGTACGGGTGCAGCGACCATCTGCTGGACACCGGGCTGCTGGGCACCGAGGTCACCTGGGTGGACCCGGCCGGGATCGCGGACGCGATCCGCCCCGACACCGGCCTGGTCATGGTGGAGACCCCGGCCAATCCCACGCTCGCCGAACTCGATCTGCGAGCCGTCGCCCACTCCTGCGGCACGGTCCCGCTGCTCGCCGACAACACCTTCGCCACACCGGTGCTCCAGCGCCCGGCCGAGCGGGGCGCGAGCCTCGTCCTGCACAGCGCCACCAAGTACCTCGGCGGCCACGGCGATGTGATGGGCGGCGTGGTGGCCTGCGACGAGGAGTTCGCCCGGGTGCTGCGCCAGGTGCGGTTCGCCACCGGCGGGGTGCTGCATCCGCTCGCCGGATATCTGCTGCTGCGCGGGCTGTCCACGCTGACGGTACGGATGCGGGCCGCGTCGGCGACCGCGGCCGAGCTGGCCCGGCGGCTGGCCGGCGATCCACGGGTGGCCCGGGTCCACTATCCGCGGCTCGGCGGGGCGATGGTGGCCTTCGAGCCGCACGGCGATCCGCACGCGGTGATCGGCGGGGTGCGGCTGATCACTCCGGCGGTGAGCCTGGGCAGTGTGGACACCCTCATCCAGCACCCGGCCTCGATCAGCCACCGGATCGTGGCCGAGGGGGACCGCCGCTCCTCGGGGATCGGCGACCGGCTGCTGCGGATGTCGGTCGGGCTCGAGGACGTGGCGGACCTGTGGCGCGATCTGGACCGGGCGCTCGACGGGGGCCCGGCGGGGCGCGACGAAGGCCCGGCGGGGCGCGACGCCCGCCGGGCGGGGCACGGGGACCCGGTCGGGCTCAGCGCGCGTGCGGCGGGACCGGCAGCGGAAGGACCGGCTCGGGTTTCGGTGCCGGGTCGAGGCGGGCGCTGATCACCAGCGTGCCCTGCTCGATCTGGTAGTCCAGCGGCAGTTCGAGGGCGCGCATCGCGGCGACCATGCCGGTGTTGGCCGACTGGGTGACGGCGTAGACGCATCCGCAGCCGGTCTCGGCGGCCATCGCCACCAGTCGCCGCAGCAGCTCCCCGCCGACGCCGCGGCGCTGCCACTCGTCCTCGACGATCAGCGCGAGCTCGGTCTCGTCCCCGTCCCACAGCAGATGGCCGAGGGCCACCAGCCGCCCGGAGGCGGTGTACGCGGCCAGGGTGCGGCCGAAGCGGGGGCTCAGCAGATGGGCGAGGTAGCGGTCGGCGTCACCGACCGGCCCGTGGTAGCGCAGCCCCAGCGTGGCGGGGGAGCAGCGGGCGTGCATCTCGCGGGCGGCGTCCAGGTCGCCGGTGTCGGCGCGGCGCACGGTGATGGCGTTGCCCTCGGGCAGCGTCAGCACATCGCCGTCGTGCGGGATCCGCGGACCGAGCCGGGCGTCCAGCTCGACCAGCGCGCGGGCCCGGGCGAACTCGGTGGGGGTGAACGGCAGATACGGCCGCTCGATGATGATCGCGCCGCCGGACGGGTCGCGCAGCCGCATCACGGTCTCCTCCAGGACACCTTCGGCGGGCGGTGTGCTGTCCAGGGACCGTCCGCTGAGGGACTTGGCGGGTACGGAGTGAATGGTGCAGCGGCCGAACAACTGGCGTAGCGCGAGCGGGAGTTCGGCGGCGTCCAGGGCGGTGCGGGTGGCCAGGGTCAGCGCCCGGGTCGGCGCGTCCACCAGGTCGTGGGTGTCGGCCCGCTCGACCCAGGTGTCACGGCCGCCCGCGGCGGCGACGGCGTCGGTCAGCCCGTCGGACGGCAGGGCCTCGGGCGCGCGCAGCAGGAACTCGTCCACCGTGCCGTCCGCCAGCGGATGGGTCTGGAGGGCCAGGATGTCGACCCGGTGCCCGGCCAGTGCCGCGCACAGCGCGGCGAGGGTGCCCGGCTCGTCCCGTACGGTCGTGCGCATCCGCCACAGCGTGGTGGCCTCGGGGGCCGTGGTCTCCGGGGCGCCCGCGGCGTGGGCGGGGTGGGCGTCGGCCGCGGGCGAGGCTGAGGTGCCCGGCGGCGCGTGGCCCTGACGCCGTGACCACCATGCGACCAGATCGTGCCGCCAGCGGGGGCGGTGCCGGTGAGGGGGCTCGGGGGTCGCTCGATATGTCATGCAAACACCCTTGCGCAAAGGTGTTGCGTGATCACGAACGGACTGTGACCTACGGGTTAAGGGCGTATCTGATAACAGAAGCTTATTTTGTCCGAAATCAAAAGGTTGAAACCTGAGGTTCCGTCACCCTACCGCCCACCTGCGCAGTACTCTGCCGCACCGCCGTGCGTACGCCCGCTGGAAGAGCGGCACCAGCGGCCCTCCGGCCCGGCCGAACCAGGACTCCGAACGGCTGAACGCGGTCACCGTCAGTACCACCGAGCCATCCGGCCCCAGCTCCACCACGAACGACTCCTCACCCCGCTCCGGATGGCCGGGCAGCGTGCCGTACGCGAAGCCGGTCCGGGTCTCCTCGGCGACCGTCCACACCACCTCGCACGGCGCGCGCAGCCGCAGCCGCCCGACCCCCAGGCCCACCACGACCGGCCGCCCCGGGGTCGCGACCGGGTCCGCGGCGCGGATCGACACCCCCACCGCGCGGTGCATCCGCCAGTCCATGATCGCCCGTCCGGCCGCCTCGAACGTGCCCCGCCCGTGGCCGACACGGGTCCGCACCCGCAGATGGCGATAGCCGGACGGCAGCGGCCACCGACGGGTGGCGCCCACCTCCGGATAGGTGAGCCGGGAGGCCGGACCGGGGGCGTCGCTGGATCCCATGCCCGTACGGTACGCGGTGGCCTTACGATGCGCGTCACGGAACGCGGCGGCCTTACGGTGCGCGCCACGGGTACGCGGCGGCCTTACGGTGCGCGGCACCGTCGGCGAACCGTACGGGGCCGCGCACCGCGGCTACTGGCCGACCAGACCCGGGCGCAGAGTCTTGGTGAACAAAACCTTGCCGCCGTCCTCGCGCAGCCGGACCGTCATCTCGGCGCTGTCGCCGTCGATGTCCACCTCGCCGTAGAACTGGAAGCCCTCGGCGGGCGAGACGTTCGCCACCGTCGGCGCCTTGACGAAGGACTGCTCGGGGCCGAACGTGCCGTCCAGCTTCACGGCCGGGAAGGCACCCGCGTTCAGCGGACCGGAGACGAACTCCCAGAACGGCGCGAAGTCCTTGAACGCCGCCCGCGACGGGTCGTAGTGCTGCGCCGAGGTGTAGTGGACGTCCGCCGTCAGCCACACCGTGCCGGTGATCTTCTGGTGCTTGATGTGCCGCAGCAACTCGGCCATCTGGAGCTCACGGCCGAGCGGGGCGCCCGGGTCGCCCTGCGCGACGGCCTCGAAGTCGGTGGTCCCGTCCGGGACCACCAGGCCCAGCGGCATATCGCAGGCGATGACCTTCCACACCGCGCGCGACCGCGACAGCTCGCGCTTGAGCCACGCCAGCTGCTCGGCGCCGAGGATGCCCTGGGCGTCCTCCGGCTGGCGGTTCGGCGAGTTGGGGTCGCGGTACGTGCGGCAGTCCAGCACGAAGACGTCCAGCAGCGGGCCCTGGTGCTGGACCCGGTAGACCCGGCCGCTCGCGTCCGGCCGCAGCGTGCTGATCGGGAAGTACTCGGCGAACGCCTGGCGCGCGCGGGCCGCCAGCACGTTGACGTTCTTCTCGGTGTAGCGGTCGTCGACCAGGATCTCGCCCGGGTACCAGTTGTTGAGCACCTCGTGGTCGTCCCACTGGGTGATGGTCGGCACCTCGGCGTGGAACCGGCGCAGGGCGGGGTCGAGCAGGTTGTACCGGAAGTTTCCCCGGTACTCGTCCAGCGTCTCGGCGACCTTGGTCTTCTCCGGGGTGATGAGATTGCGCCAGGTGGAGCCGTCGGGCAGCTTGACGGTCTCCGTCATCGGGCCGTCCGCGTAGATGTTGTCGCCGCTGCACAGGAAGAAGTCCGGCTCCCGGCGGCGCATCTCCTCGAAGATCCGGTAGCCGCCGTGGTCGGGGTTGATGCCCCAGCCCTGGCCCGCCAGATCGCCCGACCAGACGAAACGCACGCCCTTACGGCGCTCGGGAACCGTACGAAACGTGCCGTGCACCGGCTCACTGGTGCGGCGCGGGTCCTCCGGGTCGGCCAGCACCACCCGGTAGTGCACCTGGCTCCCGGCGGGCAGGCCGTGCAGCGCGGTGCGCCCGGTGAAGTCGGTGCCCGGGCCGACCAGCGGGCCGTGCCAGCGCTTGGCCCGCGCGAAGGACTCGGTCGCCGAGGTCTCCACGATCATCCGGGCCGGACGGTCGGAGCGGACCCACACCAGCCCCGACGACGTCGTCACATCGCCCACCTGCACGCCCCACTGGGCGCTCGGCCGCCCCGACAGCGCCTGGGCGGGCGCGCCGGACGCGGCCGCCGCGGTGGCCGATGCCACGGTGGGCACCGCGAGCGCCGCCGAGGCGGCCGCCGATCCCTGCAATACCGTGCGCCGCCCGATCCCTCTGCCCGATTCCCGCCCCATGGTGCCCTCCGTCGCTCGTAGAACCGCTGTGCTGTTGTGTTTGTTATCGGTGCAAGATGCCGCTCTTACGAACGCCCAGTGAACAACGGCGGGGCCGTCAGCGGCTGCCGTCCAGGATGACGCGGGCGACCAGCGCGGGATCGTCGTTCATGGGCACATGGCCACAGCCGGGGAGGCGGACCAGCCGGGCGCTGGGGATCACCCGCTTGGCGCGGACGCCCTGGCGGCGCGGCAGCATCCGGTCGCGCGAGCCCCAGGCGATGGTGACCGGGACATCGGGGATGTCATGGGTGAACAGCCCGGAGCTTCCGGCGGCCAGCGTGGCGCCGAAGCCGACCGCCTCGCGCATCGCCCGCGTCTCGGCGACGACGGCGTCCGGTGAACGCCGCGCGGGCCGGGCGTAGATGGCACCGGTCAGCGCGGCCCGTCCGGCCGCGCCACGGGCCAGCCACGCCACCACCGGCGGCGGCAGCGCCCGCGCCCCGGCCCGCATCGCGGACAGCACACCGAAGGCGTAGCGGCGCTCGGCCTCGGTCCAGAACCGGGCCGGGGACAGCGCGGTGACGGACCGTACGAGCCCGAGCCGGCCCAGCTCCAGGGCGATCAGCCCGCCGAGCGAGTTCCCGGCCACGTCGGGGCGCTCGACGCCGAGGGCCTCGAAGAGGGCGCCGAGCACGGGTACGACGCCGTCGAGGTCGTACGGGATGCCGTCCGGCAGCGCGTCCGACGCCCCGAAGCCGGGCAGATCCACGGCGATCACATCGCGGTCGACGGCGAGGATGTCCAGCACCGGCTCCCATGCCTGCCAGTGGTGGCCGATGCCGTGCAGCAGCACCAACGGCCGTCCCGCGCCGCGCCGTTCGTGGACGACCCGGGCGGTGCGGGGGCCGCCGGGGGTGGCGACGGAGAAGGAGAGGGACGAGGGCATCGGGTGGCTCCTCACGATCGGCGTTCCGGCAGGCGCACGCGGCGTATGAGACAGCATGTCAGCAAGAGTTACCGGACGGTAGACCCGATGACCCGCATCGGGACCCCGTATACGGCCGGCCGCGCACGCCGTCGGCCGCGCACGCCGTCGGCCGCGCACGCCGTCGGCCGCGCACGCCGCCGGCCGCGCACGCCGCTACAGCCCGCCCGCGACCCGCAGCACCGCCCCCGTCGTGTACGACGCCTCCGGCGACAGCAGCCACGCCACCGCGCCCGCGATCTCCTCCGGCTCGCCCGGGCGCCCCATCGGCACCCGCCCCTGGACGCGCCACGGCCGCTCGGGGTCGCCCATCCGCGCGTGGATGTCGGTCAGCGTCATCCCGGGCTGCACCGAGTTGACCCGGATCCCCTCCGCCGCCAGCTCCTTCGACAGCCCGACGGTCATCGCGTCGACCGCCGCCTTGCTCGCCGCGTAGTGCACATACTCCCCGGGGCTGCCGGTCGTCGCCGCGCCCGAGGAGATGTTGACGATGGCGCCGCCCTGCCCGCCGTGGCGCGTGGACATCTCGCGCGCCGCGCGCCGGGCACACAGCAGCGCCCCGGTCACATTGACGTCCACGACGCGGCGCATCACCTCCGGCGAGGTCTCGGTGAAGCGGCCCAACGGACCCGTGATCCCGGCGTTGTTGACCAGACCGGTGATCGGGCCCAGCTCCTCGCGCACCCGGTCGAACATCGCCTCGACCTGCTCCGCGTCGCTGGTGTCGGCCTGGACCACCATCGACCGCACCCCCTCCGCGCGCACCGCCTCCGCCCACCGCTCCGCCGCGTCCCGGGCGTGCTCGTAGCCGATCGCGACGCCGTGCCCGGCGCGCGCGAGCCGCACCGCCACCGCCGCGCCGATGCCGCGACTGCCCCCCGTGACCACCGTGACCTGGTCCATCCCCATCAGCTCAGCTCAGCTCCCGCCCCGTGACGCATCCCGCTCCGACGGTCACCGACGATAACCGGTCAGGGATTGGTCTTGACCAAGTACGCGCGCCGCCTTATGGTCGCATTGATACTGCAACAACCTTTAATAAAGAAGCCGCGCATAACTGTGAAGGCGTGCGCGACCATCGGCCGTCGGAATCAAGGGGGACAGGGTGGGGACCACGCAGCTGGAATCGGTGCCAGAGCCCAAGTACTGGCATCTGAAGACCGTGCTCAGCGACGCACTCGACTCGGAGTTCGCGGTCGGCGAGATCCTGCCCAACGAGCGCGAGCTGGCCGCCCGCTTCGGCGTCGCCCGCGCCACCCTCCGGCAGGCCCTCGAGCAGCTCGAGCTGGAGGGCAGGCTCCAGCGCCGCCGCGGCGTCGGCACCACCGTCGCCCCGCCCCGCGTCGGCGTGGCCGTCGGGGACTACGCCCACGGCTGGACCGACACCTCCGGCGAGAACACCTGGCAGACCGTCGACGGCACCGAGGTGGCCCCGCCCGCCGAGGTCGCCCGGCTGCTGGAGATCGACCCCGACACCCCGGTCCACCGGGTGCGCCGCACCCGGATGAGCCACGGCCAGCCGCTCGCCGCCGAGCTGCTGTACGTACCGGCCGAGTCCGTCCCCGGCCTCGCCGCCATCGACACCCCCAGCGGGCTGGCCCGCGCCCGCGCCGTGCTGCGCGAGCTGCGCCGGCTGGAGCTGGAGGGCCGTGAGCAGACCGTGGAGCTCGGCTCGGCCCGCGCGGACGACGCCAAGGAGCTCGACCGGCTGCCCGGCGCCCCCGTCCTCCTCGTGACCACCCGCTATGTGGCCGAGGGCCGCACCGCGGCCGTCGCCGTGGCCACCTACCGGGCCGACACCTGCCGGCTCACCTTCGGCGACGCGGGCGAGGAACTGCTGGCGGGCTGACCCGCGCCCGCCCCGCGTCGTGGGCCTGGCGCATGTCGCGGGCCCGGCCCGCGTCGCCTCGCCGCCGCGTACGCACGCCGAAACCCGAAACGCCCGCCCCGCCCCGCCTCCCGCGTCAGCGGCTCGCGCGGCGGGTCGTCACCGTGCTGTCGACCGCGAACAGCTCCTGCTCCACATGGTCCAGGGCCAGCCGCAGCGCCCCCGTGGTCACCGCCGCCTCGCCGAGCAGCGAGAGCGCGACCTGCGGGGGCCGCAGACAGTAGCGCGACAGCTCATCGCGCAGCGGGGCCAGCACCCCGTCGAGACCGGCGGCCCAGCCGCCCACCACCACGACCTCGGGGTCCAGCGCCAGCACCAGGGCCGCCGTATCGTGCACCAGCCTGCGCACGAAGCGGTCCACGGCCGCCCGCGCCCGTTCGTCGCCGTCCCTGGCCAGCGCGAAGACATGCGCCACCTGCGCCTCGTCCAGCGGGTTCAGCGGCTCTCCGGTCGTGGAGAGCACCTCCTCCGGGGCGGCCTCCCGGCCCAGCAGATGCAGCGCCCCGATCTCCCCGGCCGCGCCGCCGAAGCCGCGGTGCAGCCGCCCGCCGATCAGCGACCCGGCCCCCGGGCTCAACCCGGCCAGCACGAAGACCACATCGTCGGAACCGGCCGCCGCGCCCTTCCAGTGCTCGGCCACCGCGGCCGTGTTCGCGTCGTTCTCCACCAGCACCGGGCAGCGGAAGGACCGCCGCAGCCGCTCGCCCAGGGGCAGCCCGGTCCAGCCGGGGAGCGCGGTGCACAGATGGACGGTGCCGTCGGCCTCGACGACGCCGGGACTGCCCACCCCGACCGCGCGCAGCGAGAACCGGGCCACCCCGGAGCGCCGCAGCAGATCCGCCACGGTGGTGCGCACCCGCTCCAGCCGCTCGTCCGCGGACGCCTTCTCCGACACCTCGCGCACGATCGAGCCGAGCGGGCGACCATCGAGGTCCGACAGGAGCGCGGCCACCCGGTGCGGCCCTATCTCTATGCCCAGCAGATGCCCGGCCTCGGCCCGGAAGCGGAAGCGCCGCGCGGGGCGTCCCTGACGGCGTACGCCGCCCTCCTCGGCGGGCACCTCGACCACCAGACCGCTGTCGGCCAGCCCGTCGATCACCCCCTCGACGGTGGGCCGGGACAGCCCGGTCACCCGGGTCAGATCGGTGAGGCTCGCGCTCCCGGCGCAGCCGGACGCCTCGTCCTGGCCACCCCCGGCGGCCGTGCCGGACGCGGTCGCCGCGCGCAGCGCGTGCAGGACCACGGCGGAGTTGATGCGTCGCAGCAGAGACGGATCCCCGCCGGTGAGCCGCCCCAACGTCGGCCTCCCTCCCAGTGCGTATCTGCCGGATCGTATCCGCTGGGCGCGGAGGCGGCGAGTGCCGACCGCCGACCCGGGCCGCCCGGCCACCGAGATGGTCATCTGACGGGCGGCCAGATGTCCGACCTACGCGGTTTACTGACATCATGACCAGTACGGCGGACCATGTGAGCACGATCGATCAGCTGCGCGTGCGGGACTTCCCCGCGCAGCGGACCGCCGACGGATGGGTGGAGAGCGGCCCCGGCTTCCATGTGGCCGACCTCCGCGTCAGCGAGGACTTCTGGGACGCGGATCTGAGCCGGGTCGAGGAGGTGCTGGAGGAGTTCGAGGCCGAGCTGGGCGCGCTGGAGCAGGTGCTGACCTTACGGTGGGGCGCCCCCGATGTCCTCGACCTCACCGACTCCCTGGAGCGCTCGGCGATGGGCGAGCCGGTGCCGCCCCCGCTGGACACCCTGTGCGGTTACGTACCCGAGCTGCGCGTCTGGCGCGTCGACGGCCGCTGGGTCGGGCTGGGCGTCGGTCAGGGCGACCGCGAGCTGCCGTTCCAGCTGCTGGTGGCGATAGGGGAGGAGGGCACGATATGACATCGTCGGGCTCGGCCGCGTCCGGGGCACCAAACGACCGGGGCGTCCCGATCGCATAGGCTCGGCGGATGGCGAAGTACTACGATGTGCACCCCGAGAACCCACAGCAGCGCACCATCAGCAATGTGGCCGACATGATCCGCTCCGGCGCGCTCATCGCCTACCCGACGGACTCCTGCTTCGCACTGGGATGCCGACTGGGCAATCGTGACGGCATCGGCCGGATCCGGTCGATCCGGAACCTCGACGAGCGACACCACTTCACGCTGGTGTGCCAGAACTTCGCGCAGCTGGGCCAGTTCGTACACGTCGACAAGGACGTGTTCCGCGTGATCAAAGCAGCGACGCCCGGCAGTTACACCTTCATCCTCCCGGCGACGAAAGAGGTGCCGCGGCAGCTGCTGCACCCGAAGAAAAAGACGGTCGGAGTCCGGATTCCCGACCATGCCGCCACTCAGGCCTTGCTCGCCGACCTCGGTGAGCCGCTGCTCTCCAGCACCCTGCTCCTGCCCGATGAGGACGAGCCGATGACACAGGGCTGGGAGATCAAAGAACGGCTCGACCACGTGGTGGACGCCGTGGTGGACTCGGGCGACTGCGGCACCGAGCCGACCACGGTCATCGACTTGTCCGGCGGCGAACCCGAGATCGTACGTCGAGGGGCGGGCGACACGGCACGGTTCGAGTGACCGCGCCGATGGCATCGGCGACCCTGTCGTGGTAGTCGATCAGCCCTCGGCCTCGGCGGCCGCGCGCAGGCGGCCGTACTCCTCCGCCATCGCCGGCAGCGTCCAGTGCGCGTTGAGGCCGCTCGGATTCGGCAGGGCCCAGATCCGGGTCTCGCCTATGGTCCTCGGCTGCGGGCCGATCTTCGCCTTCTTGTCGCCGAACGCCACCCGGTAGGCGGTGACCCCCGCCACCGCCAGCCAGCGCGGCCGTAGCCGGAGCACCTTCTCCTCCAGGATCCGGCCGCCCTCCCGGTACTCCTCGTCGCTCAGCTCGTCGGCCCGGGCGCTGGCGCGGGCCACCACGTTGGTGATGCCGAGCCCATAGCGCACCAGCTCCGACTGCTCGGACGGATCGAGCCGCCGGGGGGTGAACCCGGAGGCGTGGAGGGCGGGCCAGAAGCGGTTGCCGGGGCGGGCGAAGTGGTGGCCGGTGGCGGCCGTCATCAGCCCGGGGTTGATACCGCAGAAGAGGACGCGCAGACCGTCCGCGACCACGTCGGGGACGAGGCGGTCGCGGGCGGCCTCCAGCTCGGCGGGGGTCGGCGCAGGGGTCATCGCCGGCGTCAGAGGATCGAGCCGGGCGCGTACGCGGCGGCCTCCGGGCGCTCCTTGACGATCTCCTCGATCCGGGCGACCACTGCGCCCACCTGGTCCGCGGCCGCGCCGGTGAAGGAGAGCTTGTCGTCCATCAGCGCGCCCAACGCGGCCCGGTCCAGCGGGATCCGCTCATCGGCGGCGAGCGAGTCGAGCAGCTCGTTGCGCTCGGCGCCCCGCTCGCGCATCGCCAGCGCCGCGGCCACCGCGTGCTCCTTGATCGCCTCATGGGCGACCTCGCGGCCCACCCCGGCCCGTACGGCGCCCATCAGCACCTTCGTGGTGGCGAGGAAGGGGAGGTAGCGGTCCAGCTCACGGGCGACGACGGCGGGGAAGGCGCCGAACTCGTCGAGCACGGTCAGGAAGGTCTCCAGCAGCCCGTCGAAGGCGAAGAACGCGTCCGGCAGCGCGACCCGGCGCACCACCGAGCAGGAGACATCGCCCTCGTTCCACTGGTCGCCCGCCAGCTCGCCGGTCATCGAGGCGTAGCCGCGCAGGATCACCGCGAGGCCGTTCACGCGCTCGCAGGAGCGGGTGTTCATCTTGTGCGGCATCGCGGACGAGCCGACCTGGCCGGGCTTGAAGCCCTCGGTCACCAGCTCGTGCCCGGCCATCAGCCGGATGGTCTTGGCCAGCGAGGACGGGGCCGCGGCCAGCTGCACCAGCGCGGTGACGACGTCGTAGTCCAGCGAGCGCGGATAGACCTGGCCGACGGAGGTGAACGCCTGCCCGAAGCCGAGGTGGGCGGCGATCCGCCGCTCCAGCTCGGCCAGCTTCGCCGTGTCGCCGCCGAGCAGGTCCAGCATGTCCTGCGCGGTGCCGACCGGGCCCTTGATGCCGCGCAGCGGATAGCGGCCCAGCAGGTTCTCCAGCCGCTCGTACGCCACCAGCAGCTCGTCCGCGGCGGTGGCGAACCGCTTGCCGAGGGTGGTGGCCTGCGCCGCGACGTTGTGCGACCGCCCGGCCATCACCAGCTCGGCGTGGTCGGCGGCCAGCTTGCCGAGCCGGGCCAGCACCGCGACCGTACGGTCCCGCACCAGCTCCAGGGAGAGTCGGATCTGGAGCTGCTCCACGTTCTCGGTGAGGTCACGGGAGGTCATGCCCTTGTGGACGTGCTCATGGCCGGCGAGGGCGTTGAACTCCTCGATACGGGCCTTCACATCGTGCCGGGTGACCTTCTCGCGCTCGGCGATCGAGGCCAGGTCGACGGTCTCCAGGACCCGCTCGTAGTCGGCGAGGGCGGCGTCCGGCACCTCGATTCCGAGGTCCTTCTGGGCGCGGAGCACGGCGAGCCACAGCCGCCGCTCCAGCGTCACCTTGTACTCGGGGGACCACAGGACGGCCAGCTCCGTGGAGGCGTAGCGGTTGGCCAGGACGTTCGGAATGCGCGGCTTACCAGTCACGTGCACAGAGTCTACTGGCCGTCCTCGCAGGCCAGACCGGTGGCCGAGGGAGGCCGCCGGAGGGCGGGGAAGCCGGCCTTGCGGATCAGCCCTCGTACGGCAGCAGTTCGGCGCG
Source organism: Streptomyces sp. NEAU-174 (assembly GCF_052665095.1). Taxonomy (NCBI): domain Bacteria; kingdom Bacillati; phylum Actinomycetota; class Actinomycetes; order Kitasatosporales; family Streptomycetaceae; genus Streptomyces; species Streptomyces sp. NEAU-174. Next base: position 610,853 of record NZ_JBQTCE010000002.1, on the reverse strand, counting down.
CTTGGGGGCCCGCCCGTCGCCCGAGGAGCGGCCGGTCAGCCGCCTGCCGATCCACGGTCCGAGGTGCTGGCGGGCGAACCGCACATCCGAGGTGCGGCGGGCCAGCCACCCGACGGGCACCGCGGGCGGCAGGGGCGCGTTCCAGTCCTCCTCCGGCTCGAGGCCGAGCGCCTGCCATACGGCCTCGGCGACCCGCCGGTGGCCCTCGGCGTTGAGATGCAGCCGGTCCTCGTGCCACATCCGGGGGTCCCCGACGGCCTCGGACGCGTACAGGTCCACGACGGTCGCGTCATGCCGCGCGCCCAGCTCGTCGATGAACGCGAACAGCCGCTCCATCCGGGGCAGGAACCGCTCCAGCACCGGTCCGCGCCGCCCCGGGCTGCGCATCAGCACCAGCCGCTTGCAGCTGGGCGCCAGCCGCTCGACGGCCTCCTCCAGCAGTCCGCACACCCGGTCCACGTCGCACTTCGGCCGCAGCACATCGTTCAGCCCGCCGACCAGGGTCACCAGGTCGGCGCCCATGGCCGCCGCCGGGCCCGTCTGCTCCTCGACGATCTGCCCGATGAGCTTGCCGCGTACGGCGAGGTTGGCGTAGCGGAACCCGGGGGCGCGGGCCGCGAGCCGCCCGGCGAGCAGATCCGCCCAGCCCCGGTAGGTGCCGTCGGGGAGCGCGTCCGACATTCCCTCGGTGAAGGAGTCGCCGAGCGCGACAAAGCTGCTGTAGGTGATGTTCGTCTGCATGGCTCGGGCGATTCTATCGGGGTGCGTGGGCTGCGTGGACCGCCGAGCGCGAGCATGATGAGCCGCATGGCGATGACCCACATCTACTTCGAGGGCGGGGCGCGGAACGGGACGACCGCCAGCTGGAATGTGGAGCCCGGCGCGGACATCTACGACGACAACATCTTCCGGCCACCCGAGCTGTACCGGCGGACGAACCGCACCAAGGTCATCGGCCGGGTCGAGTACGTGATCTTCCGCTACGACCCGATGGGCACCCGGCCCGGTCCGGGTCCCGGGTCGGGCCCCGGCCCCGGTTCCGGCCCCGGGCCCGCCCCCGGCCCCCGCCGCTGAGCCTCGCGCGGCCGTCCGGCCGGGGGCCGCCGTTGGACCGGTTGGACCGCCCGGGGTTCCCCGCGCCGCGCGGCGGGGCAGTCTGGTCGGCGTGGATGCCTTCGAATGCGACCGTACGACCATGGCCATCGTCGCCGCCGCGCTCGCCGACGACGGGGAGGGCGCCGCCGCCCTCCTGGAGCCGCTCGACACCCGCGATGTGTGCCGGGTCGCGGTGCGGCTGGCCGCGATGGCCGCCCATGCGCTGGTGGCGGTGGCCGAGGAGGGCGGCGGCGGCCGGGAGGAGGCGCTGGCCCACTGGCAGGCGTGCATCATCGCCCATGAGTCCAGACAGACCGAGGAATGACCGGCCACGGGCGGGCGCGGGCGCTCAGGCGACCAGCTCGCGCAGGACGTCCTCCATGGTCACCAGCCCCTCCAGCCGTCCGTCCGCGGCGATGACCGCCGCGAGATGCGTACGGCTGTCGCGCATCGCGGTGAGCACGTCGTCCAGCGGCGTGAGCGACCGCACCCGGGGGATCGGGCGCAGCTGATCGGGGCGGAACGGCACCTCCCGGGGCCGTGCGTCCAGCGCGTCCTTCACATGCAGATAGCCCAGGATCCGCCCGGAGTCGTCCACCACCGGGAACCGGGAGAAGCCGGTCCGCGCCGACAGCCGCTCCAGCTCGTCGGGGGTCACCCCGAGCCGCGCCCTGACCACCCGGTCCATGGGCAGCACCACGTCCCGCACCCGCCGCCGGCCCAGCTCCAGCGCGTCCCGCAGCCGCTCGGTGGCGCGGTCGTCCAGCAGCCCGGCCTCGCTGGAGTCCGAGACCATCCGGGCCAGCTCATCGTCGGAGAAGGTGGCCGCGACCTCGCCCTTGGGCTCCACGCGCAACAGCTTCAGCACCCCGTTCGCCAGGGCGTTCACCCCGAAGATCACCGGGCGCAGGGCGCGGGCGAGGGCGACCAGGGGCGGGCCGAGCAGCAGTACGGTGCGCACCGGCTCGGCCAGCGCCACGTTCTTCGGCACCATCTCGCCGAAGAGCATGTGCAGATACGTGGCCAGGGTCAGCGCGATCACGAACGAGATGGGGTGGACAAGACCCAGCGGCAGACCCACCACATGGAACAAGGGCTCCAGCAGATGCGCGATGGCCGGTTCCGCCACGGCGCCCAGCACCAGCGTGCACAGGGTGATCCCGAGCTGGGCCGCGGCCAGCAGCGCGGAGAGGTGCTCCAGGCCCCACAGCACGGCCCGGGCCCGCCGGTCGCCCTGCTGGGCATGTGGTTCGATCTGGCTGCGGCGCACCGAGATCAGGGCGAACTCCGCGCCCACGAAGAAGGCGTTGAAGACCAGCGTCAGCAGGCCGATCAGCAGTTGGAGAGCGGTCATCGGCCCGTCGCCCCCTCGGCCCCGTGCATCCCGCCGGCCCCGTCGCCCCCGGCCCCGTCGCCCCCGGCGCCGCGCAGCGGCGCCCGCAGCCGGACCCGGGCCGCCCGGTGGCTGGTCACCTTCCGCACCTCCACCGACCAGCCCGCCGGCTCGACGGTGTCGCCGACGGCCGGGATCCGGCCCAGCTCGGTGGCGATCAGCCCGGCCAGCGTCTCGTACGGGCCCGGGGGCACCCGCATCCCGATGCGCTCCAGCTGGTCGACGCGGGCCGCGCCGTCCGCGTCGTACAGCATATGGCCCTCCGCGTCCCGGCCCATCGGGATCAGCTGGGCGGTCTCATGCGGATCGTGCTCGTCGCGGACCTCGCCGACCACCTCCTCGACGATGTCCTCCAGGGTGACGACCCCGGCCGTACCGCCGTACTCGTCGATCACCACGGCCATGCTGCGCTGGGCCGAGAGCCGGTCCAGCAGCCGGTCCACGGTGAGCGACTCGGGGACGAGTACCGGTTCGCGCATCAGCTCGGACACCGGGCGGCGGGGCCGCTCCTCGGCGGGGACCGCCAGGACGTCCTTGATGTGCACGATGCCGACGACGGTGTCCAGACTGCCCCGGTAGACGGGGAAGCGGGACAGCCCGGTGGCGCGGGTCGCGTTGGCCACGTCCTCGGCGGTGGCCCGTACGTCCAGCGCCACCACCCGCACCCTCGGGGTCATCACGTTCTCCGCGGTGAGCCCGGCGAGGTTGAGGGTGCGGACGAACAGCTCGGCGGTGCCCTTCTCCAGCGCGCCCTCCTTGGCCGAGTGCCGGGCGAGGGCGATCAGCTCCTGCGGACCGCGCGCGGAGGCCAGCTCCTCGGCGGGCTCCAGGCCCATCCGGCGCACGGTGCGGTTGGCGGTGTTGTTGAGATGGCTGATCAGCGGGCGGAAGACGGAGCTGAAGACGCGCTGCGGGGTGGCCACGGCCTTGGCGACCGGCAGCGGCCGGGAGATCGCCCAGTTCTTGGGCACCAGCTCGCCGACGACCATCAGCACGACGGTCGACAGGAAGGTGCCGAGCACCAGCGCGGTCGAGTGGACGGCCGACGGGGGCACGCCGATCGCGGTGAGCGGCCCGGCCAGCAGGGCCGCGACGGACGGTTCGGCCAGCATGCCGACGACCAGATTGGTCACGGTGATGCCGAGCTGCGCGCCGGAGAGCTGGTAGGTGAGGCTCCGCACGGCCCTCAGCGCCCCGGCCGCGCCGCGCTCCCGGCGACCGGCCGCGCGTTCCAGCTCGCCGCGCTCGACCGTGGTCAGCGAGAACTCCGCCGCGACGAAGGCGCCACAGGCCACCGCCAGGAGGAGCGCCACGGCCAGGAGGAGGACTTCGGTCATCGGTTCACCTCTGTCCCATGCTAGGGGCCGCCGGGGTCAGGGGCGCAGCGGCTTGACCCAGCGGCTCCACTGCGGCTGCGGCGCATAGCCCGCCGCGCTCCACGCGTGATGGGCGAGCTCGTTCTCGTTGAGCACCATCGCGTCCCCGCGCCGTCCGCCCAGGGCCGCGAACCGCTCCTCGGCCGCCGCCAGGAGGGCCGTCGCCACGCCGCGGCGGCGGTGCCCGGGGTGGACGGCCAGCCGGTACAGATGGCAGCGCCAGCCGTCGAAACCGGCGATCACGGTCCCGGCGAGCGCACCGTCCCGCTCGGCCAGCAGCAGCGACTCCGGGTCGCGGTCGAGCAGCCGGGCCACCCCGGCCCGGTCGTCGCTGATGCTGGTGCCCTCGGCCGCCTCCTTCCAGAAGGTGAGCACGGTGTCGAGGTCGGCGGGGGCCGCGGCCCGTATCCGGAGATCGTCCATGGCCGTATCCCACCATCGGGCGGGCCGCGGCGTCGACGGGATTCCGCCGGGTCAGCCGCCGTGCAGCTCCTCGATCACCGGGGCGAACGCCTCCATGTTGTGCTCCAGCACGGTGAAGTACGAGAAGCCGAACCGCTCGCGGTGGGCGCGCAGCTGCTCGGCCATCTCCTTGGCGTCGCCCAGCAGCAGCGCCGGGTGCGCCAGCAGCTGGTCCTCGGTGAGGTCCGGTGCGTACGGGGCCAGCTCACGCGCCTTGGCGCTCCGGTCGTCGGTGGGGCCGACCATCTGGATGAGGTAGTTCAGCTCGATGGTGTCATCGCTCCCCTCGGACCCCTTCGTCCTCCCCGCTTCGGCGGCGAAGCGGCGGAAGGCGGCGATCCGGCCCTCCAGCGCCTCGGGGCTGATCAGCTGGAGGGTGCCCTGGGGCTTTCCGGCGGGCTGCACCGCGCCGGTGAAGGCCGCGATGTCCGCGTGGCGCGCGGCCAGCCGCAGCAGCCGGTCGCCGTTGCCGCCGAGCAGCAGCGGCGGGCGCGGGGACTGGGTGGACCGCGGCCGGTGCTCGGAATCGGTCAGCAGCCGCTCCAACTCGGCCACGGTGTGCACCAGATGGTCCACCCGCTCCCGTGGCGAACCGAACGGCAGCCCGGCGCTGTCGTGCTCGGCCTTGACATAGCCGGCGCCCAGGCCGAGCTCCAGCCGGCCGTCGGTGAGCGCGTCGCAGGTGGCCACCTCCCGGGCGAGCAGCGCGGGGTTCCAGAAGCCGGCGTTGAGCACGAAGGTGCCCAGCCGGGGGCGCTCGGTCGCCTCGGCGGCGGTGGCCAGTGCCGGGAACGGGGCGGGGTTGCCGAGGTGGTCGGGGACCAGCAGCACGTCGTAGCCGAGTCGCTCGGCATGGCGGCACTTCTCCCGCCATGCCTCGGCCGATTCAAGGGTGAGCAGATTGACTCCGAAACGGAACGGCCTTGCCATGAGCCCTCCTTGATCGCGGATACCGCGAACGTATCCGAGATCGGCCCCGTTCGGGACCACTCACCCTCGTTCGGCGGCCCGGCCGATCCGGCCCGAGGCCGGGGGATCAGTTGAGCGGATCGGGGTCGGGGGCGGTGGTGGCCGCGAAGATGTGCATCCGCTCCAGCACCGACTCGGCCGTGGGCCGGTCCATCCGGTCCACGATCCGGCCGTCGGCGAGGAAGAGCACCAGATCGGAGTGGGCGGCCGCGGTCGGGTCGTGGGTGACCATGACGACCGTCTGGCCCAGTTCGTCCACGGCCTCCCGCAGGAAGCGCAGCACCTCGAGCCCCGCCTGTGAGTCCAGGTTGCCGGTGGGCTCGTCCGCGAAGATCAGCTCCGGGCGGGAGGCGAGCGCCCGCGCGCACGCCACCCGCTGCTGCTGTCCGCCGGACAGCTGGGCGGGCCGGTGCCGCAGCCGGTCCCGCAGCCCGAGGGTGTCGATGACCCGGTCCACCCACTCCCGGTCGGGCTTGTGGCCCGCGATGTCCATGGGCAGGGTGATGTTCTCGGCCGCGTTGAGCGTGGGCAGCAGATTGAACGACTGGAACATAAAGCCGATCCGGTCGCGGCGGAGCTGGGTCAGCTCCTTGTCGCCCAGGCCGGTGATCTCGGTGTCGCCCAGCCAGGCCCGGCCCGACGAGACCGTGTCGAGACCCGCCAGACAGTGCATCAGGGTGGACTTCCCGGAGCCGGACGGGCCCATCACCGCGGTGAACCTGCCCCGTTCGATCTCCACGTCCACCGCGTCCAGCGCGAGCACGGCCGTCTCGCCGCTGCCGTACGCCTTGGTCAGGGACCGGGCCCGGGCCGCCACATGGGCGCCGCCGTCCGCGAACCCGTCCGTTTTCGTTGCCGCCGGTGTGGACACGATGCCTCCCCGTATCGGAACGTCGTGCCCTCGATGGTAGGGACCCGGCCGCCGGTACGCCCGCCCGCGGACACGGGCGTACGGGATTGCGAACGCCGAAGGGGAGGCGAATCAGGGGCCGGAGGGCGCGGACGGGCGGCGGGCGGCGCCGAGCACGCACGGGGACGTCGGCAGCGTCGGGCCCCGGTCGGGGATGCGCAGCCGGCGGTGGCCGAGCGGCTCGAAGCCCGCGGCCGCGATCTCCGACCGCACCTCGCGCGCCGTATGGCAGCCGCCGAACATCAGCGGCCACACCGTGCGGTCCAGCGCCCGCTGGGTCGTCGCCAGGACCCGGCCCTCGGCCCGGCCGTGCTCGAGGAAGCGCAGCTCACCGCCGGGCCGCAGCACCCGCAGCAGCTCGGCGAGCGCGCGCCGCACATCGCGCACCGAACACAGCACCAGACAGGCCACCGCCGCGTCGAACCCCTCGCTCTTGACCGGCAGCGCCTCGGCGACGCCCGGCACCACGTCCACCGGCACCCCGGCGCGCAGCCCCGCCCGGGCGGCCAGCCGCCGCAGATGGCGCTCGGGCTCGATGGCGACGACCTCGGAGACGGTCTCGGGGTAGTGCGGGAAGTTCAGCCCGTTGCCCGCGCCGATCTCGATGACCCGGCCGGAGAGCCCGGCCAGCAGCTCGCCGCGCAGCTCGCCAAGACCGGCCCGCTCGTCGGCCAGCGGGCTCAGTCTGGCGTAGGCGCGGGCGAAGAGCGGGTGGTGGACGGCGTCACGCGGGGGTGTGCGACGGCATACGGGCATGAGAGCTCCCCCTTGTCCCAGGTGCGGACGGTTTGTCCCGGCCGTGTTCCAGGGATGGACGATGACCGGTACCGGGATTCTGCCCAGCCGGGGGGTGCCGCTACGCGGCCGGCCGCGCCGGGTCCCAGGTGCCGTCCAGCCGGGGCGCCAGCCAACCGGGGGCCTGGGCGCGGAATTCGGCGGGCGGCAGGGCGGGGGCGCCCTGGGGGATGGCGCCCAGCAGCGGGACGCCGGAGGACTCCGGCAGATCGGCCACATTGCAGCGGGAGGCGAGATCCGCGGCGGCGGGCCAGCTGCCGATGACCACACCGGGACACTCCAGCCCGCGGGCGCGCAGCGCCTCGGTGGTCAGGGCGGTCGCGTTGAGCGTGCCGAGACCGGCGTGGGCGACGACCAGGACGGGCGCGCCGAGCAGCCGGGCCGCGTCGGCGAGCGTCGCCCCCGTCTCGTCGAACCGTACGAGCAGCCCGCCCGCGCCCTCGACCAGCACCAGATCGTGCTCGGTGGCCAGCTTCTCGGCCGCGTCGGCCACCTCGTGCGGCCGCACCGGCGGCAGTCCGGCGCGGCGGGCGGCGGTGGCGGGGGCCAGCGGCTCGGGGTAGCGGGCGAGTTCGAGCAGGGTCACCGCCCCGGCGAGGCGGCCCACCTCCGCGGCATCGCCCGGTTCGCCCTCCGCGACACCGGTCTGGGCGGGTTTGAGCACCGCCACCGAGCGGCCGCGCGCGAGCGCCGCGGCGGCGACGGCCGCCGTGCTGACGGTCTTTCCGATCTCCGTGCCCGTACCCGTGACGACCAGGACTGACATCTGCGTTTCCGTTGCCTTTCGCTTTCGTTCGTGCCCCGGGGCATGTCTCAGGGCGTGTCCCGGGGCGCGCCTCGGTCTGCCCCGGTCTGTCCCGGTCCGTTCCCGCGTCAGACGGCCGTGGCCGCTGTCGCGGCCGCCCGGACCGCCGCGCAGATCCGGGCCAGATCGTGGTCCCCGGTGATGTACGGCGGCATGGTGTACAGCAGATCGCGGAACGGGCGCAGCCACACGCCCTCGCGCACCGCGGCCCGCGTCGCCGCCGCCATCGCCGCGTCGTCCATCGGACGGTCCAGCTGGACGACGCCGATCGCGCCGAGCACCCGTACGTCCCGGACGCCCGGCCCGGCGGCCGCCTCCGCGAGACCGTCCCGCAGCCCGGTCTCTATCCGCTTGACCTCCTGCCGCCAGTCGTAGGAGAGCAGCAGGTCGATCGAGGCGCAGGCCACGGCCGTGGCCAGTGGATTGCCCATGAAGGTCGGGCCGTGGGCGAGCACCGGCACCTCGCCGCGCGAGATGCCCTCCGCCACCCGCGGGGTGCACAGCGTGGCGGCGAGGGTCAGATAACCCCCGGTCAGCGCCTTGCCCAGACACATCACATCCGGACACACCCCCGCGTGCTCGGCCGCGAAGAGCGCGCCCGAACGGCCGAAGCCGGTGGCGATCTCGTCGAACACCAGCAGCACGTCGTGCTCGTCGCACGCCTCGCGCAGCACCCGCAGCAGCGCGGGGGAGTGGAAGCGCATTCCGCCCGCGCCCTGTACCACCGGTTCCACGATCACCGCGGCCAGCTCATCGGCGTGACGGGCCACCAGCTCACGGATGTGGCGCTCGTACGCCGGGTCGGGGTCCGCGTCGAAGCCGGGCGGCGGCGCGTCCGCGAAGATCTGCTCGGGCAGCACACCGGACCACAGCCGGTGCATGCCGCCCTCCGGATCGCACACCGCCATCGGCTGCCAGGTGTCGCCGTGGTAGCCGCCGCGCCAGGTCAGCAGCCGCCGCTTGGCGGGGCGGCCCAGGGAGCGCCAGTACTGGAGGCACATCTTCACCGCGACCTCGACCGACACCGAACCGGAGTCGGCGAGGAAGACGTGTTGGAGCGGTTCGGGCGTGATCTCCACCAGCCGGGTGGCCAGCCGGACGGCGGGCTCATGGGTGAGCCCGCCGAACATCACATGGCTCATCCGGTCCAGCTGACCGCGCGCGGCGTCGTTGAGCGCCGGGTGGTTGTAGCCGTGGATGGCGGACCACCACGACGACATCCCGTCCACCAGCTCGCGGACGCCCTCCACCGGCTCGGCCAGCCGCAGCCGGACCCCGGCCGCGGACTCCACGACCAGCGGGTCCTGGCGGCCGGGCATCGGGCCGTACGGATGCCAGACGTGCTGCCGGTCCAGCTCCCGCAGCTCGGCCGGGGTCAGCGGCTCAGGCATTGGGCGGCAGGTCCGTGCCCGCGCCGCGGCGGCGCACCGCGACCAGGTCGGCGTGGGACTCCCGCGTGGCCGCGGCGGCGGAGACCGCGGCACCGGCCGCCGCCTGGGCGGGTACGGCATCGGCAGTGACCGCACCGGCAGGGACCGCGTCGGCGGGCGCCGCGTCACCGCACGGGCCGCAGCCGCCGCCCTCCGCGCCGTGGCCGCCGCAGCCGGAACCGGCCGCGGCGAGTGCGTCCGCGCGGTGCGCGGGCAGCGTCGTCGTATCGGTGCCCTCCACCTCGAAGCCCGCGTCGGCGATCATCGCGAGATCGTCCTTGCCCGACTGGCCCTCGGTGGTCAGATAGTCGCCGAGGAAGATCGAGTTCGCCAGGTTCAGGGCCAGCGGCTGGAGCGTCCGCAGATGGATCTCGCGGCCGCCCGCCAGCCGCACCTCGACGTCCGGGCAGACGAACCGCACCATGGCCAGGATCCGCAGACAGCGCTGCGGGGTGAGGTTCCAGTCCCCGGCCAGCGGGGTGCCCTCGATCGGGATGAGGAAGTTGACCGGCACCGAGTCCGGGTCCAGCTCGCGCAGCGAGAAGACCACGTCCACCAGGTCCTCGTCCGACTCGCCCATGCCCGCGATCAGCCCGGAGCAGGCGGACATCCCCGCCGCCTGGGCCTGCTGCACCGTCGAGACCCGGTCGGCGTAGGTGTGGGTGGTGGTGATGTCGCCGTACGTCGCCTCCGAGGTGTTGAGGTTGTGGTTGTACGCGTTCGCCCCCGCGTCCTTCAGCCGCTCCGCCTGGCCGTCGGACAGCAGCCCCAGACAGGCGCAGATCTCGACGTCCTGGTGCTCCTCCTTGATGGCGGCGATGGTCTGGGAGACCCGGTCCACATCGCGGTCGGTCGGGCCGCGTCCGCTGGCGACCAGGCACACCCGCTTGGCGCCGCCCGCCACCCCGGCGCCCGCCGCGGCGGCCGCCTGCTCCGGCTTGAGCCAGGTGTACTTGAGGATCCCGGACTTCGAGCCCAGCCGCTGCGAGCAGTACGAGCAGTCCTCTGGGCACAGCCCCGACTTGAGGTTCACCAGATAGTTGAGCTTCACCCGCCGCCCGAACCAGGCGCGGCGCACCTTGCCCGCCGCGGCCACCACATCGAGCAGCTCGTCATCGGAGGTCGCCAGAACGGCGAGCGCCTCTTCGCGGGTGGGCGTCTCGCGCCGCAGCCCCTTCTCCACCAGCGTGTTCAGCAGGTCCATGGCGACGATCCTTTCCTACCCCACCGCCCGCGGCCAAGGAGAGACCGTACAAGACGCGCTGATCGGGGTGTGTGTATTGCCACACCATGACCGGGCATGGACGAGGCTACGTTCTATCCGGACCCGACAGTCGGTGCCCGAGACGAGGCCACGGAAGGCGAGGCAGCCGATGCCCCAGGACCGCGAGGACGCGTTCGCATGGATCGACGCGCAGCGGGAGCGGCGCGACCGGGCGGGGCTGGTGCGCCGGCTCAGCCCCCGCCCGGCCGACTCCCCGCTGCTCGACCTGGCGAGCAACGACTATCTCGGGCTGGCCCGGCACCCGGAGGTGACGGCCGCCGCGGCCGCGGCGGCGCACCGCTGGGGCGCGGGGTCGACCGGCTCGCGCCTGGTCACCGGCTCCACCGAGCTGCACACCACGCTGGAGCGGGAGCTCGCCGGGTTCTGCGGCTTCGAGGCGGCCCTGGTGTTCTCCTCCGGTTACGCGGCCAATCTGGCCGCCGTCTCCGCGCTGAGCGGCCGGGACGCCCTGGTCGTCTCCGACGCGGACAACCACGCCTCGCTCATCGACGGCTGCCGGCTCTCCCGCGCCGAGATCGCCGTCGTCCCGCACGCCGACCCGGACGCCGTACGCAAGGCGCTGGACGCGGACGAGGGGGACCAAGCGGACGCGGGGGAGGCGCGGCGGCGCGCCCTCGTCGTCAGCGACGCGGTCTTCTCCGTCGACGGCGACGCCGCCCCGCTGGCCGCCCTCGCCGCTGTCGCCCGGCGTTACGGCGCGGCGCTGGTGGTGGACGAGGCGCACGGCCTGGGGGTACTCGGCGAGGGCGGGCGCGGCGCGGTGCACGGGGCCGGGCTCGCGGGCGCGCCGGACGTGGTGGTCACGGCCACCCTCTCCAAGTCGCTGGGCAGCCAGGGCGGGGCGGTGCTGGGGCCCGCCCGGGTCATCGAGCACCTGGTGAACTCCGCACGGACGTTCATCTTCGACACCGGGCTCAACCCGGCGGCCGTGGGCGCCGCCCTGGCGAGCCTGCGGCTGCTGCGCCGGGAGCCGGAGCGCGCCGCCCGCGTCCGTACGGTCGCCATGGGTCTTTACGGGCGGCTGACCGCCGCCGGGCTGGCCGCGGTGCGGCCGGACGCGTCGGTGGTGTCGGTGCGGGCTCCGTCGCCGGAGCAGGCGGTGCGCTGGGCCGCGGACTGCCGCGCGGCCGGGCTGATGGTGGGGTGCTTCCGCCCGCCGTCCGTCCCGGACGGCGTCTCCCGGCTGCGGCTCACCGCGCGCGGGGATCTGACGGAGGAGCAGATCGAGGAGGCGGCCGACGTGATCGTGAGGACCGCGCCGACCGCCTGATGGCTCACTGACGGGAGGGTGAGCGGATCAGCTCACCGGCGGAAGGGATACTTCACTCACGGATCAGCTTCCGGTTCCGGTCGAGCGGGAGATGCCGGAGCCGGGGCCGTCGCCCTTGAGTCCCTCGAGGAAGGAGACCCAGGTCGACGGGGTGAACAGCAGGACGGGGCCCGCCGTGTTCTTCGAATCGCGCACGCCGAGCCGGTCGGGCCCCAGCAGGGCCGTCTCGACGCAGTTGTTCATTCCGACGCTGTAGCTGCTGCGCAGCCAGTCGACGGAGTTGGCGGACATTTTGGACATGGTGCCCCCTCAGGCGCCGCCCCCGATTTTGTTGATGAAGGACAACGATTCCTCAGGTGTCAGGGCGTGTGCGCGCAGCACTTCGAACGCGGCGCTGTACGCCCGGAGGTCTTCTTTCCGCTCCAGATAGAGGCTACTCGTCAAGTGGTCGAGAACTACTACGTCCAGGTCACTAATGTGCGGAAAAGAGAAAATAATGAAAGGACCTGTCATACCAATGGGCATTCCGATAGAGAATGGCAGCACCTGTAGCTGCACCTGAGGCAATGCGCAGAGTTCGGCCAGATGGCGCAATTGCGCCGTCATCACTCCGGGCCCGCCCACCTCGCGCCGCAGCGCCGCCTCGTCGAGCACCGCGTGCAGCCGCAGCGGCCGCTCGCCGTGCAGCACCGACTGGCGCGCGATCCGCACCTCGACCAGCGAGTCCACCTGGGGCCCCGGCAGATCCGGGAGCGCCGCGAGGGTCACCGCCCGGGCGTAGTCCGGGGTCTGCAACAGACCCGGCACCACCGTGGTCTCCAGCGTGTACGCGTCCGACGCCTCCGCCTCCAGGCTGATGAAGTCCCGATAGGCGGGCGGCAGCAGATCGCGGTACGCGTACCACCAGCCGCGCCGCGACCCCTCCGGATCCGAGGCGCCCCCGCGGCACAGCGCCTCCAGCAGGGCGCGCAGCTCCGGGTCGGCGACCTGGTAGACCTCCAGCAGCCGCGCCACATCCGAGGGCTTGGCGCCGCTCCGCCCGGTCTCGATCCGGCTCACCTTCGACTGGTGCCAGCCCAGCCGGTTGGCGACCTCACCGCTGGTGAGCCCGGCCAGATCGCGCTGGCGGCGCAGTTCCGCACCGAGCTTGCGGCGACGCACCGCCGGGCCGTATCGCATCAGTTCTCCCTCCCGTCTTCCTATTGGCGCGTCACCCACAGCGCGTGTCGCACCAGTGGCCCAGTGTGCCTTCCAAATCCGGTCTTCCGTAGCAGAGTTCACCGCTTTGGGCGACAGATATATGCATAACTCGGTGGATCGCCCCCGTTGGAGAGGCCATTGGTGGCAGTCTGACGCGTAGAGCCGTCGGGGCAGCCCACGACTTCACCGGCTTCGCAAGTCCACCCTCGAAACGCGTCCGCAGCCGCGCCCCGGCCGGAAAGGGACAGGCCGTCATGGCAGACCATCAGGAAGCATCCGTCACTCTGCCGAGCGCACCGGCGTCGGTTCCCGCGGCACGCGCCTATGTCACGGACGTGCTCGCCGAATGGGGGCTCGGGGCGGGAGCGGAGGCCGCCGACACCGTGCGGCTGATCGTCTCCGAGCTCGCCACCAACGCCGTGGAGCACACCGTGGGCCAGTCGCCCACCTTCACCGTGGACCTACGGCTCGACCGCGAGCAGCGGCTGGAGATCGGGGTCACCGACAGCCATCCGAAATGGCCCAGGTGGCTGCCGCTGGCCACCCAGCAGGACAGCGGGCGCGGAATGGTCATCGTCCGCTGTCTGGCCGCGGAGTCGGGCGGCGAGGTGTTCGTCACCCCGACCGCGGACGGCGGCAAGACCGTCTGGATCGCCCTGCCGTGGACCGTCCCCGTCCGCTGAACGGCTGGACCGCCCCGGTCCGCCCGAACCGTTCACAGCACGCGCTGGGCCCGCCCCTCCGAGACCCGCGCCTCGGCCAGCTGGCGGATCCGGGTGTAGACCCGCCCGGCGGCCGGGCCGATCAGATAGTGCGGCATATCGCCGCGCTCGATCACCCCGTACCGGCTCGTGCCCATCAGATATGAGGAATACAGGATCAGCCCGCTCGGCCCGCGCATATCGATGGTGAGCGCCGAGAAGCCGGGAAACTCCTCCGTCTGATAGACCCGCAGACCGTCGGCCTCCGCCCCGTAGCGCTCCTTGAAACGGCCGAACCGCTCCAGCGAATCCTTGATCTTCCGCGTCATGTCCTCCTGGTACTGGCGGGAGAGCGTGGCCGCCGCGTCCGAGGACGGGTCCAGCAGATAGCAGTGGTAGGCGCCGCCCCGGCGCAGCAGCCCGAGGACCGCGTCGCGGAAGCGGGCCGGACGCTCGGTGGTGACCAGCCGGCCGGAGGTGGTGCGCAGCGCCGTCCCCATGTCCAGGACCTCCTCGGCCGCCGCGTCCAGCAGCCGCGCCTTCTCCTGCGGGCTCGGCCGCTCCGGATACGCCTGCACCTGGGCGCCGTCCGCGAGCCCCCGGCCCGCCAGCCACGCCTTGGCCGCTCCGTCCGGGCCGCCGTCGCCCGCCATCAGATAGACGTCCTTGCCCTCATGGCTTCCCACATGGGCGAACAGCTCCGCGTACGGCCCCGCGGTGCGGTACACATCCTCCGAGACCGCCAGGCAGTCCGGCGGAGTCGCCTTCTCCAGATGCGCGGCCAGATTGATGTCGGGGGAGTGGATGGTGCCGGTCCGGCCCTCGCCGGTGTGCCGTATCGCCCCCTTGTGCAGCGCCATCCGCACATGCAGCTCGCCGTCCACCCCCGCCTGGGCGAACTCGTCCCGCAGATGGCGCAGATCGAGGGTGAGAAAGGTGCGGGCCGCCTCCAGCGCGACATCGCGGGCCACGCTCTCGCGGTCGTCGTGGACCGCGAAGAAGCCCCCGTCGCCGCGCCAGCTCCATAAGTCGCCGCGGGCGCAGCGGTGCTGGGCCGAGAACTGCTCGATCCGCGCGCGCATCCGCTCGCGCAGCAGATCGAAGGCGTGGGCGGCGCGGTCCCTGGGGTTCGAGCGGACGATCGTCGAATACCCGGCGGTGTCGACGAAGAGCAGATACACCTGGTCGTAGGTGTGGTCCGGCTGGAAGGGCTCGCTCATGACGGCACCACACCGCGCTCGACGGCGCTGCGCTCCACGCAGAACTCATTGCCCTCGAGGTCGGACATCACCACCCACCCCAGCCCGTCCTCCGTGCGCCGGTCGTCCACCACCCGCGCGCCGAGCCCGGTCAGCCGCTCCACCTCGGCGTCCCGGGTGCCCGACGGGGGCTGGATGTCCAGGTGCACGCGGTTCTTGACGGTCTTGGCGTCCGGGACCCGCAGGAACAGCAGCCCCGGCACCCCGGGCTGCCCCGGACTGATCAGTGCCCATTCGCCGTCCGGATCGGAGTCCTCCAGGGGGTAGCCGGTCAGCCGGGACCAGAACCGCGCGAGGGTGTGCGGATCACGGGCGTCGAAGGTGATGTGCCGGACCGGGTTGAGATACGCCATGCGAAGCCTCCGGTGGTCGACGGGGCCGGTCCACAGCGGTGTCCCGGCCCCGTCAACCTACCCACGGCCACTGACGCCTACGGCGGGTCAGCGCACATGTCCGTACCAGACCTTCTTGGTCCAGATCCGCTCCAGCCGCACCACCTGGCCGGTCTTGGGGGCATGCCACAGGCGCCCGCCGCCCGCGTACACCCCGACGTGGTACACCCCGCCGCCGGAGTGGAAGAAGACCAGGTCACCGCCCTTGCGGGCGGCGGCCTTGATATGGCGGGTCCGGTTGTACTGGGCGGCCGCGGTGCGTGGCAGCCGCTTCCCGGCCCGCTTGTAGGCGTACTGCGTCAGCCCGGAGCAGTCGAAGCGCTTCGGCCCCGCCGCGCCGTACTTGTACGGTGCGCCCTTCTTGGCGGCCGCGATCCGCAGCGCCTTGGCGGCGACGGTCGCGGCCTCGGCCTCCGGTGGACAGCCCGGCGTCGCCACGGTGCCGCCCACGGCGGCGACGGTGAGGGCGGAGACGGCGCTCGCTCGGGAGAACATCCTGGGGATACGTATGTGTGCAGACATCACACGAAACCCTTCGTGAGCCGACCCCGCCCCGGTGCGGTGGCGGGGTCCTGTCGTCTCCAGGGATGGTCACGCAGACGCGCGCCGGTTCCGACTCGAGAGGGCGCGGTGTGACGGTGGTCACGGCAGGGCCGTTCGGGTGGTGCCGACCGTCCCGCCATCCGTCCATGACCTGCCCGAACGGCCGTGCTGCGGCGTGGTGGGGCGGGCGGTGGGACGGAACCGGGGTGCCGCGCGGCGCAAGCCGATCCCGCCCGGAGCACCGGAATCCGGCTCCGCCGTTCGGGCGACGGCCTTGCGCGACGGCGACAGCCCCCGCGGCCCTGACCAGCCCGCGTCAGGCCCGCAGCGACGGTGGCAGCGTGACGCGCTCCGCGCGCCGCTCCCCGTCCAGCACCCGCAGCGCCCGGGCCAGGGTCGCGGTGTGCAGCTCGCTCTCCCCGCGCTCATGCATCAGCGTCAGCGCGTCCCGCAGCGCGGTGGCCTTCCCCACCAGCGCCTGGGCGGCCCGCAGACTGCCGTAGGTGTCACGGCCGCGGGCCGGATTGATCCGGCCCAGCAGATCGACCACCTCCAGATAGCCGTCGATCACGTTCCCCTCCGCGCGGGTGAGCGCGGGCAGCGGGGGCAGCTCCGGTGGCAGCACCGCGCTCACCTCGTCCGCGGCGGCGGGCCCGGCCGCTTACGGCTCTGGGTGACCTCGTCCACCAGCCCGTAGTCCTTCGCGCCCTCGGCGTCGAAGATCTTGTCGCGGTCGATATCGGCCCGGATCCGCTCGGCGCTCCGGCCGGTGTGCCGCACCAGCATCTCCTCGAGCATCTCCTGGGTGCGCCGCAGCTCATTGGCCTGGATCTCCAGATCCGAGGTGGTGCCCTCGACCGGCTCGCTGAACGCGGCCTGGTGGATGAGGATCCGCGCGCCCGGCAGGGCCAGGCGCTTGCCCGGGGTGCCGGCGGCCAGCAGCACGGCGGCCGCCGAGGCGGCCTGGCCCAGGCAGACCGTCTCGATGTCGCAGGAGACGAAGTGCATGGTGTCGTAGACCGCCGTCATGGCCCCGAACGAGCCGCCGGGCGAGTTGATGTAGAGCGAGATGTCCTGGTCGGGCGCGGCGTGCTCGAGATGGATCAGCTGCGCGATCACATCGTTGGCGGCGGTGTCGTCGATCGGGGTGCCGAGGAAGACGATGCGCTCGGAGAGCAGCTTGGAGTACGGGTCCATGGTGTGCGTCCCCGAGCTGGTGCGCTCGGTGAGCTCGGGCAGGACATAGCGCGCGGTCGGTCGTTCCATCGCGTCACCTCTCGGCGTCGTCGTCGGCGGTGTCATTGGCTCCGTAAAAAATGTACAGGATGTACATCCCGATATGATGGGAGCATGGCTTACGAGATTCCGGTGACGCAAGCCCGTGCAGAGCTCGCGGAGCTGATCAACCGCGTGGTGTACGGCGGCGAGAGGGTGGTCGTCACGCGCCACGGGAAGCCGCTTGTCGCCCTGGTGTCCGCCGCGGACCTGCGGCGACTCGAGGAGATCGAGACGGGCGGGGAGGAGCAGGTGATCAGCACCGTGTCCTCGATGCGCCCCACCTCGTCCGCTCCGGGCGAACGGCGGCGCTTCGGCATCGCGGCGGAACACCGCGGCCCGGACGCCGGGGATCGGCGTCCGGGCCGCGAGGAGTGACGGACGGAACCGGACCGGCTCGGCGCCGGTCCGGTGTGGGGGCGCTCGTCAGGAGCTGAGCGTCCAGATGGCGTTGGCGATGGCGTCGGTGTTCAGGTCCAGCGCCTTGTCGTCGATGTTCGACGTCTTGTCGCATGCGGAGTGGTAGCACGGGTCGAACGCCTCGCCCGCCTTGCCGCCCCACTGGTCGGCCTGCTCCTGGCTCATGGTGGCCTCGGCGCCGGTGAACAGACCGCCGACCCGCACGCCCGCGTCCTTGAACGGCGCGTGGTCCGAGCGGCCGTCGCCCTCGGTCTCCTTCTCGGTCGTGATGTTCTTCGCCGCGTACCAGTCCTTGAAGACCTTCTCCAGCTCCGGGTCGTCGTCATAGACGAAGTAGCCCGGGTTGGGGGAGCCGAGCATGTCGAAGTTGAGGTAGGAGTCGATCTTCGACTGCTCGTCGGCGGCCAGGCTGTCGACGTAGTGGGTCGACCCGACCATGCCGTCCTCCTCGTCGCCCCACCAGGCGAACCGCAGGTGCTTGGAGGGCTGGAGGTCGGCCTTGGCCACGGCGAGCGCGACCTCGAGGATCGCGGCCGAGCCGGAACCGTTGTCGTTGATGCCGGGGCCGGCCTCGACCGAGTCGAGATGCGAACCGGCCATCACGACCTTGTCGTCGGCGCCGCCCTTCCAGTCGGCGATGAGGTTGTAGCCCTTCTTGCCGCCGGAGGTGAACTCCTGGACGGAGGTGGTGAATCCGGCCTCGTCCAGCTTGCCCTTGATGAAGTCCAGGGACTTCTGGTAGCCGGGCTCGCCATGGGCGCGGTTGCCGCCGTTGGCGTCCGCGATGGACTGGAGCTCGCCCAGGTCGGCCTTGACGGCCGCGACGTCCACGTCGGGGGCGGCGGCCTTGGCGTTGACGGTGGCCTCGGCGCCGGAGGCGCCGCTCAGCAGGGCCGCGGCGAGCGCGGCACCGGTTGCCGCCGCGAGGCTTCCGCGGCGAATTGACGCTATTCGCTTCACAGTTGGGCTCCGTTGTGATGTGGGGGGTTGGAGCGGAGCAGGTGAATCATGGTGTTGCGGTGATGAGAATCGGGGCTATGCGGTGGGACCGTCAAGTGCGATAGCCGGACGTACGGGTCCGCCGAGCGGAATGCCGGGCGGTGGCCGAGGGGGGGCACCGGAGCGTGGCCGTGGCTCCCAAGGCCGTCTTGACCAGCATCGATCGGATTGATCAGGGTTGCCCGGTCAATGGCTCAGTTAACGCCGCCGAAATGCCGCGGAACTAACCTGCGAAGGCTGGACCCAAGTGGCCCGGGATCGTGCGGAACGGGTTGTTTCCGCCGGATCGGGGCTTCCGCGGGATGAGGGCGAGAATGAGGTGGAAAGCGTGCGTTTGACCCCGCATGAGCAGGAACGTCTGCTCATTCATGTGGCCGCCGACGTGGCCGAGAAGCGACGGGCCCGGGGCGTGCTCCTCAACCATCCCGAGGCGACGGCGCTGATCACCGCCCACATCCTGGAGGGCGCCCGCGACGGCCGCGGTGTCGCCGAGCTGATGGCCTCCGGCCGCCGGGTGCTCACCCGCGACGAGGTGATGGAGGGCGTTCCCGAGATGCTCCAGGACGTGCAGGTCGAGGCCACCTTCCCCGACGGCACCAAGCTGGTCACCGTCCATCAGCCGATCGCCTGACGGGGGGCTTTCGATGATCCCCGGAGAGATCCTGTACGCCGATGAGCCGGTGCGCCTCAACGAGGGGCGGCCGGTCACCCGGCTCACCGTGCTCAACGCCGCCGACCGGCCCGTCCAGGTCGGCTCCCACTACCACTTCGCCGAGGCCAACCCCGGCCTCGACTTCGACCGCGCCGCCGCCCGCGGCAAGCGGCTGAACATCGCCGCGGGCACCGCCGTGCGCTTCGAACCGGGCATCCCCGTGGAGGTCGCCCTGATCCCGATCGCGGGGGAGCGGATCGTGCCGGGGCTGCGCGGGGAGACGGGAGGAGCGCTCGATGACCGCTGAACTGGACCGCGCCGCGTACGCCGATCTCTTCGGCCCCACCACCGGGGACCGCGTCCGGCTCGCCGACACCGACCTCTTCATCGAGATCGAGGAGGACCGCTGCGGCGGGCCCGGCCGGGCCGGGGACGAGGCGGTCTTCGGCGGCGGCAAGGTGATCCGCGAATCCATGGGCCAGTCCCGGGCCACCCGTGCCGAGGGCGCCCCCGACACCGTGATCACCGGGGCCGTCGTGCTCGACCACTGGGGCGTCGTCAAGGCGGATATCGGCCTGCGTGACGGCCGTATCACCGGGATCGGCAAGGCCGGGAACCCCGACACCATGGACGGCGTCCACCCCGACCTCGTCATCGGGCCCGAGACCGAGGTCATCGCGGGCAACGGCAGGATCCTCACCGCGGGCGCCGTCGACGCCCACGTTCACTTCATCTCGCCGACCCTCGTCGACCAGGCGCTCTGCTCCGGGATCACCACCCTCGTCGGCGGCGGCACCGGGCCTGCCGAGGGCACCAAGGCGACCACCATCACCCCCGGACCCTGGCATCTTGCCCGGATGTTCGAGGCGCTGGAGGGGTATCCGGTCAACATCGGGCTGCTCGGCAAGGGCAACACCGTCTCGAATGAGGCGATGTGGTCCCAACTGCGCGGTGGGGCACTCGGATTCAAGATCCACGAGGACTGGGGGGCGACTCCCGCCGCCATCGACGCCTGCCTCGGGGTCTGCGAGGAGAGCGGCGCCCAGCTCGCCATTCACACCGACACCCTCAACGAGGCGGGCTTCGTCGGCGACACCCTCGCCGCCATCGGCGGGCGCACCCTGCACGCGTATCACACCGAGGGCGCGGGCGGCGGGCACGCGCCCGACATCATCACCGTGGTCTCCCAGCCGAACGTACTCCCCAGCTCCACCAATCCGACGCGTCCGCACACCGTGAACACCGTCGAGGAGCACCTCGACATGCTGATGGTCTGCCACCACCTCAACCCGGCCGTCCCCGAGGACCTCGCCTTCGCCGAGTCCCGCATCCGGCCCAGCACCATCGCCGCCGAGGATGTGCTGCACGACCTCGGCGCGATCTCGATCATCTCCTCCGACTCCCAGGCCATGGGACGGATCGGCGAGGTGGTGCTGCGCACCTGGCAGACCGCGCATGTGATGAAGCGACGGCGCGGGGCGTTGGCCGGGGACGGCCGCGCCGATAATCACCGGGCGCGTCGCTATGTCGCCAAATACACCATCAACCCGGCGGTGGCGCAGGGGCTCGACGGGGAGATCGGCTCGGTGGAGCCCGGGAAGCTGGCCGACCTGGTGCTCTGGGACCCCGCGTTCTTCGGCGTCAAACCGCACCTGGTCATCAAGGGCGGCCAGATCGCGTATGCGCAGATGGGCGACGCCAACGCCTCCATCCCGACCCCGCAGCCGGTGCTGCCGCGCCCCATGTTCGGCGCGCTGGGCCGCGCGGCGGCCCGGGGCTCGGTCAACTTCGTGACCCAGGCCGCCTTGGACGACGGTCTGGCGGACCGGCTGGACCTCCACAAGCGGTTCGCCCCGATCCGCGGCACGCGGGGGGTCACCAAGGCGGACATGCGGGAGAACGACGCCCTGCCGCGGGTCGAGGTCGACCCCGACACGTTCACCGTGACGATCGACGGCGAGCCCGTGGAACCGGCTCCGGCGACGGAACTTCCCATGGCCCAGCGGTACTTCCTCTTCTGACCGGACCGGCCATCATGCCCACGAACGAGACCCCGCCCACTCCTGAGGACGCCCACGGCCCGGCCGCGGGTGCCCGGCCTGCGGCTCTTCCCCCACCCCGCCCCTCCCCGAAACCAAGGGACTCCGCCCCCTGGACCCCTGGTGCCTCGTCAGCAGACGCACCGGACCGACCCCACAAACGGTCGCCCGGGGCCGAAGCCTCCGGTGGAGTCCGGGGCGAACCCCCTGGCGGGGCTGCCGCTCCCGGTCCCTGGAGCCCTGGTGCCTCGTCTCCGGATGGGCCGGGTGGGGTCGGTCAGCGGTCGCGCGGGGGTGGTGCCTTCGGTGGGGTCCGGGGTGAAGCTCCTGGCGGGGACGCCGCTCCCGGTCCCTGGAGCCCCGGTGCCTCGTCGCCGGACGGGCCGGGTGGGGTCGGTCAGCGGTCGCGCGGGGGTGGTGCCTTCGGTGGGGTCCGGGGTGCAGCCCCTGGCGGGGCCGCCGCTCCCGGCTCCTGGGCGCCCGGTGCCTCGTCGCCGGACGGGCTGGATCGGGTCGGTCACCGGTTGCCCGGGGGCGGAGTCACCGGTGGGGTCGGGGCGTTGCTTGTTCTTGCGGATGGGCGGTTTCCCGCCGGAGGCCATGCGCATTCCGGTGGGGCCGAGGCCGCCGTCGCGGCGGGGCGGATCCGGGACGCGGCCTCCCTGGCGGCGTTCTGCCGAGGGCGGCTGCACACCGTCGGGCTCACCGCGGCCGGGCTCGCCGCCGCGGCCGCCGCCGGGCTCGATCCGCTCGCGTTGGACGACGCCGCGGACGCCCGTACCCCCAGTCCCGCGCTGCGGGCCACCGCCCGGCGGCTCGGGCGCCAGCTGATGCGCGCCGCCCGCGCCACCTGGCCGTCGCCCGAGCTGGACGCCCTGGCCGTCGCCCGGCCGCGCGGGGCGCATCAGCCCGTGGTGCTCGGACTCACCGCGCGCGCCGCCGCGCTGGGGCCGCAGGACGCCGCGTACGCCGCCGGGTACGAGGCGGTGAGCGGGCCCGCGACCGCCGCCGTACGGCTGCTGAGTCTCGACCCCTTCGACGCCACCGCCGTCCTCGCCCGCCTCGCCCCCGAGTTGGACCAGGTCGCGGCGCGGGCCGCCGACGCGGCACGGCGGGCCCTCGACGAGGGTCCGGGCGCGCTGCCCGCCGCCTCCGCGCCGCTGCTCGACATCGCCGCCGAACAGCACGCCACCTGGTCCGTACGCCTCTTCGCCTCGTAACCGGGCCCGCGCCGCCCCCGTTGGAATTTCGGAGCCGTTCATGCATCTCGACCACGCGGACACCTACCCCCCGCGCCACACCTACGGCGCCACCGACCCCCACCGCCCCGACGGCACCCGCCGCGCGCTGCGCATCGGCCTCGGCGGACCGGTGGGCTCGGGCAAGACCGCGACCGTCGCCGCGCTGTGCCGGGCGCTGCGCGACCAGCTCTCCCTCGCCGTGGTCACCAATGACATCTACACCCGCGAGGACGCCGAGTTCCTGCTGCGCAACGCCGTACTGCCGCCGGAGCGCATCACCGCCGTGGAGACCGGCGCCTGCCCGCACACCGCGATCCGCGACGACATCTCCGCCAACCTGGAGGCGGTCGAGGAGCTCGAGGAGACCGTGGGTCCGCTCGATCTGATCCTGGTCGAGTCCGGCGGCGACAACCTCACCGCGACGTTCTCCAAGGGCCTGGTCGACGCGCAGGTGTTCGTCATCGACGTCGCGGGCGGCGACGACATCCCCCGCAAGGGCGGCCCCGGCGTGACCACCGCCGATCTGCTCGTGGTCAACAAGACCGACCTGGCCCCCTACGTCGGCTCGGACCTGGCGCGCATGGCCCGCGACGCCGAGGCCCAGCGCGGTGAACTCCCCGTCGCCTTCACCTCGCTGGTCGCCGAAGACGGCATCCGCCCCATCGCCGACTGGGTCCGCGGCCGCCTGGCCGCCTGGACGGCGGCCCCGGCATGACCCCCGCCCCGGGAGCCTCGGCCGGGGCGGAGCGACCGCCGGTGGCCGCTCCGGACGCACCGGGTGGCGTACCGCCATACCCCGCGCCGCGGATGCCGGGGCGCGCTCCGGAGCGGGAAGCCCCGGACACGCGGCGCGCCCCGGCCGCCTCGGCTACGACGGCCGCCTCGGCTACGACGGCCGCCTCGGCTACGACGGCCGCCTCGGCTACGACGGCCGCCTCGGCTACGGCGGCCGCCTGTGGCGCGGCGGGCACCGCAGATGCGGCGGACATCTCTCGTGCGGCGGGCACCGCAGGTGCGGCGGACATCTCGGGCGCGGCGGGCACCTCGGCTGCGACTCGCGCCTCGGGCGCGACATGCGCCTCGGGTGCGTCGGCAGTCGTCCCGCGTGCGGCGGGCACCTCATCCGCAACGGGCACCTCAAGCCCGGTCGTACGGGCCACCGCCCGTCTCGTCGCCGAGGCGGACGGGCGCGGCGGCACCGCGTTGCCCGTGCTCGCCGGGGACGGGCCGCTCGCGTTGCGGCGGACCCGGGGCGCGGGCGGGGAAGCGTGTGTCACCGTGGTCGGGGCCATGAGCGGGCCCCTCGGCGGCGATCGGATCGCCCTGGAGGCGACCGTCGGACCGGGCGCCCGGCTGCGCATCGGGTCCGCCGCGGCCACCATCGCCCTGCCCGGGCGCGCGGCCGGGCCCGCGCACTACGAGATCCGGCTGACCGTCGCCGACGGCGCGGCCTTGCACTGGCTGCCCGAGCCCCTGATCTCCGCACACGGCAGCGAACTGCTGATGACCACCCGGGTCGAACTCGCCCCCACCGCCCGCCTCGTGCTCCGCGAGGAGCAGATCCTGGGCCGCACCGGCGAATCCCCGGGCCAGCTGATCAGCCGTCTCACCGTCCACCGCGCCGGGCGCCCGCTTCTCGACCAGGAGCTCGCCCACGGCCCCGGCGCCCCCGGCTGGGACGGCGGCGCGGTCCTCGGCGGCCATCGGGCGGTGGGCCAGCTGCTCGTGGTCGATCCGGCCTTCGACACCCGTCCCATCGCGCCCCGCCGCCTCGCCGAGACCGCCGTCCTCACGCCGCTGACCGGCCCCGCCGCCCTCGCCACCGCCGTTGCCCCGGACGCCCTCCACCTCCGCCGGGCCCTCGACGCGGCGGCCGCCGCCGTGGGTTGATGTTCACGTCTTGATAAAGAAACGGCGGTTTGCCCTGTACTCGGCGGTAAGCAAGACAGAAGAATCCCCCTGACACTCTGTGATCATCGCCGCTCCTGGCGGCGCAATTAAAGCAGGGGGATGACTAAGTGAGACGCACAGCACTCTTCGGCGCGACCGGCGGTGTGATCGCCGGTGCGCTGATAACCGGTGCGCTGGCCGCCCCCACGGCGGGGGCCTCGGAGCGGACGCCCGGCGGGGCCGCCGAGGCCCGTGGGGTGGCGGTGGCCGCGGCCAAGGCCGCGAAGAAGGGCATCGACTGGACGGACTGCCCGGCCGACTGGGGGCTCGCCAAGCCCATCCAGTGCGGCTACGTCACCGTGCCGCTCGACTACGCCAAGCCGAACGGCCGCACCATCAAGCTCGCGGTGGACCGGATCGCGGCCACCGGCTCCGCCTCCGAGCGGCAGGGCTCGCTGATCTACAACCCGGGCGGGCCCGGCGGCTCCGGGCTGCGCTTCCCGACCCGGGTCACCACCAAGAACCCGCTGTGGACGAAGGTGTCGAAGGCGTACGACTTCGTCGGCTTCGACCCGCGCGGGGTGGGCCACTCCACGGCCATCTCCTGCGTGGATCCCCAGGAGTACGTCAAGGCCCCGAAGCTGGACCCGGTGCCGGACAGCGAGGCGGACAAGCGCGTCCAGCGCAAGCTGGCCCGCGAGTACGCCGAAGGGTGCAAGGAGCGCAGCGGCTGGATGCTGCCGCAGATGACGACGCCCAACACCGCCCGGGACATCGACGTCATCCGGGCCGCGCTCGGCGACAAGAAGCTCAACTACCTGGGCGTGTCCTACGGAACGTACATCGGCGGGGTCTACGCGACGCTCTTCCCGACCCATGTGCGCCGGCTGATCGTGGACAGCGTGGTGAACCCCTCGCGGGAGAAGATCTGGTACCAGGCCAACCTGGACCAGGACGTCGCCTTCGAGACGCGCTGGAACGACTGGAAGGCGTGGGTGGCGCAGAACGACGCCGCCTACCACATCGGCGACACCCCGGCCAAGGTCCAGCAGCAGTGGGAGAAGCTGCGCGCGGCCGCCAAGAAGAGCCCCATCGGCGGGGTCGTGGGCCCGGCCGAACTGCTCGGGTTCTTCCAGAGCGCTCCGTACTACGACTCGTCGTGGGCCACCGTCGCCCAGGTGTGGAGCGACTACCTCGGCGGCGATGAGAAGGCGCTGGTCGAGGCCGCGGGCCCGGACATGTCCGACACCGCGGGCAACATCGCCTCGGAGAACGGCAACGCCGTCTACACCGCCGTCGAGTGCGCCGACGCCAAGTGGCCGGCCAGTTGGGCGAAGTGGGACCGGGACAACACCCGGCTCCACCGCGACTACCCCTTCCTGACCTGGTCCAACGCCTGGATGAACCTGCCGTGCGCCACCTGGGGGGCCAAGCAGGGGGCCCCGCTGGAGGTGGGGGCCGCCAAGGGGCTGCCCAAGACGCTGATAGTGCAGAGCACCCGGGACGCCGCGACCCCGTACGAGGGCGCGGTGGAGCTGCACAAGCGGTTGAAGGGCTCGCGTCTGGTGACCGAGAAGGACGCCGGTTCGCACGGGGTCACCGGTCTGGTGAACCCGTGTGTCAACGACCGGGTGGACGCCTACCTGCTCAAGGGCACGGTGGACGCCAAGGACGTGACCTGCGCCCCGCACGCCACGCCGGTGCCCGCGAAGTCGGGCGCGTCCGCGAAGGCGGCCAAGGCCGCGAAGGAGGCGGCCGCCGTCGTCAAGTAGTCGGCTAAGCGCTTCGCTGGAGTGCCCGACCTGCCGTCGATCGTCTGCGGCGCCGTCGTGGCCGGTCGCGCGCCCGCGCGGCGGAGCCGCACATCGACACAGCCCCGCGCCCCTTCGGGGCGCCACCGAACCGCGGCCGACTTCCACCGATCCGCTTAGCCGGCTAGCCGGCGCTATGCGGTGCTGGGCCGGGCCCGTGCGATTCCCGCACGGGCCCGGTTCCGTTTCTCCGCCGCGCGCCCCGCAGCCACGCGTCCTCGGCCGCGTAGTCGAACAGATCGGTCATCGGGTCGTAGGCGGCGGCCATGTCGGGGAAGGCCGTACGCCAGTCCGGGGCGGCCGCCAGCCGCTCCGTCAGCCAGGCGACGGTCGCCGGCAGCGATTCCGCATAGCCGGTCACCGGGCGGTAGCCCAACTCCCGTTCAGCCGCGGACATGTCGTAGACGAGGGGGTGGGCCAGGCTCCAGGGGGTGCTGCCGACATGCGGATGCGGCGGCTCCCCGTCGACCAGCACCAGCTCGCCGCGCACCTCCAGCACCGCGTCCACGGCGGCGGCGATGTCGGCGACCGTCGGGGCCTGCGGATCGCCCGCGTTGAGCACCCGGGAACCGGGCCGGTGGGCGGCCAGCCGCACCAGCTCCGCGATGTTGTCGACATGCACCGGATGGAACCGGCTGCGGCCGCCGTACGCCAGGATCCGCACCGGCCGCCCGTCCAGCGCCCGTTTGACGAAGTACAGCTCACGGGGGGTGTGGCAGTGCGGGCCGTGGATCGCCCCGGCGCGCAGCACGGTCGTCGGCAGCCGGTCCCCGGCGGCCAGCAACTCCCGCTCCAGCGCCACCTTACGACTGCCGTAGCCGTCGCCCGGCGGGACGGTGCGCTGGGACTCGGGGAGCGGCAGCGGATAGCGCGGGGCGCCGTCCGGCCGGTCCTGGGTGCCGAAACCCCGGCCCTGGTCGTCCTCGTACACCGCTCCGGTGGAGATCACCACCGCCGATCCGATCCGGTCGGCGAGGTCCAGCAACTGCCGTGCGTGCGCCCGGCCGTAGGCGACGCAGTCCAGCACCACATCGCAGCCGTCGCCGACCAGCGCGGCCACCGCGTCGTCGTCGTCCCGGTCCACGGCCACGCTCTCCACCGAGCCGGGCCAGCTCCCGTCGCGGCCCCCGCCGCGCGAGGCGGCCCGCACCCGCCAGCCCTCCTCGGCGAGCGCGCGCACCGCCGCCCGGCCGATCTGTCCCGTCGCCCCGATCACACACGCGCTCCCAGTGCTCATGCCGGGACGCTAAGGGCCCGGGCGGCACGCTGCCCAGCCTCCTTCGCCATGAGCAGATTCGTCCTCGGCCGATCATTCGCGGTCAAAGACTGAGTGCAGATGATCGCTTTTTCACGCCCTTTGAATTCACCGTGATGCATTCCGAAGAAAAAAGCATCTTCGATTCATGCGACGGTGAAACCGCTATGCTCCAGGGCCCATGACGGGCTGGTTCATCGCCCGCGTTTTTCGCACTCATTTTCTCTTCGCTGTTTTTAAGGATGCCCATGGTTTTCGCCGGCACCTCATCCGGAGGCGGCACCCCACCCGGAGGCCGACGGCCCGCCTCCACGCTCGTATGGGTCATCCCTCCCGCCGCGATGGCGTTCTGCGCGGCGCTGGCCGTCGTCGTGGTCCCGTCCGGGGCGCGGGCCACGGTCGCCTGGTGCGGAGTGGCGGCGACGTTCGCGGTGGCCCTCGCGGCGGCCGAGGCGATGCGCCGCGGCCGGCTGATCACCACGCTGCGCACCCGGCTCACCGCCCAGGATGCCGAGTTCCGGCAGCGCCTGGCGGACCAGGATGCGGCGATCCGGCGGCTGACCCGGGAGGTGCTCCCCGAGACGGTGGCCCGGCTGCGGCGCGGCGCCATGGTGCACGAGGCGATGAAGGACGTCGACCACGCGCCTCATGTCGACCCGGACTTCGACGCCGCCCACGAGCAACTGCTGCGGTGGGTGCTGGACACCGTGCGGACCGAGGAGGACCTGAGGGACGCGGCCCAGCGGGCGTTCGTCAACATCGCCCGCCGGGTGCAGGCCATCGTCCACCAACAGGCCATGGACATGCGGGAGATGGAGGACAAGCACGGCGCCGACCCGGACGTCTTCGAGGATCTGCTCCACCTGGACCACGGCAACGCCCTCATCGGCCGGCTGGCGGACTCCATCGCGGTCCTGGGCGGCTCCCGCCCGGGCCGCCAGTGGCAGAAGGAGGTGCCGCTGTTCAACGTCTGCCGCGGCGCCATGTCCCGCATCCTCGAGTACGAGCGGGTGGATCTGCACTCGGTGGCGGACGTCGCCATCGTCGGCCCCTCGGTGGAGCCGCTGATCCACGCCCTCGCCGAACTGCTGGACAACGCCACCCGCTACTCGCCGCCCAAGACCCGGGTGCACCTGACCGCGATCGAGGTCCAGTCCGGGGTCGCGATCGAGATCGAGGACGCCGGGGTGGGCCTGTCGGAGGAGGCGCGCAGACGCACCGACGCGGTGCTGCTCCAGGCGGCCACCGGATTCGACCTCAACGACCTCGGCGAGACACCGCGGCTCGGCCTGGCCGTGGTCGGCAGGCTCGCCGTGCGGTACCGGTTCCAGGTCTCGCTGCGGCCCTCGGCGTACGGCGGGGTGCGCGCGGTGCTGGTCGTACCGCAGGACATCATCTGCCCCACCCCCGCGCCCGGCGGCGCCATCGCCCGCGCGGCCAAACTGCCCCCGCCCAAGCCCATCAAGCGGGCCACCCCGCTGCCGTCGCCCACCCGCACCGGTCCGGTGGCGCAGGGCCGCCCCGGCCCCGGCTTCCGGCAGAACGGCGCCGGACTCCCGCAGCGCCGCCGCCGGATGCCCATGGTCGCCCCGGCCCCCTCGTCGTTCCGCGTCGACTCCGCGCCCCCCGCGGCGCCCGCCCCGCCCCGCCAGCCGGTACAGCCGGGGATCTGGCTGGACGCCTTCACCAAGGGGCTCAACGGTGAGCCGCTCCCGGCGGCGGACGCCGCCACGGATCCGCCGGACCCCCGGAAGTCCCCCCACACCCCGGACAGCTCGAGCAACCCGAACACGTCGGACAAGGATGAGTAGGCAAGTGACGCAACCGCGGTTCAACATGGACTGGATGCTCCGGGACCTGGCGTCCAGCGTTCCGGAGACCCGGCACGTGGTCCTGCTGTCCTCGGACGGCCTGTGCATGGCCCAGGTCGGCACGGACAAGGACACCGCCGACCGCCTGGCCGCCGCCTGCGCCGGGCTCCAGAGCCTCTCCGGTGCGATCGCCGCCGAATTCCCCGAGGGGGACGGCCGGATGCGGCTGGTCGTCATCGAGGTCGACGGCGGGTTCTTCTATCTGATGGCGGCCGGTACCAGCTCGTATCTGGCGGTGCTCGCCGAGGACAGCGTGGACGCCGGGCTGATGGGCCAGTGCATGAGAGACCTCGTCGCCCGGCTCGGGGAGCACCTCAGCAGCCCGCCGCGGGTCGACGGACGCGTGACATGAGCGAGCCCGGCAAGCCGTGGGACGAGGGCGGCCCGGAGCGGCTCTACACCGTGAGCCGCGGCCGCGCGCCGCAGGAACCCCGGCACCGGCCCGTCGAGCTCGTCAGCCTGATCGTGGCGCGCGCGGAACCGGAGCCGGGGACGGCCCCCGAGGCCGCGGCCGTGCTGAGGATGTGCCAGTTCCCGCTCTCGGTGGCCGAGATCTCCGCGTATCTGGTCCTGCCCGTCTCCACCGTCACCGTGCTCCTCGCGGGGCTGCTGCGGGAGGACCGGGTGGAGGTCAGGGCGCCGGTCCCGGCCGCCGTGCTGCCCGACCCCGAACTGCTCCAGGCGGTGATGCATGGACTACAGAACCTCTGAGGGGATCGCCGGACCGCGCAGCGAGGACACCCTCCCGGCCTCCGCGGCCGCCGCGGTCAAGGTGGTGATCGTCGGCGGCTTCGGCGTCGGCAAGACCACCATGGTCGGCTCGGTGAGCGAGATCCGCCCGCTGACCACCGAGGAGACCATGACCCAGGCCGGGGTCGGCGTCGACGACATCGCGGGGATCGAACGCAAGACCGAGACCACCGTCGCGATGGACTTCGGCCGGATCAGCCTCAACGAACGGCTGGTGCTCTATCTGTTCGGCACCCCCGGCCAGGAGCGGTTCTGGTTCCTGTGGAACGGCCTCTTCGAGGGTGCCCTGGGCGCCGTCGTCCTGATCGACACCCGCCGTCTGGAGGTCAGCTTCGACGCGGTCGGGCGGCTCGAGGAGCGCGGGGTGCCCTTCGTGGTCGCGGTCAACGCCTTCCCCGAGGCCCCCGTCCACCCCATGACGGAGCTGCGCGCGGCCATGGACCTGCCCGACTCCGTACCGATGATCGACTGCGATGCCCGCGACCGGGCCTCCAGCCGCGACACCCTCCTCGCCCTCGTACGACATCTGCAATCCCTCCACACCGTGACCCCGGAGACACCGTGACTCCTCATCCCGACGGCCCCGGCCCTGGGCCCGCCGATCCGCCGCCCACCCGGTGCCCCGTCCACACCGCGCTCTCCGACGGAGCCGGCGCCCTGGTGGACCTCCTCGGGCCCGAGAACGAGAAGGACCCGATGGGGCTGTACGAGCGGCTGCGCGCCGAGCACGGCCCGGTGGCTCCGATCGTGCTCGACGGTGGCATACCGGCCTGGCTGCTGCTGGGCTACCGCGAGAACCTGGAGGTCTCCCGCACCCCCTCCCGCTTCTCCCGCGACTCCCGCCACTGGCACGCCTGGAAGGACGGCAGGATCGGCGCCGACTCGCCCCTGCTGCCGGTGGTCGGCTGGCAGCCCATGTGCACCTTCGCCGACGGCGACGAGCACGAGCGGCTGCGGGCCGCGCTCACCGAGTCCATGGGGCGCTTCGACCGCCGCGGGATCCGCCGCCATGTCACCCGCTTCACCCACCAGCTGGTGAACGACTTCTGCGCCGACGGGGGCGCGGAAATGGTCACCGCCTTCGCCCAGCAGCTGCCCATGCTCGTCCTCACCCAACTGCTGGGCATGCCCGACGAGTACGGCCCACGGCTGGTCGAGGCCACCCGGGACCTGATGAAGGGCACCGAGACGGCCCTGCGCAGCGACGCGTACGTCACCGAAGCCCTCAAGGGCCTGGTGGACCGCAGGCGCGCCGAACCCGGCGAGGACCTGGCGTCCTGGCTGCTGGCCCACCCCTCCGGCCTCACCGAGGAGGAGGTGGTCCAGCATCTGCGGCTGGTGCTGCTCACCGGCAACGAGACCACCACCAACCTGATGGCCAACACGCTGCGCATGGTCCTCACCGACCCGCGCTTCCGCGCGTCCCTGGCCGGCGGCCATATGACGCTGCCGGACGCCATCGAGCACGTGCTGTGGAACGAGCCCCCGCTCACGGTCGTCCCCGGCCGCTGGGCCACCGGGGACACCGAGCTGGGCGGTCAGCGGATCAAGGCCGGGGACATGCTGCTGCTGGGGCTGGCCGCCGGGAACGTGGACCCGGCCATCCGCCCCGACATCGCCGCGCCCATGTACGGCAACCGGTCCCATCTCGCCTTCAGCGGCGGCCCCCACGAATGCCCGGGGCAGGACATCGGCCGCGCCATCACGGACACCGCCATCGACACCCTGCTGCTGCGCCTGCCCGATCTGCGGCTGGCCGTGGAGGAGTCCGAGCTGACCTGGCTCTCGTCCTGGATCTCCCGCCATCTGGTGGAGCTGCCGGTGGAGTTCATGCCCCGGCGCCCCGAGCCGGACATCATGGACCTCCCCGTCGAGGCCCTGCTCTCCCCACGGCAGCGGGTGTCCTCGATGGCCGAGGAGGCGCCGGCCCCGGTTCCGTCCGGTACGGAGGGGTCCGAGGCGGCGGCCCCCGGGCGCGTCCCGTGGTGGGCGGCGTTATGGCGTTGGCTGCTGGGCAGGCCCTCTGGATCCGCTCCGAAGGGGGTCTCCGCCCGGTAGGGCTCAGCCCCGGGCCACCACGACCCCCACGGTCAGCAGTCCGAGCACCACCCAGCTGAACCAGAGCCAGCCGTTGCTCCCCAGAGCCACGGTGTAGGCCGTCACCAGCACCAGACCCCCCACCGTGGCCACCGTCATCGCCTTCGCGGAACCGGGCATCCCCGACCTCCTCACGGCGGTCCCGACGCCCCTTCGCCAGGACCCGGGCCACCCAGGCCCGGGTCCATGGTCTCGCGCTCCGGGCCCCGGCCGCTAGCAGGCTGCCGGGACCGGACTGGGTGGCTCCGCTACCGGAGCCGGGTCACTGGCTCCGGGCCTGGAGCGAGGCCAGATACGCGTTGTACGCCGCGAGCTCCTGGTCGCCGTCCCGGTCCGCGGTGCGGTCGATGCGCCGCGCCTGGCGCTGCTCGGACTTGTACCACTGGTAGACCAGTGCCACCAGCACGATCACCGACGGGATCTCGCTGAAGGCCCAGGCGATACCGCCCGCCCAGGTCTGGTCCGACAGCGCGTCGACGCCCAGCGAGGCGGGCGGGTGCTTGTACGCGCCGACCATGGGCTCGGACGCCATCATCAGCGCGATGCCGAAGAACGCGTGGAACGGCATGCCCGAGAACAGCTCCAGCATCCGCATCACATAGCCGGGCCGGTGCGGGCCCGGGTCCACGCCCATGATCGGCCAGAAGAAGACCAGGCCCACCGCGAGGAAGTGGACCATCATCGCGATATGCCCGGCCTTGCTCTCCATCAGGAAGTCGAAGAGCGGGGTGAAGTACAGCGCGTACAGGCTCGCGATGAACAGCGGGATGGTGAACGCCGGGTGGGTGATGATCCGCATATAGCGGCTGTGCAACAGCGCGACCAGCAGCTCCCGTGGCCCCTTGCGGCCGCGCCCGGCCGCCGGGAGGGCCCGCAGGGTCAGCGTGACCGGCGCGCCCAGCAGCAGCAGGATCGGCGAGACCATGCTGATGATCATGTGCTGCACCATATGGACGCTGAACATGACCATGCCGTAGTCGTTCAGCTTGGTGCACATCGCGACCGCGATGGTCAGCACCCCGAGCGCGAAGGAGACCAGGCGCCCCACCGGCCAGGCGTCACCGCGCCGCCGCAGCCGCGCGACGCCCCAGCCGTAGAGACCGAGCGCCAGCACACAGCCGACCAGGAAGAACGGATCGCCGCCGAACTCCAGCCCGCGCGACAGCGTGAACGGCGGCAGATCCATCATCATGCCGTGCCCGCCGTGATCCATCCGGTACACCTCCCAGTGCGCACGAAATGTGCTCGCACCAGCCTAGAACCGCATCGATCACAGCACGCACTCGGCCTCGGCGTACCGCTCGGTGGGGACCGTCTTCAGCCGCTCCACGGCCGCCGCGAGCGGCACCAGGGTGATGTCCGTGCCGCGCAGCGCGGTGATCGTGCCGAATTCGCCGCGGTGGGCCGCCTCGACCGCGTGCCAGCCGAAGCGGGTGGCCAGCACCCTGTCGTACGCCGTCGGGGTGCCACCGCGCTGCACATGGCCCAGGATGACCGCCCGGGCCTCCTTGCCGAGCCGCCGCTCGAGCTCCACGGAGAGGTGGCGGGCGATGCCCGCGAAGCGCTCGTGGCCGTAGACGTCCCTGCCGCCGGCCTCGTAGTCCATCGTGCCCTCGCGCGGCTTGGCGCCCTCCGCCACCACCACGATCGCGAACTTCTTGCCCGCCTCGAACCGCGCCCCGACGGTCCCGGCCAGCTCCTCGATGTCGAACGGGCGCTCCGGGACGACGATGGCGTGGGCGCCCGCGGCCATGCCCGAGTGCAGCGCGATCCAGCCGGTGTTCCGCCCCATGACCTCGACGATCAGCACCCGCTGATGGGACTCCGCGGTGGTCTTGAGCCGGTCCAGCGCCTCGGTGGCGACCCCGACCGCCGTGTCGAAGCCGAAGGTCACATCGGTCGAGGCGATGTCGTTGTCGATGGTCTTGGGCACGCCGACGATCGGCAGCCCGGCGTCCGAGAGCAGCCGGGCGGCCTTCAGCGTGCCCTCCCCGCCGATGGGGATGACCGCGTCCAGGCCGAGCTCCGCCACATGGCCCTTGGCCCGCTCCACCCCGTCCCGCAGATGCTCCGGGCGCACCCGGGTGGAGCCGAGGATGGTGCCGCCGAGGGCCAGGATGCCGCTCACGGCGTCCAGGTCCAGCTTGCGGTAGTCGCACTCCAGCAGGCCCTTCCAGCCGTCCTGGAAGCCGATCACCTCATCGCCGTGGTCGACGGTGGCGCGGTGGACGACTGACCTGATGACCGCGTTCAGGCCGGGGCAGTCGCCGCCGGACGTGAGCACACCAATGCGCATGGCACGCATACCTCTGTCTGAGATGGGAGCCTACGGCCGGACCGCGTCGTCCGGCGGGACCCCGCCACCCTACAAGCGGGCGGGTGGCGGGGGCGCGCTCGACGGCCGGATGTCCGCCATGCGGTCACCCCGCGCTCGAACGGCGTCTGAGCTGCGCTCGAGCGAGCGGGGCGCGGCTCAGGCGGGCTGGGTCGCCGCCGCGATCCGCTCGTTGCGCAGCGCCTCGTACCACTGGTCGTTGACCGGCGGCAGCGCGTTCACATCGAGGGCCAGCTTCAGCAGGTGGTCCGCGATATGCGGGTTGCGGGCCATCACCGGGCCGTGCATGTACGTCCCGAAGACGGTGTCGCTGTACGCGCCCTCGAAGCCGTCCCCGGTCCCGTTCCCGTTGCCGAACCTGACCCGGGCGAAGGGGCGGGCGGTCGGGCCCAGGTGGGTGACGCCCTGGTGGTTCTCGAAGCCGGTCAGCGGGGGCAGCGCCAGCCGCTCGTCGATGTCGGCCAGCACGTCCCCGACGCACCGGGCGCCCTCGCCGCGGGTGCTGACCACGTCCAGCAGCCCCAGGCCCTGCTGGCGCTGGCCGAGGTCGTTGACGAACTCATGGCCGAGGATCTGGTACCCGGCGCACACCGAGAAGACGATCGCCCCGTTGGCCACCGCCCGGTTCAGCCCGCCGTCCCGGATCAGCCGCTCGGCGGCCAGCCGCTGCGGGCGGTCCTCGCCGCCGCCGATCAGATAGATGTCCCCGGAGGTGGGGATCTGCTGGTCGGAGCGGACGTCCAGGCGGGAGACCTCCAGCCCGCGCTGCCGCGCCCGGCGCTCCACCACCAGGGTGTTGCCCTGGTCGCCGTACGTGCTCAGCAGGTCGGGGTAGACCCACACCAGACGCAGGCCGTTCTGGCTCGTGCTACGCATCTTCGTGCCTCTCGTACGGGGGTCAGTTGCCGACCCGGCGGCGCAGGTCCTGGAACGCGGTGTAGTTGGCGATCACCTCGATGCGGCCGGGCGGGGAGATCCGCACCGCCTCGTCCGCGTCCGCGCAGACCCGGAAGTCCAGCCCGGCGACCTCCAGGCGCACCGCGAGGTCCAGCTTGCGGTCGCCGATCAGGCAGATCGGGTGCCCGGCGAGCCGGGTGTAGTCCACGTCCCACAGCCAGGAGGTGTCGGTGCCGTCGGCGCCGCGCGCGTTCACCGAGAGGATCACCGGGGTGGGCGGCGGGTCGATCAGCGAGAAGGTCTCCAGCCAGCCGGCCGGGTTCTTCGCCAGCAGCAGCCGCAGCTGGCGCTCCTGGAAGGTGACCACGTCATACCGGCCGGCCACGGCCTGGACCTGGTACATCCGCTCCAGCGCGACCTGAGGGGGCACCCCGAAGGTGGCGGCGACGGCGGCCGAGGTGGCCGCGTTGGCCTTGTTGGCGCGGCCGGGGAGCTGGAGCTGGATGGGCCAGGCGGCGCCGTGCGGGTCCAGGACGTAGTCCCCGTTCAGCGCCCAGCTGGGGACCGGGCGGCGGAAGCCGCACTCCCCGCAGACCCAGTCGTCGCCCGGGCGCTGGAGCACACCGCCGCAGGACGGGCAGGACCAGGCGTCGTCCTTCCACTCCTGCCCGGCCGCGACCCACACCACATTGGGGCTGGAGGAGGCGGCCCAGACGATCAGCGGGTCGTCCGCGTTGGCGATCACGACCGCCTTGGAGCCGGTCAGGCCCTCGCGCCACTTCTCGGCGAGCATCCGGGTCTCGGCGGCGCGGTCGAGCTGGTCACGGGAGAGGTTGAGGAGCGCGATGGCCTTGGGCTCGGTGTCGCGCGCCACACCGGCGAGGTACTTCTCGTCGACCTCGATGACGCCGTAGCGGGCATCGGAGCCGCCCGCCAGGGCCGAGGTGATACCGGCCGGCATATTGGCGCCCAGCGCGTTGGAGACGACCGGGCCGGCCGCCCGCAGCGCCTCGGCGATGAGCCGGGTGGTCGTGGTCTTGCCGTTGGTCGCCGACACCAGGATGACGTCCAGGTGCTGCGCCAGCCTGCCCAGCAGATCGGGGTCGAGCCGCAGGGCCACCTTGCCGCCGATCACCGATCCACTGCCGCGGCCCGCGGCCCGCGACACCGCCGCCGCGGCCTTGCCCGCCGTCACGGCCAGCTTGGCCCGCGGTGACAGCGGCTCCGAGTTGCCTGCCATCGTCTTCTCGATCCTCCTCGCATACCGGCGCCGCTGCTGCCCCCCGAGGCGCCGGTGGTACGCCCCCTCCGTGCCGCGTCGCCGGCCGGGAGGCCACGGTCGGAGAGCAGCCTATCGAGATCCGGCGGCTGTCCCGAATTCCGGCCGCGCGCGCGGGGCCCGCCTCACCGGCGCCGTAAGCTTGGCTGCCATGCGACATGGCGTGATCCCGGGCAGCCGCGGAGCGGTGCGGCCCCTGCGTCTCCTCGGCGATCCGGCGTTGCGCGCGCCGTGCGAGGAGGTCACCGCGTTCGACGCCGAGCTGGCCCTGCTGATCGAGGACATGTACGCCACGATGTACGCGGCCCACGGGGTGGGCCTCGCGGCCAATCAGATCGGTGTGGGGCTGCGGGTCTTCGTCTTCGACTGCCCGGACGACGAGGACCACCGCCATCTGGGGCATGTCGTCAACCCCCGGCCGGTCGCGGCCGACGGGGTGACGGTGCGCGGGCCGGAGGGCTGTCTGTCGCTGCCGGGCGTCGAGGCGGGCACCCCGCGCCACGACCATGTGGTGATCGAGGGCGTGACGATGACCGGGGAGCCGGTGCGGATCGAGGGCACGGGCTTCTTCGCGCGCTGCCTTCAGCACGAGTGCGACCATCTGGACGGCGGGCTGTTCATCGACCGGCTCACCGGGCTGCGGCGGCGCAGAGCGCTGCGCGCGATCCGCCGCGCCCCCTGGACCCATTCCAGCCCCTCCGGTTCCAGCCCCTCCGGCGCTTGAGGAGCGGGGGTCCGGGGCGGAGCCCAGTTGAGGGACTGCCGGGACATCAGAAGCCCGGTGCGCCGACCCGGTCGTCCGCCAGCGACAGCCGCCCCCACAGCAGATCGGTGAGATGGTGCACCAACTGGCCGCGTGCGCAGGGGCGGTCGCGCAGCCACCAGTCCCCGGCCGCGTGCATCATGCCGACGATCCCATGGCCCCAGACCCGGGCCACCTCGTCCCCGCCGGGGCCCAGCTCCACCCGCTCGGCGATCACCGTGGCCAGCTCCTCGCCGAGCCGCCGCAGCAGCGGGGCGGAGTGGTGGCCGACGTCGAAGCTCTGCTCCGGCTCCTGCTGGCCGTGGTCGGCCGGGTGCATCAGGAAGCGGTACACCTGGGGCCGGGCCTCGATCGCGGCCAGATAGGTGTCCAGCGTGGCCTCCACGCGCTGCCTGCGGTCGTCGGCGGGCGCGTCCAGAGCCGCGCGCAGCGAGGCGAGCAGGGCGTCGGTGTGACGCTTGGCGAGGGCGCGGTACAGTCCGCCCTTGTCACCGAAGTGGCGGTACAGAATGGGCTTGGTGATGCCCGCTTCGGCGGCGATGGCGTTCATCGAGGCCTCTGGTCCGTCGCGCAGCACCACCCGGTCCGCGGCCTCCAGCAGCTCCTTGCGCCTCTGCTGCGCCGACTGCCGCTGGTCGTCCCGCTGGCTGGTCCCGGTCCGCATGCGTTGCCTCCCCGCCCCCGATGTCGTACTCGCGCCTTCGCGTCTCGCGCTTCCCCGCGCGATCGCGCGGCGCGCTGAAGCGCAACGTAACACCCGAGGGGGAGCGGGGCCCGCGTGCCCGGGGGAGTTGACATCGCCTACTGGGCGGTAACAGACTGCTGTTACCGCAGGTAACAAGCACGTGGAGGGGTCATGGCGGAGTTCTCGTTCGAGCTCGACGACGATCAGAAGGCGGTGCGCGACTGGATCCACGGCTTCGCCGCGGACGTCATGCGCCCGGCCGCCGCCGAATGGGACGAGCGCGAAGAGACCCCCTGGCCGATTATCCAGGAGGCCGCCAAGATCGGCCTGTACTCCCTGGACTTCTACGCCCAGCAGTACTTCGACCCCACGGGCCTCGGCATCCCCATGACCATGGAGGAGCTGTTCTGGGGCGACGCAGGGATCGCCCTGTCCATCGTCGGCACCGGCCTCGCCGCCGTCGGCGTCCTCGCCAACGGCACCGAGGAGCAGATCGGCACCTGGATCCCGCAGATGTACGGCGACGCCGACGAT
Organism: Streptomyces sp. NEAU-174; assembly: GCF_052665095.1. NCBI lineage: Bacteria > Bacillati > Actinomycetota > Actinomycetes > Kitasatosporales > Streptomycetaceae > Streptomyces > Streptomyces sp. NEAU-174. Next base: position 572,175 of record NZ_JBQTCE010000002.1, on the reverse strand, counting down.
GTGAAGGTCGCCGCCTTCTGCTCCTCCGAGCCCGACGCGGGCTCCGACGTCGGCTCGATGCGCACCCGCGCCGTCTACGACGAGGCCAAGGACGAATGGGTGCTGAACGGCACCAAGACCTGGGCCACCAACGGCGGTATCGCCAATGTCCACGTGGTGGTCGCGGTCGTCGACCCCGAGCTCGGCTCCAAGGGCCACGCCTCGTTCATCGTCCCGCCCGGCACCCCCGGTCTTTCCCAGGGCCAGAAGTTCAAGAAGCACGGCATCCGCGCCTCGCACACCGCCGAAGTGGTCCTCGACCAGGTGCGGGTGCCCGGCGCCTGCCTGCTCGGGGGCAAGGAGAAGCTGGACGAACGCCTCGCGCGCGCCCGGGAGCGGGCCAAGTCGGGCGGGGAGCGGCTGAAGAACGCCGCCATGGCCACCTTCGAGGCGTCCCGCCCGGCCGTCGGCGCCATGGCGGTCGGCACCGCCCGCGCCGCGTACGAGGTCGCGCTCGACTACGCCAAGACCCGGGAGCAGTTCGGCCGCCCCATCATCGACAACCAGGGCGTCGCCTTCCAGCTCGCCGACATGCGCACCCGGATCGACGCCGCGCGGCTGATGGTGTGGCGCGCGTCCTGGATGGCCGTGAACGGCCGGCCCTTCGAGTCGGCCGAGGGCTCGATGTCCAAGCTGTTCGCCAGTGAGACCGCCAAGCAGGTCACCGCCCAAGCGGTGCAGATCCTCGGCGGCAACGGCTTCACCCGCGAGTACCCGGTCGAGCGGATGCACCGCGACGCCGCGATTTATACGATCTTCGAGGGCACCAGCGAGATCCAGCGCCTGGTCATCGCCCGCACGCTGTCCGGCGTCCAGATTCGCTAGGCCGGATCCGCTGTCGCCAGGGACGGCGGACGTGTCAGGCGGGGCCGACGCCTGCGCCAAAACGCCGCTTCCGAGCGGCAAACGCAACCAGCAGCGCGCGGAGCTCCTCAGCCGTGAAGTCGGGCCACAGGGTGTCCACGAAGAAGAGCTCCGCGTAGGCCGCCCGCCAGAGCATGAAGTTGGAGATGCGCTGCTCCCCGGAGGTGCGCACCAGCATGTCGATGTCCGGCAGATCGGCGTGCGGCAGATGGCGGGTGAACAGCGCCTCGTCGATGGCCCCGGGGTCCAGCGCGCCGTCCGCCGAGGCGCGGGCCAGTGAGGTGGCGGCGCGGGCGATCTCCTCCCGGCCGCCGTGGTTGAAGCAGAACGCCAGCGTCATGGCGCGGTTGTCGCGGGTGTCGTCCTCCGCGCGGCGCAGCGCGGCCAGCGTGGCCCGGGGAAGCCGGGCCTCCGAGCCCAGCCAGCGCAGCCGCACCCCCCGCTCGCCGTAGCCCCGGAAGACGTCCGCCAGCTGGGCGGTGAGCCGCATCAGGGCGGCCACCTCGCCGCGCGGCCGGTTCCAGTTCTCGGTGGAGAAGAAGAACAGCGACAGGTGTTCGATGCCCTCCTCCAGGGCCGTGTCCACCACCCGCGGCAGCGCGAGCACCCCCGCCTGATGGCCGCGGGTGCGGGAGAGGCCGCGCAGGGCGGCCCAGCGGCCGTTGCCGTCCATGATGATGGCCACGTGCCGCGGCCGCCCCGGCGCCTCGTCCTGGGGGCCGCGGCGCTGCCGTACCACGGCGGGGGCACCGGCGACCGACGCCCGCAGCAGCCGCTTGACGGAGGGCACTCTCCAGGCCCCGACCTCGAACACCCGCGCGTCCCTCCGCCTCGCTTCCCGGCGCCGTGTCTGACGACGCGACGGGGGCGGGGGTTACCTCCCCGGTGGCCGAACCATTCGTTTGGTCGTCACCATTCGTCTGGTCGTCACCACCGTCACGGCTTGCGCGCCACGCCCCCGTGGACATCGGTGGTCTCGATATCCGTCTCGGAGGGGGCCGGACGCCACAGCGGACACGACACGATACCGGGCTCGATCAGCTCCAGGCCCTCGTAGTAGCGGCTGATCTGCTCGACGCTGCGCAGCACGTACGGCACGGCGCCGGTGTCGTCGTAGCCCTGCTGGGCCTGCTTGAGCGCCTGGTCGGTGTCGGTGCTGTCGTAGTGCACGAAGTAGCTGCCGGACGGTAAGGCGGCCTGGAGCCGCCGCACGATCGACACCGACTCGTCGTAGTTCTGGATGTGGCCGAGGATGCCCATCAGCATCAGGGCGATGGGCCGGTCGAAGTCGAGCGTCTTCGACGCGGCCGCCAGGATCCGCTCGGGCTCGTGCAGATCGGCGTCGATGTAGTCGGTCACCCCCTCGCGGGTGCTGGTGAGCAGCGCCTGGGCGTGCCGGAGCACCAGGGGGTCGTTGTCCACGTAGACGATGCGGGCCTCGGGCGCCACCCGCTGGGCCACCTGGTGGGTGTTGTCGTAGGTGGGCAGCCCGGTGCCGATGTCCAGGAACTGCCGGATCCCGCATGCGCCCGCCACATGGGTGACGGTGCGGATGAGGTACGCGCGCGAGGCGCGGGCCATGGTCTCGATGTTCGGGGCCACCTCCCGGTACTCGTCACCGGCGATCCGGTCGACCTCGTAGTTGTCCTTGCCGCCCATCCAGTAGTTCCAGATCCGGGCCGAATGCGGCACCGTGGTGTCGATCTTGGTCAGGGCCTGCTGGTCGGGGGTGGACGAGCCGTCTGTCATAGCGCCAGTCTCCTGCCGTGCGGATGCGATTCGCGGGGCACCAACTTAGGGCCGGTGCCGGGGAGTTCAGCTCTGCTCGGCGAACGGTCCGGGGGATCGGATGCGCGGGAGGGGCCGGGCGAACGAGGCCACCGGGGGCTCCGGTGCCGCCTCGCCGTGGCCCGGATCCGGGTCCGGGCCGCCGCCGGAGGCCGGCCGCTCCTCGACGGTGAGCACCGGGGCGTGTTCGGCGAGGGTGGAAAAGGCGTGGTCATAGCCGGTGACCGCGGCGTCGATCTCCGCCAGGTCCGCCGCCGAGGCGCCGCGCGCGGCCAGCCGGTCCTCCAGTACGTGCACCGGGGCGGTCACATGGACGAAGGCGCCGTGGCGCTCGGCCACCGCCTCGGCGAAGTCGAACGCCTGAATCCACGTCACCCGGGAGTGGCCCCGGCGCAGCGGCCCGTAGACGAGCTCACCGACCAGCCCGGCGTCGACCGCGAGCGCGCCGTCGCGCTGGAGGAGTTCGCGGTACGGCCGGACCGGGTCGACATGGGGGAGTTGGCGGGAGGCGCGGGTGACGGTGTAGCCGTGCCGGCGGGCGAGACCGGTCAGCAGCGCGTCCCTGTCGACTCCGTCGCAGCCCTCGACGATCAGGGTGCGGTGCTGTGTCACCGCGTGGTCGAGGTTCATTACGGCATCCTGTCGGTCCCATGGGCTCTGCACATCTGCAAGGGGGACGACACCGCCGCCCGCCACGGCGTCTTCAGTGTGCGTGGCGGGACGGCGGGGACGGGAGTGCGGTGCGGGGTTGTGCGGTTGTGCGGGCGTAGTGGTTTTCGGGGAGTTTCGGGAATCGGGACGTGGGCGGCCCGCTCCAGGACCGGCCGTGGGCAGCCCGCTCTAGGAGATGAGGAAGTCCGCTTCGCCGGCCTTCGCCGCCTCCAGGAAGGACGCCACCTCCGAGCGGGTGTAGATCAGCGCGGGCCCGGCCGGGTCGGTGGACTGGCGCAGCGCGATCCGTCCGTCCGGCAGTCGCTTGGCCTCGATGCAGGTGCCGCCGTTGGACCCGCTCCAGGGCTTCTCCCAGCCCTCCGTGCCCAGGTCCGTGGCCGGCATTCCGGTGTAGACGGGGTCATGCATCTCAGTGCTCCTTACGCAGTTCGGCCAGGATGGTGCTGGAGTCGCCGATCGGCTCGGCCTGGACCGCCATCCGGTCAAGGACCTCGAGATAGGCGACGACTTCGGCCGGCTTGTCCACATAGACCGCCCCGGTGAGGCTCTCGGTGTAGACGACGTCCGGCAGTTCGGAGAATCCGAAGCGGAAGTAGTGGAAGGGGCCGAACGCCCCGGGGTGCGGTCCCGCCGCGAACCGCATGATCTGAAGCCTGACCTTGGGGACGTCCAAGGTGTCGATGAGGTGGTCGATCTGGTCGCGCATCACCCGCGAGCCGCCGACCGGGCGGTGCAGCACCGTCTCGTCGAGGATGGCCCAGATGGTCGGCGCCTCCGGCTTGGTGAGCAGGCTCTGGCGCTTGACCCGCAGAGCGATCCGGCGCTCCAGCTCCTCCTCGGTGTCATGCGGGAAGCCCATGCGTAGCACCGCTCGCGCGTAGTCCTCCGTCTGGAGCAGCCCGGGTACGTAGTGGGGCTCGTACGCGCGAATGACGGTGGCCTCACTTTCGAGGCTTACGTAAACACTGAACCAGTCCGGAAGCACATCGCGGAACTGATGCCACCAGCCCGGCTGGTTGGCCTCGCGTGCCAGAGCGAGGAAATCCTCCATCTCCGGGCCGCGGACGCCGTAGTTCCGGAGCAGCTCCTTCAGATACGGAATCTTGAGGCCGACTTCCGCCTTTTCCATCCTGCGCACGGTCAACGGGGTGACCTCGATGGCTTTCGCGGCCTCCTCGAACGACACCCTCGCCCGCTCGCGCAGATGCCGCAGACGCTTGCCCAGCACTCTCCGTAAGACGGTGGGGGCGGCGCCGGTCGGCCGTGCCTCGCTCACGTCCGCCTCCCGTAGGAATGGCTGTCATATGCCTGCACAGTGTGCCACGCGATGGATGACACTGACAGAGCGAGCGGAGCGCTTTGAAATTATCAGAACGAAGGTTGCGGGGTGACGGCTTCACCACGCATAGTGAGCACATGACCCATCTCACCCTCGATGGCGAGGGCTCCCAACCACCCATGTCCACAACGTCGTTGAGGCCCCCGGCCGACCGGTGGGCGGCGGGCGACGGGGATCCCAGAGACCGCCGTGGCTCGAAACGGGGACGGTCACGGTGACGCATCAGGCACAGCCGGTAAGCGGGCGCCAAGCCACCGTGGCCAACAGCGCGTTGGCCGCCGCCCTGAAGGAATCCGGGTGCTCCTACGCCTCATTGGCCCTGCGCGTCAATGAACTGGGCCGTAGGCAGGGGCGCGAGTCGAACTACGACAAGGCGTCCGTCACCCGCTGGCTGCAAGGCGGACAGCCGCGCGGCACCACGCCGGAGCTGATCGCCGCCGTGCTCTCCCACCGGCTCGGCAGGCCCGTGGGCCCCGCCGAGCTGGGGTTCATCTCCGACCGACAGCGACCGGTCGTGGCCCGGGCGCTGGCCTACCGGGAGGACGTAAGCGAAACCTTGCACACGCTCGCCGAACTCGGCTCCACCGACATATCCCGCCGCAGCCTGCTGGGTGCGGTGCCCTTCGTCGCCGGCGCGCTGGTGACCCCACAGCGCGAATGGCTGCTGTGGCTGGTCGAGAACCAGGACACCGCCCGGCTCGCACCCGCGGCCGAAGGCGGCCGCGTCGAACAGGTCCACGCGGCGATCAACATGTTCGACGAGATGGACAATCGCTTCGGCGGCGGCCAGGTCCGCGCCAGCATCGTGCTCTATCTCTCGACCGAGGTCGTCCCCATGCTCCAGCAGCGCGGCGCGCCGCCCCAGGAGCGGCGCCAGCTGTTCACCGCGGCCGCCAAGCTGGCCGCGATGGCCGGCTGGAGCAGCTATGACAACGCCGAATACGGCTTGGCCCAGCGCTATATGACCCAGGCGCTGCGGCTGTGCGCCGAGGGCGGCGACCGGGTCCTGGGCGGTCAGATCCTGGCCGGCCTGTCCCATCTGGCGACCAACCTGGGCCAGCCCGAGGCGGGGGTCGAGTTGGCCCGGGTCGGTGTCGCCACCGCCAAGCACGCCGGAAGCCCGCTCGGGCTGATGCGGCTGCACGCCATGGCCGCCCGTGGTTACGCCGCACTGGACCAGCCCCGCGAGGCGTCCAAGTCGCTGCGCGCGGCCGACGCCCAGCTGGAGGCCAGCCAGGGCCCCGAGCAGGAGTCGCCCTGGGTGCGCTTCCTCGACCACCACTATCTGGCCGCCGAGGCGGCGCTGTGCTTCCGCGACCTGGGCAATGCCACGGACGCCGAGCACGCCGCCGCCGAATCCGTGCGCGCCAACGCCGACCGGCGCCGGCGCCAGGCCATCAGCAGATCCGTGCTGGCCACGGCCTACCTCCAGCAGAACCGGCTGGACGAGGCCGTGGGCACCGCGGGCGAGGCACTCGACACGCTCAGCGGGGTGCACAGCGAGCGCTCGATCCAGGCGCTGCGCGACTTCCGCACCCGGCTGCGGCCGCGCCGCGGGGAGCCCATGGTCAGGGAGTTCGAGCAGCGCTCCCGGACCGTGCTGGGCATGGCCGCCTGAGGCATCCGGCCTCGGGGCCCCGCCCCGCCGGAGCCTGGCGTGAAGTCTCCGGCCGCTCCATGTGGGCGGCCGGTGGCGTGTCCGGAGCGCCTCCGCTCGGGGGAGCGCCGGGGGTCAGTAGCCTCCCGGCGTGGGGGCGTTCTGGGCTCGGTCCACGGGCAGATGCGCACCGGAGACCCCGCTCGAGGCGTCCGAGAGCAGGAACGCCACGACCTGGGCGACCTCCCGCGGGGTGACCAGTTCACCGCGCGGCAGCTCGGCCGTGAACCGGGCGTAGGCCTCGGGCTCCTCGGTGCGCATCCGGTCCCACCGCTTCCCGGGGATCAGCATGGACCCCGGGGAGACGGCGTTCACCCGGATCCCGTCCGGGCCCAGCTCGCGGGCGAGTGAGGCCGCGAGATGGATCTGGGCGGCCTTGGCCGCCCCGTACTGCGCCTGGGGCCCCGGCTTCCAGCCGGAGATGGAGGCGATCACCACCACGGAGCCGCCGCCCGCCCGGCGCAGATGCGGCACCGCGGCCCTCACCAGCCGGGCCGTATGACCGACGTTCATCTCCCAGGTCAGCGACCAGTCCTGGGGACCGGAGTCCTCGATGCCGCGGCCGCGGGCGCCGCCGGCGCAGGCCACCACGCCGTCAAGGCCGCTGAAACGTATCCCCGCCGCATCCACGAACCGCTCAAGCAGCTCCGGTTCGGTGACGTCCAGCGCGCGGGTGAACGGCTCCCCGTGCCCCTCGGCGCCCAGGGACGCCGTGAGGGACCGCAGGTGCTCCGGGGTCCGCGCACACGTGGCCAACCGCGCCCCGCCGGCCGCCAGGAGCCGTACGATCTGTTCACCCAGCCCCCGGGAACCCCCGGTCACCAGAACCCGCTTGCCGTCCACACCGGACCGTTCCCCCGGGCCCGGCCGCCCCTCGCGGCCCTCGCTCACGCTTGCCACGTCCGGACCGTACAGCCCGAACCACTACGCCCGTACAACCGGACAACCCCCATGCCCTCTCGCCCGTCGGCCGGTCCAACCGTTTGTCTACTTGAACGGCGACCGATGGCGCTTTGCGCTGCCTTCGAAGGAGGAACCATGCCGGTAACCGGCACTCACCGCGACCGGGCCGTCTCCGTCCGTGGCAGCTGGTCCAGGCGGGTCGGGTGGGGCGTGCGCACCGCCTGTCACCAGCTCAGATGCCACGCCGTCGGTCACCAGAATGCGCTTACCCGCTCACCCGGACATCAATCACCCCATGTGCCCGTATGCCACCAGAGCCCACAGACCGATGAGGACCGTGAGGACCGACACCGTGAGCCGTTCCTGTCCAGGACTGTCGCACCGGCCGGCGTCGGCCGATGAGGAGGGCGAGACGATGGGCCCGAGCCGTGGCGTCGCGGTTTCCGCGAACCGCCCGCGAACCGATCCGGTTACCGGGCGGGCCGCGCCGGGAACCGGCCCGGCCGGCGGCCCGGCCGCCGCGGCGATCCCCGTCCCCTGCTCCGGAGGGGAGAGGACGGTGATCCCGCTGGACACCCGCCGGCTCTTCCGGGCGGAGTTCCCCGCCCTCCCCGACCGCGCCGCCGCGGTGCGCCGGATGGTCGCCGGACATCTGCGCGACTGGCGGCTCGGCGCGATCGTGGACCATGTCGTCCTCGCCACCAACGAACTGTTCGCCAACGCCGTGGAGCACGGCAGCTCCGGCCCCGCCGACACCGTCACCATCACCGTCTCGCTGGAACGCTTCGGCCGTGAGCTGCGGGTGGAGGTGGCCGACGGCTCGCCCGTGGTCCCGGTCGCCCGCACGCCGGAGCCCACCGAGGAGTCCGGACGGGGGCTGGCCATCGTCGAGGACCTGGCGGCCGACTGGGGCACCGAGCCGCCGGACCCCGGCGTCCGGGGGAAGAAGGTGTGGTTCACCCTGCCGCTGGTGGCCACCTCATGAACGCGGGGGCGCGGGGGGAACGCCGGACGCGGGTCACCGTGGAGACCGACGCGGCCGAATGGCTGCTGGCCGCGAGCGACGACCCCGGGCGGGTGCGGCTCCAGTGGGCCAGCGGCACCGGCCTCGCCGATCTGCCGGTGGGCCCCGTCTTCGACCTGGTGCGGATGTGCGACGACATCGGCACCGCGGTGATCCAGGCGCTCCAGCGGCGCGATGCGGCGGGGCCGGTGATGCTGGCCACCGCCAGCCATGTGCTCTCCTTCCTCGTGCCGCCCGGAGCCGCGGCCGAGTGGAAGGTCTGGCTGGCCGGGACGGTGTACGCCCGCCGCCGTACGGTGGCCGCGGCGGGGCCGGGCCGGGTGCTGCGCTGCCCCAGGCCCGGCTGCGTACGGCAGGGCCATGTCTGGCTGATCCGGCCCGGCGGCCCCCTCACCGACAGCCACACCCTGCGCGCCGCCCTCCAGGAGGCCGTCGACCGCCCCGGCCTCCCGGGCGTGCTGTTCCGCTGAGCGCTCCGCGGGAAGTGCCGCTAGGTGCCGTCGATCGTCCGCGGCGCCGTCGTGGCTGGTCCCACGCGGCGGAGCCGCACTTCGACACAGCCCCGCGCCCCTTCGGGGCGCACCGAACCGCAGCCGACTTCCGCCGATCCGCCCAGGGTCTGTCGTCGAGGCAGACGGTCATGGGGGCGAACGCCGCCCCGGCGAGCGCGCCGGAGAGCACCAGCTGTGTGGTCGCCGTGGCCGTCACCAGACCGGCCACGGCGAGCGCGGTGAGCACGGCCATGGCCCCCATCGGCCACCGTTGCTCATGACGGTCCACCAGTCTGCCCCGGAACGGCGCCGTCACCGTGCCGCCGACGCTCCAGGCCCCGGCCACGACCCCCGCGTCCAGGAACGAGCCCGACGAGCCGTGTCCGAGCAGGACGGTGGCCAGGGGAAGACGTCGTTTGTTGTCTGCGGCGCTTTCGCGCCTTCGGCGCAGTTTGAGCATGGGGGCGGCAGGTGGGGGGCGCGGGCCGCGTCGCCGGCCGCCGGGCCGGTGGGAGGTTGGGCCCGGTGGCGGCTTCCGCAGTCGGGGGCTCGGGCCGACGCCGGACAACTCCGCCGGGGGTGGGGTACCCCCCTTGAGATTGCTTGACTTATTAGTTGCGCCAGATCAAGTGTTTTTGAGAGGGGTACCCGGAGGGGCCGCGCCCGCAGTCCGGATCGACCCGGCCCGCGAGCCCGGGCCGCCACTCGCCCCGCCCCCACCGGCCCGGCGGCCGGCGACGCGGCCCCGGCTCCGGCACCCCCGACCCATGCTCAAACTGCGCCGAAGGCGCGAGACGGCGCCGCGCCCAACCGAGCACCTCGAGAGGCGGATTCGGGCCCAGACCGTTTTGCCGACGATGCGCTCCCGGACGCCCGACCAGGGCCGCACGTCGTGAACTACACCGGGTCGGCGGTGAGCGCCGTGGAAACATGCGCGAAGCCGCCGACGGACGAGTTCATCGACGCGGCCGAGAAGGCACTGGACGCGGGCGGGTTGCTGCGTTCCGCGATCAAGTATCTGCGGCTTGAGCGCTACCCGGTGTACTTCCAGGGCTTCGTTCTACAGCGACGCGGGCGGCGGCGAGTGCGTCGAGGTCGCCACCACCCCCACCACCGTCCACATACGGGACTCCAAGAACCCCGAGGGCCCCCGCCTCCACGTAACCGCCACCGCCTGGGCGGACTTCCTGGCCTTCGCCGCCCGCTGAGCCCGGCCGCTCCGGGGTGTCCGGCGGATCTTTCCCCTCCCTGCCCCGGACCGGGGTCTAGACGAACGTCTAGGCCGCCGACGGCGGAGCGAACGCGGCGCGGTGTGCCTCGGCGAAGGCGCGGAACGAGCGGGGAGGGCGCCCGGTGACCCGCTCGACGGTGTCCGTCGTACGGTCCTCCGCGCCGTGCCGGATGTCCTCGTCGAGCCCGGCGAGGAGCGCGGCGAACTCCGGCGGCAGCCCCGTCGCCCTCAGCCTCTCGGCCAACTCCCCGGTCGCCACCGCGGTATGGCGGACCGGCCGCCCGGAGACCTCAGCCACGATGCGCGCCGCCTCGGCGTAACCGAGCGCCTCCGGGCCGGTGATGACGTGTTCCGTGTCGTGCGGACGGTCGTCCAGCAGGGCCCGGGTGGCGACGGCGGCGATGTCCGTCGCGTCGACGAAGGCCACCCTGCCGTCCCCGGTGGCGCTGACGATCTCGCCGTCGCCGCGGATGGCCTGGGCCACCGGATGGTCACCGGTGAAGTTCTGCATGAACCACGAGGGCCGCAGCACCGCCCACTCGGGCACGGTCCGCCGCACCAGCGTGTGCAGCGCGCCGAGGCCGGTGTCCGCCTCGCCGACCGCGGACGAGCTCAGCAGCACCGCACGCCGTACGCCCTGGGCAACCGCGGCCTTAAGGAACGGCTCGACCACGGGCAGCGGCTCGGCCACCCCCAGGGGCGCGACGAGGTAGAGCCGGTCCACGCCGCGCAGCGCCGCCGCGTGGCCTGCCGGGTCGTGCCAGTCGAACCGTACGGCGTCGGCCACGCCCGCCGCGGCCGCGGTCTCGGGCCGCCGGGTGGCGGCCAGCGCCCGCGCGCCCTCCGCGCGCACCATCCGCAGCACCGCGGAGCCGGTGTTCCCGGTGGCGCCGAGGACCAGAACGGTGGGTTCAGCCATGGGTCCGGCCCTCCTCGGAACCGAAGCTCATCTCGTCGAGCATCAGCGGATTCCAGTAGTCGCGGTACGAGGCGATCTCGCCGTCGCGGACGGTGATGACGGCGACGTAGCCGGGGCGGAGCGGGCGGCCGGTTCCGACGGCCACGGCGTCCATCGAGAACTCCACGATCAGCACGTCGGGGTCCTCGGTGAGATGGACGACCTCGTGCGCGACGGCGCGCAGATCGATGTGGTCGGTGTAGTCCCGCACGTATGCGCGCACGGCCTCACGCCCCTCCAGCAGGCGCGGCCGGCCGGGCGGGGCGAAGGGGAACTCCATGGTGCCGTCGACGGCCCACAGGTCGGCGAATCCCATCATGTCGTGGCCGAGCAGCAGCTCCTTGGCCCGCTCGAACACCTTGACGCGGTCGTCCATGACGTACCTCTCCTCAAGCAACGGTTAACAGGACGGGACGGTACCGTCTCGTCCGTACAGCATAGAACGAGACGGTACCGTCCCGTCCATCTGTTAACCTCGGGGTCATGTCGGAGCCCACCCGGCGCCCTCCGAGCGGCGCCGCCACCCTGCGCGCGGACAAGACCGCGGCCATCTCCGAAGCCGTCCTCGACGAGCTCGCCGAGCACGGCTACGGCCGGTTGTCGATGGAGGCGGTGGCCAAACGGGCCGGGGTGGGCAAGAGCGCCCTGTACCGGCGGTGGCCGTCGAAGCAGCGGATGGTCATCGCGGTCGTGTCCGAGCTGAGCGTCGCCCTGGTGGAGCCGCCCGACACCGGGACCCTGCGCGGCGATGTGCTGGCCGGGCTGCGCGCGGTGGCCGACTGGCTGACCCATCCGCGGTTCTCCCGGATCCTGCCGGACCTGATCGCCGAGGCGCAGCGCGACGAGGAGCTGAGCCAGGCCCTGGCCCGCTGCGTCGGCGAGCCCCGGCGCGCCCGGATGACCGATGTGCTGGACCGGGCGGTCGACCGCGGTGAGCTGCCGCCGGACCTCGACCGCGAGCTGGCGCTCGACCTGCTCGGCGGGCTGGTCTACTGGCGTGTCTCGGCCCGTGGCGCGCCCCTGGAGCCCGGCTACTTCGAGCGCGCCGCCGATATGGCGCTGCGGGCCCTGGACGCCCGGCCGCGCGGGGGCTGACGGCCGGCCGCGCGGGGGCTGACGGCCGGGGTGCCCGCCGGGTGGGTGCGGGGTGCGCGCGGGGTGCCTCCTCCGGATGGGGTCGGAGAACAGGGCATGGCGGGGCGCGGCCCCGCATCATCGCTTAGTGACGAGCGATGGTGAGCCGCCGCACGTCCTCGACCCAAGGAGCCCCCATGTCCATCGGCCTCTCCGTCCACATCGGACTCAACCAGGTCGACCCCGAGGCGTACGACGGCTGGAGCGGTGAGCTGGGTGCCTGTGAGCAGGACGCCGTGGACATGGCCGGACTGGCCGACGCCGCGGGGTTCGATGTGACCGGCCCGCTGCTGAGCCCGGCCGCCACCGCGGAGACGGTCACCGCCACCCTGGAGGCCGCGGCCGGGCGGCTGGCCGAGGGGGACATCCTCTTCCTCACCTACTCCGGCCACGGCGGCCAGGTGCCCGACCTCAACCACGACGAGACCGGCGACCGCCTCGACGAGACGTGGGTGCTGTACGACCGGCAGCTGGTCGACGACGAGCTCTTCGAGCTGTTCGGGAAGTTCGCCAGGGGGGTGCGGATCTGGCTGCTCTCCGACAGCTGCCACAGCGGCACCGTGGCCCGGCGGCTGCCCGAGATGCTCAGCCCCCAGGAGCTCGACCGGCGCTTCAGCACCGCCGACCCGCAGGAGGTCGGCCGCAGGATCCGGGCCATGCCGCAGTCGGTGCAGGCCGCCGTCTACCGGCGCGACCGCGAGGTCTACGACCGGATCCAGAACACCCGTACCGCCAAGGACCTCGCCAAGATCGACGCCAGTGTGCTGGAGATCTCCGGCTGCCAGGACAACCAGACCTCGGCCGACGGGATCGTCAACGGGCTGTTCACGGGTACGCTGCTGGAGGTCTGGCGGGGCGGTGCCTTCGCGGGCAGCTACCGCGGGCTGCACCGGGAGATCGTCAAGCGGATGCCGCCCGACCAGACGCCCAACTTCTTCCAGGCAGGTGCGCCGCACTCCGCTTTCGCCCGGCAGCGGCCCTTCACCATCTGAACCGGGATCTGAGACCGTGCCCCTGTCATATCCGTGTGCGGCGGCTCGCCGGGCGAGGTATGACAGTAGGAGGGCACGGCGAGCCGGTGAGGTGCCGGTATGACGACGCATGACCGTGTGGACCAGGAGGAAGAGGCGGCTATCAGCAGCATGGCGACCGGCCCGGGAGGGGTGCTCGACCTGCTGCGGGTCGCTGCCGTGGCCCTGGACGTCGAGGGGCGGATCGCGCTCTGGAGCCCCGAGGCTGAGCAGCTGTTCGGCTACCGGGCGGCCGAGGCGCTGGGACGCCGCGCGGACAAGCTGCTGGTCCACCCGCGGGACCGTCGGGCGGCCGTGGAACTCTTCGCACGGGTGCGGGCGGGCGACACCTGGGCCGGTGTCTTCCCGGTCCGCCGCCCGGACGGCTCCACCCTGAAGGTGGAGTTCCGCACCATGGGCCTGCGGGACGCCCACGGCGAGGGCTACGCCCTCGGACTGGCCGCCGACGAGGGGACCGTACGGCGGCTGGAGACCGACCTGGCCGTCTCCGGCTTCCTGATCAGACAGTCGCCCGTCGGGCTCGCGGTGTTCGACACCGACCTGCGCTGGCTGCTCGCCAACCCGGCCCTCCAGCAGATGAACTCGATCAACGAGTCCCAGGTGCGCGGCCACCGCCTCGGGGAGGTGCTGCCGGGGCTCGACGTCGAGGCCATAGAAGGCGCGATGCGGCAGGTGCTGGAGTCCGGTGAGCCGCTGCTCGACCAGCAGAGCGTCGGCCGGACCCCCGCCGACCCCGACCACGACCATGCCTGGTCGGAGTCGTACTACCGGCTGGAGGACCCCAGCGGCCGCATCCTGGGCATCGCCGTCTCCATCATGGACATCTCCCGGCGGCACCGGGAGACCAGCGAGATCGCCGAGGCGCGCGAGCGGCTGTCCATGATCGCCGACGCGAGCGTCCGCATCGGCACCACGCTGGATCTGCGCCAGACCGCCCAGGAACTCGCCGATGTGACCGTGCCCCGGCTCGCCGACCTCGCGGCCGTCGACGTCCTGGACTCCGTGGTGCACCGCGAGGCCACGCCCCGGGTGTGGACCGACGGCTCCGCCCGCTTCCGGGCGCTCGCCGTCGCCGCCGGGTACCCCACCGCCGCCGTCCACGCGGCGGACCCGGTCGGGGAGATCGCCCGCTACGAGCCCACCCGGCTGATCACCCAGTGCGTCCGCGAGGCCCGGCCGCTGCTGGTGCCGCATGTGACCGAGAAGGACGTACGGCGGATCGCCCGGGACGACGACGCCGCCAGGGTGCTGCTGCGCGAGGGCGTGCACTCGTACATCGCCGCCCCGCTGATCGCCCGCGGCAGCGTGCTCGGCACCCTCAGCCTGCACCGCACCATCAACCCCAGGCCGTTCGACGAGGAGGACCTCACCCTCGCCTGCGAACTGGCCATCCGCGCCGCCCTGTGCATCGACAACGCCCGGCTCTACGCCCGCGAACGCGACGCCGCGCTCACCCTCCAGCGCAGCCTGCTCTCCCAGCAGCCACGCGACCTGGACGGACTGGAGATCGCCTCCCGCTACCTGCCCGCGGTCAGCGCCGCGGGCGGCGACTGGTTCGATGTGCTGCCCCTCCCGGACGGCCAGGTCGGGCTGGTGGTCGGCGATGTCATGGGCAAGGGCATCCACGCCGCGGCCATCATGGGCCAGCTGCGCACCGCCACCCGGGCCTTCTCCCGGCTCGGGCTGCCCCCGGCCCAGGTGCTGTGCCATCTCGACGAGATCACACCCAGCCTGGGGGAGTCCATCGCCACCTGTCTCTACGCGGTCTGCGATCCGCGCACCGGGCGGTGCGAGATGTCCACCGCCGGGCATCTGCCGCCGGTGCTGGTGCATCCCGGCGGCGACGCCGAACTCATCGACATCCCCACCGGCGCCCCGCTCGGCGTCGGCGGCGTGCCCTTCGCCTCGGTGGAGCGGGAGCTGGCCGAGGGCGCGCTGCTGGCCCTGTTCACCGACGGCCTGGTGGAGAAGCGCCATCAGTCCCTCGACGTGGGGCTGCACACCCTGGTCCAGTTGCTGCGCCGCCACCAGGGCCCGCTGGAGCGGATCTGCGACCAGGTGCTGGCCGCGCTGCACGGGGCGCCGGACGACGACGTGGCCCTGCTGCTGGCCCGGCTGCGCCGCCCTCGCCTGCCGGAGACGTCCGTGGTTACCGTGGAAAGTGGCTGAAGAAGGGCCGACCCGTCACGCACTCCATCGATGAGATGACGTCCCCATGGCTCAGCTCGCCCGCCGCTCCGGCGTATTGATCACTCTGGTGGCCCTCGCCCTGGGGACCACGGCCTCCCTCGCCGGCGCCGCGGAGCCGATCCCCAGGCCCACCCCCAAGGTCGCCGTGATCGGCACCGGGGGCACCATCGCGGGCGTCAGCAGGACCAAGGTGTCCTTCGACGACTACCAGGCGGGCAAGCTCCCGGTGTCCCGGCTGGTGAACGACCTCAGACCCGAGGTGAACCGGATCGCCGGCGTGACCACCCAGCAGTTCGGCAACAAGGACTCCAACAACTACACGATCCCCGAGTACCGCCGGCTCACCGCCGCCGTGGACCACGCCCTGAAGTTCAACGACGGGGTCGTGGTCACCACCGGCACCGACACCATGGAGGAGTTCGCGTACTGGCTGGACCTGACCGTCCGCAGCGACAAGCCCGTGGTGCTCACCGGCGCCATGCGGCCCTGGACGGTGATCGGCTCCGACGCCCCGGCCAACCTCTACAACGCGATCCACCTCGCCGCCAGCGGCCGGACCACCTGCTTCGGCACCGTGGTGATGCTCAACGACCAGATCCACGCCGCCCGCGAGGTGCGCAAGTCCGACACCCTGCGGCTGAACGCCTTCAGCGGCGGCAGCAGCGGAGAGCTCGGCGTCATCGACCAGAACCACATCCGCGTCAACCGCGCGCCCGCGCGGGTCGAGCAGTGCGGCAAGCCCGGCTGGAAGACCCCGTTCGACCTCGACCGGATCGCCCGGCGGCCACTGCCGAAGGTCGACATCGCCTACAGCTACCAGGGCGCCGGGCCCCAGGCCATCAAGGCGTTCGCCGACGCCGGGGCGGCCGGGATCGTCACGGCGGGCACCGGGGCGGGCGGTCTCTCCCCGGCCATGACCGAGGCCCGGGACGACGCCGTCAAGAACGGGGTGGTCATGGTCTCCGCCTCCCGCACCGGCTCCGGCGCGGTCTACGACCCCGATGTGCGCGGCGTCATCGGCGCCCAGGACCTGACTCCGCAGAAGGCCCGGCTGCTGCTGCTTCTGTCGCTCGCCACCACGCACAACGAGCACCGGATCCAGAGTTGGTTCCACACGTTCGGCACGGGCCAGTTCACGGTCCGCCACTAGGGGGTGTCCGCCCGGTCTTGGCGCCTGCGGCGGGCTGCTCCCCTCCCCGCCCCTTCCCTCAACTGGGGCTCCGCCCCAGACCCCGCTCCTCAATCGCCGGAGGGGCTGATTTCAGCCCGTCCGGGGTCCAGGGGCGGAGCCCCCCACGCGGCGGAGCCGCATATCGTCAGGTGTCGGGAAGGGGCGGGGAGGGGAAAGATCAACCGGACGCCGCCTAGGGGCGAGCCGCGCTGCCGCGGAACGTGGCGCGGTAGGCGCTCGGTGACACCCCGAGGGCGGTGTGCAGATGCTGCCGCAGTGAGGCCGCGGTGCCGAAGCCCGCGTCCGCCGCGATCCGGTCCACCGGCAGATCGCTCTCCTCCAGCAGCTGCCGGGCGCGCTCGAGGCGCCGCTGGGTCAGCCACTGCACCGGGGTCATCCCGACCTCGTCCCGGAACCGCCGGGAGAAGGTCCGTACGCTCATCGACTCCCGCTCCGCCAGCTCCCGCAGGGTCAGCGGACGGTCGAGCCGGGTCAGCGCCCAGGCGCGGGCCGTGCCCGTGGAGCCGCCGCGCCGCTCCGGCACCGGCCGCCGGATGAACTGCGCCTGGCCACCGTCGCGGTGCGGGGCCACCACCGAGGCGCGGGCCACCTCGCCCGCCACCGCCGCGCCGTGGTCGCGCCGGATGATGTGCAGGATCAGATCGATACCGGCGGCGTCCCCGGCCGAGGTCAGCACCTCGCCCTCGTCCGCGTAGAGGACGTCCGGGTCGAGCGCGACGGCCGGGAACAGCTCCCGGAACCGGTCGGCCTCCTGCCAGTGGGTGGTCGCCCGGCGGCCGTCCAGCAGCCCCGCGGCCGCCAGGACGAACGCCCCCGTGCAGATCGAGGCGATCCGGGCGCCGGGGCGGATCCGGGCGAAGGCGCGGGTGAGCGGGGCGTCCAGCCTGCCCTCGGTCTGTGGCGCGTCCGGTTCGTTAGCGGCCGGCACGAGCACGGTGTCGGCCTCGGCCAGCGCCTCCGGGCCATGCGCGACGTTCATCGTGACGTCGGAGTCCGTACGCACCTCACCGGGGACCAGCGCGCAGGTCACCACCTCGTACAGCGGCTCACCGGCGGCCGAAACGGCGCGGCCGAACAGCCGGTGCGCGATGCCCAACTCGAACGGCAGCAGCCCATGGCGGACCAGCACCGCCACCCGATGGCGGCCGGGGTGGGTGAAGACGGACATGGCGCGATTCTCGCAGACGCGCCGATCCGGCCATCACTCCATCACTTCTTGGCGCGGCTCGGCTGCACCCGCTTCGGCTCCCCCGCCACCTTCGGATGCTCCGGCGGATACGGGAGGTCGCCGAGACCGTGTTCCCGCTCGTCCCGCGCGGCCAGCTCCAGCGCGGCCTCCAGACGGAAGGTGTGCTCGTCCATGTCCGCGTGCACATCGCCCAGCTCGCGGTAGCGCACCGGCATGGTGGCCAGGTCGAAGTCGCGCGGCCGGGCGTCGAGGACCTCCTCCCAGCGCAGCGGCGCGGAGACCGGGGCATGGGGGCGGGGGCGCACCGAGTAGGCGCTGGCGATGGTGCGGTCCCGGGCGGTCTGGTTGTAGTCCACGAAGATCTTCTCGCCGCGCTCCTCCTTCCACCACTTGGTGGTCACCCGCTCCGGAGCCCGCCGCTCCAGCTCCCGCGCGATCGCGATCGCGGACCGCCGCACCTGGGTGAAGGTCCACTCCGGCGCGATCGGGACGAAGACGTGCAGCCCCCGGCCGCCCGAGGTCTTGGGCCATCCGCGCAGCCCCAGCTCGTCCAGCACCTCGCGCAGCTCTCCCGCGGCCCGGACGGCGTCCTCGTAGTCGGTGCCCGGCTGCGGATCGAGGTCGATCCGCAGCTCATCGGGGTGTTCGGTGTCCCCGCGCCGCACCGGCCACGGATGGAAGGTCAGGCTGCCCAGATTCGCCGCCCACACCACGGCGGCCGTCTCGGTGGGGCAGATCTCGTCCGCGTGCCGCCCGCTGGGGAAGGAGATCCGGCCGGTCGGGATCCACTCCGGGAGGTTCTTCGGGGCCCGCTTCTGGAAGAACGACTCCCCGTCCACCCCGTCCGGATAGCGCTCCAGCGTCGTCGGCCGGTCCCGCAGCGCCCGCAGCGCGCCCTCGCCGACCGCCAGGTAGTAGCGGGCGAGGTCCAGCTTGGTGAACCCGCGCTCCGGGAAGTACACCTTCCCGGGGTTGGTCACCCGCACCGTGCGACCGCCGACCGTGAGCTCCACCGACTCTCCCATACGGACACGCTAGGCCCGCCCGCCCGGGGCCGCCTCCCGGCGGGCGCCCGGCCCGCCACAGGAGCACAATCGGAGGTCATGGACCTTCCGGTGATGCCTCCCGTCGAGCCGATGCTGGCCAAGGCCGTGGCCACCATCCCGCCCGGGATGGTCTACGAGGGCAAATGGGACGGCTTCCGGGCCATCGTCTTCCGCGACGGGGACGAGATCGAGATCGGCAGCCGCACCACCAAGCCGCTCACCCGCTACTTCCCCGAGCTGGCCGAGGCGCTGCTCGCCAACCTGCCGCCGCGCTGCGTCCTGGACGGCGAGATCGTCATCGTGCGCGGCGGGCGGCTGGACTTCGACGCCCTGCTGGAGCGGATCCACCCCGCCGACTCCCGGGTGCGGATGCTGGCGGAGCACACCCCGGCCAGCTTCGTCGCCTTCGACCTCCTCGCCCTCGGCGACGCCTCGCTGCTGGACACCCCGCAGCGCGAGCGCCGCGCGGCGCTCACCGAGGCGCTGCGCCACGCCGGGGAGCCGGTGCACCTGGCCCCCTGCACCGACGATCTCGAGGTGGCCCGGCAGTGGTTCGAGAGCTACGAGGGGGCGGGGCTCGACGGCGTCGTGGCCAAGAGCCCCGATCTCCGCTACCGCCCCGGCGAGCGGGTGATGGTCAAGGTCAAGCACGAGCGCACCGCCGACTGCGTGGTGGCCGGGTACCGCGTCCACAAGTCCGGCCAGGGCATCGGCTCGCTGCTGCTCGGCCTGTACGACGACACCGGCCGCCTCCAGCACGTGGGCGTCAGCGCCGCCTTCACCGCGCGCCGCCGCCAGGAGCTGCTGGCCGAGCTGGAGCCGCTGCGCATGGCGACCGTCGAGGGCCACCCGTGGGCCGACTGGGCGCGCGAGGAGGCCCATGCCCAGGGCCGGATGCCGGGCGCGCCCAGCCGCTGGACCGGGGTCAAGGACCTGTCGTGGGTGCCGCTGCGCCCGGAGCGGGTCTGCGAGGTGGCCTACGACCACATGCAGAGCCGCCGCTTCCGGCACACCGCCCGCTTTCGGCGGTGGCGGCCGGACCGTGAGCCCGAGCAGTGCACCTACGACCAGCTGGAGGAGCCGGTCTCCTACGACCTGCGGCAGGTGCTGGGCTCGGCCCCGGGGTCGTAGCCACGCTTGACGCCTGCGGCGGGCTGCTCCCCTCCCCGCCCCTTCCCTCAACTGGGGCTCCGCCCCAGACCCCGCTCCTCAATCGCCGGAGGGGCTGAAATCAGCCCGTCCGAGGCCCAGGGGCGAAGCCCCCCACGCGGCGGAGCCGCATATCGTCAGGTGTCGGGAAGGGGCACAGCCCCAGCTTCGGGGCCCGGGGCAGAGCCCCGGTTTCGGGAAGGGGCGGGGAGGGGACCCAGCCCGCCGCAGGCGCCCCCCAGCCGCTTAGCCGCTTAACCGCCATGCGTCACCGCTTGCCGCCCCGGGCCGGACGCCTGGCCATCCGTACGAACCAGTCGCGCGCCGCCTCGGCGGCCTGCTCCAGGGTGCCGGGCTCCTCGAAGAGATGGCTCGCCCCGGGCACCACATGGATCTCCTGCGGGGCGGCGAGCATCGCGGCAGCCTGCTGGTTGAGCCGCAGCACCTCGTGGTCGTCACCGCCCACGATGAGCAGCACCGGCGCCCGCACCCGGTTCAGCGCGCCGCCCGCGAGATCGGGCCGCCCGCCCCGGGAGACCACGGCCGCCACCCGCTCCGGCCGCTCCGCGGCGGCCGTCAGCGCCGCCGCCGCGCCCGTACTGGCGCCGAACAGCCCCACCGGCAGCCCGGAGGTGGCCGGGTGTCCGTCGAGCCAGTTCATGGCGGCCCCCAGCCGGCGGCCCAGCAGCGGAATGTCGAAGCGCAGTTCGGCGGTGATCGCGTCCACCCGCTCCTCGGCCTCGGTGAGCAGATCGAACAGCAGGGTGGCCAGATCCGCGTCCTGCAACACCCGGGCCACCGCGCGGTTGCGCGGACTGTGCCGGGAGCTGCCGCTGCCGTGGGCGAACGCGACGACGCCGATGGGCTGCTCGGGAAGGGCCAGATCCCCCACGAGCATGGCGTCGTCCGCGGCGATACGGGCGGTCTCGGAGCGCATCGGCCACCTCCTGCCGGGGGTTGCGCGGGCTGGTGCGGTCGCTAGGCGTAGGCCATGAGCGTCGCTAGGCGTAGGCCATGAGCCCTTGCCGCAGCTCGCTGTAGAGCCGGGAGAGCCTGCGGGATATGTGCATTTGGGAGAAGCCCAGGATCTCACCGATCTGGCTCTGCGAAAGCCCCGCGAAGAACCTCAGATAGAGGACGTAACGGTCCTGCTCCGACAGCTCGGCGATCAGCACCCGCAGCGCCTCGCGGTTGACGACGCGTTCGATCGCGGCGTCGTCCGCGCCCACCGTCTCGGCGAGCAGCCTCTCCTCGGCGCCCTGTACGGCGGCGTTGAGGGAGAGCGGGGTGCAGGAGGCGCTGGCCTCCAGACCGGCCTTCACATCCTCCTGGGGCATACCGGTGCGCAGACAGATCTCGTGGATGGTGGGGGTGCGCCCGCCGAGCTCCTGCTCCAGCGCGTCGCGCGCGGAGCGGGTGCGGGAGCGGACCTCCTGGATGTTGCGGGGGATGTGCAGCGTCCACAGATAGTCGCGGAAGTGGCGCTTGAGCTCACCCGTGATGACGGGGATCGCATAGGAGGGGAAGGCATGGCCGAGGTCGGGGTCGTAGCGGTCGACGGCCTTCACCAGGGCCAGCGAGGCGACCTGGGTGAGGTCCTCCATGTTCTCGCCCTTGTTGCGGAAGCGCAGCGCCAGGCGTTTGGCGACGGGCAGCCAGGCGCAGATGATCGCCTCGCGCAGCGCGTCGCGTTCGGGCCCGGACGGGAGCCGGGACAGACGCAGGAAGGCACCGCCGGTGTCGGGAGTGTCGTCATGGCGTCGTTGGCGAGTCGCGGTTGCTGACATGGTCACTCGCCTCCGTGGTCCGATGTCACGGCGGTCGCCACCAGATTCGCATGGGCCCTAACACCTCGCAATTCGACCAAATTGGTGATGGTATGGGCGCCTTTGGGTGGTATCGGGTTTCGGGTGCTTCGTCCCGGTCGTGGCGGGGTACCCACACGGGATGAACGCACGCCTTCGTCTCGCCCAGCAGCCCGAGGCGGACGCCCTGCTCGAGCGCGACCCCCTGGCCCTGATGATCGGGATGCTGCTCGATCAGCAGGTGCCCATGGAATGGGCGTTCTCCGGTCCGTACACCATCGCGCGGCGCCTGGGCAGGGACGACCTGGACGCCCAGGAGATCGCCGCCCACGACCCCGAGGGGTTCGCCGCGCTGCTGTCGGAGAAGCCCGCCGTGCACCGCTACCCGGGCTCGATGGCGGGGCGCATCCAGCAGCTGTGCTGGTATCTGGCCGAGCACTACGGGGGCGATCCGACCGCCCTGTGGCGCGATGACCCCTCCGGTCAGGAGCTGCTCCGGCGGCTGAACGAGTTGCCCGGTTTCGGCAAGCAGAAGGCGCAGATCTTCCTCGCGCTGCTGGGCAAGCGGATGGGGGTGCGGCCGGAGGGCTGGCGCGAGGCGGCCGGGGCGTACGGCGAGGAGGGCGCGTATCGCTCGGTGGCCGACATCACCGGGCCCGAGTCGCTGGACAAGGTCCGCGCCCACAAGCAGGAGCTCAAGCGGCAGGCGAAACAGGCGAAGGGCGGCACCTGAGGCGGGGCATTGGCCCTTCAGGCGGTGTGCAGTGAGTCCCGCAGGGTATCCACGGCCAGGGTGAGCGCCGCCCGTGCGGCCCGGGTGTCGCGCAGCGGGTCCAGCATCACGAAGTCATGGATGATCCCCTGCATCCGCAGCGCGGTGACCGGCACCCCCGCCTCTCGCAGCTTGGCCGCGTACGCCTCGCCCTCGTCGCGCAGCACATCCGCCTCGCCGGTGATGACCAGGGCGGGCGGCAGCCCGGCGAGCTGCTCGGGGGTGGCGCGCAGCGGGGAGGCGGTGATCTCGGAGCGCTGCGCCGGATCGGTGGTGTACTGGTCCCAGAACCACTTCATCGCCTCACGGGTGAGGAAGTAGCCCTCGGCGAACTGCTCGTAGGAGCCGGTGTCGAAGGCGGCGTCGGTCACCGGGTAGAAGAGCGCCTGCCGCACCAGCGGCAGATCGCCGCGCTCCTTGGCGAGCAGGGTGAGGGCGGTGGCCATGTTGCCGCCCACCGAGTCCCCGGCCACCGCGATCCGGGAGGCGTCGAGCCCCGCGCCCTCGCCGTGCGCCACGATCCACTGGCCCACCGCGTAGCTCTGCTCGAGCGCCACCGGGTAGTGGGCCTCGGGGGAGAGGTCGTACTCGGGGAAGACGACCGCGGCGCCCACCCGGACCGCCAGCTCCCGGACCAGCCGGTCATGGGTGTGGGCGTTGCCGAACACCCAGCCCGCGCCGTGGATGTAGAGGATCGCCGGAAGGGTGCCGACGGCCTTGGGAGGGCGTACGATCCGCGCCCTGACGCCGCCCGCCGGGATGCCCGCGACGCTGATCCACTCCTCGTCCACCTCGGGCTTGGGCACCTCGCCCGACTGCACCTCGTCGAGCGTGCGACGCCCCTCGGCGGGCGTCAGCTGGTACGGATACGGCGGTTTGGCGGTGGCCTCGGCGAACGCCGCGGCGGCGGGTTCGAGGACGGGGCGGGCCGGAGCGGTGGTGGCCATCTGCTTCTCCTTTGCCGGTCCGGTTCCGTCCGACGATCTCACCCCGGCCACCGCGGCACCCACCGCTGTTACGCCACCCGGGGCTGTTACGCCACCCGGGAGCCCACCGGCCCGGTGAGCTCCCGGGGCAAAGGGCTCACCGGGACAAGGGACTCACCGGGTCAAGGAGCTCACGGGGTCACGGGGCCTGGCGCCGGTGAGGGGTCCGGGACCGGGTCCGGGCCCGGCGGCTTCGGCACCGGGTCGGGGGACGGCTCCGGTGGCGGGCCGGGCGTGGGGTTCGGCGGCGGCTCGGGCGGGGGAGAGGGAATCGGGTCCGGCGGCGGGCCCGGGGGCGGTCCGGGCACGGGGCCCGGTGCGGGACCCGGTTCGGGACCGCCCGGACCGGGCGACGGGGTCGGAGACGGCGGCCCGGGGTCTCGCAGCGTCGGGTGGATGGGGGTCGGGTCGGTCTGCCGTGCCACGGTGTCCTCCAAAGCTCTTGGGCTGGTGGCCACGTCACTCCCGGGGCGGGTGCCCCGGTCCCCTGGGGTGTACGCATGGTCTCGGCGGTCGCGCTGTCGCCAGGCGACGTTTTCCTGGTCCGGATCCCGGCCGGATCCCGGAACGCGGCATCCGGACCATCCATCGTTCACCCACATCGTACGTACGCCGGGTGCGCGGACCGCGCATGATGGGCGCGGCTCACTCGCCTTCGACGACGGTGACCTCGACCCCCTGGGCGCGTAGTGCGCGGAGCTCTGCCGGGTCCGCGTCGCCGTCGGTCACCAGTGTCCAGCCGGGCGGCAGCCGTACCCAGGTGTGGAAGGGGCGGCGGCCGATCTTCGCCGAGTGGGCCAGGACGTACACCGCCTCCGCCCGGCGGGCCATCAGCTCCTTCAGCCGGGTCTGGCGCAGATCCGCCTCGCAGATGCCGTGTTCGGCCGTCACCCCGTCGGCGCCCAGGAAGACCCGGTCGAAGGTCATGCGCTCCAGGGCGGCCTCGGCGAGCGGGCCGAGGAAGCTCTGGCTCAGCGGGCGGAGCGTACCGCCGAGGCATTCCACCTGCACGGTCTCCACATCGGCGAGCTCCTGTAGCGCGGTGAGCCCGGTCGTGGCCACCGTGAGCCCCTCGGCGGTGCGCAGTTCATGCGCGAGGGCGCCGACGGTCGAACCGGCGTCGAGCAGCACCGTCTCCCCGGCGCGCACCGTCGACGCCGCCCAGTGCGCGATGGCCCGCTTGGCCTCGAACGCCTCGCCCGTGCGCTGGCGCAGCGACGCCTCCGGGTGGGCCACCAGGGCCATCGCCCCGCCGTACGTCCGCGCCAGCCGGCCGTCCGCGGTGAGCTGGGCGAGGTCGCGGCGGATGGTGGAGGCGGTGACCCCGAAGGTGCGGGACAGCTCCTCCACACTGGTCAGGCCCGTGGTCGTGGCCAGGTGGACGATCTGGTCGCGCCGGGCTCGCGCTCCGTTCACCGGCATGTCTTTCGCGTTCTTCACCGTGGACTCGGCCTCGCGTTCCTCAATGTGGCTCCCCGCGTCAGCGGGCGGGGGACGGCGACATCTCGGCGGCCTGCCGCAGCGCCTCGATCATGCTACCGGCGTCGGCCACACCAGTACCCGCGATGTCGAAGGCGGTGCCGTGGTCGACGGAGGTGCGGATGACCGGCAGTCCGACGGTCAGATTGACCCCGGCCTCCAGACCCAGCACCTTGACCGGGCCGTGCCCCTGGTCGTGGTACATCGCCACGATCAGGTCGTAGTCCCCGCGCCCGGCCAGGAAGAAGGCGGTGTCGGCGGGGAGCGGGCCGCGGGCGTCGATGCCGTCCGCGCGCAGTACCTCCAGCGCGGGCACGATCTTCTCCTCCTCCTCGCCGTAGCCGAACAGGCCGTTCTCACCGGCGTGCGGATTGATCCCGCACACCCCGATGACCGGTTCGGGGGTGCCGGCGCGGACCATCGCCTCATGGCCGCGGCGCACGGTGCGCTCGACCAGGCCGGGCTCGATCTTCTTGACCGCGTCGATGAGCCCGATGTGGGTGGTGACGTGGATGACCTTCACCGTGGGGGTGGCCAGCATCATCGACACCTCCTCGACCCCGGTGAGCTGGGCCAGCAGCTCGGTGTGGCCGGGGAAGACATGGCCGCCCGCGTGCAGCGCCTTCTTGTTGAGCGGTGCGGTGCAGATGCCCTGCACCGCACCGTTCATCGCGAGTTCGGCGGCGGTCCGTATGTACTGGTACGCCGCGTCCCCGGCCACCGGGGAGAGCTCGCCCCAGGGCAGATCGGCGGGGAGCAGCCCGAGGTCGATGACGTTGATCCGGCCCGGGGTGAACGCCGCCTCGCCGGGCGCGGCCACGGTGACGACCTCGCACGCGATGCCGCGCAGCCGGGCGGCCTGCCGCAGTCGCTCCGCGTCCCCGATGACCACCGGCCGGCAGCGCCGCAGGGTGTCCGGGTCGAGCAGCGCGGGGACGACCACCTCGGGTCCGATGCCGGTGCCGTCGCCCATGGTGACCGCGATCAGCGGAAGCGGGGCGGGATCGGTGTCCGCACCAGCGGCCCCGGTGGGGGCGAGGTGGGGGGAGGGGTTCATGAGGTGACCTTCCGTTCGGTCGAGTGGGGGCGCAGCGCCTGGACGATGTGGCGCAGGGAGTCGGGATCGCCGAAGCTGCCCGGCCGGGTCACGACGGACCGCCCGTCGGGGGTGCGGAGATGGACGGCGCCGTGGTGCACCTGGCCGACCGGGTCGAGCTCGGTCACCGCCAGGGCGTCCAGTACCCGGCGCGCCGTCTCGCCACCGGTCAGCACGAGGTCGACGGCCCCGTGGTGCGCGGCGACGGCCGCACGGACGGCCCGGGCGAGCCCGTGCACCAGCCGCCGCCCGGACATGGGCTCGGCTTCGCGGGGGGAGGGGAGGGGCACCGCCTCGTACGCGGGCGCCGGGCCCGGGGACTTGGGCGAGGCGCCGAGGGAGACGACGGTGACGGCGGCGGTCAGCGCGGGCAGCCGCACCGGGGGCCCGTCGGCCAACAGCCCCGCGAGCGGAAGCCGTTGATGGCTCGCCCCGTCCTCGACCAGCCGCCGGACCTGTTCAACGGCGGCCGGCTCGGCCGTACCCACGACGACCAGTACCGGCCGCCCGGTGTACGCCGAGGGCGGCGGGGCCGCGTCGGGTTCGGCCGCGGTGCTCGCCGAGGGCGCGGCTGGTCCGTCCGTCGACGCGGCTGCCGCCGGTGTGGCGAGAGCCGAAGCCCCGGTGACGTCGGGGGCGCCCCGGCCCAAGGCGCCCGAGACGGTCGCGCCCCCGACGGCGGCGGCAAGCGAGCCTGCGGCGCCAGGGGCGGCCGGGCCCGCGGCGCCCGGGCTTCCGGTGTCCTCCGCGACCGCGTCAGGGGCGGCCGGGCCCGTGGCGGCCGGGCTCTCAGTGTCCTTCGCGGCCGGGCCGGTGGCGGCTGGACTGGCCGGGACGGCGGTGGCAAGCGAGCCTGTGGTGCCGGGGGCGGCCGGGCCCGCGGCGCCCGGGCTTCCGGTGTCCTTCGCGGCCGGGACGGCGGTGGCAGCCGAGCCTGTGGTGCCGGGGGCGGCCGGGGCCGTGGCGGCCGGGCTTCCGGTGTCCTTCGTGACCGGGCCGGTGGCGGCTGGAGTGGCCGGGACGGCGGTGGCAGCCGAGCCTCCGGCGTCAGGGGCGGCCGGGCCCGTGGCACCCGGAGTGGCCGGGACTCCCGTGACCGAAAAGGCCGTCGCCAGGTGGCGGCCCACGGCCAGGGCCAGGCCGCCCGAGCCGACCAGCCGCATCCCGGGGCCGTCCGCGAGCGATGCCTCGACGATCGCGTCGAGATCCGCGTCCGTCTCCGCGTCGCAGATGGCCACCCGTCCCGCCGTCGCGGCCGCGCGCAGGGCGGTGAGCAGGGTGGGGCGGGAGGACCGTACGGTCGTGAGCGGGATCAGGGCGGTGGGCAGGCCGCCCAGCGCCTGGGCCACCGAGGCGGGCGGCGGGACGGCCTCGGCGCGCCATGCGTCGCCCTCGTGGAGCGGCACTCCGCCGATGTGGACCACCCCCGAGCGCACCACGCGCCCGGCGATCGGCAGCGCGGGGGCGAGCACCACCCCCGCACCGCCCTCCGCCAGGGCGGCGATCTCGGCGGCGACATTGCCCCGCAGCTGCGAGTCGATCTTCTTCAGGACGACGGTGTCCAAGGTGTCCAAGGTGTCCGTGCCCAAGGCGTCCGGCGCACCCGAGCCGCCCCGGCCGCCCCCGTCCGGCCAGGACATCCGCAGCGCCTCGCGGACCGCCTCCGCGGCCTCCGCCGCCGGACGGTACCGGGAGTCCAGGTCCAGGACGGTCGCCTCGCCGACATGGCGGGGGCGAAGGGCCGCTGCCGTACCGGCGGCGCCCGGCGCCCCGAGGAGCAGCACCCGGCTGCGTGTTGTGCGCGAGCGCACCGCGGCCGCCACCTCCGCGGCGCCCGACAGGTCATCCGCGATGGCCAGCAGTCTCCGGCTGGGCGTCATGTCCACCGGTACCTCCTCGAATGACCATGACAGGCAGAGCGGCCCACCACCATGGGCATCGCCTCCGTGGCCCCGATGATGACATACGTTGCGCGAAGTGCGCGAGAGGTATTGCGTAAAGCGCGCAGCCATGTCACGGTGACCGCCGCGACACTTCGACCCGTACGGCCGTCATCCGGGCGCCGCACGGGTCGAGCGAGCCGGTAGCTCGCCCGACACGTCGCTCGCCTCAGGAACGCCGAGAGGTCAACGATGACCCGTATCCCCTACGCTCCGGCCCTCAGCCGCCGGTCCGTGCTGCGCCTCGGAGCAGGCGCCTCAGCAGGTATCGCCCTCGCCCCGCTCACCGGGTGCGCGGGCCCCACCGGCGCCCCCGGGCCCGGCGCCATCAGTCTCGGGCTGAACCGCTCGCTGGTCAGCCTGGACAACAAGCTCAACCAGTTCGACGCGGCGGTCACCGTGCAGCGCGCGGTGCGCCAGGCGCTGACCCGGATCGGCAAGGGGCTCCGCCCCGAACTCGTGCTCGCCGACCGCTTCGAGATGACCGAGCCCACCGCCTGGACGGTGCGGCTGCGCGAGGGGGTCCGCTACTCCGACGGAACTCCGGTCACCGTCAAGGACGTCTCGACCGCGCTGAAGATGTACGCGGGCGTCAACGGCTCGTTCATCGTCGGCCTCTTCCCCGAGATGCCCACCGTCGAGCCGGTCGACGGGCGCACCTTCCGGCTGCACACCAAGCGCCCGGTCCCCATCCTCGACCAGCTGATGGCCAACATCCTGATCAGCCCGGCCGCCCGGAACCGGCCCGAGGAGCTGTCCGGCGGGGCGGGCTCCGGCCCGTACGTGGTCACCTCGGCCAACTCCGGCACCGGCGAGTACACCCTCGCCGTCAACCACCGGTACTGGGGCCGCCGCCCCACCGTGGACCGGGTCCGGGTGCGCTTCGTGCCCGAGGAGTCCAGCCGAGTCGTCGCCGTGCGCAGCGGTGAGCTGGACGTCATCGACACCATCACCCCCGACTCCGCCGAGCAGCTCAAGGGACTGCCGGGGGTGCGCCTGGACCGCACCTCGGGCACCCGCGTCAACCAGCTGTTCTTCAACTTCCGCAAGCCACGCGGACATCCGCTGGCCGACGCCCGGGTGCGCGAGGCGCTCAGCTACGCCATCGACGGCGAGGCCCTGGTGCGCGATGTGCTCACCGACTCGGCCCAGCAGGCCGAGGGCGTCGTCCCGCTCGCCCTCAAGGGGGCCGTACGCACCGGGCGTTACGTCCACGACCCCGGCGAGGCCCGCAAGCGCCTCGCCGCGCTGGGCGCGAGCGATCTCAAGGTGAAGATCATCTGGGAGTCGGGCGAGTTCCCCGCGGACACCTCGGTGATGGAGGCCGTGCTGGAGATGTTGCGCGGGGTCGGCGTCCGCGCCAGCCTCCAGCAGTTCGAACCGGGCGGCGACATCCAGCAGTGGCGGCAGGGCCGCCGCGGCGACTGGGACGTGCTCGGCAACGGCTTCTCCGTCCC
Source organism: Streptomyces sp. NEAU-174 (assembly GCF_052665095.1). Classification (NCBI taxonomy): domain Bacteria; kingdom Bacillati; phylum Actinomycetota; class Actinomycetes; order Kitasatosporales; family Streptomycetaceae; genus Streptomyces; species Streptomyces sp. NEAU-174. The sequence goes on along the minus strand of NZ_JBQTCE010000002.1, from coordinate 542,743 downwards.
CACCGGCCACGCCTCCACCAGCCTCCAGGGCATGTACGGCGGCACGCCGGAGAAGGAAAAGAGCCGGGACACCTACCAGGGCTATGTCTTCCCCCGGATCGCCACCCGGCTGGCCGACGCCTCCGCCGAAACCGACGAGAAGACGCGGAACGAGCGGCTCGCCGCCGTCCAGAGGCAGATCTGGGACACCCGCCCCTGCCTGTGGGCCTTCGTCCCCGATGTGGTGCTGGCCCGCCGCACCCGGGTGCGCGATGTGGGCCTGCTCCAGCTCAACTCCTACGACCTCGCCGCCGTGCGCCTGGAGGGCTGAGCCGTGACGCGCTATCTGATACGCCGCCTGGGCCAGAGCGTCCTGACCGTCTTCCTGACCCTCTCCACCGTCTTCGTCCTGGTCCGGATGGCCCCCGGCGACCCCGCCGCCGCCCTGGCCGGGCCCAACCCCTCCACCGCGGACCTCGCCCGGATCCGGGAGCAGTTCGGCCTCGACCGAGGACTGCTCACCCAGTACGGGCTCTTCCTGCGCGATCTGTTCACCGGCGACCTCGGCACCAGCTACTCCTTCCACGCGCCCGCCCTGGACGTGGTGCTGGACCGGGTGCCGTACACCATCACCCTCTCCCTCTCCGCGATCGCCCTGACCACGGTGGTGGCCGTGCCGCTCGGCGTGTGGATGGCCCGCCGAGCCGACACCAAGCGGGAGCTGGGCGCCAACGTGCTGACCATCGCCGGGCAGTCCATGCCGGACTTCTGGATCGGCGTGATGCTGCTGACCCTCTTCGCCGTGGCCGTCCCGGTGCTGCCCGCGTCCGGCTTCACCACCTGGGGCGGACTGATCCTGCCCACCGTCACCGTGGCGATCCTTCAGATGGCGCTGATCTCCCGGCTGGTCCGCCGGGAGATGGTGGCGGCGCTCGCCTCGCCGTACGTCACCGTCGCCCGCTCCCGCGGGGTCTCGACCCGCGTACTGACCTGGCGCTACGCCATGGGCAACTCCGCCATCCCGGTGCTCACCGCGCTCGGCACCCGGTTCGCCGCGATGCTCAACGGAGTCGTGGTGGTCGAGGTGGTCTTCGGCTGGCCCGGGGTCGGCTCGCTGGTCGTCCGCGCCCTGGAGACCCGCGACTATCCGCTGATCCAGGCGACCGTGCTGGTCACCGCCGCGCTGGCGGTCCTCGTCCAACTCCTCATCGACCTGGCGTACCCGCTGCTCGACCCGCGGGTACGCCTGGGAAAGGCGGCCTGAGATGCAAGGCGCCCTCGAACCCCCGGCCCCCGCCAAGGCCGGCCCCGGGACCCGCGCCAGCGCGGTCACCGCCAGGGATCTGGCCCGCGCCACCGCCACCCGGCGCCGCCGCAGCGCGAGCCTGAAGCTGTGGGCGGGCGCGGTGTGCACCCTGCTGGTGGTGGTGCCCGTGGCCCTCGCCCAGGTGCTGCCCCTGCCCGGCGCGGGCGACCAGGACCTCTCCCGGCGCCGGCTCGCCCCGCTGACCGACGGCCATCTCTTCGGCACCGACCAGCTCGGCCGCGATGTGCTCTCCCGGGTGCTGCACGGCGGCCAGGTGTCCCTGACGGTCGGGGTGCTCGCCGTCGTCGTCTCCGGCCTCATCGGCATCGTCGCGGGCGCCGCCGCCGGGTACTACGGCCGCTGGGTGGACGCCGTCGTCTCCCGGCTGCTGGAGGCCCAGATGTCGCTGCCGCTGCTGATGATGCTGCTGCTCGTGGTGGCCCTCTTCGGCCCGTCCGTCACCGTCATCACCTGCGTCATCGCCATCGCCCAGTGGCCCGAGGTGGCCCGGCTGACCCGGTCCCTGGTGCTGGTCGAGCGGGAGAAGCCGTATGTGGCCGCGGCCCAGGTGCTGGGGCTGCCCCGGATCGCCATCCTGGCCCGCCATGTCATCCCCAACATCGTCCGCCAGGCATCTCTCGTGGTCCTGCTGCTGCTCGCCCAGGCGGTGCTGCTGGAGAGCGCCCTCAGCTACCTCGGCGCCGGCCCCCAGCGGCCGTTCGCCACCTGGGGCCGGATCATCTCCGACGGCCAGGACTACATCACCACCTCCTGGTGGCTGGTGACCCTGCCCGGCCTCGTCATCGTGCTGCTGGTGGTCGGGGTCAACCTGCTGGGCGACGGACTGCGCGACCGCACCCGACGGCGTACGACGGAGAGCTCCCGATGAGCGACACGACGAGCACTCCGATGAGCGCCCCGGCGAACACCCCGGCGAACGCCCCGCTGCTGGAGGTCGAGGACCTCCAGATCGAGCTGATCACCGACCGCGGTGTGGTGCGCGCGGTCGACGGGGTCGGCTTCACCATCGGCCCCGGCGAGACGGTGACCATCATCGGCGAGTCCGGCTCCGGCAAGTCCACCACCGCGATGGGGCTGCTGCGGCTGCTGCCCGAAGGGCTCGCCGTCCTCTCCGGAACCGCCCGGATCTTCGGTGCCGACGTCATCGCCGACGCCACCGCCGCCGGGCGGATCCGCGGCCGCGGGGTGTCCCTGATCCCCCAGGACCCGATGACCGCGCTCAGCCCGGTGCACACCATCGGCCGTCAGCTGGGCGAGGCGCTCCGGCTGCGCCACCCGGGGATGTCCCGCGCCGACGCCCGCGCCAAGGGCGTCGAACTGCTCGGCCGGGTACGGATCCCCCGCCCCGAGACCCGCTGGGGCGCCTACCCCCACCAGTTCTCCGGCGGCATGCTCCAGCGCGTCCTCATCGCCATCGCCCTGGCCGCCGAGCCCCGGCTGCTGGTGGCCGACGAGCCGACCTCGGCGCTCGACGTCACCGTCCAGGCGGGCGTCCTCGACCTGCTGATGGAGCTCCAGGAACGCACCGACATCGGCATCCTGATGATCACCCACGACCTGGGGGTGGCCCGGCTGGTCTCCGACCGCATCCACGTCATGCGCGACGGCCGATTCGTGGAGTCCGGACCGGTGGAACAGATCGTGGACCACCCCCGCGAGCGGTACACCCGCGATCTGCTCGCCGCCGTGCCCGCCCTGGGCCCCTGGGACGAGACCCCCGAGGCCGCCGTCACCGAGGAGGCGCTGTGACCCCCACACCCCTGCTGGCCGTCGAGGACCTGGTGGTCGAATACCCGGTCGCCGGCGGTGTCTTCCGCGCGGTGGACGGCGTCAGCTTCGCCGTCCCGCCCGGCGGTGCGCTCGGCGTCGTCGGCGAGTCCGGCTGCGGCAAGTCCACCATCGCCCGCGCCATCGTCCGGCTGCTGCGCCCCACCCGGGGCCGGATCCTGCTCGACGGAACCGATATCGCGGGCCTGCCCGAGCGGCGGCTGCGTCCGCTGCGCAAGCGGGTGCAGATGGTCTTCCAGGATCCGTACGGCTCCCTGGACCCGCATCTGACGGCCGAGGAGATCGTGGCCGAGCCGCTGCGGCTGAACGGCGTGCGCTCCGGGGCCGAACGCGCCCGCCGCGCCGCCGCCCTCATCGACCAGGTCGGGCTGCCCGCCGGTGCGCTCCAGCGCCGCCCGGCCGAGTTCTCCGGCGGCCAGCGGCAGCGGATCGGCATCGCCCGCGCCCTGGCCAGCGGCCCCGAGCTGCTGGTGTGCGACGAGGCCACCTCCGCGCTGGACGTCTCCGTACAGGCCCAGGTGCTCCAGCTGCTGCGGGAGCTCCAGGCCGAACAGGGGCTCGCCTACATCGTCATCTCGCACAACCTCGGTGTGGTCCGCGAGATCAGCTCCGAGGTGGTGGTGATGCGCGCCGGGAGGATCGTCGAATCCGGGCCCACGGACAGGGTGCTCTCCGCGCCCGCCGAGCCCTACACCAGGGCGCTGCGACGGGCGGCGCTCGACCCGACGACCATGCGGGGTCGCAAACCGCGCGCCCTCGTGTCCGCGATCGCGACCGACCAGGAGTCCGTCGCGGCCGACGGGGAGTCCGTCGCGGCCGGCCGGGAACCAGGAGCGGCGCACAACCGGTAGTTCCCCCGAACCCGTACCACCACGACCATGAGGAGCCCGGCGACCATGACCGCCGACGATGACACCGCGATACCGCTGACGGACGGGCGGCTTCGGGCGCGCCCGGGGGACCCGGGGCTTCAGGAGGCGTTCCTGCCCGCGCCCGCCGTGCAGAACCACGCCGCGAACCTCACCGTGCTGCCCGGAGGGGCCCTCGGGTGTGTGTGGTTCGGGGGTACGCAGGAGGGCGTGCCGGACATCTCGGTGTGGTGCTCCCGGCTCGCGCCGGGGGCCGACACCTGGACCGAGCCGGTCCGGCTCTCGGACGACGACACCCGCTCGGAGCAGAACCCGCTGCTGTTCCCCACCCCCGCCGGGGAGCTGTGGCTGCTGTACACCGCCCAGCGGGCGGGCGATCAGGACACCGCCGAGGTCCGGCTGCGGGTGTCCGCCGACGCGGGCGCCACCTGGGGCGCGCCGCGTAGGCTGTTCCCGGCCACCGAGGCGGGCGGGGTGTTCATCCGTCAGCCGGTGGCCGTCCTGGACTCGGGGCGGTGGCTGCTGCCGGTGTTCCACTGCGTGGCCACCCCGGGCGTCAGATGGGTCGGCGACCGCGACACCAGCGCGGTGATGATCAGCGATGACCAGGGGCGCACCTGGCGCGAGCGGCCGGTGCCGGGCTCGACCGGCTGTGTGCACATGAACGTCCACCAACTGCCGGACACCACCCTGCTGGCCCTCTTCCGCAGCCGCTGGGCGGACGCGGTGTACCGCTCGCACAGCACCGACGGCGGGGAGACCTGGAGCGAGCCGGTCCGCACCGAACTGCCCAACAACAACTCCTCCGTGCAGTACGTCCCGCTCGCCGACGGACGGCTCGCGCTGGTCTACAACCACAGCAGCCGCGCGGACGCCACGGCCCGCCGGGTGTCCCTCTACGACGAGATCGACGACGAGGGGCGGACAGGAGGGACACCGGCCCCGGCCGCCACACCGGACGACACCGCGCCCGGCGCCTTCTGGGGCGCGCCCCGTGCCCCGATGACCCTCGCGCTCTCCTCCGACCACGGCCTGACCTGGCCCGTACGGCGCGATCTGGACACCGGCGACGGCCACTGCCTGACCAACAACTCACGCGACCGGCTCAATCGCGAACTGTCCTACCCCACCATCCGGCAGGGGACCGACGGCACGCTGCACATCGCGTACACCTACCACCGCCAGGCCATCAAGTACGTCCGCGTCGCACCGGATTGGGCGGCCGATGGCTGAGCCCCGCCACGCCGTGGTCACCGGTGTCAGCTCCGGTATCGGCGCCGCGATCGCCGCCCGGCTGCTGGACGAGGGGTGGCGGATCACCGGGATCGGCCGTACGGCCCCCGAGCACCCGGCCACCCGGCTGCACTGGATCCCGGGCGATCTGTCCCGCCCGGAGACCCTCCCCGAGGTGCTCGCCCCGGTGTCCGGGGTGGACGCGATCGTGCACGCGGCGGGCGTTCAGCGCTCGGCGCGGCTGGGGGAGCTCGACCCCGAGGACGGATCCCTCATGTGGCGGATCCATGTGCAGGCGGCGGGCGTCCTGGTGGACACGCTGGTGGACCGGGTCGCGGACGGCGGGCGGGTGGTGCTGGTGGGCAGCCGGACGATGACGGGTGTCCCCGGCAAGAGCCAGTACGCCGCCACCAAGGCGGCGCTGCCCGCCCTGGCCCGGTCCTGGGCGGCCGAGCTGGCGCCGAGGGCGGTCACGGTGAACGTGGTGGCGCCGGGGCCGACGGACACCCCCATGCTGCGGGACCCTGGCCGGAGCCGCACCCCGCCGGTGATGCCACCGCTGGGGCGGCTGGTCCGTCCGGAGGAGGTGGCGGGGCTGACGTCGTTCCTGCTGGGCCCGGAGGGCGGCGCGGTCACCGGCCAGACGCTGGTGATGTGCGCGGGCGCCTCACTCTGACGGCGGCGCGGCGTCGGCGCGGGCGAGCGCCAGCAGGCCCGATGTGTCCCCGGGCCGGGCCTGGAGGGAGGGCAGCAGCAGGGTCCACAGATCGGCCAGCCGGTCCTCGACCAGCCGCCGCCCGTCGAGCGCCTCGGAGACGGTGTGCAGCCCGAAGAAGGCGCATACGACGGTCCGGGCGGCGGGCAGTGGATCGACATGCGTGGCCAGATCGCCCTCGGCGCGCGCCTTCTCCATCAGCTGCCCCACCGCGTCGATCCAGCCCACGAAGGGCGGTGGCATGGGCGCCTCGATCAGGGTGCGCTCGGCCCACAGCCGGGCTCCGGCGCGCACCACGATGTCGTCGCGGAAGGCGCGGGCCACCGCGAAGCTGAGCCGGACGAGTTGCTCCAGGGGCGGGGCGTCGAGTGCGGCGAAGCGCTCGATCAGCGGGGGCCAGGTGGCGAAGTGCTCCTCCACCACGGCGAGGGCGAGCCTTTCCTTGCTCGTGTAGTGGAAATAGATCGCGCCGCTGGTGTGGCCGGACCGGGAGGTGATGTCGCTGATGCTCGTTCCCGCGTATCCCCGTTCGTCGAAAAGGAACGCTGCGGCCTCCAGAAGGGATCGGCGTGTCTGTTCGGCCCGTTCTTGCACGTGGTGTTCGCCGTCCTTCCCCGTCGGATGTGACGGGGAGAACTTAGCGGACTTTCGGCCTGAGATGGTGATGAGGCGAGACAGGTCAAACATTATTAGTATTTTATGGTGATCGTTCGTGAGGCTCATGGCCTTTCGGAGCCGTCCGGTCCCGCCGGGCGGCCGCTCAGCTGGTCCCGCACGGTGGCGCGGGAGGCGGTGCACCGGGTCTCGGTGGCCGAGGTGCTGCTCACCGATGTGCGCAACCACGGTGACAACCGGTTCGAGGCCGCGGCCCAGTGGCCGAGGTCCCATCCCACCTTCCCGCACGGCGGGGACGGCCGCCACCATCCGCTGATGATCGCGGAAACCCTGCGCGAGCTGGGGATCTACATCCCCACGCGGTACTACGCGGTGCCCGCGGGGGCGCACTTCCTGATCCGGGACATCTCCTACCGGCTGGACCCCGAGACCGAGCCCCGGGCGCCGTACGGGGCCTCCGACATCACCTGCCGGGCCGCCGTCACCGACGTCCGCACCAGCCCCTGCGGACGCTTCGTCACCGGGATGCGGCTGGATGTCGTGCTGTCGGCGGGCGGCAAGCTCTTCGCCTGGGCCGGGGGCACCGCGCGGTTCCTCGACGGCACCACCTACGCGGAGACCCGGGCCGCCGTCCACGGGCACACCGCGCGCCGCAGGTTGCGTGCCGCGGTACGGCCCTCACCCGCGCAACTGGCCGTTCCGGCGGCCCGGGACGTGCTGGTGGTGCGGGACGGGGGAGTGGTCTACCTCGACCCCGCCGACCCCCGTCATCCGTTCTTCTTCGACCACTGGAGCGACCATATGCCGGGCCTGGTGCTGCTGGAGGGCGCCCGGCAGGCGGCGGCGCTGGCCACCGGCGGGGCGCTGACCCGGCCGGTCGCCTGCCGGATGAAGGCGATCCGCTTCACCGAGTCGTATCCGCCGGCCGTGGTCGAGTGCACCTCCCACGGCCGGACATGTGTCTTCCGGCTGCGCCAGGCCGGTATCTGCACGGCGGTCGGCGTGCTCCAGTACCTCTGAGCGACGAACGCACCGTGCGACGAACAATATGACGACGAGCAGGCCGAACGACGAACAAAACGCCGACGCTCAGTAGCCTCTTGCTTACCGCGGGTCACCAAACTAACGTAGTGATCGTTATGTTTCGGGCAGGCGAACCCCACGGCCTGTACGACAACAGCGGTCGGCGCACAGCGCCCTCATGAGCCGCCGGGACGCATTCCACCGCGCGGCTCCCGCAGGTACAGGCATCCCCTGCGCCGATTCCTCCACCTCCCATGGAACGGCAGACAGATGACAGCCGAAAAGTTTCTCGGATGGACCCCAGCCGCCATCGTCTTCGACTGCGACGGCACCCTGATGGATTCCGAACGACACTGGGAGGAGGCGCGCGAAGTGGTCCTCAGAAGCCATGGAACCGCCCCCGACGAGGAGATCGCGCGGCGCACGAAGGGGCTCCACTACACCGAATGCGGCCGAATGCTGGCCGAATTCGCCGGTCGCCCCGAACTCGCCGGCGAAATGACCGGACAACTCCTGGACGCCTTCCGCCGGCTGGTGGCCGACGACCCGGTCACCATGCCGGGGGCGCCCCAACTGGTCGCCAAGGCGGCCGCCTTCGCACCGCTGGCCGTGGCCAGCAACTGCCCGCGGGACGTCGTCGAGGACGGGCTCGCCAAGGCCGGGCTGCTGCGGTACTTCGGCCATGTGCTGGTCCCCGAGGGGGACGTGCGGCCCAAACCGTACCCGGACGTCTATCTGGAGGCCGCCCGGCTGTGCGGGGCGGCCCCCGAGGACGCCCTCGCGGTGGAGGACTCCCACTGCGGGTTTCTGTCCGCCTCGCGCGCCGGGCTGAGGGTGCTCGGCGTGGGCCCGCGGAAGCCGGTGGACGAGCCTCCGCCGGTCGATGTGTGGGTCTCCACCCTCGCCGACCCGGACCTGGTCAAGTGGGCGGACTCCCGGGCGGCCTGAGGGGCCGAGCCACGCTCACCGTCTGAGCCACGCTCACCGTCTGAGCCACGCTCACCGCCTGGTCGGCGGGGGCCGCGGGTCACTTCTTCCCGTCGTGACCCGTGTGGCTCGCCGAGCCGTCCATGCCCTCCATGCCGTCCATCCCGTCCATGCCGCCCCCGGACTTGGCCCCGCCATGGGATCCGCCGTGGGACATGGACATCCCCTTCTCGAGGGATCCGCCGATCTTCTCGCGCAGGGGCTCCAGCGAGCCCATGGACAGGCCGGTGACCGACCAGCGCTTGCCGACCAGGTACATGCCCCCGTAGTCCTTCGACGTGGTCAGCCAGTCGTGCTGGCCCTTGTCGGTGGCGAAGGTGACCATCGTGAACCGCTTCTGACCGGACCCGCAGGAGCCCTGACGCAGCTCCTCCGCCTCGGTGATGATCGTGGCCTTGCAGCCGATGGCGTCGGCGATCTTCGTCAGCTGCGCGGGCTTTCCGGGTTTGGCGAACTCCTTGGTGGCGGGGGACACCTTCTTCTCCTCGTGGCCGGCGCCATGTGTCCGATCGCCTCCACCGCAGCCGGCCAGAAACAGCAGGGCCGCGCCGACCGCGGTGGCACGGAGAGCGAGTGACACAACAACCTCCCGTAGAAAATCCGGCGGGGCGGCCCGGGCTCTGATGCCTCGGGCCACCCGCCGCGGTGGACCAAAAGTAGTGGCTGTCTCCCTTACTGGCCCGCCTTCTTGCCCTTGTCGGTGACCGCGAACCAGGTGCCCTTCACGCCCTGGCCGTTGATGTCACCGGGCTTCTTGTCCCCGGTGAAGGTGTACAGCAGCCAGCAGTCGAACGCCGCCTGCTTGGTGCCGTCGGGGCGCTTGAAGGAGGTGACCTTCGCCGCGTCGAGCCCGGCGACCTTGGTGGTGTCCACGGCCTTGACGGGCTTCCAGGTGTCCAGGCAGGCGCCGAGGCAGCCGGTCTTCATCGGCCAGGCGCTGTCCTTGTTGAACCGGTAGACGGTCATGCCCTTGCCGTCCACGATGATCTTGCCCAGCTCGGGGTTGTTGTTGACCATCAGCTGGAGGCTGTCGTCCGCGGCCGCGGTCTTGCCGGCCGGCTTTCCGTCGGGCGCCAGCGCGTTCCAGGTGCCGCCCACGCCCTGGCCCTTGGTGTCACCGGGCTTGTTGTCGCCCGCGAAGCGGTAGACCGGCCAGCCCGCCAGGGTCAGCTGCTTGGTGCCGTCGGCGCGGGTGACCGAGCCCAGCTTGCCGGCCTCGATACCGGTGGTGGCCGCGGCGTCGTCCGCGGGCACCGCGGGCCACTTGGTGGCGCAGTCGTCGTTGCAGTTGGACTTGGCCGGCTTGGGGGTGTCCTCGTCGAACCGGTAGAGCGTCCAGCCCTTGCTGTCGGTGACGAACTTGCCCAGCTTGGCGTCCTCCTTGACCGCCAGCTGCTTCGCCGGACCGGTGCGCTCGGCCTCGCCGCCCGCCCCGGCACCGGTGTCACCGCCCGCCTCGTACCCGCTGCCGGCCCCGGCCGCGGCCCCCGCGCCCGCCGACGCGGAGGCCCCCGCACCCACGGTCTGGCTGCCGCCCGCCGGCTGCACATTGGCGCTGCCCGCGCTGTTGTCCTTGCTGCTGCCGCAAGCCGCCGTCAGCAGAACCATCGCTACCGACACCCCGGCGAATGCGATGTGACGCCGCTTCTCCATGACCATTCCTCTACAGTCTCGATCGGTCCGGCGGTGATTGCGCCGACACCATGCCCATACGGAGCCCGTGCGGACCGGCGTTCAGCGGCTTGGGAATTTGTCACCTGACGCAAAATTCGCCGGAGCGCTGAGCGCACAGCAGTCGACGGCCGTTTCTCACGGCCGTCGCGGTGTCGGTGGTGCGGCTGATCGTCCCCTGGCTACTCCTCGATGCGCAGCGCCAGGGCGGGGCAGCGGCGGACCGCGCGGACCGCCTGCGCCCGCAGCTGCCGGGGCACTTCCATGCTGGCCGAGGACGGATAGCCGTCGATCCCGAGCGTCAGCACCTCGGGCGGCAGGATGTCCGCGCACAGCCCATGGCCCTGGCACAGCGACCAGTCCACCAGGAGCTTCTCCATCGGCCCCCGCTGGCGGCGCTCGTCGCGCGCCCCGGGGTTCAGCGGGGCGGGCGGCAGGGCGAGCGGCAGCGCGTCCTCCGGCAGCGGCAGGATCCCCATCGTGGGCCGTCCGCAGCCGGCGCCGAGCGCATGCGCCTCGAACTCCTCGGGGAACGCGTCCAGCGCGGTGGTCACGAACCCGGCGGTGCCATCGGGATGGCTGCACGCCCCGCGCTTCTTCACCGAGTTGACGTAGGCGCGCACATTGTCGATCGAGGCCTGGCCGCCGCCGCGCTCCACCTGCCCGATGGCGTCCGCGAGCGCGGGCAGCCCGATGAAGCAGGGCCCGCACTGCCCGGCCGTCTCGGCGGCCAGCCAGCGCGCGATCCGCGCGGTCTCGCCGAGCGGGCAGGTGTTCTCGGGGATGGGCAGCACCGCGCCGGCGCCCAGCCGGGCGCCGTACTTCTTCATGGACTCCCGGGAGATGGTGGCGGCGTTGATGCTCTTGGGGTCCAGCCACTTGCCGTGGTAGCCGCCCACCAGCACCGCCTGACCGGGGGTGAGGCCGCACAGCTCCAGGACGTAGGTCAGCGGCACCCCGGTGGGCGTCTCCATGACGTACTTGCCACCGACCGTCAGCAGCGTGGTGCCCGGCTCGGTGGGCAGCCCCACCGAGCGGTACGGCAGCGCGCCCATCCGCGCGGCCACCGCGAGCTGGGCGAAGGTCTCGGTGTTGGACAGCAGAGTGGGCAGTCCGCTGAGCCCGCTGTCGCTGGTCCGGATCTTCCGGCCGTTGGGGATGGCCGGGGCGCCGCTGATGCCGTTGATGACCGCGCCGCCCTCACCGGCCACGAACCGGTCCGGGGTGCGGCTCACCCCCACCGGGACGCCGCTGGGGCCGCGTTCGGCGATCGCGGCGGCCACGGACTCCTCGACATCCTCGCGGTGCACCGCGATGGCCACCTCCTCGGCGCCCAGCGCCTCGGCGGCCAGCACGGCGCCGTCGATCACCAGATGCGGGGTGTGCAGCAGCAGCGCGGTGTCCTTGAGGCAACTGGGCTCGCCCTCGCTGCCGTTGACCACCACCGCGCAGCGGCCCTCGCGCCGGCCGGCCGACTCCACGACCGCCTGGACCTTCTTGGCGAAGGGGAATCCGGCGCCGCCGCGCCCGCGCAGATCGATGTTCTCCGCGAGCGCCACGAGCTCGTCCGCCCGGAGGGCGGGCATGGTGCCATGGACGGTCAGATGGCCGACGCGGTCGAGCCGGTACACCTCGTCGAGCCCGGCCAGCAGCCGGGGCGGGTCGACACAGGCCAGCCTGGGTTTGGTCGTGATCACCGGTCCCACCCGCGAGAGGCGCCGAGCGGCTGACTGTCACGCCGTCCGGGCTCGCCCGAACGGGGGCGTGGCACGGCGGGATCGGGCCGCCGGGTCCGGCCCTCCTGCATGCTGCGGGCCGGAGGGTTCCTGACCTCGATGCCGTCCGCCCGGTCGACGTCCTGGCGCCGCCGCTGGACCAGCCGCAGCCACAGCGCGATGGCCACACCGGCGAGCGCCGCGATGTAGCCGTAGGTCGCCCAGATCTTGGCGGCGCGTCCCGCCTTCAGACCGTGGATCAGCGCGGCGCACCACGCGGGGTAGGCGCCCACATGCAGCGCCCGCCACCAGCGGTAGCGCCAGCGGGAGTTGCCCCTGGAGGCGAACGAGCTGCGGGCCGCGCCGGTCACCGCGGCGATCACGAAGAGATAGCCGGCGATGGTGCCGAGCCCGATCAGCACCGGCTGATTTGCGTCAGCGAACGGTATCGCGATGGCCGCGGCGTTGGTGTGGCTCTCCGCGACCTTGACCCAGATGTGAACGGCCAGGAAGAGCAGTCCGGCGACCGCGGCCGCCCGGTGGATGGCCTGGGCCAGCAGCCGCTGTTTGGAGTTCAGGATCATCTGGTCGGTCGCGGCGAGCCCCCACAGCACCGCCGAGGTGAGACAGACCAGCGCGAGCACACCCGCGCCGAAGTCGAGGAACACGAACATCTTCGAGAACGCGCCGGCGCTCCATGTCACGTACAGGGACAGGGCGATGGAGCCGACGATGGCGTAGATCCGGATATGGCGTGGCCATCCCAGTCCGGATGGATCATGTTGCTGGGTCCGGCGAGCGGCTCGTCGTCCGCCACGAGCTCGGCGTCCCCCGTGACGCCCCTGCGAGGAGGGGAGCGGCGTTTGGGACATGGACATTGGAGCCTCCCGATCGCGCGGATTCGCGCGGGTGACGAGATACGTCAAAGTCGTCTTGGGGGCAGCAGCTTCTCGGAAGTACACCTGATCTCCATAAGATTTGTCGTAACGTGACAACTTCTAGTGGACGAACCGTGCCCACACCGTCCCCGGCTGATCCACTGTCGTCTCAATGGCAAAGAACCGGCAAAGTGCCGGGACCGGGAGGGGGCGGGGTCCTCTATGACGTAGCGGAGGACCCTCGACTCCCTGACCGGTACTGGACGAACCGGTGACGGAGGCAACCTCCACGGACCTGACCGACCCCCCAACGGCCAGGTCTCCCCCCGGCAAGAACGAGGTAATGATGGGCGAACTCGTGAACCGCATCTGGTCCCGCCCCCGTGGCGAGTGGACCCGTGTGCTGCGCAATGAACTCCCGTCCCTGGCCGACGAGGTGGTTGAGAACCTTCGGCACAGAATTCCGGGATTCGCCGAACTCCTGGAGGGCTCTGAGCGAGACAAGGTCCGATGGGGAGTCGAGCAGGCTCTCCTGACCGCACTCGGCCACCGCAAGGCGGGCGAGGACGGCGCGGGCGAGCAGGCCGCCGCCTCCGGTGAGGAGGCGCTGGCCGAGGTGCCGCCCGAGCGGGCCCGGCGCGATCTGTTCGAGGCCCTCATCGGCGAGGTGGCGGTCTCCGAGCGCACCCTGGTGGAGCTCTCCCGGGCCGCCCGCTGGCCGCTTCCCGAGACGGTGCAGGCCATCGCCCTGCCCACCCCGGGCGAGGCGCCGCAGCTGGCCGCCGTGCTGGGAGACACCCTCATCGGCGCGGTCGGCGACGAGCTGTGCCTGCTGATCCCCGACCCGGACGCGGACCCGGGACCCACCGCGGACCCCGGCACCGCCGCCGCCCAGGAGGGCGAGAAGGACCCGGAGCGCGAACCCACCCCGGCCGAGCCCGGCACCCGGTCGGCGCTGGAGACCGCGCTGCGCGGCCGTACCGCCGCCGTGGGCCATGTGGTGCCGCTCAACGACGCGTCGTCCTCGGTGCGTTGGGCCCGGCGCCTGCTGACCCTGGCGCCCGCCCGGTCCGGCCCCGAGGCCCGGGTGCTCTTCGTCGACGACCATCTGTCGATGCTGCTGCTCCTCCAGGACGAGTCGCTGGTCCGGGCGCTGGCCGCCCGATGGCTCAAGCCGCTGGTCGGGCTGACCCCCCGGCAGAGCGAGCGCCTCCAGATGACGCTGCTGGCCTGGCTGGAGGGCGGTGGCGCGCCCGAGGCGGCCAAGGCCCTCAAGGTGCATCCGCAGACCGTGCGATACCGGCTGCGCCAGATCGAGAAGCTCTTCGGGCCCGGCCTCCGGGACCCCCGAATACGCTTCGAGCTGGAGATGGCGCTGCGCGGCCGCAGGCTGATGGCGCAGATGGACCGGATACGGCGCCACGCGTCCCGGGTGAGCCGCCGGACCCGTACCGGCGCGCCCCCCGGCGTCCGGCCGCTGGGCATCGCCAGGGAGGCGCGCGTCAACGGACTCTGACCAGGACCTCCGCCAACAGAAGGGCGAACCGCCGGCCGCGCTCACGCGGCCGGCGGTTTTCGCTGTCCCCAGTGGGGGCTCCGGGAGCCCGCCGGGATCGCCGGAGCGGAGTGGTTCAGCCCCGCGCCCCGGCGGGCGCCGCCGTACGCGGGGCCGTGCGCATCGCGGCGTTCAGGCCGAGCAGTTCGCGGTACGCGTGGGAGCAGAAGGCGCATTCGGCGAGATGGCGCGCGAGCGCCCGGCCGCGCACCCCGCCGCGGCGCACCGAGGCGCCGAGCGGGCCGCTGTAGTGCCGGCACCGGTCGTCGCGCGCCGACTCCAGATGGGCCCGCAGATACGACTCCCGCAGCCCCTCCCGGGCCCGGAAGGCCAGTGAGGTCACCCCGCTGGGGGAGATGCCCAGGACCATGGCCACCCGGTGCGGGGACTCCTCCTCGACCAGGGTCAGCCACAGCACGGTCTGCCAGCGCTCGGGGAGTCCCCGGAAGCTGCGGATGAGCAACCGGCGGTCCTCCCGGGCCACCAGATGCTGCTGGGGGTCGGCCGTGGGCGCGTGCTGCCGCCAGGACTCGAAGTCGGCGGTGAGCAGCACCCGGCGCTCCCCGGCGCTCCACTCCATCGCCGTATGGCGCACCACGGTGAGCAGATACGGCCGCCAGGGACCCCGCGGACCGCCTCCGGCGCGAACGGCCTGGAAGGTGCGGAAGAACGCCTCGGAGGCCAGGTCCTCGGCGTCATGGGGATCACGGCAGCAGGTCCGGGCGTAGCGAAGGGTCGCCGGGTGATGGCGGCGGTAGAGCAGGTCGGCCGCGGCCGGACTGGCGCTGCCCGACCGGTAGCCCGCCACCAACCGCCGGGTGAGCTCCTGGTCCGAGGGGGGACGGACCGGTCGGTCGGTATGTTCCGGGCCCGGGAACCCCTCGGTGTCCGGGTGCTCAGCCGCCGGCGGGTCGTCGTCCGCGTCGTCGTCCGCGGCCTGGTGTAAGTGCCCGGTGACAGCGCGGCGCGCGCCGGCCTTCCGGCCGACGCGCGCCTGGTGAGTGGGTTCCATCAGCCGCACTGCTTGCCGCTGTTGATGCAGTCCACCGCCTCGTTCATCAGGTCCTCCGACATCACGTTGATGAAGTCGTCGTGGTCCGTGATGGGCTTGTGCAACTGCTCGGGGAAGCCGTCCACGGCGAACGGGGTGTTGGCCGGCACGTCGTAGGTGATGGTGTTCACCAGCTGGGGGATGGCCTTGAAGCCGTTGGGGCAGGAGCCGTCCTCGTTGGCGAACGCCACGTGGTCACGGTGGTTGGCGCTGTCGATGTTCTGGCCGTCCCAGCAGCTCTGGAAGTCGAAGGTCCGGGTGACCGAGCTGCCCTCGGGGCAGAGCGGGTACTTGTCGGTCAGCTGCCGGTCCTCGAAGCCGGTGCAGCTCCAGGAGGCGTTGGCGTTCTTGTCGCCGTTGGTGAACGCCTTGGCGTCACCGGTGATGATGCGCAGGAACTTCGGCATCGCCGTGACCTTGCTCTGCGGGTTGCCCTTGAACTCGATCTTGGAGCTCTTGGGGGTCAGGATCGTGCCGACGTTGCCCTCCTGGCCACCGCCGAGCTGGTCGGCGTCCGCCTCGTCCTTGCCGTCCTGGGCGCGGACCACGGGCCAGTAGTAGGTCGACTTGTCGTCCTGGTTCTCGCAGGAGGTGCCGCCCTGCTCGAAGGTCTGGTTGTTGGCGAACGCGTCGTTCTTGTCGCTGCCGACGTAGTCGTGCATGTGGTGGGCGCCGTTGCCGACACCGGGCGCGACGATGACGTTGTCACTGTTGCGCAGCTGGGGGTCGCCGACTCCGCACTCCGAGGAGAAGGTGCCGGTGGAGCCGTTCCCCTGGGCCTCCGGCGGCTGCTGGACGTTCGGCTGCACCTTGGTGATGTCGACGAAGTCGTCCTGCGAGGGGCCGTTGCCCGCCTGGCCGCCGGCGTTGCCGGGCACCTCGTTGGCGCCCTCGCCGCCCTGCTGGTCGCCGCCTTGCTGACCACCTTGCTGGTCGCCGCCCTGCTGGTCGCCACCTTGCTGGTCGCCACCTTGCTGGTCGCCACCCTGCTGCTGGCCGCCCTGCTGGTCGCCGCCCTGCTGCTGACCGGCCTGGTTGGCGACCTCCTGCCACTTGCAGTTGGCCATGCCCTGGAGCTGGGAGTTGTCGCCGCCCATGGCCGAGCCGATGTTGTCCAGCGTCTGGGAACGGTCGTCGTTGAGCTTGGAGAGCACGGCGTCGTTCGAACCCTGCTGCTGGTTCATCTGCTGGTACGCCTTGGCCACCTGGTTGTCCAGCTCGGCCAGGTTCTTGTCGACCTCGGGCCTGGCCTTCGACGGCACGTCACTCAGCTGCTGCCCCACATCGGGGCACTGGATCGTCCCCGCCTTCGCGGCCACGGTGTTGTTCTGGTCGGAGCCGCTCTTGTCGCCGTGGGCGGACGCGTTGGCGGCGATGATCGCGGCCCCGCCGCCGCCGAGCGCCAGCGCGGCGACGATGGCGACGGTTTTGTTCGTGAACCGCCCGCGTTTGTGGGTCTGTTGCCTCATGAGATCACTTCACTTAGTCGTTAGAGGGCGTCGAAGTCGACAAGCCCGGTGTCCTCGAGGACCGTGATGTGGTCGAGAACGATGGCATTGGCCCTGGTGGCCAGAGATCTGACCATGGAGTTGCGGCTCTCGGCCCGCACCTGCGCCACAAGGTTGAACACCTTGCCGTGAGCGGCGCGCAACCGGTTTGCGAATACCCGCTCGAACTCGGCGCTGCTACCGGCGTTGGTCATCTCATTCAGCCAGCCCTGCTGCTGAGCGTTGGGCTGACTGGGCAGCTGGATCCCGAGGGCCCGGCCGACCTCCTCGGAGCGGCGGTCGAGCTCGGTGTGTCCCTCGATGAGATGCTCACCGGCGGTCTTCACGGCATCCCGGCTGTCACGCTCCTGGGCGAGACGTCCGGCGGGGAGCTCCCACGTTCCGGCGAGCCTGACTTTGCGGACAAAGTCCCGGTCAGTGGCCGTGAGCGGCCCGTACTGGGTGCTGACCGTCCCACCGCCGTCATCCGTGACGCCATTGCGCGGCTGGGCCACGCTGCTCTCACCGAACAACGACACCGGAATGAGGATCGCCGCCAGGGTGACGGCGAGCGCCCCGATGATGAGCCCGGTGCCGATGGTACGGCTGGAGGCGATGGATCTGGTGAGGTTTGCTGATGGCACAGCGCCCTCCTTGGTTCGGAGTGACACCGGACGCTAGTACCTCGTGTGGCTCGGTCGTGGAGACCTCATCACTAGTGAATAAAGCCGGGACAGAGATCATTACCTGCTGGTACCCTGCGCGGCCGCGCTCCGGAGGGCGCTCACAAAGATTTTTCCCACCCGGTTGAGCAACTCACCGGGCCCGTACGTACGGCAGGGAGAACCCGGTGTACGGCCGCGTCCGAGCGGCCCGGCCGCACACCGTCCCGACGACCCGGAGGCGCCCCGCCGTGGATGCGACAACGCGGAAGACCACGCCCACCAGGCCCCGTCATCTGCTCAGAGCCGAGGCCGGATGCGGCGACTGCCGGTACTGCCCCAGTTTGCCGTCGAGGACCCGGGCATCGGGGTGGTTCAGCTCCTGGAGAATTTCCAGGGCCCGCCGCCAGTCGGTGAGGGCGGTGGCCACATCGCCCTGGGCCAACCGGGTGTCCCCCTGGTGGTGCAGGGTGTCGGCCTCCAGATACCGGTCGCTGATCTCGCGGTAGATGGCGAGCGCCCGGCCGTAGGAGGTGAGGGCGTGGCCATACCGCCCGAGGTGGTGGTACGCGTACCCCACGCTGTCCAGCGCGGCGGCCTCGCCGGACGCGTCGCCGATCCGCCGGTGCAGTTCGACGGCCTCCCGGCAGCGGGCCAGGGCGTGTTCGTACTCACCGAGCAGGATATGGGTCCAGCCGATCTCGTTGAGCACGCTGGCCTGACCGCTGATGTGGTCCAGGCCGACATAGTGGGCGAGCGCCGGCCGGTAGTGGTCCAGCGCCTCCTGGGAGCGGCCCTGACAGTTGGCCAGGAAGGCCAGGGCGCGCAGGGTGCGGGCCTGCCCGGCCCGCTCGCCGAGCTCCGTGAACAGCTCAAGCGCCCGCTCCAGATGGCCGTACGCCTCCTCGTACCGGCCCAGCCGTCCCTCGGCGAAGCCCAGGGTGCGGTGGCTGTGCGCCTGGCCGAGCCGATCCGACAGCGCCCGGGCCGCCCCCAGCGCGGTGCGCTGGATGGCGGTCTGCTCCTGCCAGTGGCCGCGCCGGTCCAGGAAGAGCTCCAGCGTCACCGCCAACTGCCAGGCGTGGGTCGGGAATCCGTGGTCCCGCGCGTGCTCGACGACCGACAGCAGTACGCGGCGCTCGGCCGAGAGCCATGCCCCGGCGCGCTCCTGGCCGGCCAGGTGCTCGGGCGCCGCGTCGGGTCGGGCCGGGGACACGGGCAGCGGTTCGGTCCGGTGCGGGGTGAGCCGCGTGGCGGCGGTGCGCGCGGTGTGCAGATAGTGGTCGAACATCCGGTGCCGGGCGTCCTGGCGGATCTCCTCCGCCTCATGGTCCTGGACCAGCTCCATCGCGTAGGCCCGCAGCAGATCGTGGAAGGTGTAGCGGCCCGGGTCGTGCTCCACCAGCAGATGGGCCCGGGTGAGCGCGGCCAGCAGGGCCCGGGTGACCCGGAGCGGCAGTCCGGCCAGGCTCGCGGCCGCCGCGGTGGAGACCTCGGGCCCCGGATGCAGGGCGAGCAGCCGGAACAGCCGGGCGGCCTCCGGCTCCAGCGCCCGGTAGGACCAGGAGAAGACGCACCGCGCGTCGGTGCTCGGATCGGCGCCCGCGAACGCGTCGAGGTTGCCCTGGCTCTCGCGCAACTCCGCGGCGACAGAAGAAAGGGGAAAGGAGGGACGGGTCGCGGCGCGGGCGGCCACCACCGCCAGTGCGAGCGGCAGCCGCCCGCACAGCCGGATGATGGTCGCCACCGCCTGCGGCTCCGCGGCGACCCGGTCCGTGCCCAGCCGCCGGACGAGTGCCTCATGGGACTCGGCCGGGGACAGCGGCCCCAGAGTAAGAGGACGGGCCCCTTCGCCGGCTATCAGACCGTGCAGCTGATTGCGGCTGGTGACGATGGTCAGACAGCCGGGGGAGCCGGGCAGCAGCGGCCGTACGTGCTGGGAGTCCACCACATTGTCCAGCAGGACCAGCATCCGCCGCCCCGCCAGCAGACTGCGGTACAGCGCGGTCTTGGCGTCCAGACCCGTGGGCACCCGGCTGGGCGGGATCCCCAGCGCGTGGAGGAATCCGCGCAGCGCCTCGTTCGGCGACATCATCGAGCCGGTCGGATCGAAGCCGCGCAGATTGGCGTAGAGCTGTCCGTCCGGAAACCGGTGGGCGATCCGGTGCGCCCAGTGCACGGCCAGCGCGGTCTTGCCGATCCCGGCCATCCCGTCGATCGCGCTGATCACCAGCGGGGCCGGTGAGGCGATCCCGGAGCCCTCGGGCAGCAGGGCCTGGATACCGGCGAGTTCGCTGTGGCGTCCGCTGAACGCGGGCAGGTCGGGCGGCAGTTGCGCCGGGCGGACCGCCGGGGTGGGCGGCGTCTCCGGAGGGGGCGGCTGGACCGGCTCGGCGGGGGCCGGGGTCGACCGGGGCACCACCTCGCGGTGGGCGGCGCGCAATTCCGGGCCGGGTGCCACGCCGAGCTGGTCCGCCAGCCGGTTCCGCGCGGAGGAGAAGACCTCCAGCGCCTCGGCCCGCCGTCCGGTGGTGGCGAGCACCCGGATCAGCTGGGCCTGGAGGGTTTCGTCCAGCGTGTGATGGGCGGCGAACTGCTGGAGCACGGTGGGCAGTTGCTCCGGCACCGTAGAGGCCAGCGCCGTGGTGGCGGCCTCCTTGGCGATGGCCAGAAGTTCACGGTCGACACCGGAGAAGACGGGATGGGCCTGGATGTCGGAGGGGACCCCGGTGGCGGTCGGCCCCTGCCACAGGGCGAGCGCCTGGGCGAAGAGCTCGGCCCCCCGCTCCGGCTCCCCCTCGGCGGCGGTGCGCCGGGCCGACTCGCTCAGATGCCGGAAGCGCAGCAGATCCAGCGCGTCCGGGTCGGTGTTCAGCCGGTAGCCGCCGGAGCTGCGCACCAGCCGGCTGCCCTCCGCCCGCGCCGCCAGCCCCGGTTCCAGCAGCCGGCGCACCGAGCCCACATGGCGGTGCACCACGTTCACCGCGGTGCTCGGCGGATCCTGTGCCCAGAGGACGTCGACGATCTCGCTGAGCGCCACCGGCTGCCCCGCCCGCACCAGCAACAGCGCGAGCAGCGCTCGCTGTTTGGGCGGGCCAAGCTCCAGTTCGGCGCCCGAACGCCACGCCCTGACCGGGCCTAACACCGTAAATCGCACAACTGGGGATCTTAGTCGAGCCCGTTTCGGGCACCGTGCTCTTCCGGCCGACGTGTGGCGTCAGACTTTCGTCACTCAATCGGCGTCCCCTTCTTTTACGCTCCCGCCATTCACACATTCGCCTCGGGGGGAACGGGACGATGGACTTCAACGCGGCGGCCGTCATGACCGACGCCGACGCCTTCTTGACGACGCTGTACCGGCGCCACGGTTCGGCGCTGCACCGGCTGGCCGCCCGGCTGCTGGGTGGGGACTGGCACCGGGCCCAGGACATCGTGCAGGAGGTGGCGATCCGGGCCTGGCTGCGGCCGATGGACATCGGCCCCATGGACGCCTCCGCCCGCCATCGGCTGTTCACGGTGGTCGGCGATCTGGTCGGCGATCTCGTCGGCGACGCCCACCAGGACCAGGTGGAGCCGCGGATGGAGCCGGCCGGTGAGGCCGACCTGGCGGTTCCGGCCGCGCCGGACCCGGTCGATCAGGCGCTCACCGCCCGGGTGGTGTGGGACGCCCTGGCGGACCTGGCGCCCCCGCAGCGGGAGGTGCTGCTGCATCTGCACTATCTGGACCGCAGTGTGAGCCAGGCGGCCCGGGCACTCGGGGTGCCTCCCGGAACCGTCAAGTCGCGTACGTACTACGCGACCCGGGCGCTGCGGACGGCCCTGCGGGCGCGGGGGATCACCGACTGCTGACCGCCCCGGCCACCCGACGACTGTTTTCTGATCGAATGATCGCTACTATGGCGGTGTTTCGATACGAAAACCAAAGCCGATCGCGTCGGAGGTGGGGAACATGCGGGAGCCGGCGCAGAAGCGGCAGGCACGGATCGCGGCCCTGGTGGAGGCCCGGGGCAGCGCCCGGATCACCGATCTCGCGGATGAGCTGGCGGTGTCCGTCGTCACCGTACGGCGGGACGTGGAGGAGCTGGCCCAGCGCGGCGAGCTGCGCCGCGGCCACGGGGTGGCGCGCTCGCTGCGGCCCATGGCCCAGGAGTCCACCGCCACCGGCGACACCATCGGCATGGTGGTCCCGGAGCGCAACACCTACCTCACCGAGGCCGTCCAGGCGGCGCGCGAGGCCGCCGAGAAGACCGGGCTGCGGCTCGCGCTGCACATCGCCGCGGACGAGCGCGGGACCGAGCGCGCGGTCCGCCAGGCGCTGGACGCGGGCGCGCGGGGGCTGCTGCTCGCCCCGCGCTGGCGCACCGAGGCGGAGGCGCGGGCGGACCACGCCTGGATCGCCGGCTTGGAGGTCCCCGTGGTGCTGGTGGAGCGCAGGCCCCACCGGGGCAGCGCGATCTACGGGCTGGACTGTGTGCGTTCGGACCACGCCTACGGGGTGCATCTGGCGCTGGAGCACCTCATCTCGCTGGGGCACCGGCGCATCGTGCTCGCGGCGCGCGACGACAGCCCCACCGCACGGGTGATCCGGTCGGAGTTCGCCGCGCAGACCGCCGCCCGCGGCATCGGCGAGGAGTGCCCGGTGATGCTCAGCTCGCGCACCGCGGGGCCCGATCCCCGCCCGCGCGACGAGCGGGAGGCCGACCTGGCCGCCGCGGTGCGCCGCGCCCGGGCCACCGCCGCCCTGATCCACGGCGACATGGACGCGCTGGTGCTGGTCCAGCGGCTGCGCGAGGCGGGCATCGAGGTGCCGCGCGACTGCTCGGTGGTGGCCTACAACGATGTGGTCGCCGACATGGGGCAGATCGCGCTGACGGCCGTGGCCCCGCCCAAGGGGGAGGTCGGGCAGGCGGCGCTGGAGCTGCTGACCCGTCAGCTGGAGCGGACCCGGACCGGGCGGTGGGCCGGTGCCGCCCGCCATCTGGAGCTGCTGCCCGACCTGGTGGTCCGGGACTCCACCGCCTCGCTCCACTGAGCGTTTGACCGATTCAGTTTCCTCTGTTCGATGTATTGACGGAATTTCAGTCAAGCGATCAGGATTCCCCCTGACTCCACCGTTGAATCAGGGGAGGGTCCATGCCTGGCCACAGACGCCCAGGACGCCCGATGCCCGGACACCGGGCTACGGCGGGCACCACCGCACTGCTCACGCTGCTCGTCCTCGTCCTGGCGGGCTGCTCCACCAGCCGCGGCTCCGACACCGCCGGTGACGGCCCCGTGCGCCTGACCTTCTGGTCGGCGCTGCGCGGCAGCCAGGAGGTCGTCGACGAGTTCAACCGCACCCACACCGACATCAAGGTCAACTTCCAGCAGGTCCCCTCCGGCGAACAGGGCGGCTGGGCCAAGCTCAGCAACGCCGCCCGCGCGGGCAACTCCCCCGATGTCGCCACCGTCGAATACCCCCAGCTGCCCAGCTTCACCATCGACGGCGTGCCCCGGGACATCTCCAAGCTGCTGCCCGACTCGGTACGCCGCAAGATCCTGCCGCAGGCGCTGGACCTCACCACCTTCGACGGGCGCACCTACGCCGTACCGGTGGACATCGAGCCGATGGTCTTCCTGTACCGCAAGGACATCTTCACCAAGAACCACATCCCCGTCCCCAAGACCTGGGCGGAGTTCGAGAGTTCGGCCCGCGAGCTCAAGAAGGCCCAGCCCCGCTCCCGGATCGCCAGCCTCTTCACCACCGGCGGCACCCTCTACATGGCCGGGTACGCCTGGCAGGCCGGGGCCCAGTGGTACCAGACCTCCCACGACACCTGGCGCGTCTCCATGGACGACGCCCCCACCCGCAAGGTCGCGGGCTACTGGCAGCGGCTGAAGGACGAGGACCTGGTGCGCGTCGAACCGGGCTCCAGCCAGCAGTGGCGGGCCCATCTGCGCAGCGGTGAGACGGCCGGATATCTGGCGGGCGCCTGGGCCGCGGGCTCGATGATGGCGTCCACGCCCGACGGCAAGGGCAAATGGGCCATCGCGCCGATGCCGCAGTGGGACCCGGCGAAGCCCAAGGTGAGCACCCAGGGCGGCTCGACCTTCATGGTCACCAAGGACAGCCGGCACCCCAAGGAGGCCATGGAGTTCATCTCCTGGATGGTGACCAGCCCCGACGCGCTGAAGGCCAAGCTCGCCAGTGGCGTCAGCAGCGCCTTCCCGTCCGTGCCCAGCCTCGTCCCGGTCGCCCGAAAGGAGATGGACACCAGCTACTTCTCCGGACAGGACATCTTCGGCCTCTTCGGGAAGCAGGCCGAGTTGATCACCTCCAGCTGGAAGTGGGGGCCGCGGATGGTGTCGACCACCACCTCGGGCGACGACGGGCTCGCCCGGGCCGGGGTCGGCAGCGGCACCGTCCTGGAGGCCCTGCGCGAAGCCCAGAGCAGAACCATGCCCGACCTGAAGAGCCTCGGCCTGTCGGTCACCACCGGCTGAGCCCGCCCCGCCACCTCACCCCGCACCTTCACAAGCCGTACTCACCACGCCTGAGCCGAGGTACCCCGTGAGCACAGTCACGTCCTCAAGACGGACGGCGCCGCCACCGGCGGCCGCCGCCGACCCGCCCCGCAGAACCGGACGGCGCCAGCAGCGGATCGCCGCCACCGTTCTGCTGACCCCCTTCACGGCGCTGCTCATCGCCGTCTTCCTCGTCCCCGTCGGCTACGCCATCTACCTCAGCCTCTTCGGCGAGGACCACAGCGGGCTCGGCTTCGGCGGCGGGGAGACCGTCTTCACCGGGCTGCGCAGCTATCTCGCGGTGTTGCAGGACCCCAGCTTCCTCTCCGGGTTCGGCACCATCGCCCTCTACTGCGTGATCTTCGTTCCCACCGTGGTCGTCAGCGCCCTCGCGCTCGCCCTGCTGCTCGACTCGGGCCTCATCCGGCTGCGGCGGACCTCGCAGATGCTGCTCTACCTGCCGCACGCCGTCCCCGGCATCATCGCGGCCGTCATCTGGCTGTACCTCTACACCCCGGGGCTCAGCCCGGTCATCAAACTCTTCGCCCAGGCCGACATCACCATCGACTTCCTCGGCCTGCACACCGTGCTCCCGTCGATCGTCAACATCGCCCTGTGGAGCGGCCTCGGCTACAACATGATCATCTTCTACGCCGCGCTCCAGGCGCTGCCGCGCGAGGTGATCGAGGCGGCGACCATCGACGGCGCCGGCGGCATCCGCACCGCGCTCCAGGTCAAGGTGCCCATCATCAGGGGCTCGGTGGTGATGGTGTGCATGTTCTCCCTGATCGGCGCGCTCCAGCTGTTCACCGAGCCCATGCTGATGAACCAGGCCACCCCGATGGTCAACTCCCGCTTCACCCCGAACATGTACATCTACGACGCGGCCTTCCGCCGCAACAACTACGGACTCGCCTCCGCGGCCTCCGTCATCCTCCTGATCGTCACCTGCGTCCTGTCGTACGCCGTGACGCGCTGGTCGGGCCGCCGGGAACGGAGAGCGTGATGACCACGACCACACCCACCACCCCGGTGACCCCCTCCCGGGGACCGTCCAAGCCGCTCGGCAAGCCCTTCGGCGGCTCCAAGCTGACCAGCCGCGGCATCGCCAACGCCGTGGTCCTGATCGCCGCCCTCTACACCATGCTGCCCGCGCTGTGGCTGCTGCTGGCGTCCACCAAGAACGCCGACGCCCTCTTCGGCAGCGACATCTTCTCGCTCGGCGACTTCTCCTTCGGCCGCAACCTCTCCGATCTGTTCTCCATGGACGGCGGGCTCTACGGCGAGTGGTACGTCAACAGCCTGCTGTACGCGGTCGTCGGGGCCCTGGTCGGCTCGCTCATCAGCGTCGCCGCGGGCTACGCCTTCGACAAGTACGAGTTCCGGCACAAGGAGAAGTTCTTCGGGCTCGTCCTCACCGGCGTCATGGTGCCGCCGACCGTGCTGGCCCTTCCGCTCTATCTGGTGGCCTCCGAGATCGGGATGGTCAACACCTTCTGGGCGGTCTTCATCCCGGTGCTCTTCAACCCCTTCGGCGTCTATCTCGCCCGCCTGCTCAGCAGCGGCTATGTGCCCAACGAGGTGCTGGAGGCGTCCCGGGTCGACGGCGCGGGCGAGCTCCAGACCTATGTACGGGTCAGCCTGCGGATGCTCGGGCCCGGATTCGTGACCGTCTTCCTCTTTCAGCTCACGGCCATCTGGAACAACTTCTTCCTTCCGATGGTGATGCTCTCCGACCAGCACCTGTATCCGCTCAGCCTCGGCCTCTACACCTGGAACAGCGCCGCCACCGTCTCGCCCGAGTACTACCCCCTCGTGGTCATCGGCTCACTGCTCGCCGTCGTGCCGCTGATCGTGGCGTTCGTCCTGTTGCAGCGCTACTGGAAGTCCGGACTGACCGCAGGGAGCGTCAAGTGACCGCAAGCCACCTCTCCGCCCGCCGCCGCCCCCGCGCCGCCCTGGCCATGGCCGAGCGGTCGGCCCGGCAGGTGCTCGGGGCCGCGAGCCTGGACCGGCTCATCGACCTCCTCGACCTCGACCCCGGCCTCGTCATCGACGACTTCACCACCCCGGCCGCCCGCCGCGCACTCGCCGACACCGAACTGCTGGTCACCGGCTGGGGCTGCCCGCCCCTGGACCGCCGCACGCTCGACGCCGCGCCCCGGCTGCGCGCCGTGGTGCACACCGCGGGCACCGTGCGCCACCACATCACCGACGCCTGCTGGGAGCGCGGCATCGCGGTCTCCTCGGCGGCCGCGGCCAACGCCCTGCCCGTCGCCGAGTACACCGTCGCCATGATCCTGCTGTCCAACAAGCGCGTCCTGGACATCGCCCGGGACTACCGCGCCGAGCGGCGCACGATCGACTGGAACGAGCGCTATCCGGACGCGGGCAACTACCGCCGGACGGTGGGCATCCTCAGCGCCTCCGCCATCGGCCGCCGGGTGATCGAGCTGCTGCGCCCGTACGACCTCGACCTGCTGCTCTACGACCCGTATGTCACCGCTCAGGAGGCGAAGGAACTCGGGGCGCGCCCGGTGCCGTTGCGGGAGCTCTTCGCCGGCAGCGATGTCATCAGCGTCCACACCCCCCTGCTGCCCGCCACCGAGGGCCTGGTCAGCCGGGAGCTGCTGGCCGCCATGCCGGACGGCGCCACGCTCATCAACACCGCGCGCGGGGCGGTGGTGGACCAGGAGGCGCTCACCGAGGAGGTGGTGGCCGGGCGGATCCGCGCCGTCCTCGACGTCACCGTGCCGGAGCTGCTGCCCGCCACCTCCCCGCTCTACGACTGCGACAACGCGCTCATCACCCCGCACATCGCCGGATCCAAGAGCGGTGAGCTGCGCCGGCTGGCCGACCTCGCCATCGGCGAGATCGAGCACTACGTCACCGGCCGCCCCTTCGCCCACCCCGTACGACCGGAGATCCTCGACCGCTCGGCATAAAGGGGCGCGCCACCCCACCTGTACCTGTGCGCGCGCCCTCTCATGCC
Source organism: Streptomyces sp. NEAU-174 (assembly GCF_052665095.1). NCBI lineage: Bacteria > Bacillati > Actinomycetota > Actinomycetes > Kitasatosporales > Streptomycetaceae > Streptomyces > Streptomyces sp. NEAU-174. The sequence goes on along the minus strand of NZ_JBQTCE010000002.1, from coordinate 515,692 downwards.
CCGCGACCCCCAGGAGGCCCACCCCGCCATGCCCGAGCTCCCCTTCCTCCTCCCCGCCGACGACCGCGCCCTCAGCCCCCACACCGGCTACACCCGCGCCCACTGGGAGGCCGCCGCGGACGGCATGCTGCACGCCGCCCTCCGCTACGCCACCCCCGGCCAGGCCCTGATCGACCTGCCCGGCCCGCCGTCCCAGTCCGGGGTGCGCTCCGACGGGCTCGAAGGGTTCGCCCGTACCTTCCTCCTCGCCGCCTTCCGCGCCGCCGGGGCCTCGGGCAAGGACCAGCACGGCATCCTGGAGCGCTACACCGCGGGGATCGCCCGCGGCACCCTCACCCCCGGGCGCGGGGACGCCGAGTCCTGGCCGGTGATCGGCCATCACGGGGCCCAGGGCCAGCCCATGGTGGAGTCCGCGTCCGTGGCCCTCGGCCTGCGGCTGACCGCGCCGTGGACCTGGGAGGCGCTGCCGCCCGACGCCCAGGACCGCACCGAGGAGTGGCTGCGCGGCGCGCTGCGCCACCAGCCCTCACCCAACAACTGGTACCTCTTCCCCCTCACCGTGGCCGGTTTCCTCGAGGCCGTCGGACGCGGCGACGCCGAGACGGCCCGCGCCATCGAGCGGGGGCTCGGCCTGCTGGAGGGCTGGTACCAGGGCCAGGGCTGGTACTCCGACGGCGACGGGCGGTCGTTCGACCACTACAACGGCTGGGCGCTGCACATGTACCCGCTGCTGCACGCCCATCTCGCGGGCGACGGGGAGCTCCTGGACCGGCTCGGCCCCCGGCTGCGCACCTTCCTCGAGGGCTTCTCGCTGCTCTTCGACGCCGACGGCGCCCCCATCCACCACGGACGCTCCCTCACCTACCGCTTCGCCGCCGGGGCCTCGGTGGCACTGGGCGCCCTCACCGGCCACACCCCCCTCGCCCCCGGCGCCACCCGACGCCTCCTCAGCGGAGCGCTGCGCCACTTCCTGGACCGCGGGGCGCTCACCGGGGACGGGGTGCTGAGCCTGGGCTGGTACGGGCCGCACGCCGCGACCCTCCAGCGCTACTCCGGGCCCGGCTCGCCCTACTGGGCCTCCAAGGGGTTCCTCGGCCTGCTGCTCCCGCCAGACCACCCGGTGTGGACCGCGACCGAGGAGGCCGCCCCCGCCGAGGGTCCCGACCGGGCGCTGGCGCTGCCCGCCGCCGGGTTCCTCGTCCAGACCACGGGCCGGGACGGGCTGGTGCGGCTGCACAACCACGGCAGCTACAAGCTCCGGCCCTGGGAGGCCGAGCACGCGCCCGCCGATCCGCTCTACGCCCGGCTCGCCTACTCCACCCGCACCGGCCCCACCAGCGCGGACAACACCCCCGACAACCACATCGCCCTCGAGGAGCGCGGTGTGCGCACCGCCCGGCTGCGCATCCACCCGCTGGCCGCGGGCCCCGACTGGCTCGCCTCCTCCCACACCCCCGCCTTCCCCGACGGCGGCCCCAAGGTGCCCTCGATCCGCATCGACAGCCTGACCCTCGTCCGCGGCCGGCTCGAAGTGCGTGTCCACCGCACCGTGGGCGTCCCCGCCGGAACCCGGATCCACCACAGCGGCTGGGCCGTCGCCCTGCCCCCGGGCACCCCCGCGGAGACCGAGGAGGGCGCCGAGATACGGCTGGACGGGGGAGAGGTGACCGGTCAGCTCCTCGGACTGCACGGCTGGCAGACCGCCACCGCGGTCCGGGCGCCGCAGGGCACCGCGTACGGGCCGTGGGCCCTGGTCCCCGAACTCACCGGCACCGTCGGCGAGGACCCCTCCGGCACCCTCTTCGTCGCGCTGGCCTCGCTCACCGGGGAGCGCGACCCGGCCCCGCTCGCCGATCTCGCCACCGCCGAGGTGAACGGGCTCGCGGTCACCGTACGGCCGGCGGACGGCGGGGCCTTCGTGGTGGACTTCGGCGCGGGCGACGCCCCCTCCGTCACGCCCACCGTCACGGAGGTGGGGGCGTGACGCGGCTCGGCATCTGCTCGGTGACCCTGCGCCGGCTCGCCCCGGACCGGGTGATCGCCGCCGTGGCCGGAGCGGGCCTGGAGTGCGTCGAATGGGGCGGTGACGTCCATGTGCCGCCCGGCGACGAGGACACCGCCCGGCGGGTCCGCGACGCCACCGTGGACGCCGGGCTCGCTGTCGCCTCATACGGCTCCTACTACCGCGCCGGGCACAGTGCCCCGGAGGAGTTCGACGCGGTGCTCCGCTCCGCCGTGGCGCTCGGCGCCCCGCGCATCCGGATCTGGGCGGGCGCCACCGGCACTGGTGAGACCCCGCCCGAGGGGCGCCGCGCGGTGGTCGAGGCCACCCGGCGCGCCGCCGCGCTCGCCGCGGACGCGGGGGTCGAACTCGCCTATGAGTTCCACCGCAACACCCTGACCGACGGCGCGGACCACACCCTCCGGCTGCTGGAGGAGGTGGACCGCGCCGATGTCGCCACCTACTGGCAGCCGCCCGTCGACATGCCCGACGCGGAGGCGCTGAAGGGGCTGGACGCGCTGGGGGACCGGATCGCCGCGGTGCACGCGTTCTCCTGGTGGCCCGGGACCACCCGGCTACCGCTGACCGCCCGCGCCCCGCTGTGGCGCAGCGTCTTCGAGCGCCTGCTCACGCACCGCACCGCGGTGTCGGGCGGCGGCCCGCCGCTCGATGTCCTGCTGGAGTTCGTCCCGGACGACGACGAGCGGCTGCTACCCCGGGAGGCCGCCACGCTGCGGGCCCTCGCCGCCGTCTAGCGCCTACGGCGAGCTGTTCCCCTACCCGCCCCTTCCCACAACTGGGGCTCCGCCCCAGACCCCGAACGGGGCTCCGCCCCAGGCCCTGGGCCGGGGTTCCGGTCCAGCCCCCAGACCGGGTGTGCGCCCCAGGCCCCGGAGGGCGTTCCGCTCCAGGCCCCGGAGGGGGTTTCGCCTCGGGCCCGGACGGGGGCTTCGCCCCAGGCCCCGGAGGGGTTCCGGGCCAGAGCCCGGACGGGGCTTAGCTCCAGGCCCTGGACGGGGGTTCCGCTCCAGGCCCCGGACGGGGCTTCGCCTCAGGCCTGGACCCGGGGGCCCGCCCTTTCCCGCGGGATTGATATGCGGCTCCGCCGCGTGGTGGGGCCGGGGTCCAGGGGCGGAGTCCCTGCCACGCGGCGGAGCCGCACATGCATGCCGCGGGAAGGGGCGGGGAGGGGAAAGACCCGCGGGCTGCGCATTACGGCTCGGCGTCGATCGATGGGCAGGTGGTCACTGGGGGGTGCGGGAGGCGCCGCCGTAGGAGGTGTCCTCCTCGATGGTGCCGCCGAACTTCTCCCGGAACTCCTCCATGTTCTTCCGGGGCGAGGACGACAGCACCCAGCGGTTGCCGACCAGATAGACGCCGCCGTACATCTGGGCCGTCTCCAGCCAGTCGCGCTGGTTCTTCGCGGTGACGAAGTCGAGGAAGAGGAACTTGCCCCTGGAGTTCTTGCAGACGGCCTGGCGGTAGTCGTCCACCTTGGTGGTGAACTCGGGTTTGCAGCCGGCGGCCGAGGCGAGTTGCTCCACCCGCGCGGCCTTGGGCGTGGGGCTGGCGCTCGCGCTCGGCCGGGTGGCGTTCCCTCCGGCCTCCGCCTTGGCGTCCGCCTTACCGTCCCCGCCCCCGCCGCCGCATCCCGCGAGGGCGAGCAGCGCGCCCACCGCCGCCGCGACCGCCACCGCGCGCGGACCCTGGCGGCGCGGGGCGCGGTCGGCGGCCCGGACCGGGTGCGGAGCGTCGGCGGCGGCGTCGGCGGCGTCGTCGTACATGAAAGGCCCTCTCGCATCGTCGGATCCGGGGTGCGGCTGCGCCCCTCGCGGCTACGGGTACGGGTACGGATGGAGGACGCCGATCGTTCACCGGCCTCGCGCCGGGCCGCGCCGTTCCCCACGCCGGGCCGGGCGCGCACAAGGTGCCCGGACCCTTGACAGCCAGGTCGGATGCTGGATTACTGGACCGCGCCCGAACGGTAACCGAATGTTCGGTCGGCATCCGGAGGTGGTGGACGGCCCATGGGGGAATCGCTGAGCGCGGCTCCGCTCGACGACGCCGAGCGGATGAGCCCAGAGGAGCTGAGGGCGCTTCAGCTCACCCGGCTGCGCACCACCTTGCGCCATGCGTACGACCACGTCGAGCTGTACCGCAAGAAGTTCCGCGCGGCCGGGGTCGGCCCCGAGGACTGCCGCACTCTGGAGGACCTGGCCCGGTTCCCGTTCACCACCAAGGCCGATCTGCGCGACAGCTACCCCTTCGGGATGTTCGCCGTCGAGCAGAGCGAGGTGCGGCGGCTGCACGCCTCCAGCGGCACCACCGGCCGCCCCACCCTCGTCGGCTACACCGACCACGACCTCGCGGTGTGGGCGGAGGTGATCGCCCGCTCGATCCGCGCGGCCGGCGGCCGCCCCGGCCACAAGGTGCATATCTCCTACGGCTACGGCCTGTTCACCGGCGGCCTCGGCGCCCACTACGGCGCCGAGCGGCTCGGCTGCACCGTCATCCCCGCCTCCGGGGGGATGACCGCCCGGCAGGTGCGGCTCATCCAGGACCTCAGGCCCGAGATCATCATGATCACGCCGTCCTATCTGCTGACGCTCCTGGACGAGTTCGAGCGGCAGGGCGTCGACCCCCGCTCCACCTCCCTCCAGGTCGGCATCTTCGGCGCCGAGCCCTGGACGGAGGAGATGCGCCGGGAGATAGAGGAGCGCATGGACATCCACGCGGTGGACATATACGGGCTCTCGGAGGTGGTGGGCCCGGGGGTGGCCCAGGAGTGCGTGGAGACCAAGGACGGGCTGCACGTCTGGGAGGACCACTTCTACCCCGAGATCGTGGACCCGCTCACCGACGAGGTGTTGCCGGGTGGCGAGGAGGGGGAGCTGACCTTCACCACCCTCACCAAGGAGGCGCTCCCCGTCATCCGTTACCGCACCCGGGATCTCACCCGGCTGCTGCCCGGCACCGCCCGCCCCGCCTTCCGGCGCATCCAGAAGATCACCGGCCGCTGCGACGACATGCTCATCGTGCGCGGGGTGAACGTCTTCCCCAGCCAGATCGAGGAGATCGTGCTGCGGGTCCCGTCGGTGGCCCCGCACTTCCAGCTCGAGCTGACCCGGCGCGGCCGGATGGACCATATGGCGGTGCGGATCGAGGCACGCCCCGGCGTCGGCCCCGAGCGGCGCGCGGACGCCGCCACGGCGATCGCGCGGGCCGTGAAGGACGGGGTGGGGCTCACGGTCGAGGTGGAGGTCGTGGACCCGGAGACGCTGGAGCGCTCCGTGGGCAAGATCCGCCGGGTCAAGGACCTGCGGACGGAGGGCTGAGCGGACCGGAGGGCTGAGCGGACACCAGGGCCGAGCCGACGCCAGGCCGAGCGGATACAGGCCCGAGCGGAGACCAACCCGAGCCGCCCCGGGGCGCCGTCCGTGGACAGGACAGGACGGGACCCGGGGCGCATGGGATCGGCCGGTGACCCCGAGGGCTTCTCGGCGTGCCAGTCGCTCAGCGTGCCAACCCGAGGGCGGTGACCTCGTGATGCAGCGGCAGCCGCGCCCCGCACACGGTCGCCTGCGCCTGCGCCGCGACCCGGCGCCGGTCGTCGACGTCGCGCATCGGCCGCAGCGGCCGGTGCACATTCACCCGCACCGTGAGTCCGTCGGCGCGGATCACCCGGCGCAGCGAGTGGCCGAAGTCGTCCTCGCCGACGAAGGCGGCCACCGTGGTCGGGGCGCCGTGCTGGACGTAGTCCAGGGTCACCGGGCGCACCGGCGCGCCCGCGTCCAGCGCGGCCTGGAAGGTGGCCCGGCGGAAGCTGCCGCCGGTGCCCGCACACCAGGTGATGCCCTGCGGGAAGGCCATCACCGACTGGCCGTCGCGCAGCCGGGCCGCCATCTCCCGTACGGTCGCGGGGAGTTCGCGCAGCGAGTCGCGGTCGATGTACAGGGTCCCCGCGCGGGTGACCATCGGGCCGATCAGCGGCCAGCCCGCGATCTCCCGCTTGGCCAGCATGACCACGGGCTCCATCGACAGCAGCGCGATGATGTCCAGCCAGGAGATGTGGTTCGCCACGATCAGCGTGCCGGTGGTCCCCGGGGCGCTGAGCGCGCTGTCGCCCGCCACCTCCAGCCGGACGCCGAGGGAGTCCAGCAGTGTCGCCGCCCGCGCCCGCAGCGTCTCGGGCTCGGCGATCCGCCGGCCGGAGGCCAGCGCGCCCAGCACCGCCCGGCCGAAGACCGTCGCCCGCCGGGCGACCCGCGTCGCCGGGACGCGGTCGGCGGCGTGGGCGACACAGCCGGTGGTGCACGGCGACCAGGCCGCCCAGGCGTGTGCGGGCAGACTCGTCGCGGCCGGGACGGTCACTGGGATTCACCCAGGAAGTAGCGGCGGTAGCGGTCGTTCATCCGCTCGGTGTCCAGCAGCACGAAGAAGTCGGCGTCGTTGAAGGCCCGGTCGTGCTGCGGCGAGCCGCACATCCAGGCGCCGACGCGCAGGTACCCGCGCAGCAGCGGCGGCAGATCGGCGTAGCCGGGCTCGCCGTCCAGCGGCCGCGAGGGTATCCAGGGGTCGAGCGGGTGGACCCGCATCTCCGGCGGGGCGGCGTGCTTGGTGGTGCCGAGCAGCCAGGCGTTGGCGGCGGCCTGCTCGCCCTCGGCCAGCGGCACCGAGGCGCAGCCCGCGAGATAGCGATGGCCGGACAGCAGTACGTAGCGGGCCAGACCGGCCCACATCAGGTTGATCACGGCGCCCGAGCGGTGGTCGGCGTGCACACAGGCGCGGCCGGCCTCGACCATGGACGAGCGGACCTCGGCCGGAAGCCCGCGCAGATTGAACTCGGTGTCCGAGTAGAGCCGCTCACTGCGCCCCGGGGGAAGCAGCCGGTAGGTGCCGACCACGGTGTCCGTCGCCGTGTCCGTGACGATCAGGTGGTCCATGACCTCGTCGAACTCGTCCACGTCTCGGCCGTCGACCGCCGCGTCCAGCCGGCCGCCCCTCTCCTCGCCGAACACCTGGTAGCGCAGCCGCTGCGCGGCGTGGATCTGCTCCCGGGTGTGGGCGATCGAGGTGACGTACGAGCTGGTGGGCGCCGTCGTGGACGTCGTGAGCACGGGCATTCCTGTTCTCCGTTCGAGGGAAGTCAGGAGCGGTGGGGACTGGGGAAGAGCGGAAGAAACGCCTCACTCGCCGTGCGGTACGCGGAGGCGGCGCGTACCGGGGCGTCCACCAGTCTTGCCGTGGCGACGTACGTCACAGTGTCCGTGCGGTGATTCGGCGACTGCCAGTCGATGACGAAAACATGCCGCAGGTCGGCCCCGGTTACGGAGCGGTAGCGCCGGTGCCGCCGCTGTCATCGGCGGCGTCGGTGACAGCGGCGGCGCCGGTGGCATCGGTGGCGCCCGGGAGCGGGAACCCCAGCGAATGGGCCGCGGTGGCGGGGGTGGGTTGGGACCAGTAGTCGCTTACCGCCTCGGCCGAGGACAGGGAGCGGGTTTCGGCCAGATCCAGATAGAGGACGCCGTCGAGGTGGTCGGTCTCGTGCTGGACGATCCGCGCGGGCCAGCCGGTGAACTCCTCGTCCAGCTCCCGCCCCGTCTCGTCCTGCCCGCGCAGCCGGATCCGGTCCGGGCGGCCGACCACGGCCTGCCAGCCGGGGATGCTCAGGCACCCCTCGAAGAACGCCGCCCGGCCGTCGCCGACCGGTTCGTAGCGGGGGTTGACCAGCACCCGGTACGGCTGCGGCACCCGGCCGCGCGCCTCGCGTACCTCGGCCGTCACCTCCGCCGGGTCCTCGATCACCGCCAGCCGCAGCGGCACACCGATCTGCGGGGCCGCGAGCCCCACTCCGGGCGCGGAGTGCATGGCCTCCCGCATCGCCGTCAGCAACTGGTCCAGCTGGTCCGCGGCCAGCTGGCCCTCGTACGGCAGGGCCGGTTGCCGCAGCACGGGGATGCCCGCGGAGAGGATCGGCAGCGGGCGGGTCCCGGAGAGCAGTTCGTCGACGAGCTCGGAGAGGGTGGTGGTCGGCATGGGGGACAGCCTGGCAAGACGATCACGCCACGGCAATTCGGGGGCGGGGGTTGGGGTTCTGGCGCCCTTGGGTGCGGGTGCTTCGGGTGCTCACCATCGGACAAAGGTGAACAGGGCACCGATGGGGTCCGTAGCACCTGAGGAGCCGCCGGGGAACATCCCACGCCCCCGCGGCTCGGCCGAGTCTCCCGGCTCGGCCGCTGCCGCCCCGCGGTGCTCCCCCGTTTTGCACGCGGGGCGGCAGCTTTCCCCGGCCCCCCGGCCGGGGCTTCGCCCCTTTGTGTGGCGTCGATATGCGGCTCCGCCGCGTGGCGGGGCTTCGCCCCTTGATCCGGGGTGCAGGGGCGGAGCCCCTGGTATCGGGAAGGGGCGGGGTGGGGAAAGACCCGTCGCCCACCCCGTAGGCGTGCCATGAGCAGCCCTACTCGCTCCGCGCGTTCTGCTCGGCCCGGGACTCCGGCAGCAGTTCCCGGATGTCGTTCGGGAGCACGCCGTACAGCTTCTCCATCAGCTCCGGGTCCACGGCCGAGTCCAGCACCTCGAAGAAGGCGGCAGCCTCGCGCAGGGCCTCCTCCTCGGTGTGCTCGGTGCGCCAGGCGATCCGGCCCGCGAAACCGGTGAGGTCGAATCGCTCGCCGTGGTCCCGCCGGTACGCCCGCTCCTCGGGCGAGCCCTCGTGGGAGGCGGCGACGCGCCGCAGTGGCTCCGCCGCCTCCTGGGGCAGCTGGGCCGCCATATGGTTCGCCAGCCCGTCCGGGATGCGTTCGGCGAGCGTTTCGAGCGTCGCCCGTACCGCCCGCTCGGCGGACTGCCGGTCGGGGAGCTGGGCCCGGGCCTGGACCAGGCCCGTCATTTCTTCGTAGCGCATGGTCGGCGCTCCTCGTGGTCGGGTGCCCGGCTGCTGTGCCGAGTGCCCCGTGCCCTTCGCTCAAACCGCCGCCGGGCGCCCGCCGGGCTCCGGGGCGTTCTCCCGCCGGTCCTCCCGCGCGGTGAGCAGCGGGCCCAGCACCCGGGTGCCGGGCCCGGTGTGCCCGCCGGGGCCCGGGAGCTGGGTGGTGTTGCCGACCGTCAGGGGCTCCCCGCAGTGCGCGCACGTGGTCACCGGCGTGGTGTCCCGCCCGCAGCCGAGATGGCGGATCCGGGCCGGGGGCCCGGCGGGGCCCGCGTACCAGCGGTCGCCCCACTCCATCAGCGCCAGCAGCACCGGATAGAGCTCCTCGCCCTTGGGAGTGGCGCGATAGTGCTCACGCGGCGGCCGCTCCTGGTATCGCTCCCGGACCAGTACCCCCTCCTCGACCAGCCGGGACAGCCGGGCGGCCAGGACCTTACGCGATATGCCCAGGTCATGGGCGAGATCGTCGAAGCGGGTGACCCCGGTGAGCACATCCCGCATGATCAGCGCCGTCCAGGCGTCGCCGAACAGATCGGTGGCGCGGGCAATCGAACAGGCCACATCGGCGAGCGGCGTACGGGTCATGACACGACCCTACCCGAGTTCCCCGAGGGAACTTAAGGGTGTTAGGTTTCCTCGGGGAACCCGGCGCGCCCCCCCCGGGCCGCCAGGGCCGCCCCAGGCACCGGTGAATCCGCGAATCCGCGCACCCCGTGAGGGAGAAGACGATGGCCGCCGCCCCGCACATCGAACTGGACTCACGGTCGCCCGAGGCCGTCGACGGCCGTCAGATCAGGGCCGTCACCTTCCAGGACAGCCGTCTGGAGTACGTCCGCACCACGCTCAAGAGCGTGGACCTCTCCGCGTCCGGAAGCCGCGCCGTGGTCGTGGGCAGCGGCCGCGGGCTGCTGTCCCGCGGGCTGGCCGGTCTCGGCTTCGACGTCGTCGCCGTCGACCCCTCCGCCACCGCGACCGAGATGGCGCGCGAGGCGGGCGAGCGCGAGCACCCCGGGATCGACTACCGCACCGCGCCCGCCGAGCGACTCGGCCTCGCCGACGGCGCGTTCGACCTCGCCTACTACGCGGACACCTTCGAGATCACCCCGGATCTCGACCGGGTGCTGGCCGAGGCCGCCCGGGTGCTGCGGCCCGGCGGGGTGCTGATCTACGACACTGTCAACCGCACCTTCCTCTCCCGGCTGATCTACCTCGGCGCCTTCCAGCGCTTCCCGATGACCCGGATCATGCCCGCCGGCCGCTACACGGCGGCCCGGCTGCGCACCCCCGCCGAGCTGACCGCCGCCCTGGAGCGGCAGGGGCTGCGCAACGAGGACATCTGCGACTTCAAGCCCAAGGACCCGCGCAGCCTGGTCAAGGCCACCATGGCGCGCCGCCGGGGGCGGATCACCGATGAGCAGATCCCGCCGATCGTCGACTTCGTGCTCGCGCCGGACGCCCGGCCGCTGGTCACCTACCTCGGCTACGCCCGCAAGGGCTGAACGGTGCGCCCGGCGCCCCGCCCCGGCCGCGTGGGCGCACACTGGGCACCGTGACGCGTAAGCGCAGCGCCGGACTCCTGCTGTACCGGGGTGGTCCGGGCCCTGCCGTTGAGGTTCTGCTCGCCCATATGGGAGGCCCGTTCTGGGCCACCAAGGACGCGGGCGCCTGGACGGTGCCCAAGGGGGAGTACGACGAGGATGAGACCCCGGAGGCCGCCGCGCGCCGGGAGTTCCAGGAGGAGCTCGGTGTGCCCCCGCCCGGCGGGGAGCCGGTTCCGCTGGGCTCGGTGACCCAGACCGGGGGCAAGCTGGTCACCGCCTGGGCGCTGGAGGGCGATCTCGACCCGGCGGGCATCACCCCCGGGACGTTCGCCATGGAGTGGCCGAAGGGCTCCGGCCGGATGCGGGAGTTCCCCGAGATCGACCGGGTCGCCTGGTTCGGCCTGGACGAGGCCCGCCGGAAGATGGTGACGAAGCAGCGGGCCTTCCTGGACCGGCTGGAGGAGCTGCTCCGGAGCGCGGAGGGTGCGGAGAGCGCGGGGGATGCGGGGGACGCGGAGGGTACGGAAGGCGCGGAGGGCGCGGGCCCCGGCGGCGCATGACCGGGACCCGCGCCCACCAGCCGTCAGGTCATGCGGAGCCACCTCCGCAGTGCACCGTGGCCGCTCCCCAGTCCGCGTGGTCATGCGCGTTGCCGTCGCCGCCGTCGGTGACCCGCAGCCGTAGCCGCCGCGCGCCCTCGACCCGGGCCTCCACCGGTACGGCCGCGTCCGGGCCGCGCACCGTCTCACCCCGGTACACCCGCTCGCCGTCGGCGTAGACCTCGAAGACGACGCTGCCGTCGGACCCCACCTCGTCGTCCAGACCAGTCTTCGCGGTGAACGTCGAGCAGTTGCCGCCCAGGAAGACCTCGACCGTGGAGTCGGCGTGAGTGCCGAGGCCGCGCTCGTAGGCCGTGCCGTCGATGGTGAGGGTCTTGCCGTCGCCCGGCGCGGACTCGCCGTTGCTGCGGTCGCGTTCGACCGGGCCCCAGCCGTTGTCCGCGGTGATGAAGTCGAGCGCGGACACCGCCGCCTCGCCACGCGGCGGGGGTGGTGTGCCGTCGAGCTCGGCCGACGCCGAGCCGCTCACCCGCGCGCCACCGGCCGAGGTCGCGCGGACATCGGCCACGGCGGGCCGCGGACCGTCCGGGCTGCCCTCACCACGGCTGATCGTGGTCCGTACGGTCGCGGTCCGGCCCGCCGCGAGGTCGCCGAGGTCGAGGGTGCCGGGCTCGGCGGTCCACCCCTCGGCCAGGCCGAAGGCGGCCGAGACATCCCGCAGCGGGGTGTCACAGGGGTTGGTGACGGTCAGCTCGGCCGAAGTGGAGCCGCCCGCCGGCACCGTGGTGTCGGCGGCGGTGAGCTTCGCCCCGGGGGCGCAGACCACCGGGCCGCGCGGGGTGCCGGTGCGGGCCTCGGCGCCGGTCAGCGGGCGCAGCCGCAGGGTGTAGGCGTACTCCTTGGCGGGCCGCACCTGGTACTCGGGCAGCACGGTGTGGAACGTCTCGCTCACCCCGCTCACCGCGTGGTCCAGGTGCAGGGTGTTGCCTCCCGGGTCCTGGCGGAGGGCGAACGGGTAGGCGGCGCGGTCGATCCCGGTGTAGGGGGTCACCCCGGCCGAGAAGTCCCCGGACACCAGGAGTCCGCCGCTGCCGTCGGACAGCGAGGCCCAGCGGACGTCCTCGTGGTTCCCGTAGTCCTGTGGCTTGGTGTATCCGGCGAACTGCTCGTCCACGTCGGTGGAGTAGACCCCCACGGGGGCGCCGTCCGCACGGTCGTTGTAGTTCTCCTGCGGCCCGCGCCCGTACCAGCTGAACCGGTCGTAGCGGTCGGGTATGCGCAGCGAGAGCCGATACGGGGGAGGTACGGCACCTTGCGCGCCGCGCCCCGGGCCTCCACCCGGTGGTCGAGGCGCAGCTCCCCGGTGCCGCTGACGGTGTACCGCAGGGTCTGGGCGAACGAGGAGTCCTTGACGCCGGGCGCGGCGGCCGAGGAGGGCACGGTGACGACGACCTCGCCGTTCCGCTCGTCCACCGTGACCTTGCCCGGCTTCGTGCGCAGCCGGTCCAGGCCCGCCTCGCGCCAGGGCCCCTCCTCGGAGCCGATCTCATTGCTGACCGGGGCGCGCCAGGCGTCCAGCTCGGGGCCGGAGCCGAGGAGTTCCCGGCCGCCGGACTTCATGGAGACGAGCTCGCCACTGGCCCGGTCGAAGCCGTAACGGAAGCCGTCCCCGGTGACGGTGAGGCGGTCGCCGGAGGTGGTGGCCCGCACCTTCCCCGGCGGCCGCGCGGGCGTCGTGCCCGCGAGCTGGTGGCCGCCGATGTCGAACTGCTCGACCGCCACCCGGTGTCCGGCCTTCGCCCAGGCCGTGTCCGCCGCCTGCACCGCCTCCACGGTCAGCTGCCGGTCGGCGTCCCTAGGGTTGGCGGTCGGCTTGGGCAGCTGGAGGGTGCTCCGCTCACCGGCGGCGAGGTCGAGGCTCCGGCTGCCCCGGGCCAGGGTGCGGGCGCCCTCGGTGACGCGCCAGCGCAGCCGGAGGTCGCCGGTGCCGGTGAAGGACCGCTCGTTGCGCACCTCGACCCGGCCCGCGCGGGCCTCCTCGCCCGAGATCCGGATCGGGGCGTGGACGGCCGCCATGGTGCGGGCCTCCGGCTGGACGGTGCGGTCGGAGGAGACCACCCCGTCGACCCCGCCGGTCCCGGCGCCGTAGGACAGGAAGTCCCCCTTGCGGTCGAGCCGGTCGAAGTCGAGCGCGAGCACCGCGTCCGCGCTGGGGTCGGCGGCGAGCTGATCGGGGCTCAGCGCCTTGTGGTAGACGCGGACCTGGTCGACGGTGCCGTGTGCCATCCGGGTGCGGATGTTCTCCTGGTCGGTCTCCGGGTTGCGGCCGATGTTCACCGGCTGCGCGGAGTAGCCGACCGAGCCGGTCCAGTCGGCCGACGCGGTCTGCTTCCCGTCGATGAGCAGCCGGAGCGTCCGGCCGTCGAAGGTGGCGGAGACGCGATGCCAGGAGCCGTACCAGCCGGCGGGGACATCGGCCGCGACGGTGTGCCAGTCCCCGTCGCCGTAGACAGAGAACTCCAGGGTGTCCTTGTCGCGCATCTTGAGCGCATAGCTGTGGTCGCCCTTGGCGATCATGGTGAAGGAGCCGGTCCAGTCGGCGGGTTTCACCCAGGCGTCCAGGGTGAGCGCGTCCGACACCGCGTCCAGCTTCGGATCGCGGTAGACCTCCACGAAGTCGTCGAGACCGGACAGCTCCAGCGCCTTGCCCCGGTGTCCCGCCACCAGGGCGGGCTTTCCGGAGACGTACGACAGGATGTCGTTGCCGGAGGTGTCGGGGGTGGTGAGCAGCGGCTGGGTGATGTTCTGCTCCGCCCAGTCCCAGATGTAGCCGCCCTGGACCTGGGGATACTTCCGCACCACATCCCAGAACTCCCGGAAGTTGCCGAGCGAGTTGCCCATGGCGTGGGCGTACTCACCCATGATGATCGGCTTGGTGGTGGCCTTCGCCTTCTCCTCCAGGCCCGAGGGGGAGGGGTAGCGCGGGCCCCAGACATCGGCGAACGGGGCGTCGCCGTCCGGGACGTTGGGCTGGTGGTAGACCGGCCGGGCCGGGTCCTCGCGGTCGAGGAAGTCGGCCATCGCGTAGTGGGCCTTGCCCAGTCCGGCCTCGTTGCCGGTGTCCCACATCAGCACGCTGGGATGGTTCTTGTCCCGTTCGTACATCGCGGTGAGGCGGTCCATGAACGCCGCCTGCCACTCGGGCCGTTCGGCCAGGCAGTCGTCCGGGCAGGCGTCGTGGTGATGGGTCTCGATGTCCACCTCGTCGTCGATCCACAGACCGCGCGCGTCGGCCAGCTCGTAGAGGTACGGATCCGAGGGGTAGTGCGAGGTGCGCACGGAGTTGATGTTGAGCTGCTTCATCAGCGAGACGTCGGAGGCGGTGCGCTCACGGGTGGCGTGGCGGCCGGTGTCGGGGTCGGTCTCGGAGCGGTTGACGCCCTTGACGAGGATGCGTTTCCCGTTGACGAGGAGCTGTCTGTCCTTGATCTCTATCTCGCGGAACCCCACGGGCTGGGCGGTGGTGTGGCTGACCGAGCCGTCGGCGCCGGTGAGCCGGACGACGAGGGTGTAGAGGTGGGGCGTCTCATCGGTCCACTTGGCCGGGTCGGCCACATCGGCGGTGAGGGTGGTGGAGCCACCGCCGCCGCCCACCGTTCCCGACATCGTTGTCACCTTGCGTCCGCGCTCGTCGTAGAGGGTGCCGAGTACCTTGCGGTCGCCGAGTGCCTCGCGGTCGTCCGAGGCGCGCTCCGGGCCCTTGGCGGCCACATCGACCTCGGCGGTCAGCCGGGCGTCGCGGTACCGGGCGTCCAGATCGGTCTTGACGGTGATGTCCCGCAGATATGCGGCCGGGGTGGAGTACAGCCCGACCGAGCGGAAGATGCCCGAGAACCGCCACTGGTCGTAGTCCTCCATATGCGACCCCGAACCCCAGCGGTGGACCTGCACCGCGATGGTGTTGCGGCCCGGGTGCAGCCGGTCGCTGATGTCGAACTCGGCGGGGGTGTAACCGCCCTGGTCATAGCCCGCGTAGGAGCCGTTCACCCACACCAGATAGCCGCTGGTGACGCCCTCGAAGCGGAGGACGGTCCGCCGCTCCTCCCAGCTCTTCGGCAGCTCGAAGGTCTTGACGTAGGCACCGGTCGGATTGACGTCGTGCGGGACCTTCGGGGGGTCGTCGGGATACATCTCGGTGGGGATGTTCCGGAACACCGGATGGTCCAGGCCGTCCGTCTGCCAGGTGTGCGGCACGCTCACGCTGCGCCAGCCGCTCCCGGAGGTGTCGTAGCCCTCGGTGAAGAAGTCCTTCGGCACCTCCTCGGGGCGGTCGGACATATGGAGCTTCCAGGTGCCGTCGAGCGAGGCGGTCCAGCGGGTTTTGGCGCCGCCTTCGAGGGCCTCGGCGGCGTCGGCGTACGGGGTCAGCCGGGCGTGGGCGGGCTCCTGGCCGACCGCGGTGACCTCGGGGTCCTCCAGCAGCTTGTAGACATCCGAGGGAGGTTCGGGGGTGTCCGCCGCCGCCGGGGCGGCGGGGACGGCGAGCGCGAGGGCCAGGGCGACGGCGGCGAGCCGGGGAAACCGGGAGAGCGCGGGGAAACGGGGGAGAGGGAGGCGACGTCGGGGGCGTCGGGGCATCTGGTGGTCCACCCTTCTGTGGGGTGTGGAAACGCTCCAGAACGAACAGGCCCGCACATTAGCCAACGCACCCCCTCGCGCCAAGATGTCCCGCAGCACTCACCGTCGGCCCGGCGCGGCTACCGTGAAAGGAGTGAGGGCCGTGCGGAATGCCGTGCCGAGCACGGTGGGGCCGACGGAGGCACCGTGGGTATGGAGAGCACGAGGAGTACGGAGTACCTGCCCCGGCTGCGCCTGGACGAGCTGCTGGAAGAGCTCCAGGTGCGCATCGACGGGGTGCGTGGCACCCAGGACCGGGTGCACAGCCTGCTGGAAGCGGTGCTCTCGGTCGGCCGGGAGCTGGATCTGTCGCATGTGCTGCGGAGGATCGTCGAGGCCGCGGTGGTGCTGGTGGACGCCGAATACGGGGCGCTGGGCGTGATCGGCGAGGACGAGCGGCTGGCCGAGTTCCTGCCGGTGGGCGTCGGCAAGGAGCGGGCCGAGGCGATCGGGCGGCTGCCGTCGGGCCACGGGCTGCTCGGCGAGCTGATCCGCCACCCCCAGCCGCTGCGGCTGGCCGAGCTCTCGGAGCACCCGGCCTCCTACGGCTTTCCGCCGAACCACCCGCCGATGCACTCCTTCCTCGGAGTCCCCATCCGGGTGCGCGACGAGGTCTTCGGCAACCTCTACCTCACCGAGAAGCGCGGCGGTAAGGAGTTCGACGGCCAGGACGAGACGGTGCTGTCGACCCTCGCCGTGGCCGCCGGGGTGGCCATCGAGAACGCCCGGCTGTACGAGGAGGCCCAGCACCGCCAGCGCTGGCTGGAGGCGAACGCCGAGGTCACCCGCAGCCTGCTGTCCGGAGTGGACGAGACCAGGGTCCTGGAGCTGATCGTCGAGCACGCCCGCCGGATCCTCTCCGCCGACCTCGGTGTGCTGATGCTGCCGATGGCCGGTACCGACGAGCTCCAGGTCGCGCTGGCGGCGGGCACCGACGCCGAGGCCCACCGTGGTCTGGTGCTGCCCCGCCGGGGCACCTTCGGCGGTGCGGCCTTCACCGCCTCCGAGCCGGTCACCAGCACCGACGTCCAGAACGACCCGCGGATCACGGTCGGTCCGCAGCGCTGGGAGGGGCTCGGCCCGGCCGTCGCGGTGCCGATGCGGACGCGGGACGGGGTGGGCGGGGTGCTCGCGCTGGCCCGGGTGGTGGACAGCCCCGTCTTCACCCAGATCGAGACCGACACCCTGCTGGGTTTCGCGGGCCAGGCGGCGATCGCGATGAAACTGGCCGAGCGGCGGCGCGACGCCGAGCAGCTCGCCCTGCTCGAGGACCGCGACCGGATCGCCCGCGATCTGCACGACCTGGCCATCCAGCGGCTCTTCGCCGCCGGGATGACGCTCCAGTCCACGCTGCGGTTCGTCCAGCACCCGGAGGGCTCGGAGCGGCTGCTGCGGGTGGTGGACGACCTGGACGACACCATCAAGATCATCCGCTCGACGATCTTCGGGCTGCGCTCGCACGAGGCGGGCCCCGCGGTCCAGGGGCTGCGGGTCCGTACCGCCAAGACCATCGAGGAGGCCGTGCCCGCGCTCGGCTTCACCCCCTCGCTGCGCACCGAGGGCCTGGTCGACACCGATGTGCCGCGCTCGGTCGCGGACGACATGGTCGCCGTGCTGGCCGAGGCGCTGTCGAACATCGCCCGGCACGCGGAGGCCGGCGCCGCAGAGATCTCGCTGATCGTGGCGTCCGGACGGCTGACCCTCACGGTCACGGACGACGGGGTGGGCATCCCCGAGGGCGGCCGTCGCAGCGGACTGCGGAACATGGCCGAGCGCGCCGAGAAGCTCGGCGGTGAGCTGGAACTCGCCGAGCCCCCGGGCGGCGGCACCCGCCTGGTGTGGTCGGTACCGCTGCCGGAGCGGTAGGCGGTGGCCTTTTGCGCGACGGTCGGCGGTGGCCCGTGGCGCGGCGACAAGCGCCGACCGTGGCGCCGCTGTGTAGGTGATGGCCTGTGCCGCGTTCAGCGGCCGCCGTCCAGGGCCTCGGCCGCGTCGTTGCGCGGGGTGGCCGGGCCCACCGGTCCGTAACCCAGCCGGATCAGCATCTGCACATGGCCGGGGGCCGGGTGGGCGTCGCCCAGCGACCACCGCAGATCGGACCACTCCAGCGCCTGGTGCAGCAGGGACGCCCGGACCGCGTGCGAGGTCGCCAGCAGCAGGACGTGTTCCAGCGCCTGCCCGGCCCGCAGCCAGTCGGTGCGCCGGTCCTGGTCCGTGGTCAGCACGGCGATGGTCGGATGGGACTCGAACGGGGCGGCGGCGGGCCGGTCGTCGCCCCAGCGGCCGTCGGGCCGCGGCCCGAGGAAGTCGCGCAGCGGCAGCCGTCCGGTGGCGTCCCGTGGTCCGAGGGCGGCCGGGGGAATTCCGTACGGCCCGGTGTCGCGGATCCAGGTACGGCTCTCGGCGAGCCGGCGTGGGTCCCCGGAGAGGCGCCGCTCCGCCTCGGCGGTCAGCCGCAGCAGCCATGCGGTCTCCTCGGGGTCCGCCAGCCACAGCGTGGCCCCGTTCGCGCGCGCGGCCTCCGTCAGGTCGCACAGCACCCGTGCGGGCAGCCGGCGCGCGGAGTAGGGCGAGCGGCTGCTGTGCCGCCGCCAGATCACGTCGTACAGGTCGTCGTGCCCGCCGTCACGCCGCCCGGCACCGTCGGTGGGTGACGCGGCCAGGCGCACCGTGGCCAGCAGATCCGGCTGCGACCGGTACGGCAGCAGCCGGACCACCGGATCCCAGCCGAAGTGGGCCACGGCGACCCGCAGATTGAACACGGCGGCCCCGGCGGAGACGCTCAGCGCCCGGCCCATCGGATCGGCGTACCGCAGCGCCCGCTCGGGGGCGGCCCGGACCTCCAGCGTGACGGTGTCGGGGTTCAGCCGGTAGCGCCAGGGCTGGGTGTTGTGGATCGAGGGAGCGGCCACGGCCGCGGAGATGAGCTTCTCCAGGATCGCCGCGTCGAGCATTGCGGGCTGCATGGGGTCCTCTCCTCGCCGGTGGGCCGTCAGTGGTGGTGCGCCGTCCGTCAGGGTGGTCATCGCGGATGGCCGTCGTCGGGGCGCGGGGCCGAGTGGGTCGCCAGCACGGCCGCCTGGATGCGGCGCTCCACGCCCAGCTTGGCCAGCAGCCGGGAGATGTGGTTCTTGACCGTCTTCTCGGACAGGAAGAGCCGCTTGCCGATCTGCCGGTTGGTGAGCCCGTCGCCGATCAGCACCAGGATCTCCCGCTCGCGCGGGGACAGCCCGGCCAGCACCTCGTCCCGGGGCTCCTGCGGGGCGGTGTCGCCCCGCAGGGTGCTCATCAGCCGGGCGGTGGTGGCCGGGTCCAGCATCGACTGGCCGGACGCCACGGTGCGCACCGCCGAGACCAGGTCCGACCCCTTGATCTGCTTGAGTACATAGCCCGCCGCCCCGGCCATGATCGCGTCCAGCAGGGCATCGTCGTCGTCGAACGAGGTCAGCATCAGACAGGCCAGACCCGGCATACGGGAGCGCAGCTCACGGCAGACCGTGATGCCGTCCCCGTCCGGCAGCCGGACGTCCAGGATGGCCACGTCGGGCCGCAGCGCCGGACCCCGGGCCATCGCGTGGTCCACGGTCCCGGCGTCGCCGACCACCTCGATGTCCGGTTCGGCGTCCAGCAGATCGTGCAGTCCGCGCCGGACGACCTCATGGTCGTCGAGGACGAACACCCTGATGGGCGTCGCTCGTGTCGCTTCGGTCTCCGTCATGGGCTCTCGCACCGTTCGTCCGCCGTCCGCCCGGCCCCCGGTGGGAATCGTGGCGCAGCAGGTCAGCGCGGTACCAGGGCCGAACGGGCCCCCAAGGGGGCTGCCCGGCCCTCGTCCCGCCCGCCCCGCGCGTGCGACGGTCACGACATGGGCACGCAAGTGCGGGGGCGGCGGTTGTGGCGGTGGCGGCGCAATCCGCTCAGACGCCGCTCGGACGTGATCGAGGCGTGGGTCGTGCTCGTGACCGGCCTGGTGATGGCGGTCGGCGGCCCGGCGGCCGGGGTGGCCGCGGGCACCGCCGTGGACGCGTCACTGCGGCAGGAGCGGGCGGACCGGCACCGGGTGCCCGCGGTGCTGAAGGAGGACGCCCCCGTCGCACAGCCCGCCGCCGACGGCTCCACCACCGGCCTGGTGCGCGCGATCGTCCGGTGGACCGGCCCGGACGGCACCGTCCACACCGGTACGGCACGGGTCCACGAGGGGAGCAAGGCGGGCTCCGCCACCCAGATCTGGACCGACAGCCGGGGCCGCCTGGCCCAGCGGCCGCCCACCCCCGAGCAGATCGCCACCCGCGCGGTGCTCGCCGGGACCTCCGCGGCGGCGGGCGTGGGCGCGGTGTCGCTGGCCGGACGCGGCGTGGCGCGCTGGCGCCTGGACCGCGCCCGCACCCAGGAGTGGGGCCGCGCCTGGGCCGAGGTCGGCCCCCGCTGGAGCCGCCACATCCGCTGACGCGGTGGCCGTGCCCGGACGCCCAGGACCCGACGCGGCGGGCCCGGCGGGCCCCTGGACATCGCTTGATGGGATAGTTGCGTCAGATCAAGCATTTTTCGGAAGGGGGTCCGTACCCCCGCCGACCCGCAGTCCGGAGGGGCTCCGGCCACCGAGCACGGAAGCCGCCACCGCCCCTGCCCCCACCGGCCCGGCGGTCGGCGGCGAGGCCCGCGCTCCCCGCCCCCTGCCCCGCTGCTCAATGGCGCCGAAGGCGCGAAACGAAACCCGCACTCAACAACCGATCGATGCCCGTGCGCGGTTGATCGAGCGGGCCCGCCGCCCAGGGCCCGGGCCCGGGCCCTGGCCGCGTGGCCCGCTAAGCGCTCCGCCGGAAGTGCCCTGACCTGTCGTCGATCGTCCGCGGCGCCGTCGTGGCTGGTCGCGCAGTTCCCCGCGCCCCTTCGGGGCGCACCCAAACGCACCGGACTTCAATGAGGCCGCTTAGGGACCGCCGGACGGCGCTGCTACCGCCGCTGGGTCGTATGCGGCACGGCCGTGAGCTGATTGTCGAAGTCGACCACACCCTCGATCGCGCGGATGAGGCGAGCCGCCGCCGGGATGAGAACGGCCTCCTTGACCCGTCCGGCCAGGGTGACCACGCCCTCGTTCACGCTCACGCGGACGGTTTCGCCCTGCGCCGGGAAGAGGTGGGTCACCACCTCACGGCGTACCTCGTCCTCGATGTCGTCGTCCGGCCGCAAGAACACCTTCAGCAGGTCGGCGCGGCTGACGATGCCCTCGAGCCTCCCCTCCTCGTCCACCACCGGGAGCCTCTTGACCCGCTTGTGGGTCATGATCCGCGCGGCCTCCGCGAGCGTGGCGCCCGCGTGCACGGTGATGGCGGGAGACGTCATCAGCTCATCGGCCGTCACCGCGCCCGCCTTGGCGACACCGGGAAGGTCGCGCAGCTGCGTCACCCGCGCGGGATCGCTGTCGCGGAACTCCTCCTTGGGCAGCAGATCCGCCTCGGAGACCACGCCGATGACCCGGCCCTCGCCCTCCAGCACCGGCAGGGCGCTCACCCGCCACTGCTCCAGCGTTCTGACGATCTCCTTGAACGGCGCTTCGCGGCCGACGGCGACGACGGTATGGGTCATCACATCGCTCACGATGTGCGCACTCCGGGGCACGGCATCCTCCTTCGTCACGCTGCCTGTCTTCCGCCTACGTCACGCTGCCTGTCTTCCGCCCACCTTGCCCCCGCCCATCTCGCCCCCGGCCGCCAGCCGGACCTCGATCCGGCGGCGCACCCGCCCCGCGAGCCGGGCCAGCCCGGCGGAGGTGGCGGGCCGGGGCGGGGCCGGGTGGCGGATTCGCCGGGCGTGCGGCGGCAGCCCCGCGAGATCGGTGTCGAACCGCCGCCGGGCACGGTCGAGGGTGTCGGGGGCCGCGGTCCGTACGCCCTCCCGCATCACGGTCTCCAGCAGCGGCGCGCCGCCGCGGGGCGGAAGTTCGTCGCGCTCGCCGATCACATCGGCGAAGCCGGGGCGCCGCCACACCTGCTTGCCGCCCGGGGCCGTGGCCTTGGCCGAGGACAGTTTCATCACCGGCCGCCCGTCGTAGGCGACCAGCTTGTACGCGGTGTCGAGGGAGGCGGCGTCGGCTGACACGCCCATCCGGGTACCCACGGCGTAGACATCGATCGGCGCGCCCGAGTGGATCAGCTCCTCGATGGCGTACTCGTCGAGCCCGCCGCTCGCCACGATCCGCACCTCCGGCAGACCGGCCGCGTCGAGGATCTTCCGGGCCCGCACCGCCTCTTCGCCCAGGTCACCGCTGTCCAGCCGGATCGCGCCCAGGGGCCCGGACTCCAGCTCGCGCAGCACCCGCGCCGCGGTGGCCACGCCGGTCGCCGTGTCGTAGGTGTCCACCAGGAAGGTGACCGGGCCGGAGTGGGTACGGGCGAACGCGCGGAACGCGGTCTCCTCGTCCGGGAACGTCTCGATGTACGAGTGCGCCATCGTCCCGGTGGCCTCGATCCCGTAGGCCGTGGCCGCCGCCACATTGCTGGTCGCCGTGAACCCGGTCATCGCGCCCAGCCGCGCCGACTGGAGCCCGGACCAGGGGCCGTGGGTGCGGCGCAGCGAGAAGTCCACCACCGGGCGCCCCTCCGCGGCCACCACGCACCGGGCCGCCTTGGAGGCGATGGTGGTCTGGTGGCTCAGCTGCCCCAGCAGATACGTCTCGACCAGCTGGGCCTGTGGCAGCGGCGCGGTCAGCTCGAGCAGCGGCTCCCCGGCGAGGACGATCCGCCCCTCGGGCACCGCCCGCACCTCGCCGTCGAAGCCGAGCCCCAGCAGCGGTTCGAGGTCCTCGTACGGACGGCCCATCGCCGCGGCGTACGCCGCCACGTCCTCGGGCCCGACGCGGAAGCCGGACAGGAAGTCCAGCGCCGGTTCCAGGCCCGCGGCGACCAGGAAGCCCCGCTCGGGCGGCAGATCGCGGACGTAGAGGTCGAAGGTGGCGGGGGCCGTCATGCCCTCGCGCACATACGACAGGGCCATCGTCACCTCGTAGAGGTCGGTGGTCATCGCCTCCGACACGTCACTCTCGCCTCCCTCCGGACATCAGCCGCGCGGGACGACCGCCACCGGGCACGGCGCGTGGTGCACCGCCGCGTGGATCACCGAGCCGAGGTGGGGGACGGGGCCCGGCTCCGTCTCGTCGCGGCCCAGCACGAGCAGTCCCGAGCCCGGCGCGGTGTGCACCACGCCGAGCGCCGGGCGCTCCGAGGTGAGGGCCTCCGCCACCGGCACCCCGGGGTACCGCTCCCGCCAGGGCCGCAACGCCGCCTCCAGCGCGTCCTCCGCCCCCGGCCCCTCCTCGTCCGCCGCTGCCTCCACGTGCCCCACTGCCTCCCCGTGCCCCGCTCCCCCCTCGTGCCTCACTGCCTCCCTGTGCCCCGGCCCGCTCGTGCCCGCGTGCACGGCGCGCAGCACACCGCCGCGCCGGGCGGCGGCGTCGAAGGCGAACCGCAGCGCCTCCTCGTTCGGCTGCCGCAGGGACACCCCGACGGTCACGTCGGCGGTCAGCGGCTGGTCGTCGGCGTGCACCATGATCACCGGGTGCACCCCGTGCGCGAGGATCTGGCGGCCGGTCGACCCGAGGAGGAAGCCGCCGGGGGTGTCGCGCCCGCTCGAGCCGAGCACCAGCATTTCGGCGTCCCGGGCCGCGTCCAGCAGGGCGGGCACGGTTTCGCGCGGCACCAGTTCCGCCGAGACCCGCAGCCCCGGGTGGGTGTCGCGCAACTCGTCCACCAGGTCGGCCAGCAGCCGCTGCGACCAGTAGCTCGGGTCGTCCTCGTGGGGGAGGGCCGGGGCCGGGGGCGACGGCGGGTTCCAGGCGTGGATCAGACGCAGCCGCAGATCGCGCAGCAACGCCTCACGCGCCGCCCAGTGCGCGGCCGGCGGGCTCTCGGCGAAACCGTCGACCCCGACGGTGATGGGTGCTCCCATGCGCATCGGCCTCCCCGCTCATGTCTCCCGGGCCACCAGCGGACGGGCGGCCACCAGCGGACGGGCGACCTCGCCGAGCGCGATCTTGATCGCGCCGGTGTCGGCGGCGCGGGCGAAGACGTCGTACGCCTCCTCCATCTGGTCCAGCTGGAACAGATGGGTGATCAGCGTGGACGTGGGCAGCCGCCCGGCGCACAGCAGGGAGAGCAGGGTGGGGGTCGAGTAGGTGTCGACCAGCCCGGTGGTGATCGTCACGTTCTTGATCCACAGCTCTTCGAGATGCAGCGTCGCGGGCTGGGCGTGCACCCCCACGTTGGCGATCCGGCCGCCCGGCCGCACCATCCGGGTGCAGGTCTCGAAGGACCGCGGGCTCCCCACGGCCTCGATCACCACATCGGCGCCGAGCCCCTCGGTGAGATCGTCGACCAGCCGCTCCGGGTCCTCGGCGGAGTCCGCCACCGCGTCGGCGCCGACCCGCTTGGCGGCGTCCAGCCGGGCCGTGTCCGGATCGACGGCGATGATCCGGCCGGGGGAGAAGAACTGCGCCGTGGCGACGGAGGCCAGCCCGACGGGCCCGGCGCCCACCACGACGACCGTGTCGCCCGGCCCCACCCGGCCGTTGAGCACGCCCACCTCGTACGCGGTGGGGAAGACATCCGCCAGCAGCACGGCGTCATGGCCCTCGACCGACCCCGTCAGCGGATGCGTGGACAGATCGGCGAAGGGCACCCGCACATACTCGGCCTGGGTGCCGTCGACCGTACGGCCCAGGATCCAGCCCCCGCCGTCACGGCACTGCCCGTAGCCGCGCTCCCGGCAGAAGCGGCAGTGGCCGCAGGCCGAGATGCAGGAGATCAGCACCCGGTCGCCGGGACGGATCCCGCGGACGTCGGCACCGGTCTCGACGACCTCGCCGACCCCCTCGTGGCCGAGCACCCGGCCGGGCTCGATGTCCGGCACCTCGCCGCGGAGGATGTGCAGATCGGTGCCGCAGATGGTCGTGGTGTCGATCCGGACGATCGCGTCGGTGGCGGCCACGAGTTCGGGGTCGGGCACCTCCTGCCAGGAGGACCGCTCCGGCCCGTGGAAGACGAGTGCTTTCATGGCCGTTTACCTCTCCTCCGGTTTCCTTTCTTCCGGATTCCTCTCCTCCGGTTTCCTCCGATTCATCGCTGGGGCACGACCGCGACCGGGCAGGCGGCGTGGTGCGCCACGGCCTGGGTGACCGGTCCCAGCCGGGGGCCGAACCCCACCCGGCGCGGACCGCGGCCCACGACCATCAGCGCCGTCCCCGCCGCCGAGGCCACCAGCCGCCGGGCCGGGCTGTCCGACGCGACCTCCTCGAAGACCCGCAGTTCGGAGAACTTGTCCCGCCACGGCGCCAGCACCTCGCCCAGCGCGTGCTCGGCCTCCTTGCGCGCGTCGCTCAGCCCCACGTCCACCACCCAGGGGGCGTCGCCCCGGATGGCGGGGACCCGGCTGGCGTGGACGGCCCGCAGCACACCGTCGCGCCGCGCCGCGGCGTCGAAGGCGAACTCCAGGATGTCGTCGCACGGCTCGTGCGGCTCCACCCCGACCACCACATCGCCGTGCCGCTCGCCGTGCCGCTCCTCGTGCCCGTCCGCCCGTACCAGGACCACGGGGGTCATGGAGCGCGCGGCGAGCTCCAGGCCGACGGAACCGAGGAAGAAGCCCGCGACCACGCCGATCGAGCGGGACCCCACCACCAGCAGCTGGGCCCGCTCCGCCTCGGCCAGCAGCACGGGCGCGGGCAGGCCGGAGACCTGGGCGGTGACGATCGTCGTCTCGGGCTGGTCGGCGTCCAGCTCGGCGCGCGCCGAACGCAGGGCGCGCTCGGACCAGTACTGCCAGGCGGCCTCCCGGCCCGGGGTCAGATCCGTCTGCTCGGGCCCCGGCCACGCGTTCACCAGCCGCAGGGGCGCTCCGCGCGAACCGGCCTCATGGGCCGCCCAGCCGGCGGCGGCCAGACTCTCGTCGGAACCGTCCAGTCCGACGGTGACGGGGCGCGCCATAGCTGCCTCCTTCCCGGCAGGCCCACTCGGCACCTCGGTTCGCCATCGGCGCGTACGGGCCGCCGCGCCGCGCGGGCTCGCGGGGAGGGTGCCCGGCCCGAGGCGCGGCGCCGGGGGCGCCCACTTCTCGCGGGCCCTGATTGCGCGGTGCGCGGTAGTGGGACGTCCGCTTCTCCGCGTCTACCGGTTGCCCCCGGTGCCATCTCCAGCGGACCATGGCCAGGCCCCGGCCGACAGGGCCGACCGGTCCCGGGGAGGCCCCGGGGACCAGGCCTTACGGCCCTTTCCGCCGCCCGGAGGCGGGCATGGCGTCCATTCCGCCCGGCGGCTATTCCACCGGCACCAGCACTACCGGACAGTGCGCATGGTGCAGCGCCGCATGCGTCACGGGGCCGAGCTGCATCCCGAGCCGGGGTGTCCGCCGGTGGACGGCCAGCACCAGGACGTCCGCCGCCCGCGACGCCTCCACCAGGGCCTGCGCGGGGGCGCTGTGAGTGGTGTGCTCCCGCACCCGGATGTGCCCGAACTCCTCGCGCAGCCCGGCCACCATCCCGTGCGCCACCGTCTGCTCCCGCTCGGCGCGCAGCGCCACCACCTCGCGCGCGGGCAGGGCATGATCGCCCGCGAAGACCCGCGGCTTCGGCCAGGCGTAGAGCACCCGCAGCCGGGCCCGGCGCCGGGCGGCCTCCTCGAAGGCGAAGCGGGCCGCCGCCGCGTCCGCGCCGCTCTCCACCCCGACCAGCACCTTGCCGTGGCCCTCCGGCCCGTACGCCCTCGTGGACCCGCCGCGCACCACCAGCAGCGGGCGCCGGGTGTGGGCGGCCAGCCGCAGCCCGACCGAGCCGAGCAGCAGCCCGGTGAAACCGCCAAGGCCCCGGGTGCCGATGACGATCAGCGAGGCGTCCTCACCGATCCGCAGCAGCTCGGGCACCGCGTCCTGGGCCGTCAGGGTGGGCACGATCCGCAGGTGCGGATCCTGCTCCTGGGCCCGCGACATGGCCAGCCGCAGCACGGTCCTGGCGATCTCCACCGCGGGCCGCCGCGGTTCGCTGTCCGGGTCGAAGGCGAGCGGGTCGGTGCGGGCCCACGGCCAGGCGTGCACGATCTCCAGCGTGGCGTCACGGCGATGCGCCTCGGCGACCGCACGGTCCAGCGCGGCCCAGGCGCTGTCGGAGCCGTCCAGGCCCACCACCACCCGGCCGTCCCGCAGCGGCTTGCCCGCCGGGCGGGTCATGGCCGCGCACCTCCCCGGCCCGCGGAGTCGTCGACCCGGTAGCTGAGCCGGTCGACCACGGCGACCACGCCGTCCACCTGCCCGGTCATCCGGACCGCGATGGGGATCTCGCTGTGCCGGTCCAGCTGCCCCTCCAGCCGTACGACCCCGTCGGTCACGGTGACCGCGACGGACTGCGGGCCGAGCCACAGCGAGCGGACCAGCACCTCGTCGATCACCTCGGCGCGGATCTCGTCGTCCGGGCGGAGGAAGACCCGCAGCAGATCCCGGCGAGTGACGATGCCGATCAACCGGTCCTCCTCGTCGACGACGGGCAGCCGCTCGACGCGATGGCGGTCCATCGCGCGGGCCGCGTCCACGATGCTGTCCTGGGGGCGCACGGTGACCGCGGGGCGCGACATCAGCTCTCCGGCCGTCGGGGCGGGTTCGCTGAGATCGGTTCCAGTGATCATGCCGACCACCTTGTCGTCCCCGTCCACCACGGGCAGTCCGTTGAAGCGGTGCCGGGAGAGCAGCGCACCGACCTCGTCGAAAGAGGTCCTGGAGCTCACCCGGACGACGTCGTCGGTCATCACGTTGCCGATCTTGCGGTGCTTCATCCATGCCTCCCCGGTCCGCTCCCAGCGTGGGACGGCGCTCCGGCGCCCTTCTTGGGCTGCCCGGGGTCCGCTCGGGACCGTTCGGCCCGCACGGGTGCCCTGGGCCGAACGACCCCCGGCGGGGCCGAATCGCCCCTCGCGCGGGATCCCGGACGGGCGCGAGGGTGAAGGCGTCGGGACGGGGGGCGGAGGCATGCGTCGGAAGGTGGTGGACACGGTGGAGCTCCCCCTCGTGGTGGGCGTCGACGGCTCGCACCACAGCCTCCAGGCGGTGGACTGGGCGGTGGACGCGGCGGCCCGGCACGCGGTGCCGCTGCGGCTGGTCCACGCCTCGCTGTGGGAGCGGTACGAGGGCATCGCGCCCGCCGCCGACCCCGAGCGCCCCTGGGAGCAGATCAGGGACGAGGAGATCGCCGCGTCCGCCGCGGAGCGCGCCCGCCGCCGCGGCCCCGATGTGAAGGTCGCCGCCGAGGTCCTGCCGGAGGACCCGGTGGACGCGCTGCTGCGCGCCGGGCGGGAGGCGTCCGGCGTGGTCGTCGGCTCCCGCGGCCGCGGTGAACTCGCCGGGCTGCTGCTCGGTTCGGTGAGCCTCGCGGTCGCCGCCCGCGCCGGCTGCCCGGTGACCGTCGTACGCGGCGGCGAGCCCAACCGGGGCGGCGCCTTCGGCCGGATCGTGCTCGGCGTGGGCGAGCCCGGCGGGACGGGCGGTCCGTCGGCCGCGGCCCGGTTCGCCTTCCAGGAGGCCGAGGCGGGCGGCCGCACGCTGGAGGCCGTACGGGCCTGGCGCGCGCCCGCCGGTGAGGTGACGGATGATCTGCTGCTGGAGGGGGATCCGGTACGGGCCCACTGGGCACGGGCGGAGCGGACGCTGGAGGACGCCCTGCGGACCCCCGTACGGGACCACCCCGAGGTCACCGTGCACCGCGCGACGGTCGAGGGCACGGCCCGCAAGGCGCTCCTCCACGCGGCCGCCACCGCCGATCTGCTGGTCCTCGGCGCTCACCGCGGCCACGGACACATCGCCGGGCTGCAACTCGGCCGCATCGCCCACGCGGCCCTGCACCACGCGCCCTGCCCGGTGGTGATCGTGCCGGAGCGGGACCGCATCGTGCCGGAGCGGGACTGAACGGCAGGCGGCACGACCGGCGCGTACACAACAGGCGGTACGCAACAGGCAGCACGACCGGCCGTACGCAACAGGCCGTACGACCAACCGTACGCAACAGACCGTACGACCGGCGGGTACACAACCGCACACCACGAGACCGGCAGGTCACAGGAGACCATGAGGGAGAGAGGTCCATGCCAGACGCACCGACCATGACGGGCTCGCCGGGCGGCGGGCTCGCCGACGACCGGATCCGCGCCCTGGACGCCCACTGGCGCGCCGCCAACTACCTCGCGGCGGGCCAGATCTATCTGCTGGCCAACCCGCTGCTGACCGAGCCGCTGCGCCCGGACCACATCAAGCCCCGGCTGCTGGGCCACTGGGGCACCTCACCCGGGCTCAACCTCGTCCACACCCATCTCAACCGCGTCATCAAGGACCGCGACCTGGACGCCATCTGCGTCTGGGGCCCCGGCCACGGCGGCCCCGCGGTGCTCGCGGGCTCCTGGCTGGACGGCAGCTACTCCGAGGTCTACCCGGACGTGAGCCGGGACGCGGCGGGCATGGCCCGGCTCTTCCGGCAGTTCTCCTTCCCCGGCGGGGTGCCCAGCCATGTGGCCCCGGAGACCCCCGGCTCGATCCACGAGGGCGGTGAGCTCGGCTACTCCCTCGCCCACGCCTACGGGGCCGCGCTGGACAACCCCGGGCTGCTGGTCGCCTGCGTCATCGGCGACGGCGAGGCCGAGACCGGCCCGCTGGCCGGCTCCTGGCACGCCAACAAGTTCCTGGACCCGGTCCACGACGGCGCCGTGCTGCCGATCCTCCATCTCAACGGGTACAAGATCGCCAACCCCACGGTGCTCGCCCGGCTGCCCGAGCCCGAACTCGACGACCTGCTGCGGGGGTACGGCCACGAGCCGATCCACGTCGCCGGCGACGAACCGCTTCAGGTGCACCGGTCCATGGCGCACGCCCTGGACGAGGCGCTGGACCGGATCGCCCTGCTCCAGCGCACCGCCCGCGAGGAGGACATCGCGGAGCGGCCGCGCTGGCCCGTCATCGTGCTCCGTACGCCCAAGGGCTGGACCGGGCCCGAGGAGGTCGACGGGCTCCCGGTGGAGGGCACCTGGCGCGCCCATCAGGTCCCCCTGCCGGGCGTCCGGGAGAACCCGGAGCATCTGCGGCAGCTGGAGCGCTGGCTGCGCTCGTACCGCCCCGAGGAGCTCTTCGACGCCGACGGGCGGCCCCGGCCGCACCTGCTGGCCGAGGTGCCGGAGGGCGACCGCCGCCTGGGCGCCAATCCGCACGCCAACGGCGGACTGCTGCTGCGCTCGCTGCCCGTGCCGGACCTGGAGCGGTACGCGGTCCCCGTGGACAAGCCCGGCGCGACCCTGCACGAGCCGACCCGGGTGCTCGGCGGGCTGCTGGAGAAGGTCATGGAGGACACCGCCGACCGCCGCGACTTCAGGGTGGTCGGCCCCGACGAGACCGCCTCCAATCGGCTGGAGGCCCTCTACCGCGCCACCGGCAAGGCGTGGCAGGAGTCCGTCGCGCCCACCGACGAGCACCTCAGCCGGGGCGGCCGGGTCATGGAGATCCTCTCCGAGCACCTCTGCCAGGGCTGGCTGGAGGGCTATCTGCTGACCGGGCGGCACGGCCTCTTCTCCTGCTACGAGGCGTTCGTGCACATCGTGGACTCCATGGTCAACCAGCACATCAAATGGCTGAAGGTGTCCCGCTCACTGCCCTGGCGGCGCCCGGTGGCCTCCCTCAACTACCTGCTGACCTCCCATGTGTGGCGCCAGGACCACAACGGCTTCTCGCACCAGGACCCCGGCTTCGTCGACCATGTGCTCAACAAGAGCCCGGAGGTGGTGCGCGTCTATCTGCCGCCGGACGCCAACACCCTGCTCAGCGTGGCCGACCACGTCCTGCGCAGCCGCGACTACGTGAATGTGGTCGTCGCGGGCAAACAGCCCTGCTTCGACTGGCTCGATCTCGACCAGGCGCGTGCCCACTGCGCCCGCGGCGCCGGGACCTGGGACTGGGCCGGTACCGAGAACGGCGCGGGGGAGCCGGACGTGGTGCTGGCCGCCGCGGGCGACGTGCCCACCCAGGAGGTCATCGCGGCCGCCGGGATCCTCCGCCGCCACCTGCCCGATGTGGCCGTGCGGGTGGTCAACGTGGTCGACATGACCCGGCTGCTGCCGAAGGAGGAGCACCCGCACGGGATGACGGACCACGAGTTCGACGCCCTGTTCACCCGCGACCGGCCGGTCATCTTCGCCTACCACGGCTATCCGTGGCTGGTGCACCGGCTGTCCTACCGCCGGGCCGTCCACCCCAACCTCCATGTGCGCGGCTACAAGGAGATGGGCACCACGACCACGCCGTTCGACATGGTGGTCCGCAACGACATGGACCGCTACCGGCTGGTGATGGACGTCATCGACCGGACCCCCGGGCTCGCGGTGCGCGCCACGGCCGTACGGCAGCGGATGCAGGACGCCCGCACCCGCCACCAGGCCTGGATCCGTGAGCACGGCACCGATATGCCCGAGGTCGCCGAATGGTCCTGGACCGGCTGACCACCGGCCGGTGCCGCTCTCACCCGGTGGGGAAGTAACCCTCGAGATAGGCGTTGCGGAACTTCCCCGC
Organism: Streptomyces sp. NEAU-174; assembly: GCF_052665095.1. Lineage (NCBI taxonomy): Bacteria > Bacillati > Actinomycetota > Actinomycetes > Kitasatosporales > Streptomycetaceae > Streptomyces > Streptomyces sp. NEAU-174. The sequence goes on along the minus strand of NZ_JBQTCE010000002.1, from coordinate 484,408 downwards.
CGGGTCCTGCTCGGCCAGCAGCCGCGCGAAGTCGCCGGCCCGGTCGTACGAGGAGAGGATCCGCTCCGGCGCGGCCGTCGTCAGCTTGCCCCAGTGCGGCCGCGCCCCCAGCGGCAGCAGCGCCTCCTCCACCGCGGCCACCACCTCGATCACCGCGTCGTGGTCCGGGACCCAGGTGAAGTGGAAGGCCACGCTGTCCCGGCCGTACGCGGGGCTCAGCCACAGCTCGTCCGCCGCGACCGTACGGACCTCGGACACCTGCACCACGGGCGCGATCCGGTCGCCGAGGCCGCGCAGCGCCGCGAACGCCGCCGAGGCGGACTCGCGGGGCAGCAGCAGCTCCGACTGGAGCTCATCGCCGTTGCTCGGGGTGAAGTCCGGGCGGAAGTGCGGCAGCCGCTCATGCCACGGCCCGGGCGCGCCCAGCTGCTCGGTGCAGTGCAGCGGCGGCATCGCGGGCACCGGGTGGTGGTGGCGGTTGGCCGGGCGGGCCCCCAGCCACGGCTGTCCGGGTTCCGGGGGATCGGGCAGGTCGGTGCGGCACTTCAGCCACACCACGCCCTCGCCCGAGCGCCAGTCGGTGAAGACGCTGACGCTGTAGGCGGCGCCGAAGATCTCCTCGAAGCTGTCGTCCAGCCGGTCCAGCGGCAGCCCGGTCCACACCCACTGGGCCACGTCGAAGGTGGGCTCGATGTCCAGCGTCATGGCGGTGACCACGCCGAGACCGCCGAGCCCGACCACGGCCCCGTTCAGCCGGTCCCGGTCCTCGTCCCGGCCGAACCGGGTCAGCTCCCCGTCGGGGCCGACGATCTCCAGTCCCGCGACCGCCGCCGCCAGACAGCGCTGGTCGCTCCCCGAGCCATGGGTGGCGGTGGCGCAGGCCCCCGCGACCGTGATGTGCGGCAGCGAGGCGAGGTTGGCCAGTGCGAACCCCTCGGCGTGCAGGGCCTGGGCCACATGGGCGTACCGCATGCCCGCCGCGATGGTCGCGGTGCCCTTCCCGGGGTCTATCTCCACCCGGTGCGGCAGCCGGTCCAGGTTCACCAGATCGCCCTCGGTGTCGGCGATGCGGTTGAAGGAGTGGCCCGTGCCCAGTACCCGTACCCGGTCGGCGGAGCTGACGATCCGCCGCAGCTCGTCGACGCTGTCCGGATGGTGCAGCCGGGCGGCGGAGAAGGTGATGTTCCCGGCCCAGTTCGTCGGGGCTTGGGTGGTCGGCATCCGTGTCGTCCTGTTTCGGCTGGAGGGCGAGGGGCGAGGGGCGAGGTGAGGGCGATGGGTAATGGGTGGTGGGTGATGTTGTCAGCACCTTCGTACAGGTCCGCACCCTGATCCGTACAGACCCGGATGCGCCGTCCATGACCCGCCCTGACTCGTCCATGATCCGTCCATGACCCGGACGGCCCAGCAGGACGGGCCGCCGCGCCGAAGCGCCCCCACGATGGGCCCATGACCGCCCCGAAGCCACAGCGCCCGAGGCCGGCACTGGCCGGCGAGCTCTGCGCGGAGTTCGCGGGCACCATGGTGCTGATCCTCTTCGGCTGCGGTGTGGTGGCGCAGGTCGTGGCGGGCGGCGCTCTCACCAAGCCCCAGGGCACGCTCGGCGACCACGACTCCATCTCCTGGGCGTGGGGGCTGGGCGTCACCTTCGGTGTGTATGTGGCGGCGCGGCTCAGCGGGGCCCATATCAACCCGGCGGTCACCCTCTCCCTGGCGGCCTTCAAGGGCTTCCCCTGGAGCAAGGTCCTGCCGTACACCGTGGCCCAGACGCTCGGCGCGTTCGTCGGGGCCCTGCTGGTGCGCTGGAACTACACCGAGGCGCTGGGCCACGCCGACCCGGGCCACACCTTCAAGACCCAGTTCGTCTTCTCCACCCTCCCCGGCAACGGGGTCCTTCCGGTCAGCGAGTGGGGCGCGCTGCGCGACCAGATCATCGGCACCGCGATCCTGGTGCTGCTCATCTTCGCCGTCACCGATGTGCTGAACTCGGCCCCGAAGGCCAATCTGGGACCCTTCGTCATCGGGCTGATCGTGGTCGCGATCGGCATGGCGTGGGGCGCCGACGCGGGGTACGCCATCAACCCGGCCCGTGACTTCGGCCCCCGGCTGGCCAGCTTCATCACCGGCTATCGCAGCGCCTGGCGGGACCAGTACGGGGATCTGTACTTCTGGGTGCCGATCGTGGGCCCGCTGATCGGCGGGCTCGTCGGCGCCGCCCTCTACAAGGCGCTGATCAGCCGCTTCCTCCCGGCGGCGGAACCGGAGGTGGGCCGCACCCCGACCCCCGAGTAGCCGATCCGGGCCGTACCCCACCCACGAGAGGCGGCAGCATGCCGGAGTTCATCGGTGCGGTGGACCAGGGAACCACCAGCACCCGCTTCATGATCTTCAACCACGACGGTGACGAGGTGGCGCGGTACCAGCTGGAGCACCGCCAGATCCTGCCGCGTGCGGGGTGGGTCGAGCACGACCCGGTGGAGATCTACGAGCGCACCAACTCGGTGATGCAGAACGCCCTCCGCGCGGGCGGGCTCTCCGCCTCCGACCTGGCCGCGATCGGCATCACCAATCAGCGCGAGACCACGGTGATCTGGGATCCGCGCAACGGCCGCCCGTACTACAACGCCATCGTCTGGCAGGACACCCGCACCGACGCCATCGCGGCCGCGCTGGAACGCAACGGCAAGGGCGAGGTCATCCGCCGCAAGGCGGGGCTGCCGCCCGCCACCTACTTCTCCGGCGGCAAGATCAAGTGGATTCTGGACAACGTCGAGGGCGTGCGCGAGGCCGCGGAAGCCGGCCACGCGCTCTTCGGCAACACCGACGCCTGGGTGCTGTGGAACCTCACCGGCGGACCCGGCGCCGGTATCCACGCCACCGATGTCACCAACGCCAGCCGCACCATGCTGATGGACCTGGAGACGCTGGACTGGGACGACGAGCTGCTGGAGATCTTCGGCATTCCACGGGCGATGCTGCCGACGATCAGCCCCTCCTCCCACCCCGAGGCGTACGGCCAGGCCCGCACCTCCCGTCCCCTGCGCACCGCCACCCCCATCACCGGCGTCCTCGGCGACCAGCAGGCGGCCACGGTCGGCCAGGTCTGCTTCGCCCCCGGCGAGGCCAAGAACACCTATGGCACCGGTAACTTCCTGCTGCTCAACACCGGAACGGAGCTGATCCGCTCGACCAGCGGACTGCTCACCACCGTGGCGTACCAGTTCGGCGACAGCCCTCCCGCCTACGCCCTGGAGGGCTCGATCGCCGTCACCGGCTCGGCCGTCCAGTGGCTGCGCGACCAGATGAAGATGATCGACGACGCCCCGGGCAGCGAACGGCTCGCCCGCACCGTCGAGGACAACGGCGGGGTGTACTTCGTGCCCGCCTTCTCCGGGCTCTTCGCCCCGTACTGGCGCTCCGACGCCCGTGGCGCGATCGTCGGCCTCACCCGCTTCAACACCAACGGCCACATCGCCCGCGCCACCCTGGAGGCCATCTGCTACCAGAGCCGGGACGTGGTCGAGGCCATGGAGCGGGACGCCGACATCCACATGGACGTCCTGCGGGTGGACGGCGGGGTCACCGACAACGATCTGTGCATGCAGATCCAGGCCGATGTGCTGGGCGTACCGGTCAGCCGCCCGGTCATCGCCGAGACCACCGCCCTGGGCGCCGCCTACGCCGCGGGGCTGGCCACGGGGTTCTGGCGGGACACCGATGAGCTGCGCTCCCACTGGAGCGAGTCCAGGCGGTGGGAGCCCCAGTGGGACGAGAGGACCAGGAAGGAGGGGTACACGGGCTGGAAGAAGGCCGTCCAGCGCACCCTGGACTGGGTCACGGTCGAGTAGGCCCGGCGGGGCCCGGGGCGGGATGACCGCGGCGGACCCGCTTGCGCCGGGCGTCCCGCGGCGGTTCGCTGGAAGTACCCGGTGGTGGCCGAGACACCCTGGGATCGTGTGCCGTGTCCGCCACCACCGCCGCTTGTCAGTGATCGACGCGGAGGTGATCCAGGTGAAAGCCGTCGTCTACGAGAAGCCCTACTCGGTGGCGGTGAGGGACGTCGACGATCCTCGGATCGAGCATCCGAACGATGTGATCGTGCGCGTCACCTCCAGCGCGATCTGCGGCTCCGATCTGCATATGTACGAGGGCCGGACGGCGGCCGAGCCCGGCATCGTCTTCGGGCACGAGAACCTCGGCGTGATCGAGGAGACCGGCTCCGGCGTCGTCTCGCTGTCCAAGGGCGACCGTGTGGTCATGCCGTTCAACGTGGCCTGCGGATTCTGCAAGAACTGCCTCGCCGGCGACACCGGCTTCTGCCTCACCGTCAACCCCGGTTTCGCGGGCGGCGCCTATGGCTACGTGGCGATGGGCCCGTACAAGGGCGGCCAGGCCGATCGGCTGCGGGTGCCCTTCGCCGACTTCAACTGCCTGAAGCTGCCCCAGGGCGATGAGCTCGAGACCGACTTCATCCTGCTCGCCGACATCTTCCCGACCGGCTACCACGGCTGTGAGCTGGCCCAGGTCTCCCCGGGCGAGAGCGTGGCCGTCTACGGCGCGGGCCCGGTGGGGCTGATGGCCGCCTACTCCGCGTTGCTGCGCGGGGCCGCCACGGTGTTCGTCGTGGACCGGGTGCCCGAGCGGCTGGAGAAGGCCAGGGAGATCGGCGCCGTCCCCATCGACTTCAGCAAGGGCGACCCGGTGCCGCAGATCATGGACCGCACCGGCGGCGAGGGCACCGACAAGGGCATCGACGCGGTGGGCTACCAGGCCCAGGCGCACGACGCCAGTCATGAGGAGCCCGCGTCGGTGCTCAACTCGCTGGTCGACACGGTGCGGCCGACCGGACGGCTCGGCGTGCCGGGGCTGTACGTCCCCTCCGACCCCGGCGGCCCGGATGAGCACGCCAAACACGGTCAGCTGCTGGTCTCCATCGGCCGGATGTTCGAGAAGGGCCAGCGCATGGGCACGGGCCAGTGCAACGTCAAGCGCTACAACCGCCAGCTGCGCGACCTGATCATCGCCGGGCGCGCCCGGCCCAGCTTCGTGGTCTCCCACGAACTGCCGCTGGACCAGGCCCCGCAGGCGTACGAGAAGTTCGACAAGCGGGTCGAGGGCTACACCAAAGTGGTGCTGCATCCGGCGCTCGCCGCCTGACGGCCCCTCGGTCTGAGCCGAGCTCCAGTGGTCCCCAAGGCCCCAGGCGACCCAAAAGGTCACTAAATGGGGTGATATGCACCATAATTGGTTTTGTGCACCCGAACGGCTGTCTCGTTCAGCTCCGGGAGGAGGAGCGATCATGAAGAACTCCCGGGTGGCACTGGCCTTCGTCAGTGGCTATCTCTACGGGCGCGGCCACAGGGGGACCCTGGTCCTCGGCCTCGCCGGTCTCGCCGCGGGCAAGCGCATCACCTCCGGTATCAGCCCACCGGGCGCCCAGCAGCTGAAGTCCTCCGAGCTCGGCAAGCTCGGCCAGGACATCGGCAGCCGGCTGGTCTCCGCCGGCCGGGAGGCCGCCATGTCGGCGGCCAGTCACCGCATGGACGCCCTGAGCGACCGGCTGGAGCGGCGCGCCGAAACCCTGCGCACCGGCGGCGCCGGGCGGCAGAAGCCGGAGACCGGAGAGCACGAGGAGCCGGAAGAGCACGAGGAGCACGAGGAGCACGAGGAGCGCGGCGAGCGCGGCGAGCGCGAGCGCGGGAGCGCCGCACGGACGCGCGAGGACGGGCCGCGTGAGCGCACCGGCGGACAGCGCAGGCCGACCGACCGTCCGGCGCAGGCCAGGAAGCGGACCGGCTCCGAAGGGTCCGCGCGGCGAAGCCAGAGGTGAGGGCCATGGCTGAGGAAATCAAGGGGCGGACCGGCGGGCGCTCGCTCGCCCAGGAACTGCCCACCGACCGCCTGCTGAAGGAGGCGCAGAGCCTGCTGGCGGCGTTGGGCGAAAGAGCCCTGGAATCGGCCACCCACCTGGGCGAGAACCCCGGGAAGGGCGCGCTGAAGGGCGGTCTTGAGGAGGTGAAGGACAAGGTCGTCGACACGGCCAAGGAGCAGATGAAGGACCAGGTCAAGGAGAAGGTCAAGGACCAGGTCAAGGAGAAGGTCGTCGACAAGGCCAAGAGCATCATCCCGGGCCTCGGCGGCGGCGGTGACGGCGGCAAGGGCGGCAAGAAGCTCAAGGTCACCAACATCGTGGAGCAGATGGACGTGGGCGCGCCCCTCTCCCTCACCTACAACCTCTGGACGGAGTGGGAGAACTTCCCCTCGTACATGAAGAAGGTCGAGGACGTCCGGAACGAGGAGGGGGACGGGGACGAGGACGGAGCCGGTACGGAATCCGAGTGGAAGGCCCAGGTCTTCTGGTCGCACCGCAAGTGGCGGGCCGAGGTCGTCGAGCAGATCCCCGACAAGCGCATCATCTGGACGTCGCGGGCCGACAAGGGCCATGTGGACGGCACGATCACCTTCCATGAGCTGGCCCCCGAGCTCACCCGCATCCTGTTCGTCCTGGAGTACTACCCGCAGGGCTTCATGGAGCGCACCGGCAACCTCTGGCGCGCCCAGGGCCGCCGGGTGCGCCTGGAGATGAAGCACTTCCGCCGCCACCTCATGCGCGAGGTGCTGCTGGAACCCGACGAGGTCGTGGGCTGGCGCGGCGTGGTGCGCGACGGCGAGATCGTCGAGGACGACGAGCGGGGGCGGGAGCGCGAGGAGGAGCCCGAGGAGGGCGAGGAGCCGGAGGAGGGCGAGGAGCCGGAGGAGGGCGAGGAGCCGGAGGAGGGCGAGGAGCCGAAGGGCGAGTACGAGGACGAGGAGCCCGAGGAGTACGAGGACGAAGAGCCCCGGGACGCATACGAGGAGGAGTACGAGGACGAGGAGCCCGCACGGCGCCGCGCGCGCCGCTGACGGACCCCGCCCCCGGAACGGGTGAGCGCGGTGACCGTAGCACGGCAGCAGCAGAGCCAGTATCTGGACCGGGCGAGTTCCAGCGCCCTGGTCGACGTGGTCGACCTCATCCTGGACAAGGGCCTGGTCATCGACGTGTATGTGCGGGTGTCCCTGGTGGGCATCGAGATCCTGACCATCGACGCCCGTATCGTCGTCGCCAGCGTGGACACGTATCTGCGGTTCGCGGAGGCGACCAACCGACTCGACCTCGCCCGCAGCGGCACCGAAACGCATGGTCTGCCCGGTCTCATGGACGAGATCCAGGAGAGCGGCGGCAAGAAGAAGACCAAGGGCGCGCTGGAAGGCGTCAAGGAATCGGTCTCGGATCTGCTGCGGGACGATGACGACGAGGACCGGGAACCCGAGCCCGAGGAGCGCGAGCGGCCCCGGCGCACCAGGGGTTCCCCCAGCCACAGGGAGCGCGAGCGGTGATGGCCGAGGACGGACGTGCCTGCTATGTCTACGGGGTCGTCACGGACGACCGGCCCGATGAGTCGGTCAAGGACCTGCCCGCCGTCGGGGACCCGGAGGCCCCGGTGACCCTGGTCCGCCAGGGCGGCCAGGCCGCGGTGGTCAGCGAGGTGCCCGTCGACAAGCCGCTGGGCACCCCCGAGGATCTGCGCACCCACGCCAGGGTGCTGGACCACCTGGCCGCGCAGGGCTCACCGGTGCTGCCGTTCCGCTTCGGCACCGTGGTGCGCGACACCGCGGCGGTGGCGGACGAGCTGCTGGTCGAGGGGCATGACGACTTCGCCCGTGGCCTCGACCGGCTCCGCGGCCGTACGCAGCTCACCGTGCGGGCCCGCTATGACGAGGACGCGGTGCTGCGCGAGGTGGTGACCGAACAGCCGGAGGCCAGACGGCTCCGCGACGAGCTGCGGGGGCTGCCCGAGGACGCGGGCTACGAGCAGCGGATCGAGCTCGGCCAACTGGTCATGGACAGCATCGCCGCGAAGCGGAGCGTGGACGCGCTGGAGCTCGACCGGCGGCTGGCGCCGTACGCGCTGGGCTCGGTGTCCGAGGAGCCGGCGTCCCCCGAAGGGCTGATCAACGCCTCGTTCCTGGTGGAGGACGCGAAACGGCAGGCGTTCGAGGAGGCGGCCGAGGAGCTCGCCGCGCACTGGCACGGCCGGGTCCGGATGCGTCTGCTCGGCCCGCTGGCGCCGTACGACTTCGTGGCCGACGCGACGTTCGAGGGGGACGCGACGCTCGAAGGGAAGGAAGGCGACGAGTAGCCATGGGACTGTTCACCGGCCTGGCCACGCTGCCGCTGGCCCCGGTGCGGGGCGTCGTCTGGATCGCCGAGCGGATCCATGACGAGGCCCATCGGCAGCTGTACGACCCCGAGGTGATCAAGCAGCGGCTTGAGGAGGTCGCGGAGGCCCGGGAGAGCGGGGAGCTCACCGAGGAGGAGGCGGCCCGGGAGGAGGACGAGCTGGTCCGCAGGCTGATGTCCCAGGGGCCGCCCGACGGGGGCCTGGAGGTATGAGCCGTGCCCCGCGAACGGCCCCGCGAGGAACGCCACCGCGAGGAGAGGCCACGCGCCCGGCCCCGTGCGGAGCGGGAGCGCCGCGAGCATGAGCCGGAGCGGGAGCGGCGCGAGCATGAGCCCGAGCGGGAGCGGCACGAGCCCGAGCCCGAGCCCGAGCGGGAGCGCCGCCCCCGGCGTCCCGCGCTCGTGGCCCGTGACGCCGCGCGCAGCGCGGCCCGCCATGTGCGGGGGCTGACCGGGCGGGCCCCGGAGGGCGTCACCTCGCTGGAGCGCACCGAGGACGGCTGGACCGTCGGCATCGAGGTGGTCGAGACCCACCGGATCCCCGACTCCACCGACATCCTCGCCGAGTACCGGGTCGAGCTGGACGACCGCGGCGAACTCGTCTCCTACCGCCGCGCCGAGCGCTACTACCGGGGCAGGGCGGAGAACCGGACATGAACCAGAGCTCCGACTGGAACCCGCCGGTCCGGCGCACCGGCGCCGCACGCGAACCCGCCCGCCGGGGCGCCGAGCCGTCCAGCCTGGCCGACATCCTGGAGCGGGTGCTGGACAAGGGCATCGTCATCGCGGGCGACATCCAGATCAATCTGCTGGACATCGAACTGCTGACGATCAAGATCCGGCTGCTGGTCGCCTCCGTGGACCGGGCCAAGGAGATGGGCATCGACTGGTGGGAGCACGACCCCTCGCTCTCCTCCGGCGCCCGGGACGTCCTGGAGGAGAACGAGCGGCTGCGGCGGCGCGTCGGCGAGCTGGAGGACGGCCGCGGCGCGCGCCGGGAGGACGACCACGGGACCCACGGCGCGGAGCGGGAGGACGAACGGTGAACGGCTCCCTCGCCACCTGGCTGTACGCGGTGACGGCCGCCCCGGAGGACGGCACCCCGCCACGGGGGCTCACCGGCGTGGCGGACGAACCGGTGCGCCTGGTGGAGAGCGCGGGGCTGGCCGCCGTCGTGGGCTCCGTACCGCTGGAGGACTTCGGCGAGGACGCGCTGCGCGACCATCTGGAGGACCTGGAGTGGCTGGAGCGCACCGCCCGCGCCCACCACCGGGTGATCAACGGCGCGGCCGGCCACGGCCAGGTCATCCCGCTGCGCTTCGCCACGCTCTACCACGACGACGACCGGGTCCGCGCGATGCTCCAGGAGCGCCGGGACGACTTCACGGCCACGCTGCGGCGGGTGGCGGGCCGCACCGAGTGGGGCGTCAAGGCGTATGTGGACCCCAGGTCCTTCCTGCCCGACCCGGAGGAGCCCACCGGCGGCGAGGAGAGCCCGGGAACCGCCTATCTGCTGCGGCGCCGCGCCCAGCGGCAGGACCAGGAGACCGCGCATCTGCGCGCGACCGAGCGGGCGGAGGAGATCCACGCCTCGCTCGCCGCGCTGGCGGTGGCCACGGCCGCCCATCCACCGCAGGACACCGCGCTGGCCGCGTACGAGGGGTGGATGGTGCTGAACAACTCCTATCTGGTGCCCGACGCCCTCGGTGAGGAGTTCACCGCCCTGGTGACCGACCTGGGGCAGCGCTACCCCGCCATCACCCTGGAGGTCAGCGGCCCCTGGCCGCCGTACTCCTTCACCGCCCCGCCGAAGCGGGCGGAGGAGGCCCAGCCGGAGGAGACGCCGCCGTGACCCGGGCGATCGAGCGGCGGGAGGTGGCCCTGGTCGACCTGCTCGACCGGGTGCTCGCCGGAGGCGTGGTGATCGCGGGGGAGATCACCCTGAGCATCGCCGACATCGACCTGGTGCGGATCTCGCTGCGCGCCCTGATCGCCTCCGTACGGGTGGAGAACGAGGAGGGGCGGGAGGGGGATCGCCATGATCGCCGTGAAGGGGGACCGCCATGACGGACGACCGCGCTCCCCGGCGGCCCGGGCGGCGGATCGAGGTGGACGAGGAGTCGGTCCGCAGGAGCCTGGCCGGGCTGGTGCTCACCATCGTCGAGCTGCTGCGGCAGCTCATGGAGCGGCAGGCGCTGCGCCGCGTCGAGCAGGGCGGCATCAGCGATGAGCAGATCGAGGAGCTCGGGCTGACGCTGATGGCCCTGGAGCGGAACATGGCCGAGCTGCGGGAGCACTTCGGGCTGACCGAGGACGACCTCAATCTGGACCTGGGCCCGCTCGGCCCGCTGCTGCCCCGCGACCGCTGACCGGCCCGCAGCCCCTCGGAGAGCCTCCTGCCCCGCCCCTGACCAGGCAGTCCGGCGCCGATTCGCGAGACACATGGGCCGGGCCCCGCGGTCGCCGAGTAATGTGCGGGTGTGGGGATCACGCTCAACCTCCAGCGCGCCCAGCCGGCCGACGTGCACGTCGGCCGGTCACCGCTGGCCGAGCTCATGTCGGCGCTGCACATCATGGCCGAGCCCGACCACCACCCCGAGGCCCAGCGCTGGACGCGGCGGCTCGGGACGGCGCTCGCCCCCTCCCTCGCCCATGAGATGAGCGCCCTGTCCCCGCTGTGGGCCCGGCTCCGCTGCCGGCTGCTGTTCCCGCTGGAGCTCCCGCTGGACCAGCCCTTCGAGGACGAGCTGCGCCATCTGGAGAAGCTGCCGCTCGAGGAGTTCGTGGGCCTGTGCTCCCAGGGGGTGCTCGGCTTCCGTGAGGCCGTACCCCCGGCCAGTAGCCTGCTCACCGACCCCGAGGCCGCCGAGCGCTATGTGGCGCAGTGCGAGCGGCGCTCCTTCCGGCGGGGCGAGCTGGCCCACGACCTGGTGGCCTCGCCCGAGGGGCTGCGCGACCGGCTCCTGTGCTTCCTGGAATCCTGCGCCGAGGCGTTCTTCGCCTCCGAGTGGCGCTCGGTCCGCGACGGGCTGGAGTCGGCCGCCGCCCGGGTCCGTGCCGACATCCGGCGGCGCGGTCTGGCCGAGGTGCTGGCCGGGCTCAGCCCCACCGCGGTGGTCTCCCGGGGCGGCTCGCGGGTGCGCTACGACAAGCTGGCGGTCGCCGAGATCGAGATCGGCCCGCGGCCGCTCTTCCTGCTCCCCTCCGTCCATGTCTGGCCGCATCTGACCGTCAAGGACGAGGAGTGCCACCCCGTGGTGCTCCAGTTCGCCGCCCGGGAGGGCGGCACGGCCGATCAGCTGACCCAGGCCGAGCTGCGGGCCCGGATGTCCGCACTGGCGTCCCTGGGCCGGATGGAGCTGTGCCGCCATCTGCTGGGCGAGCCCATCACCACCACCGAGCTGGCCCAGCGGCTGGGGCTCGCCGATACGCAGGTCTCCCGCACCCTGCGCCAGCTCAGGGACGCGGGGCTGATCGAGTCCGAGCGCGAGGGCAAGTACGTCTACCACCGGCTGGCCACCAGCACCCTGCTCCGGCTGGGGCAGGACGTGCTGACGACCATCATGCGGTGACGGCGGTTACGCCGACGATCCGTCAGCCCGGCGTCAGCCCGGCTGGGTCCACAGCAGCACCGCCGAGGGGTGGTCCGCGTCCATGTGGACGCGGTTGGTCGCCACCACCTTGCGGCGGCTCACCGCCTCCGGCACCCCCGTGTTGGAGTTGACGTCGAACCGGGGGAAGTCGCTCGAGGAGATGTCCACCCGCAACCGGTGCCCGGCCTCGAAGCGGTTGGCCGTGTCCGGCGCCGGGATCTCGATCTCGTAGACCTCGCCCGGCTCCAGCGGCTCCGGGCGCTCGAAGGACTTGTGGAAGCGGCAGCGGAAGATGCCCTCGGTGAGGTTCATCGCGAAGCCGTGCGGATAGTCCTCGTTCGGCGGGTGCACATCGACCAGCTTCACCGTGAAGTCGGTGTCCGGCGCGGACGAGGAGATGAACAGCCGCGCGGTGACCGGTCCGGCCACCACCAGCGGCTCCTCGAGCGGCGGGGTGGCCAGCGAGATCACATCGGGCCGGGAGTTCAGCGGCAGATACGGCGGCCGGGCGCCGTAGAACCGCTCGTCCGGCACCTGGTCGAAGGCGCCGCCGACCATCACCGGCTCGCCCGAGGTGACCTGGCCGCCGAGCGTGGGCACCGGGTCGTTCGGGTCGAAGTCGTACTCCACCCAGGACCGTGCCGCCGTCGGCCGCTCCCGGCTCAGCTCGCCCGAGGCGTGGCAGTAGTACGCGGTCTCCCGGGCCCCGGCCGGGGGCCACTGGGTGTCGGTGTGCCACCGGCCGCCGTGCCGCATCCGCCCGGCCTCGTCACGCCGGCCGTCCCCGCCGCCCATCAGGAAATACTGGACCCGCGGGATCGACTCCGGGTCGCCGCCCCCCAGCACCGCGTCGAACCACCGCTGCCGGAAGGACAGATACGAGGTGTCCACATTGCCGCTGAGGGTGGCGGCGGGCCCGAAGTCCACATCACCGGCGAAGGTGACACAGCGCAGCCCGTGTTTCCACGGCCCCATCACCAGATACGCCGGGGACCGCTTGAGCCGGCCCATGGCGGTGAAGTTCTCGATGGTGGAGCGGACATACGGGTCGTACCAGCTCGACATGTGCAGGGTCGGCACATCCGGGAAGCGGTCGTAGTGGCCGCGCCCGTAGATGGCCGGCTGGCGCCAGTACGCCCCGAAGGCGTCATGCCGCCACTGGTCCAGCAGATAGCGCTCGTAACTGCCCACCTGGCGCAGCGGTGAGACACCGGTCCGCCACGGCAGCACGGTGAACCAGTCGCGCAGATCCGTGCCCGCGAACGCCTTGCGCACCAGCGGGTCCCGCTCCGCCTCCGGGCTCTCCTCACCGTGCCGGAAGGCCCAGGTGATCTGCTTGAGCTCGAAGGCGCCGCCCATCCGCATCCCGGCCTCGTAGGCGCTGGCGAAGCCGCCGGAGTCCATGAACATCGCGGACAGCCCGGCGGGGGACTCGGCCGCGGCGGCCGTCTGGGCGTGGGCCGAGTAGGACACGCCCATCATGGCCACCCGGCCGTCGCACCAGGGCTGGGCGGCGATCCAGTCGATGGTGTCCGCCCCGTCAGGACCCTCGCCGAGGTACTTCACGAAGGTGCCCTCGGAGTCCCCGCGGCCCCGGCAGTCCTGCCGCACCACGTGATATCCGGCGCGCACGAAGAACGCCGAGGTCTCCTCGGGCGTGGGCACCGGCTCGTCGTGGCGGCTGCGGTCGGAGTCGCGCATCTGCCGGCGGCCGTACGGGGTCCGCTCCAGGATGACCGGGCGGGGGCCCGGCCGCTCCTGGTCGGTGAAGAGATCGGCGGCCAGGACGATCCCGTCCCGCATCGGGACGCGCAGGGTGCGTCGCCACACCCGCTCGTCCAGCGGGCGGGCGGGCTCCTCCCGGGCCGCCCGCCCTCTGTCGCCGGCCGTTTCGGTCTGACTGGTTCGTGCCATGGAAGATCTCACTGGGTCTGGGATTGCTTGGATCCATTGAGGGCGATCTGGTCCCGGGTGACGGTGGACAGCGGCAGCCCCCACTGGCCGAAGAGCTTGGCGTAGGTGCCCGATTCGTACAGCTTCCGCAGCCCCTTGACGATCACGGGCGCGAGCCCGGCGTCCTTCTTGGCCTGGATGCCGTAGATGGCCGTAGCGGCGGGCAGGTCCAGCATGTCCTTCAGTTCGAGCGTCTCGAAGCGGTCGTGCGAGTTCTGGCTCACCGAGGTGTTGGAGGCGCTGGGCGCGGCCACCGCCTCCACGCGCTTGCTCTGGAGCGCCAGCGAGGCGGCGGGCAGATCGGTGTAGAGCTTCACGTCCACCGACGGCTTGCCCTTCGCGGCACACCGCTTGTTCTGCGCCGCGAGCACGTTCTGCGTTCCGGCGCCCTTCTCGACGCCGACCTTGTGGCCGCAGACCTCGAGGCCGTTCTTGGGGCGGAAGGAGCCGTCCGCGAGCACCATCATCGTCACACTGCTCTGCGCGAAGTCGGCGAAGTCCACCTCCTTCTGGCGCTCGATGAAGTCACCGGAGGGCGCGCTGAGGTCGATCCGGCCGGACTTCAGCCCCGGGATGACCGCGTCGAAGTTGGTCCGCTCCACCTTGATCTTTATGTCGAGCAGCGAGGAGAGCTGCGCGGCCAGGTCGGGGACCAGTCCGGTGATCTTCCCGTCGGACTCGAAGGTGACATACGGCGCGTACTCGCTGACGCCCATGACCAGCGTCTTCTTGGTGTAGGCCGGGGGCACCTCGGCGGCCAGCGCGCTGTCCCTGGGCTCGGGGGCGAGCGTGACCGCCGGACGGCTCTTGCTGTCCTTGCCGTCGTCGGGGGTGTCGTCCACCGAACAGGCCGACAGGCCGAGGGTCAGAGAGGTCAGCAGGGCGCATGCGGCGACATGGGGACGGTTGCGCATGGGTGCTCCATTCCGGGAGGTGGGGGGTGGCGGATGCGGTGCTACGGGGCCGGTCAGCGGCCCCAGACGGTCTCGGCGACGCGCCGTACGTTGCCTCCGGCCAGCTTGGCCACGTCCGCTTCGGAGTAGCCGCGGTCGAACAGCCACCGGATCATGTTGCCGACGGCCTCCGCGGGGTTCTCACAGCCCCGTACGTACTCGACCTCCTCGTGCGGCGGCAGTTCGGGGGCCTTGCCGTCGTGCGCGTCGTCCTTGCCGAAGAGCGGGGCGAACGTCCGGTGCCAGGCGGTGTGATCGCCGAAGTTGGTGTCCGGGCCGAAGGCCACGTGGTCGATGCCGACCAGATCGATACAGCGCTCGATGTGCTCCATCACCGAGTCCAGATCGTGCCGGGGGTGCCGGGCGGTGACGGTCGTGTGCGGGGCCGCCTCGACGCCGATGAACCCGCCGGACCCGGCGCAGGCCCGGATCACATCGTCGGGCTTCATCCGCGGGGTCGGCCACAGCGCCCGGGAACCGGCATGGGTGATCACCACGGGGGCGGTGGAGCGGCGCACGGCGTCCAGGGCCGTCGCGTCCCCGCTGTGCGAGACATCGACGATGATCCCGAGGTCGTTCATCCGGCGCAGCGCCCGGCGGCCGAGCAGGGTCAGACCGGTGTCCCCGGCGTCGGCGAGCCCCGAACCCAGCTGGTTGCTCTCGCTGTAGACCAGGCCGAGCAGCCGTACGCCCAGACCGTAGAGCAGATCCAGCCGGTCGATGTCATTGCCGATGGGGGAGGCGGACTCCAGGGTCAGCACCACCCCCACCTGGTGGCCGGCCCGCGCCCGGTCGGCGTCCTCGAGGGTGCGGACGGGCACCACCAGCCGCTGGTGGGCGAGGTCCGCCTGGCGCATGGCCAGATCGCTGACCGCGTCGTCCCAGTCCCAGGGGGCATGGGAGCGGATCATGCTCACCGCGGCCGGGCCGCCGTCGAAGAACAGGTCCACCCCCGAGTGGGCGATGCCCTCGTAGGGGATCGACTCCCGGCCCTGGCGGCGGTACGCGGCGAAGTCGCCCGGATCGGCGGGGCGCAGCGAGAGATGGTCATGGGCGGAGATCACCAGATGGCGCTCCTCGAAGTCCCGCGCGCGGGACTCGACGTCCTCGCTCCACGTCAGCGCGGCCCCGGGGACCCGTCCGAGCGCGGGCGCCAGCTCGAAGGCGTGGTAGTCCTCCCCGGCCGCCAGGTACTGGTACGAGCGGTAGGAGTCCCACAGCTTCAGGCGCCGGGCGGTCTTGGCGGGCAGGGGGAGTTCGGTGCTCATGGGCTGACCTTCGACAGGAACATGCGGGTGCGGTCGTGTTCGGGAGCGCGCAGCAGCGCCTCCGGGGTGCCCTGCTCGACGATCCGGCCGTCGTCCATGAAGACGATCCGGTCGGCCACGTCGGCGGCGAAGCGCATCTCATGGGTGACGACGACCAGCGTCATGCCGTCGCGGGCCAGGTCCTTGATGACGTTGAGCACCTCCTGCACCATCTCGGGGTCCAGGGCGGAGGTCGGCTCGTCGAAGAGCATCACCTTGGGGCGCATCGCCAGGGCGCGGGCGATGGCCACCCGCTGCTGCTGGCCGCCGGAGAGCTTGTCCGGATAGCTGTCCAGCTTGTGGGCGAGCCCCACCCGGGTCATCAGCTCCACGGCCCGTGCGTCGGCCGCGGCCTTGGAGAGCCCGAGCACCCGGCGCGGGGCCTCCACGATGTTCTCGCGGGCGGTGAGGTGCGGGAACAGATTGAAACTCTGGAACACCATGCCCATCGCCGAGCGCTGGGCGGCCAGCTCCCGGGCGCCGAGGTCATGCAGAGTGCGCCCGCGCAGCTGATAGCCGATCACGCTGCCGTCGACCACCACCACGCCCTGATCGGGCACTTCGAGGTGGTTCACACAGCGCAGCAGTGTGCTCTTTCCGGATCCGGAGGGACCGATCAGGCAGACCGTCTCACCTCGGTGGATATCCAGGGAGATGCCGTGCAGCACCTCGGTGCCGCGGAACGACTTGCGGATCCCGCGCAGGGAGACGATGGCCTGCGATTCCATTTGCGATGCCGCGGTCATACCGAGTGCTCGATCCTCTTCACTCTCCCGGCCTTGTCGGCCGAAATCAGGGTGTGTCGTCCCAGACGTCGCTCCAGGCGCTGCTGAAGAAGAGTAATGGCGCCAGTGATGATCATGTACCAAATTGCGGCCACGATCAACAGGGGAACGGTCTGGAAGTTCTTGGCGTAAATCAGCTGGACCGAGTACAGCAGGTCGGCCAGGGTGATCACGCTGACCAGAGAGGTGGCCTTGAGGAGAGATATCAGCTCATTTCCCATCGGAGGGACGATCACCCGCAGCGCCTGGGGGAGGGTGATGCGGAAGAAGATCTGAGCCGGCGTCAACCCCAGTGCGGAGGCCGCCTGACGCTGTCCATCGGGCACGGCGAGCAGTCCGGACCGGATCAACTCCGCGATGTACGCGGTCTCGTGGAGGGTCAGACCGATGATCGCCGCGGTCAGCGGACCGATGACGCTGTTCGAATCGAAGGTGACGAAACGCGGCCCCCAGGGAATTCCGAGGGACAGCGTCGGAAAGAGGGCCGCGAGGTTGTACCAGAAAAGCAGCTGCACCAGCATCGGAATGCTGCGGAAAACCCAGATGAAGGCGGCCGCGACCGTGGACATAAGCCGGGAGTCGCCCATGCGCATCAGCGCGACCACGGTGCCGCACACCAATGAGAGCACCATTGTCACCGCGGTCATTCCAATACTGACCCCGATGCCCTTCATCACCCGGATCTCGAAGAAGTATTTGCCGACGGTTTCCCACTCGAAACGAGGGTTGGTGAATATCGTGGTCACCGCCATCGCGGCCAGTACCAGCACGATCGCATTGGCCACCAGAAGTCCGGGACGCCGTCGCTTCGCGCGTTTGAGCACGGACGGCTCGGGTAGTGCATCGACGTTCAGGACTTTGGTCATGGTGCGCCTTCGGACGGTCGGGTCGCGGCAGAATTACCGCATCCTAAAACCGCGCCCACGGGCGCCCGGCAACAGTTGACACAGAACGGTCAACCGTAAACGGGGGAATGCGTCCGTCCGCCCGGAGCGGCCGGGCGGACGGACGGACGCGCGTTGGCGGAGGGCGCTCCGCCGGGCCTAGAGCCCCTTTTCGAACGGAAGCGGACCGATGGTCTCCGGGTCGGCCGAGACATCGAACAGCGGGGTGTAGCCGGTGGCCAGATACAGCCCGCGCGCCTCCGGCTGGCGGGGCCCGGTGGTGAGGTGGATCCGGCGGTAGCCGCGCTCGGCGGCCGACCGCTCCAGCTCCGCCACCACCCGGCGGGCCAGCCCGCGCCGCCGGTGGCCCGAGTGCGTCCAGATCCGCTTGAGCTCCGCCGTCCGCTCGTCGTACCGCCGGTACGCGCCCCCGGCGACCGGTTCACCGCCCTCCAGCAGCAGAAGCAGCTCCCCGTGCGGCGGGGCGAACTCCTCGGCCGGATAGCGGTTCAGCTCGCCGTCGGCCGCCCTGCCGTAGCGGGTGGCGTACTCATGCGCCAGCTCGCGCAGCAACGGCTCGACCCGCGGGTCGTCCACGGTCACCCGGACCACCGTCAGCGGGCGCTGGGGCTGGGGCGGGGGCGCGGGCTCGGCCACGGAGGTGGCGTCTTTGGTGGCGGCGATGCCGAGGGACTCCACGGGCATGGGGCGACCTTTCGGAGGGCGAAGAAGCCGAGGAAGGTGAGCAGGCGGGAAGGCGGGAAGGCGGGAAGCGCCACGGACCCGGGAAGCGGCGTTGGGCTACCGGGGGTGACGGCGCGTCAGGCGCGGGAAGCGATACGGGCGAGGGGCCCGGGATGAGAGGAGGGCGGCCGGTCGGGCGGCCCGCCGCGGGTCAGCCGGAACAGGAGGCGGACCACACCCGACCGAAGTCGATGTGGTCGCGGGTGACCAGGGGCAGCTCAGTCCTCACTCGCATCATTCAGCACCTCGGGGGCCCGTTCCGTCAACCGCCGTCCACATGATGGCCCGTATACGCCCTGTCATGACAAAGCCGCCCGTATCCTCCACCGCCGCCGGGTGGGCGGGCAGGGGATACGGGCGGCTGTGGCCCCGCCACGCGGCGGAGCCGTATACCGATGCCCTGGGCTCAGCGGCCCGCCACCGGCTCCGGTGTGCCCGGTCGCTCCGAGGCGGTCGTGCGCTGGTCCGGACCGCGGCCCGGCAGCAGCGAGGCGACCGCGAGCGCCACCAGCGCGGCGCCGCCGCCGATCGCGAAGGCGGTGCGGAAGCCGTCCAGGGACGGGAGCTCGACGGGCCCGAACTTGGTGGTCATATGGGCAAGGACGACGCCGACCACCGCACTGGCGGTCGAGGTGCCGATGGACCGCATCAGGGTGTTGAGCCCGTTGGCCGCGCCCGTCTCGGACACCGGCACCGCCGACATGATCAGCGCGGGCATGGCGGAGTACGCGAGGCCGATCCCGGCGCCGATCACACACGAGATGACCACGATCTGCCACACGGCGTCCATCAGGAAGATGCCCATGCCGTAGCCGACGGCGATCACCGCGGCGCCGAGCATCAGCGAGGTCTTGGGGCCCCGGGTGGCCGTGATCCGCGCGGACAGCGGGGAGATCGCCATCATCACCAGACCGGACGGGCCCAGGCACAGACCGGCGGTCATCATCGACTGGCCCAGTCCGTACCCCGTGGCCTCGGGCATCTGGAGCAGCTGCGGCAGCACCAGCGACATCCCGAACATCGCGAAGCCGATGACGATGGAGGCCAGATTGGTCAGCAGCACCTGACGGCGCACGGTGGTGCGCAGATCCACCAGCGGTCCGCTCACCCGCAGCTCCCACCGGCTCCACAGCAGCAGCACGACCACCGCCGCGGCGAACAGCCCGGTGGTGACACCGCTGGCCCAGCCCCAGTCGGCGCCCTTGGAGATGGCCAGCAGCAGACAGAGCAGCCCGGCCGACAGCCCGAGGGCGCCCACCAGGTCGAACCGCCCGCCGCCGCGCACCGGGGACTCCGGCACGACCGCCAGCACCAGCGCGATCACCACCGCGCCCAGGCTCGCCGAGACCCAGAACAGCACATGCCAGTCGGCGTGTTCGGCCAGCGCCGCGGCGCCGGGCAGGCCGAGGGCGCCGCCGACGCCCAGCGAGGAGCTCATCAGGGCCATCGCCGAGCCGAGCCGTTCGGCGGGGAGTTCATCGCGCATGATGCTGATGCCCAGCGGGATCACGCCCGCGGAGAAGCCCTGGAGCGCACGGCCCACGATCATCGGCGCGAGGGTGTCGGAGAGCGCGCACACCACCGATCCGACCACCAGCATCGCCAGGCTGAGCAGCAGCGTCCGCCGCTTGCCGTACATGTCGCCGAGCCGGCCGAGCACCGGGGTGGCCACGGCGCCCGCGAGCAGGGTGGCGGTGATCGCCCAGGAGGCGTCCGAGGCCGAGGTGTGCAGCAGCTCCGGGAGGTCCGGGACCAGCGGCACCACCAGGGTCTGCATCAGGGAGACGACGATCCCGCCGAACGCCAGGACGGCGACCACCGGGCCGGAGCGCGGCGGGTGGGCGGCCATCGCCGCTTCGGGGGTGTCGGGGGTCGGAGGTAGGGAAGTCACGGTGGTCCTTTGTCGGGGCATGGCCGATTCACATCAGTGCGGCAGCAGTGTCGCACAATTTTGTGTAACTGGTACGTCAAATATGGGCGCCCCGGTCGTCCGGCGGCTCCCCGGCCATGTCGCGGTAGATCTCCCGCAGTTCACGGCGGTCCGTCGACGACCGCCGTCCCGGCGGGCAGCCGGGACGCGGCGGCGTTCAAGGCGCCGGACGGTCATGAGGGGTTCAAGGCCCCGTACGGCCACGAGCGGCGCCCGAGCGACCTTGCGTAGCCTTGGGGCCTGGTACGACGGGGGCGAGCGAAAGGACACCGGATGGCCGGGACCGCGGAGGGGACCGTCCGCAGGGGACGTGGGCGCCCGCCCCGTCTGTCGCGCGAGCAGATCGTCCGCAGCGCCGCGGAGCTCGCGGTCCGCGAGCCGGAGACCGCGCTGACCGTCAAGAGGGTCGCCGAGGCGGTCGGCTCCGCCCCCATGGCGCTCTACCGCTACTTCCCCGACCGCGACGACCTCCTCCAGGCCGTGGCCGACCGCGTCCTGGCCGAGGCCCAGCACAAGGACCCGCCGGGGGAGACCTGGCAGGAGCGGCTGCGCGCCTGGATGCACAACAGCCGCGACTATCTGCTGCCCTACCGCCAGCTGCTCCCCTATATGGCCGCCACCCAGCAGCCCGCCCGGATCTCGTCCCTGGTGACCATGACCCGGATGCTGCGCCCCCTGAAGCTGACCGAGGACGATCTCGCGCTGGCCGTGGCCCTCATCGGCTCCACCGTCATCGGCCACGCGGTCTACGAGACCCATCGCGGCCCGGTCTCCGCCCGCAAGCTGGACGCCCTGAGCGAGGCGCTGGCCCTCCACCCCCCGGACGAGCGGGAGGCGGTGGCCCCGCTGCTGGCCCGGCTGCCGCAGGCGTACAGCAGACTGTACGACGTGGTGGTGGACCGTACGGTGGCCGCCGTCGAGGCGCTGGCGGCGGAATGACCCGCCCCGGGGACACACCCCCCCGGAACGGGTCACCACCATGGACCGAGCCGTGTGGCTAGCCGGTGCACTCCATGGACGCCGGGTCCGCCGCGTCGCGGATCAGCGCCTGATGGGCCTCGCGCAGCCGCTTCACATCGGGCTTGATCTCCTTGCGGTCATAGGTGAGCAGCCCGTTGAGCTCGCCCTCCACATCCGTGATCTGGGTGTAGACGGCCCCGCTGCTGCCGTTGCACGCCACCAGCCCGCGCACCTTGTCCAGCAGCTTCAGATACTCGTCGGTGTACTTGTCCTTGTCCACGCCGACATAGGTGTGCTGCACGGGCCAGGCATGCCCCGGGACGGCCAGGCCAAGGCCGCCGTACTCGCCGGTGACCCCCGCTCGTGAGGCGTCCGGACGTGGATCGCCGGGGCCGGGGTAGGCGTGGATGTCGGCGAGGTCGCCGTTGCCCGTGTCGTTCCAGCCGCTGGCGCCGTTGATGAGCCGGCTGGGGTCCCAGCCCTTCGCGAGCGTCGGCACCTTCGGGCCGCCGTACTGGCCCCAGCCCTCGTTGAAGGTCACCCAGATGACGATCGACGGACTGCTGATGTGCTGGTCGATCATCCGCTTCATCTCGTGCTCGTACTGCGCCTGCGCCTTCTCGGACGGGGTGACCGTGTTCATGGCGGGCATGTCCTGCCACACCATCAGGCCCAGCCGGTCGGCCCAGTAGTACCAGCGGTCGGGCTCGACCTTGATGTGCTTGCGCACCGAGTTGAAGCCCATGTTCTTGTGCATCTTCAAGTCGTACGCGAGGGCCTCGTCCGTCGGCGCGGTGTGCAGTCCATCGGGCCAGAACCCCTGGTCGAGGGTGGCCATGGAGAAGATCGGCTTTCCGTTGAGCACGGTGCGCCGCTTGCCGTCCACCTCCTTGACGGCGATGCTCCGCATGCCGAAGTAGCTCTCCACCCGGTCCGCCGAGGCGCCCCGCCCGACCGTCACCTTCAGCTGGTACAGATGCGGGTCGTCGGGGGACCACAGATGCGGGGAGGGCACGGGGACGGTCAGCGGCTTTCCGGTGCGCCCGGTGGCGGTGCCGACCACGCGCCGCCCGTCGTAGGCGGTCGCGGTGACCGGGACGCCGTCCCGCACCCCGCGGACCTCGGCGGTGAGGGCCTTACCGGGGACGTCCGGGGTGAGCTTGAGGGTGTCCACGTGGTCGCTGGCGACCGGCTCCATCCAGACGGTCTGCCAGATCCCGGAAGAAGGGGTGTAGAAGATGCCGCTGGGGTCGAGGCGCTGCTTGCCCATCGGCGGGTTCTCGCCGTCGGCCGCGTCGGTCGGGTCGTAGACGCCGACGATCAGCTCCTGGGTGCGGCCCGGCCGCAGGGCGTCGGTGACATCGGCGCTGAACCGGTCGTAGCCGCCGCGGTGGTCGGCCACCCGGGTGCCGTTGACATACACCTCGGCCTGCCAGTCGACGGCGTCGAAGTTCAGCCGCAACCGCTTGCCGTCGCCGACCTTCCAGTCGGCCGGGACGGTGAAGGTCCGCCGGTACCACATGCGGTCCTCATGGCGCTCCACCCCGGAGAGCTTGGACTCCACCGGGTACGGCACCAGGATCCGCTCCTTGAGCTTCTGCCCGACCGGGGGCTTCTGCCCCTCCTTCGCGGCGGCGAACTCCCAGCTGCCGTTGAGGTTGCGCCACTGATCGCGGGTCAGCTGGGGGCGCGGGTACTCGGGGTGGACGTTGTCCGGCCCGACGTCCTTGGCCCAGGGCGTGCTCAGCTGATACGTCGACTTGTTGCCGCCGAAGGAGACATACGGGTCGATGGCGCCGTCGCCGTCCTCGAGACCGCCCTCGCCGTCGTAGCGCACCACGGCCTCGCCGCCGTGGCCGACCACCGGCTCCTTCAGGGCGAGCAGCAGCCGGGACGGGTCGGCCGCGTCCAGCCGGGCGCGCCCGAGCGGCCAGGCCGCGCCGCCGATGACGGCGGACAGATGCGACGTCAGATCGGCCGGGGGAGCGGTCAGGGGCCGGGCGAAGTCCAGCAGCAGCGTCCGGCCGTCGGGCTGGACGGCACTGGCCACCGGGCCGTCGTAGTCGAAGTCGGCGGGCAGCCGGAAGGCGGACGCGGGCACGGGGGCCTTGGCCGCGCCCGGCGGGGTCCAGGCCAGGTGGAAGTTGGAGCCGCCGTAGTGCTCGAAGTACTCGACCTTGATGTCGTACGCCTTGCCCGCGGTGAGCTCGACGGGCTGCGAGGTCTGTTCCTTGTCCCAGTCGTCCACCCAGTGGTCGATGACCGGTTTGCCGTCGATCCACAGCCGGAAGCCGTTGTCGGCGGTGATCGAGAAGGTGTGCGCACCGGAGCGCTCCGGTGTGATCTGGCCGGTCCAGCGGACGCTGACGTCGTCGGACCGTCCGGTGGTGGCCTGTAGCCGCGGCTCCAGATTGCCGAAGTCGAGGGCGGGGTCGAGGCTGGTGGCCTTCAGCTCGTGGAAGTCGAAGGCCCCCGGGGCGGACTGGAGGTAGTAGTCGCCGCGGAGGCCATGGACGACCGAGGGGTCGTCGGAGGGGGTGTCGGCCGCGGCCGGACCGGGGGCGGTCAGCAGACCGAGCGCGCCAAGCGCCAGGGTCACGGTCGCGACCACGGATCTGGCGAAAGATGAACGAAAACGCACATGTCCTCCTTGCTGGAACAGCTTTTGTGGCTGCTGCTGGGACAAGTGGGGCGCCGCCATTGCGCCATCCCCAACAGAACCTGTCAATAGTGAACGCAAGGCAACAGCTTGGCTGTTGGGTACTGAGCCTTGACGGGAATGCGCTTTCTTCCTAGCGTGCTTGTTCATAGATGTGACCAATATTCAACAAGCTGCACTGAGGAGGCCCGTGATGGGGCGACGGATCGTGGTGTCGGGCGGCGGTACCGGCATAGGACTGGCGACCGCGGAGACCTTCGCCGCCGAGGGTGACCGGGTGGTCATCCTCGGACGCCGCGCCGAGGTGCTGCGCGCCGCGGCGGACAAGCTGAACGCCGCCTACGGCGCCGACCTGGTCACCTGGACCAGCGCGGACCTCAGCGACCCGGAGCAGACCCGGCGCGCCGCCGAGTTCATCACCGCGGACGGCGGGGGCGGTGGTGTCGATGTCCTCGTCACCAACGCCGGCGGCAATGTCGCGCCCTCCAACGACGGCACCCTCGAGGGCATCGCCGGTCAGTACCGGCGGAACTTCGAGGCCAACGTACTGACCGCCGTGCTGCTCACCGAGGCGTTGCTGCCCCACCTCGCCCGGCCCGGCGGCCGGATCGTCCATCTGTCCTCGGTCGCGGCGCTGCGCGGCCCCGGATCGTACGGCGGCACCAAGGCCGCGCTGCACACCTACACCTTCGAGCTGGCCAAGCGGCTCGGCCCGGAGGGCGTCACCGCCAACGCGGTGGCCCCCGGCTATGTCGAGGACACCGAGTTCTTCGGCGAGCGCGGCACCCCCGAGTTCATCGCCCAGCAGATCGGGCAGACGCTCACCGGACAGCCCGGCACCCCCGTCGAGATCGCGGCCGCCATCCGCTATCTGGCCTCCCCGGAGGCCGCGTATGTCACCGGCCAGGTGCTGCACATCAACGGTGGGGCGCAGTACGGCCGCTGACCCGGTCTCACCCCGGACAGGGGGCGGGGAAAGGGATCCGCGCTAGGGCCATACGGCCCTGGAGCAAGGGCCGCGCAGCCCTGCCGCCGCGTTCCGGCCATGGTCCACTCTGGTCCTCCACACAGGTGGGGGGAAGACGGACGGACGGCCGCGCCGAAGGAGTCAGCTCGCTGACTCCAAACCATCTTCGGGCGCGGCCGCCCGTCCGTCCTGCGTTACCACTGCTTCACCACGCACCAACGCAAGGGGGGACTCATGTCCGCACACACCGCCCGCATCGGCGCGGCACTCGCCGCCGGCTGCGCGATCGCCCTGCTGTACCCGGCCACACCCGCCGGGGCCGCGGGCTCCGTACACCTTTCCAAGATCTACTACGACTCGCCCGGCACCGACAACCGGAGCAACTCCAGCCTCAACGGCGAGTACGTCCAGATCAAGAACTCCACCTCGCGCGGGGTCAGCCTCAAGGGCTGGGTGCTCGTCGACGCGAGCAACCACAAGTACACCTTCCCCGGCTACACCCTCGGCGCGGGCAAGACCGTGACCGTCCGGACCGGCTCCGGCTCCGACACCTCGGCCACCAAGTACCAGGACCGCCGGGCGTACGTCTGGAACAACGACCGGGACAAGGCCACCCTCCGCAAGACCGGCGGCTCCACGGTCGACACCTGCTCGTACAACAACAGCCGGGTCGACTACATCAACTGCTGAGCGCGCGCCGCGCGGGGGCGCGGCGCAGCCGGTGAAGTCCTCCGGCCCGGACCACAATGGGGGTGTCGAGGAGGAGAGCCGGTGAGCGGCCGTGTCGGACTGGGTGTGGGAGTACGAGGGCTACGAGCCCGGCGAGGAGCGGCTGCGGGAGTCGCTGTGCACGCTCGGCAACGGCTACGCCGCCACCCGGGGCGCGGCCCCCGAGACGGCCGCCGATGACACCCACTACCCCGGCACCTATGTGGCGGGCTGCTACAACCGGCTGACCTCGGTGGTCGGCGGGCGCCAGGTCGAGAACGAGGACATGGTCAACCTGCCGAACTGGCTGCCGCTGCGCTACCGCGTCCGCGACCCGGACCGGTCCGCGGGCCCCGGCGGCTGGCTCACCCCCGACGGGGACGAGCTCACCGGCTACCGGCAGACCCTCGACCTCCGGCACGGCACCCTCATGCGGCGGCTGCGGTTCACCGACCACCACGGCCGGGTGCTCCACGTCGAGCAGCGGCGCCTCGTCCACATGGGGGATCCGCATCTGGCGGCCCTGCGCACCACCTTCCGGGCCGAGGGCTGGTCCGGCACCGTCGAGCTGGAGTCGGGGCTCGACGGTGCCGTGGCCAACACCGGCGTGGCCCGCTACGACGCGCTGGCCGGCCGCCATCTCGCCGACCACCGCACCGGCGCCGCGGGCCCCGACACCGTATGGCTGAGCTGCCGCACCACCAGCTCCGAGGTGCGAGTCGCCATGGCCGCGCGCACCCTGGCCGTGCGCGGCGGGACGCCCACCGGCACCGGACAGCGGCTCACCCACAGTGCCGCGCTGCGCACCCTGGCCGTGCCGCTCGCGCCGGACGCCCCGGTCACCGTCGAGAAGACCGTGGCGTTCTACACCTCCAGGGACCCCGCGATCAGCGATCCGGTCCAGGCCGCCCTCGACGGGGTGGCCCGGGCGCCGGGGTTCGGGAAGCTGCTCGCCTCCCACCGCACCGCATGGGAACACCTGTGGCGCGACGCGGCGTTGGAGGTCTCCGGCGAGCCGGGCCACATCCTGCGGCTGCACCTGTTCCACATCCTCCAGACGCTCTCGCCGCACACCGCGGAGCTGGACGTGGGCGTCCCCGCCCGGGGCCTGCACGGCGAGGCGTACCGCGGACATGTCTTCTGGGACGAGCTGTTCGTACTGCCGTATCTGAACCTCCACTTCCCCGAGGTGTCCCGGGCCCTGCTGCACTACCGCCACCGGCGGCTGCCCCAGGCGTGCCGCGCCGCCGCGGACGCCGGGCGGGCCGGGGCGATGTACCCCTGGCAGAGCGGCAGCGACGGGCGCGAGGAGACCCAGACTCTGCATCTGAACCCGCGCTCCGGCCGCTGGCTGCCGGACAACTCACGGCTCCAGCACCATGTGGGCTCGGCGGTGGCGTACAACGTGTGGCAGTACTGCCAGGCCAGCGGCGACACCGAGTTCCTGCACACCAAGGGCGCGGAGATGCTGTTGCAGATCGCCCGCTTCTGGGCGGATACGGCGGTTCTCGACCCGGAGCGGGGGCGGTACCGGATCCGCGGGGTGGTCGGGCCCGATGAGTACCACGACGGCTACCCAGGCGCCGACCGCCCCGGGATCGACGACAACGCGTACACCAACGTGACCGCCGCCTGGGTGCTCGACCGGGCCCTGGAGCTGGCCCGTACCCTGCCCGAGCCGCGCCGCCGCGCGCTGTTCGAGCGGGTCGGCCTGGACCGCGCGGAGCCGGAGCGCTGGGAGGACGTCTCACGGCGGCTGCTGGTCCCCTTCCACCAGGGCGTCATCAGCCAGTTCGACGGCTACGGGGAGCTGGCCGAGCTCGACTGGGACGGCTACCGGGCCCGCTACGACGACATCCGCCGGATGGACCGGATCCTGGAGTCCGAGGGCGACTCCGTCAACCGCTACCAGGTCTCCAAGCAGGCCGACGCGCTGATGCTCGGCTATCTCTTCGGCCCCGCCGAGCTGTCCGGCCTCTTCCGGCGGCTCGGCTACGCCCTGGACGACGACATCTGGCGGGCCACGGTGGCGTACTACCTGGCCCGGACCAGCCACGGCTCGACCCTCAGCGAGCTGGTGCACGGCTGGGTGCTGGTGCGGGCGCGCCGGGCCGAGGCATGGCGGCACTGCCAGGAGGCGCTGCTCGGCGATGTGGCGGACGTCCAGGGCGGCACCACCGGCGAGGGCATCCACCTCGGCGCCATGGGCGGCACCCTCGATCTGGTGCAGCGCGGGCTGACCGGCCTCGAGACCCGCGAGGACGCCCTGTGGCTGGACCCGGTGCCGCTGCCCGAGCCGTCCGGTCTCTCCGAGTACCGGTTCTCGATGCGCTATCGCGGCCACTGGGGCGTCGCGCTGCGGGTGCGGGCCGAGCGGCTGTGGATCAGCGTGCCGGACTCCGAGGAGCGCCCGATCGAGGTGCGGCTCGCCGACCGTTCGCTGACCGTGGCCCCGGGCGAGTCCCACTGGGTTCCGCTGCCACCGGGCTGAATCCGCCCGCCCCGCTCAGCCGGTTGCCCGCCGACTCAGCCGAGACCGGGGACCACCATCGCCAGCCAGACCACCGGGGGCACCGCGACCACCATGATCCCGCCGTAGATCATCAGCTGCCGGAAGAACCGGTCACGGTCCACATCCGGCGCGTTGGCCAGCACCAGCGCCCCGTTGGTCGAGAAGGGGCTGACGTCGACGACGGTCGCCGACACCGCGAGGGCCGCGATCATCCCCACCGCGCCGATGTCGCCCTGGGCGAGGAAGGGAACGGCGAGCGGGATCAGCGCGCCCATGATGCCCACCGAGGAGGCGAAGGCGGAGACGATCGCGCCGATGTAGCACAGCAGCAGGGCGGCGAGCAGCGGAATCCCGATGTCGCTGACCGCCTTGCCCGCGTAGTCGATGGTGCCCATCTCGTCCAGCACCCCGACATAGGTGAGCACACCGCAGATCAGCAGCACGGTGGGCCAGGTGACCTCGTTCACCGCCTTCTTGCCGTGGTCCGGCCAGAAGACGCTCAGGGCCACGGCGAGGCTGATCGAGGTGAGCCCGGCGTCCAGGTCGAAGGCGAGCACCGCGACCACCAGCGCCACCAGGGCGGCCAGCGTGGCGATACGGGCGGGGGTGAGACGGCCCTCCGCGTCGGCCGGTGCCTCCGCCGCCCCGTCCGCCCGCTCCTCCCCGGCGGTGGCGACGGCGGTCCTGGGGAGCTTCAGCCCGCCGCAGACGACGAAGACGACGGCGGCGATGATCAGGTTGACCACCAGGCTCGTGAGGAACAGCGTGATCTCGTTGCCGGGCAGCTTCTCCCGGTCCACGATGCCGTTGACGATCGATCCGTAGATGCTGATGGGGGAGAAGCCACCGCCCTGGGAGCCGTGCACCACCATGGCGCCCATCAGCAGCGGGCTGATCTGGTACCGCGCGGCGAAGGAGAGCGCGAGCGGAGCGACGATCGCCACCGCCGCCGGGCTCACCGCCCCGATCGCCGTCAGCGCCCCGCTGATCGCGAACATCACCCACGGGATCAGCGCGACCCGCCCGCCCACCAGCCGGATCGAGGCGTGGACCAGCCAGTCCGTGGTGCCATTGGCCCGGGCGAGGGCGAACAGATACGTCACCCCCACCAGCACCACGAACAGATCGCCCGGGAACCCGGCGAAGATGTGGTCCGCGCTGAAGTCGGCGACCAGCTCGCCCACGCCGAAGGCGGCGGCGAAGGACAGGGCGCCCATGTTGATCGACCGGGTGGTGGCGATGACGAAGACCACCACCAGCACGAGTATCGAGATCAATTCGTCGGACATCGAGCGCTCCCGTCACGGGAACCCGGTCGGCGGACCGGGGACGGTCGGGCCAAGTGGCCTGCTGGCTGACTCACGTTGAGGGCCGGGCGGTTCGGCCGTCAAGACATCGGTGGCAGATTGGCTCAGCCAATTGGCCAGTCATCCACAGGGCGGCACAACCACCACACCGCTCGGCCACCCGGTGCTACGCTGCGAATCGGGGCCATCACAAACCGCGATGGGGGGAGCCCGTATGGCCGAGGACGCGCTGCGCCCGATGAACCGTCAGCGCCTGTACGAGCAGGTGCTGGAGAGGCTGCGCGCCTACGTCGAGGAGGGCGGCCTGAAGGCGGGCGACCGGCTGCCCACCGAGCGCGAGCTGGCCCAGCGCCTCGGCATCAGCCGCGCCTCCGTCAAGCAGGCCATCGTCGTCCTCGAGGTGCAGGGGCTCGTCGAGGTGCGCCAGGGCGGCGGGATGTGCCTGCTGCGCGACAGCCTCGACACCGAACCCGTCGAGCGGCTGGTGGAGCGCCGCCGCCGGCTGCCCGATGTGCTCGACGCCCGCGAGGCGTTGGAGACCAAGCTGGCCGAACTCGCCGCCGAGCGCCGTACCGACGACGACCTCATCGCCCTCCAGCAGGCCCTGCACTGGATGGAGGACGAGATCGAGTCCGACCGCCACGGCGTCGAGGGCGACCGCCGCTTCCACGCCGCCGTCACCGCGGCCGCGCACAGCCCGCTGCTCGGCGAGTTCATGCGCTCGATCGCCGACCAGATCGCCGAGAGCCGCGAGGAGTCGCTGCGCCAGCCCGGCCGCCCCAGGCGCTCGCTCGCCCAGCACCAGCGCATCCTGGACGCCATCGCCGAGCGCCGCCCCAAGGCCGCCGCCGCGGCCATGCGCCGCCATGTCCGCACGGTCGCTCAGGTGCGGCTGCTCAACTGGAATCCGGACGGGGCCCCTTGAGTCCGCGGCGGCGCCCTCCCCTGCCTCCTGCCCGACCGTGACCGATCACGGCTTTGGTCTGGACTTTTCCCGGTGGCTCGCTAGGCTCTGCGCGATCGACACGTGAAAGCGCTCTCACCCGCTGAGCAGAAGGGGAACTTCCATGAGACGGAAGCCCGTTGTCCGTGCCGGACTGTCCGCACTCCTCGTCCTCGGCGCCCTCTCGGGTGCCGGCGGGGCCTTCTCGACCGCCGCCGCGGCATCCGGCGCCGACGCCCCCGCGGCATCCGGCGCCCCCGCGGCGAAGCCCGCCGCCGCGTCGGCGCCGTCCGCCACCCTCGTCCGCGCGCTCGGCCGGGACCTCGGCCTGACCGCGGACCAGGCGCGGGAACGGCTGGGCCAGGAGGCCGCCGCCATGCGGCTTGAGCCCAAGGCCAAGCGCGCCGCGGGCGCCTCCTACGGAGGCTCGTGGTTCGACACGGGCAGCGGGAAGCTGGTCGTCGGCGTCACCAGCGCCGAACGGGCCGCGTCGGTACGGGCCACGGGCGCCACCACCCGGATCGTCGAGCACAGCGCCGACGCGCTCGACGCGGCCAAGGCGCGCCTCGACGCGAAGGCCCGGAAGCAGGCCGCCCCGGCCGGGGTGAGCAGCTGGAGCACCGACCCCCGCGCGGGCGCCGTCGTGGTCCGGGTCCGGCAGGGGAGCGAGGACGACGCCGCCGTCCGCGCGTTCCTCCGCGAGGCGAAGCGCTCGGCCTCCGTCCCGGTCACCGTGGAGAAGGCGCCCGCCCAGGCGCCGACGACCTTCGCCGCCGGCACGGTCGGCGGCGACCCCTACTACACGGGCAACGTCCGCTGCTCCATAGGCTTCTCGGTCCAGGGCGGCTTCGTCACCGCCGGGCACTGCGGCCAGGCGGGGGGCTCCGTCAGCGGCTGGGACGGCTCGTACATCGGCAACTTCCAGGGCTCCTCCTTCCCCGGCAACGACTACGCCTACGTCAGCGTCGGCAGCGGCTGGTGGACCGTGCCGGTGGTGCTCGGCTGGGGCACCGTCCCCGACCAGCTGGTCCGCGGCTCCGCCGAGGCCCCGGTCGGCGCCTCCATCTGCCGTTCCGGCTCCACCACCCACTGGCACTGCGGCACGGTCCTGGCCAAGAACGAGACCGTGAACTACAGCCAGGGCGCCGTGTACCAGATGACCAAGACCAGCGTGTGCGCCGAGGGCGGCGACTCCGGCGGCTCGTTCATCAGCGGCGACCAGGCCCAGGGCGTGACCTCGGGCGGCTGGGGCAACTGCTCCAGCGGCGGCGAGACCTGGTACCAGCCGGTCAACGAGATCCTGTCGGTGTACGGCCTGCGGCTGCACACCGCCTGACGGGCGGTACGGCGACGGGGCGGGCCCGGCGGCCCGCCCCGTCGTGTCGCTCCTGCGGCTACCCCGGGCGGTGCGCCGACAGCCGGTGCGGGTCGTAGCCGGGGATGGTGCCATCGGCCTTGGCGACCAGGAACAGCCCGGCCATGCCCATGTCGGAGTGGCTCTGGACGTGGCAGTGGTACATCCAGGCGCCCGCGCCGACGTTCTCCCCGGCGATCACCTGGAAGCCGAAGGAGTCGGCGGGCCCGGTGATCTTGTTGTCGATGACCCGGCTCACATCGTCCGGGCCCTCCAGCAGCCCGGTGCGGTTGTCCGCCCACCGGTGCCCGTGCATATGGAAGGTGTGGTAGTACTCGCCGTGGGTGATCATGATGATCTCTACGCGGTCGCCCACCGTGGCCCGGAACTCAGGGGCGTCGTGCCCCGCCTTGTTGTTGATCGTCATGTCGTTGAAGACGATCGTGAACTGCTTGTCCGGCAGGATGTCGCCCGCCCGCCGCACCACCACCGGTCCGTACAGCCCCTTGCGGAGGCCACCGGTGCCGTGCGGGGTGCCCACCGCGTGGTCGTGGTAGTGCCAGTAGCCCGCGCTGCCCGGCCGCCAGGTGCCGTCGGCGCGCTTGCCCGGGGCGTGGGTGCGCCAGGTGTAGGTGCGGGTGGAGCCCGGCTCCACGGCGCTGCGGTTGAGCTGGGTGCCGTCGCTGGCGACGTCGTAGTCCAGGCCGTGCACATGGAGGCTGGCCGTGACGTCCATGGTGTTCTCGAACTCGATGTGCAGGGTGTCGCCCTCGGTCAGCTCGATCAGCGGACCGGGGATGCTGGCCTTGCCCTTCTCGAGTCCGTACCCCATCTGACCATCCGGCAGCTTCTCCGCGTAGAGCTTGAGATGGCGGACCGTGCCGCCCGCGGCCGCCGTTTCGACCCCGCCGGACGGGGTCTTCGGCGCCTTCGCGGCGGCGGGGGAGGTGAGGGCCAGCGGTCCGACGGCCGCGGCGGCCGCGCCGCCGGTGAAGAGCCGTCTGCTGAGACCGCGTCTGGAGGTGAAGCCGGGTGCGTCGCTCATCGTTCTCCCAAATCGCTGTGGATCCCCTGCCGTTGACGATGCGCAGATGCCCCGGGGTGCTTTCACGGTAGCCGGGGGATGCCCGTTCATCCACACTCAGGACAAAGTTCGTTGAGTTGCGGTCATAGCTATTGGCGACTTGCGAAAAGCCGTCTAGCTTCCTTCAGCGGTGTTATAGGTACGTGAGAGGGATGGGTGACCAATGCGGGACATACCGTACCAAATGCCCTCAAAGAGGAGAGGACTGACAGTCGGTCGGCTGCGAAGGAGACGCGCGGGGGTGGCGGCACTGCTCTTCGGCGCCCTCACCGCGACCCTGCTGGGCGGAACCCCCGCCAGCGCCCGGCCCGAGGATCGTGCGCCACTCACGCTGCCGTCGCCGCCCGGCGGTGACAACGTCCGGGTCCTGGTGTTCCACGGCTCGGCGGGGGACGAGCCGACCACGGTGAACGCGGGCATCGAGGCCATCGAGCGGATCGGCAACCAGGGCCCCGCGGCGACCCGGTTCACCGTCGACGCCACCGCCGACGCCTCGGTCTTCACCAAGCCCCGGCTCGGCAAGTACAACGCCGTGGTCTTCCTGACCGGCTCCGGCGATGTGCTCGACCCCGAGCAGGAGGCGGGGCTCGAGGCGTACATGGAGGCCGGCGGCGGCTTCCTCGGCATCCATGACGCGGCCCGCAACGAGCCGTACTCCGACTGGTACAGCGGACTGATCGGCGCCCGCCCGGCGGCCACCAGCCCGGCCACCGCCCAGCGCGCCGTGGTGGAGGTCGGCGACCGCGTCCACCCGGCCACCAAGGAGCTGCCGCTGGAGTGGAAGCGCACCGACACCTGGACCAACTGGAAGGACAACCCCACCGGCACGGTGCACACCGTGGCCCGGGTCCGCGAGTCCAGCTACCAGCCGGGGGCCGGTGCCAACGGTGCGGACCACCCGATCTCCTGGTGCCGTGACTACGACGGCGGCCGCTCCTTCTACACCGGTATGGGCGGTACGGTGTCCACCTTCCAGGAGACCGACTTCCGCGCCCATCTGCGCGGCGCGCTGCTGTGGACCACCCGGCTCTCCCGCGCCGACTGCAAGGCCACCATCAACGCGAACTACAAGGCCGAGCGCGTCACCAAGCCCAATCAGCCGGGCCAGTCCGACCAGATCGGCGAGCCGCACGGCCTCGTCGTCGCCAAGGACGGCCGGGTGCTGTACATCGGCCGGGGCGGCGGCGACAACAGCGCGCCCGTGGTCACCGACTGGAACGACCCGGACATCGGCAAGGGCCAGGGCCAGATCCATGTCTACGACCCGGCCACCGGCAAGGTGACGCTCGCGGGCGCCCTGACCGTCTTCGGCAACAAGGGCGGCGGCGATGAGCTGATCAAGGTCGAGGAGGGGCTGCTCGGCATCGAGCTGGACCCGGACTTCCTCACCAACGGCTGGGTGTATCTGCACTACACCCCGCACTCCCGGATCAACCGGGACACCCAGATGGCCGAGCGCCGCGTCTCCCGGTTCACCCTGGACCTGAAGACCAACAAGCTGGACCTGGGCTCGGAGAAGGTCCTGCTCTCCTGGCCGGTCCAGATCCACAGCTGCTGCCACGCGGGCGGCGGGATGAGCTGGGACTCCAAGGGCAACCTCTACATCGCCACCGGGGACAACAACTCCTCCCAGTTCAGTGACGGATACTCCGGCAACAACCCGCAGCCGAACTACAAGGGCGTGTCCTTCGCCGACGCCCGCCGCACCGCGGGCAACACCCACAACCTCAACGGCAAGATCCTGCGGATCCACCCCGAGGACGACGGCACCTACACCCTCCCCGAGGGCAATCTCTTCACCGGCAAGGAGCCCGACGAGGGCGGCGGAAAGACCCGTGGCGAGATCTATGTGATGGGGGTCCGCAACCCGGCCCGGATCTTCGTGGACCAGAAGACCGACATCCTCTACGCGGGATGGGTCGGCCCGGACGCGGGCGAGCCCAGCACCACCTGGGGCCCGGCCAAGTACGACACCTTCGCCGCCATCACCAAGGCGGGCAACCACGGCTGGCCCTTCTGCATGGGCAACAAGCAGCCCTACCGGGACCGCAATCTGCCCGACCCCAGCAAGCCGCTGGGCTGGTACGACTGCGACCACCCCAAGAACGAGTCGCCCAACAACGACGGTCTGGTGAACCTGCCGCCCGTCACCGGAAACACCATCTGGTACTCGCCCCAGGGCGGCGCCCCCGACTACCCGCGGGACGCGAACGGCATCCCCAGCTACAAGACGTCCGAGGCCAAGTACCTGCTGCCGTGGCTCAAGGGCGGCGGCCAGGCCACCATGAACGGCCCGGTCTACCGGTACGACGCCACCAGTGACAGCACCACCAAATGGCCCCAGTACTGGGACGGCAAGTGGTTCGTCGGCGACTTCTACGACGCCGACCAGCCGCGCCACGCGGTGCTCACCGACCCCAGGACCGTCGGCAAGGGCGGGCTGCCGGTGCACGCCGAATCCCTCAAGAAGATCATCCCGGTGGGCGCCGACGGCATCCGCAACCTCATGGACTGGAAGTTCGCCCCGGACGGCTCGCTCTACGTCCTCGACTACGGGCGCGGCTTCTTCACCTCCGACTCCAAGTCGGCGCTGTGGCACATCACGTACAACGGCGGCGAGCCCACTCCGCTCGCCCAGGATCTGGCCAGGAAGGCGGAGTGACCGTGAAGCGAAGGCGCCCCAAACCCATCAGACCCTGGCTGCCGCTGCTCGCCGCGCTGCTCATGGTCCTCGGGCTGAGCTCGGCGACGGCGACGGTGGCCTACGGACAGGACGACACCCGGCAGGCCGCCCAGCAGACCCTCACCTGGACCGCGGGTGACGACATCACCAAGTACACCTCGGCCCCCACCACGGCGGTCGCCGGGAAGACCACCATCGTCTTCGAGAACAGCACGGCCACCGGCAACACTATGGGGATGCCGCACACCCTGACGTTCGACGTCTCCGACCCGGAGTACAACAACGACGTCCCGCTGAACATCCTCGCCAACCCCTCGGACGACAGCGGCGGCAAGCACACCGCCGAGGTCACCCTCAGCCCCGGCCGCTACCGCTACCACTGCACCATCCCCGGCCACGGCCAGATGCAGGGCATCCTGGTGGTCACCGACGGCGGCGGGGGCGAGGACACCACCGCCCCCGAGGCCACGGCGAAGGTCGAGGGCGAGAAGAACGCGGACGGCGCGTACATCGGGATGGCCACCGTCTCGGTGTCCGCCACCGACGAGGGCTCCGGTGTGGACCGGATCGAGTTCGCCGAAGGCGACGGGGCGTTCCAGCCCTACACCGCCCCGGTGATGGTCCACCAGGTCGGGCAGCACACCATCCGCTACCGGGCGGTGGACAAGGCGGGGAACGTGTCGGAGGTGAAGTCGGTGGACTTCACCGTGGTGGCGCCGCCGACGGACGACACCACACCGCCGGAGACCTCCGCCACCGTCTCCGGTGAGAAGGACCCGTCCGGTGCGTACATCGGCATGGCCACCGTGACCGTCACCGCCTCGGACACCGGCTCCGGGGTCAACCGGATCGACTACGCCCTGGGCCAGGGGGAGTTCCAGCCCTACACCGGTCCGGTGATGGTCCATGACGCGGGCGCGCACACGGTGCGCTTCCGGGCGGCGGACAAGGCGGGGAACGTGTCGCAGGTGAAGTCGGTGGACTTCACGGTGGTGGTGCCGCCGGCCGAGGACACCATCCCGCCGTCGACCTCCGCGCAGGTCGACGGGACCAAGAACTCCGACGGCGCCTATGTGGGCAGCGCCAAGGTCACGCTCACCGCCGCGGACGACGACTCCGGGGTGGAGAAGGTCGAGTACTCCCTGGACAGCGGTCCCTACCTCGCCTACACCACCCCCGTGGTGGTGGACCGGGTGGGCCGTCACACCGTGGCGTACCGCGCCACCGACAAGGCGGGCAACACCTCCGAGGCCCGCCAGCTCGCCTTCACCGTGGCCGAGGGCGGCGGGGTGCCCGCACCCGCGTGTCCGGAGTGGGACGAGCGCCTGACGGTGATCGTCGGCACGGTGGACACCGGCGTACCCAACCGCATCACCCGCAGCCGCTGCACCATCAATGAGCTGATCGAGGACGAGAAGGACTGGTCCTCCCACGCCCTCTTCCTCAAGCACGTCACCTCCGTCACCGACAAGCTGCTCACCGACGGCGTCATCGACCAGCGCGAGTACCGGGCGATCAACAAGGCGGCCAAGCAGTCCGGGATCGGCAAGCCCGGTCAGGACGAGGGCTACCGCCCGCTGTTCGACGGCACCCAGAAGTCCCTCGACAGGTGGCAGCACGTGGGCGGCGGGGCCTTCGGTCTCAATGACGACGGCAGCATCACCAGCAGCACCTCGGTCCAGGGCATGGGCATGCTGTGGTTCCCGCAGCGGACCTACGACGACTTCTCGCTGAAGCTCCAGTTCCGCGATGACGCACCCGGGACGGGCAATGCCAACGGAGGTGTCTTCGTGCGCTTCCCGTACGTCCATGACCACCCCGAGGAGTCCCGCCCGGAGTGGGTCGCCATCAAGTACGGGCACGAGGTGCAGATCCTCGACCGCCCGGACGGCGATATGTACAAGACCGGGTCGATCTACGGTTTCGACCGGGTCGGGCTGGCCGGGGCCGGGGTCACCCCCAAGGGCAGCTGGAACGACTACGAGATCCGGGTGGTCGGTCAGCACTTCTCGGTCTACCGCAACGGTGTGCTGCTCAATGAGTTCGACAACACCGGTGGCCAGGAGTTCACCCCGCCGCGCTCGGACGACCCCGGCACGGACGGCCGTCGGTACTCCTCCGGGTACATCGGTCTCCAGGTCCACAGCACCGACGATGTGATCTCGTACCGCGACATCCGCATCAAGGAGCTGTAGGAACCGCCTCGTACGGTATGAGGAACGGCGCGAGGGTGAGTGGCCGCCGGAGCACCCCAGTCCCCGGCGGCCACGGACCGTGGGTCACGGGCCCCGAGGTTACCTTAGGTAACACTCATCGGTAACCCCTGTGCTCCAGAGCTGCCAAACCCCCGCTCCCGGCTTGCGGTGGCGGGAGTTTGACGTAACGTCAGAAGGCTGGGGCGGTCAGGACGCCAGGGTGTCCAGAATCCCCTGCCCGTACTTCACCAGCTTGTTCTCGCCGACCCCGCTCACCGTGCCGAGCTCCTCGAGCGTGGCCGGGGCGCGGGTGGCGATCTCGCGCAGGGTGGCGTCGTGGAAGACCACATACGCGGGGACGCCCTGCTCCTTCGCGGTCGCCGCCCGCCAGGCGCGCAGCCGCTCGAAGACCGGCACGGCCTCCTCGGGCAGATCCACCGGGGCCTTCTTGGCCTTCCCCGAGGCCCCCGTCTTCCCCTTCGCGGTGCGGGACGCCTTCTCCGGCTCGCGCCGCAGCCTGATATCGCGCCGCCCGTTCAGCACCTCAG
This sequence comes from Streptomyces sp. NEAU-174, assembly GCF_052665095.1. Taxonomy (NCBI): domain Bacteria; kingdom Bacillati; phylum Actinomycetota; class Actinomycetes; order Kitasatosporales; family Streptomycetaceae; genus Streptomyces; species Streptomyces sp. NEAU-174. The sequence goes on along the minus strand of NZ_JBQTCE010000002.1, from coordinate 446,118 downwards.
CGCTCGCGTCGGTGAGCACCAGCGTGCCGTAGTCCCCCTCGACACCGAGCACCCCCTGGGCCAGCAACTGCCGTACCACACCGCGCCATTCGGCCTCGCGCAGCTCTGTGCCGATACCGAACACCGACAGCGCGTCATGGTCGAACTGGATGACCTTGGCCGTCTTCTTGCCGAGCAGGATGTCGATGATCTGCCCCGCGCCGAACTTCTGGTTGCGCTCCCGCTTGAGCCGCACCACCGTGGACAGCAGCTTCTGCGCGGGGATGGTGCCGTCCCAGGACTCCGGGGGAGTGAGGCAGGTGTCGCAGTTGCCACAGGGGGTGGACTCCTGGCCGAAGTACGCCAGCAGCCCCACCCGGCGGCACTCCACCGTCTCGCACAGCGCCAGCATCGCGTCGAGATGGGCGCCGAGGCGGCGCCGATGGGTGTCGTCGCCCTCGGAGGTGTCGATCATCTTCCGCTGCTGGACCACGTCCTGGAGCCCGTACGCCAGCCATGCGGTGGAGGGCTGTCCATCCCGCCCGGCCCGGCCGGTCTCCTGGTAGTAGCCCTCCACGGACTTGGGCAGGTCCAGATGGGCCACGAACCGCACATCGGGCTTGTCGATGCCCATGCCGAACGCGATCGTGGCCACCACGACCAGACCGTCCTCGCGCAGGAAGCGCGCCTGGTGCTCGGCGCGGGTCGGCGCGTCCAGCCCCGCGTGGTACGGCACCGCGTCGATGCCCTGGGCCACCAGGAACTCGGCCGTCTTCTCCACCGAGGAGCGGGACAGACAGTAGACGATCCCCGCCTCGCCCGGGTGCTCGGTGCGCAACAGCTCCAGCAGCTGCTTCTTCGGCTCGTTCTTGGGGGCGATCCGGTACTGGATGTTCGGGCGGTCGAAGCTGGCCACGAAGTGCAGCGCGTCCTGGAGCTTCAGCCGGGACGCGATCTCGGCGTGGGTGGCCTCGGTGGCGGTCGCGGTCAGCGCGATCCGGGGCACGGTGGGCCAGCGCTCGTGCAGCTCGGACAGGGCCAGATAGTCGGGCCGGAAGTCGTGCCCCCACTGGGCCACACAGTGCGCCTCGTCGATGGCGAACAGCGAGATCTGGCCCCGGTCCAGCAGCCGCAGCGTGGACTCGACCCGCAGCCGCTCCGGCGCGAGATAGAGCAGATCCAGCTCGCCCGCGAGGAACTCGGCCTCGACCATCCGCCGCTCGTCCAGGTCCTGGGTGGAGTTGAGGAACCCGGCCCGCACCCCGAGGTTCCGCAACGCGTCGACCTGGTCCTGCATCAGTGCGATCAGCGGCGAGACGACGACACCGACGCCCTTCCGCACCAGCGCCGGGATCTGGTAGCACAGCGATTTGCCACCGCCGGTCGGCATGAGGACGAGCGCGTCACCACCGGCCACCACATGGTCGATGATCTCCTGCTGCCCTCCCCGGAACGAGTCGTAACCGAAGACGCGGTGCAGAACGCCGAGCGCCTCGCTCGTCTCGGGGCCGGGCGGGTCGCTCATATCGGGGCCGGTGTCGGGGAGAGCCATCCGGCGATTCTAGGGTGCCGGGAGGTACTCGCGGTGACCGCCTGTGGACAACCGGCCGGATGAGGCAAGGTGGGTGGGCACAGTGGCCGATGAGACGGCGACATGCCATGCTCATGCCCACTTGCTCCGTCCATCCTTCCCCCACGAGGAGGCCGATCGTGAGATCCAGCACGTTCCTACGTGCCTTACCCGCCGCGGTGACGGCGGTGCTCGCCCTGACGGCCGGACAGGCCATGGCCGCCCCCGCCTCCGCCCCGGCGGAGCACACCGCCGCCGCGCGGACGGTGACGTACGACGCCAGCGGGGCCGCCGAGTTCAAGGACGCCGTGGCCAAGGGCGCGGCGATCTGGAACGAGAGCGTGGTCAACGTCCAGCTGAAGCCGGCCGCGTCCGGGCAGCGGGCCAACGTCCGCATCATCGCGGACAACGGCTGGCCCCGCACCCTCTCGACCGGTCTGGGCAGCGGCACGATCTACTTCGGCCGCGAGGCCGTCGACGAGGGCTACAACACGGTGCGGATCTCCTCGCACGAGCTCGGCCACATCCTCGGTCTGCCGGACATGAAGCCGGGGCCGTGCTCGAGCCTGATGTCCGGCTCCACCGCCGGGGTCTCCTGCACCAACCCCAACCCGAACGCCGCCGAGAAGGCCGAGGTCGAGGACAGCTTCGGCCTCGTGGGCGCGGGCGCGACGGCCGCCGCGACGCCGCGGATGTACCGGGACTGACCCGCTGTACCGAGTGAGCGGGCCGGGAGCCAGGCCCCCGGCCCGCCCACCCCGTCACCGCCACCTCGGTACGTCCTCAGACGGTGATCACTTCGGTGTCGGGCAGCGCCCGGAACGGGCCGAGCTGGTCATCGGTGGCGCCGCTGTCGGTGACCAGCGTCCACGGCCGGTCCAGCGGCGCCCAGGCGGTGAACGGGGACTGGCCCAGCTTGCTGCTGTCGGCCAGGACGTACACCTCCTTGCCGCGGTCGGCCATCATCTCCTTGAGCGAGGTCTGCTGGAGGCTCGCCTCGCAGATCCCCAGCCGCGCGTCCAGCCCGTCGGCGCCGAGGAACACCTTGTCCGCGGTCAGCCGGGACAGGGTCAGCTCGGCGAGCGGTCCGACGAAGCCCTGGCTGACATGGCGCAGGGTTCCGGCGAGGGTGATCAGCTCGATGCCGTCCGCCTCGGCCAGCTCGCGCACCGCGGTGAGACCGCAGGTGATCACGGTCAGATCGCCGCGGGCGCGCAGATGGTGGGCGACCCGCCCGGTGGTGGTGCCGGCGTCGAGGATGACGGTGTCGCCCGGCCCGATCCGCGCGGCCGCCCAGCGCCCTATCCGGTCCTTCTCGGCGACCGCGAGCCCGCTGCGCTGCCCCAGGGTGGGCTCGGCGGTGTGACCGGCGCTCATCGCGCCGCCGTAGGTGCGGGCGATGGTGCCCTGTTCGGTGAGGAGCGCGAGATCCCGGCGGATGGTGGAGGGCGTCACCTCCAGCGAGCGGGCCAGCTCCTCCACGACGACCGTGCCGTCGGTCTGGATCATCCGGGCGATCCGCTCCCTGCGGTCTCCGGCGCGCAGCCGTCCGCGCTCCTCCGCCCCGGCCCCCTGACGCATCGCGGCCCCCGTCCTTCCGTAACTCTGCGCGACTCTGCGCAGCCCTGAGCAACCTTACCAGTCTGCGCATTTCGCGCCGTTTCGTCGCAGACTCCGGGGAAATGCTTGCGTGTTACGTGCAATCATGTGCAGGCGTGCCGCCCACAACACGCATGCGTTCGGGGCCGCGGGATGACCGGATGGGCACACCCTCCCGGGCGCCGTCCCGGGTCAGCTCTCCACGCGCAGCGGCGGGTCGGCCAGGCCCCGGCCCCTCGGCAGCAGCACCGTCCGCAGGGCGACCGAAGGGGACATCAGCCGGGACGGGCCCGCCGCCAGATAGATGACATCGCGGAACGCCGCGCCGACCACCCGGTCGATCGCCGCCCGGTCCGCCAGCCGCCCGAAGTACCAGCTCCGCAGCCGCTCGGCCGCCCCCGGCGGCGTGGTGTCCCCGTCCGCGGCGTAGGGGCGGTCCGCGCCGACGGCGGTCAGCCAGGCGGTGTCGCTCGCCCGGGCCACGGCGCGCTGCGCCGCGGCCGCGAAACCGGGCCGCAGGCCCCCCTCGGCCAGGCAGCCGCGCAGGGCCAGCCCGCTGAGGGCGGCCACCGCCATGCCCTGGCCGTAGATCGGGTTGAAGGTGCAGGCGGCGTCCGAGACCGCGAGGAACCCCTCGGGCACCCCGCCCGGGGCGTCATAGTGGCGGCGGCGGTTGGAGGTGTCGCGGAACCCGTACGGCGGGGACACCGGCTCACAGGTCAGCAGATGCTCGTACAGCGCCGGCTCGCCCAGGGACTTGACGAAGCCGGGCACCTCCGAGCTCTCGGTCGGCGGATGCTGACCGCGCACCCCGCCCAGCGTCAGCAGCCAGTTGCCGCCCTCGACCGGGGACCAGGCCGCCCCGCGCGGAAGGTCCGGGCGCGGTTGGACGACCATCGCCATGTCCAGCGGCTCGACGGGCCGGAACATCTGGGTGCAGTAGCCGATCCCGGCGTCGACGACCTCCTCGCGCGGCACCGGAGCGCCCAGCTCCGCCAGCCACTTGGGGGCGCGCGAGCCGCGCCCCGAGGCGTCGACGACCAGCTCTGCGGGCAACTCCCGCTCGGCGCGCCCGGCGTCCCGCGCCCGCACCCGTACGCCGGTGACCCGGTCCGCGTCGCCGAGCAGCCCGGTGGCCTCGGTGCCCTGGAGCACCTCCACCCGGGTCCCGGACCCCTCGGCCTCGGCGAGCACCCGCGCCCGTACGGTGGCGTCGAACAGCGCCCGGGTGCAGCTGGTGGTGGCATGTCTGCCCTCGTGGAAGCGGCGCTGCCAGCCGTTGGCGCCCTTGGTGATCACATCGCGCGGCGCCTCCAGCCGGTGCGCGCCGGCCGCCTCCAACTCCCCGTTCAGTCCGGGGAACAGCTCCTCCAGGGCGCGCCGCCCGCCGCTGAGGAAGACATGCAGATGGCGGCCCTGGGGCACGCCCTTGCGGAAGGCGGGCCGGTCCGGGTAGCGGTCGCGCTCCACCAGGGTGACCGTGTCGACGTGGCCGAGGAGCGCGCCCGCCGCCAGCGTGCCCGCGAGACCCCCGCCCACCACCACCGCGTCGCCCTTGCCCATATGCCCGCCCCTCCCGCCGACCGTGATCGATAACGGCCCAAGCCTGGTGTCCCGGGCTTGGGCCGTCAACCACACACGGTTACGGGACGACCACGATCTTCCGGCCCACTCCCGCCTTGAACTGGTCGAGCGCCTTGGGGTACTCCTCCAGCGGCGTCCGGTGGCTGATGAAGATCTTCGGGTCCAGCACCCCGCTCGCGAACAGCCCGGCGGCACGCTCATAGCTGTGCAGCACGGCCATTGAGCCGGTGATGGTGATCTCCTGGTTGTAGATCTTGTACGGCTCGATGGTGGCCCGCGTCGCGTAGTCGGAGACACCGAACTGAAGGAACGTTCCGGCTTTGGCCACCCGGCCCAGGCCGTCCTGAATGGCGGCCTGGTTGCCGGTGGCGTCGATGACCACGTCCCAGCCCCGCGGCTGGTCCAGCTCGTCCGCCGAGGCGGCGGACCGGGTGCAGCCGAGGGTGGTGGCGGTGGACAGCCGCTCGGCGTTGACATCGAGCATGTCCACGCTGGTGGCGCCGGTCCGCTTGGCCAGCTCCAGCATCATCAGCCCCATGGTGCCGGAGCCGTAGATGAGCACCTCGGCGCCCAGGTTGCCGTTGAGCACGTCATAGCCGCGCACCGCGCAGGACAGCGGCTCGATCAGGGCCGCGTCGGCCACGTCCACGTGCTCGGGCAGTTTGACGCAGTTGGCCACCGGGGCCAGCGCGAACTCGGCGGCGCCGCCGGGGACGCTGACCCCGATCGCGTTCCAGTTGTCGCACAGATTGCCCCGGCCGATCCGGCAGTAGCGGCACTCGTGGCAGTGCAGGGAGGGGTCGACGGCCACCCGGTCGCCCACCGCCAACTCGGTGACACCGCTGCCCACGCCGACGACCACACCGGCGAACTCATGCCCGGGGACGATCGGCAGGGTGGGCGCGAACTCCCCCTGGAGGATGTGCAGATCGGTGCCGCACAGCCCGCAGGCCGCCACGTCCACCACGACCTCACGGGGGCCCGGAGTGGGGTCCGCGACCGTGGCGACGGTGACCTTCCCGGGGGCTTCGATGACTGCGGCCCTCATTTGACTGCTCCTAGCGACAGGCCCTGGACCAGCTTGTCCTGGGCGGCGAAACCGGCGGCGAGCACCGGCAGGGAAATCACGATCGACGCGGCGCACACCTTGGCCAGGAACAGCCCCTGGCTGGTCACGAACGTCGTCAGGAACGCCGGGGCGGTCTGGGCGACCACACCGGTGAGCACCTGGGCGAAGAGCATCTCGTTCCAGCTGAAGATGAAGCAGATCAGCGAGGTGGCGGCGATGCCCGGACCCGCGATCGGGGCCACGACCCGCCACAGGATGGTGGGCAGCCGCGCCCCGTCCATCTGGGCGGCCTCGATGATCGACACCGGCACGTCGGCGAGGAAGGACTGCATCATCCACACCGCGATCGGCAGGTTCATCGAGGTGTAGAGGATGACCAGCAGCCAGACGTTGTCCAGGAAGCTGATGTTCCTGGCGAACAGGAACACCGGCAGCAGCCCGGCCACCACCGGCAGCATCTTGGTGGACAGGAAGAAGAACATCACATCGGTCCACTTGCGCACCCGCCGGATCGACAGCGCGTACGCCGCCGGAAGCGCCAGCACCAGCACGAAGCCGGTGGAGAAGAGCGATGTGCCCATCGAGTTCAGCAGCGAGGGCCAGGGGCTGGCCCCGCCGCCCGAGCCGAAGAACTCCTTGTACCCGTCCAGGGTCAGCGAGGCGGTCAGCGACGGCGGGTTGGTGGCGGCGTCGGCCTCGGAGTGGAACGAGGTCAGCAGCATCCACAGCACCGGCAGCACGAACACGATGCCGACGAACCAGGCCAGCAGGCCCAGCGCCGCACCGCGCCGCTTGGCCCGGCGGGCGGGCTCCGGAAGGCCGGTGATGGTGACCGGCGTGCTCACGGCGGTCATGCGTGGGACACCTCCTCACGGAAGAGGGACGACACCACGCGCAGCGCGAAGGTGGCGATGATGATCGTGCCGATCACCACGACGACCCCAGCGGCCGATGCCAGCCCGTACTCGTGGGCGTTGTAGAAGGTTTCGTAGATGGTGTAGGGGAGGTTGGCGGTGTCCAGGCCACCGCGGGTCATGGTGAACACGGCGTCGAAGTTCTGCACGATGTAGATGGACCCCAGCAGGGTGCCGAGCTCCAGATAGCGGCGCAGATGCGGCAGGGTCAGAAAGCGGAAGATCTGCCAGTTGCCCGCCCCGTCCAGCCGGGCCGCCTCGATCATGTCCAGCGGGCGGCTCTGGAGCCCGGCCAGCAGGATGAGCATCATGAATGGCGTCCACTGCCAGATCAGCGACGCCTCCACCGCGATCAGCGGCGTATCGGTGAGCCATTCCGGCTGGGGCCCGCCCAGCCAGTTGAGCACGCCGTTGAACAGGCCGTACTCGGGGTTGTACAGCGCGTGCTTCCACAGCAGCGCCGAGGCCACCGGCACCAGCAGGAACGGCGCGATGAGCATGGTGCGCACCAGGCCCCGGCCGCGGAACTTGCGGTCGAGCAGCAGCGCCAGCAGCAGTCCGAGCACCACGCTGACGATCACCACGGAGGCGGTCAGCAGCACGGTGGTGAGGATGGACTCGCGCAGCGACGCGTCGCTGAGCACCGTCTTGTAGTTGTCCAGCCCCGCGAACGCGCGGCGGTCGGGCCGGAACGAGTTCCAGTCGAAGAGCGAGATCACCAGCGTGGCCACGAACGGAAGCTGGGTGACCACGATCAGGAAGATCAGCGCGGGCAGCAGCGGTGCCCGGGTGGCCCACTCCCGGGCCCGGTTCCGGGTCGCCATGGGGCGCCCTGAGGAGGCGGGGGCCGCGGTCGGTGGCCGCTGGCCGCTGACGGGTACTGCCGTCGTCGGATTACTCATCGGTACTCCTCGCCGACCTTCTCGGCCAGCTTCTGCGAATTCTTCAATGCCGTCTCGACGGACTGCTTACCGGCGATCGCGGCGCTGATCTCCTGGGCGACCTTGGTGCCGAGATCGGCGAATTCGGGGATGTCGACGAACTGGATGCCGATGGTCGGCCGCGGCTGCACTCCGGGATCGCGCGGCTTGGCGCTGGTGATGGCCTTGCGCGTCTGCTCGGAGAAGGTGCTCGCAGTGTCGCGGTACTCCGGGTTGGAGTAGGTGGACGACCGCTTGCCGGCGGGCACATTGGCCCAGCCGAAGGTCTTGCCGACCAGGGACTCGTATTTCTTGCTGGATGCCCAGGAGATGAACTTCCACGCGTTGTCGGGGTGGCGCGACGCCTTCTGCACGCCCCAGGCCCAGGTGTAGAGCCAGCCCGAGGTGTCGGTCTTCACCACCGGCGCCTGGACATATCCGATCTTGCCCTTGACGGGGGACCCCTTGGCCTCCAGCGACCCGGCGGCCGAGGTGGCGTCGTACCACATGGCGCTCTTGCCCTGGGTGAGGTTGTTCAGGCACTCGGCGAAACCCGACTGGGCCGCACCGGCCTCACCGTGCTTGCGCACCAGGTCGACATAGAACTTGGTCGCCTTGATGAATTCCGGCGAGTCCAGCTGGGCCTTCCAGTCCTTGGTGAACCAGGTGCCGCCGAAGGTGTTGACCACCGTGGTGAGCGGGGCCATCAGCTCGCCCCAGCCGGGCAGTCCGCGCAGGCAGATGCCGTTCATCCCCTTGCGGGAGCCGTCCACCTTGGCGGCGATGTCCGCGACCTGCTGCCAGGTGGGCCGCTCGGGCATCTTCAGATGCTTCTCGGCGAGGACGTCCTTGCGGTACATCAGGAACGACGACTCACCGTAGAAGGGCTCGGCGTAGAGCTTGCCGTCCTCGGCGGTCAGCGACTCCCGCATCGAGGGGAGGACGTCCTTCTGGTCGAATGCCTTGTCCTTGGCGGCATAGCCGTCGAGCGGCATCAGCCAGCCGTTCTTGGCGTAGAACGGCACCTCGAAATTGCTGATGGTGGCCACGTCGTACTGGCGCGCCTGATTGGCGAAGTCCTGACTGATCTTGTCGCGGACCTCGTTCTCGGGCATCATCGTGAAGTCGACCGTAATGCCCGTTTCCTTGGTGAAATACTTCTTGGTGAGTTTTTGCAGATCCACCATCTGCGGGTTGTTCACCATCAGGACGCGGATGGTCTTGTCGCCTGAGCTGCCGCCCCCCATACCGGCGCAACCGCTCAGGAGCGCGCCCGCGGTCAGGGCCACCAGCGGTATCCGGGCAGCACGAAGAGTCAGGACTGGCATAACGGGTCCAATCGAAGGGACGTGGGGAAGGAAAAACAGCGGGGGAGGGCGTCAGACCCTGACGATCTGGGGGCCCAGCAGCGAATAGCGGTGTGCCTCGGTCAGCGGCAGACCGGTGTCGGTCACGATCGTTTCGAAGTCCGAGACATCCGCGAACCGGCAGAAGCTGACGGCTCCGAATTTGGTGTGCACCCCGGAGAAGATCTTCCGCCGGGACACCCGCACCACCTGCGCCTTGACCTCGCTGACCGCCGGATCCGGGGTGGTCAGGCCGTACTGGCGGGAGATGCCGTTGGCGCCGATGAACGCCAGGTCGATGACGAAGCCCGAGAGCATATGGGTCGCCCAGTGGTCGACGGTGGCCATCGTGCCCCCGCGCACCCGTCCGCCGAGGAGCAGCACGGTGGTGTTGTCACGGGTGGCGAGGCCGGTGGCGGTCGTGAGGGAAGCGGTGATCACGGTGAGCGGCCGGTCCCTCGGCAGGGCCTCCGCGATCAGCTGCGGGGTGAATCCCTCGTCGATGAAGACCGTCTCGGCATCGCCCAGCAGATCGGCCGCCGCCGTCGCGATCCGCGACTTCTCCGGTACGTGCATGGTGGTGCGGAAGGCGAGGGTGGTCTCGAAACCGGCGCTCTCCACGGGGTAGGCGCCGCCATGGGTACGCCGCACCAGCCCGTGCTGTTCCAGGACCCGCAGATCGCGGCGCACCGTCTCCTTGGACACCCCGAGGTCGGCGGCGAGCTTGCCGACGTCGACGACGCCGGCACGGCGAGCCGTGTCGAGGATCTCCCGACGGCGTTCCTCCGCATCCACGCCGCACCTCCTGCCTAGGTCTTTCGCTTGCGTGGCAGTTTTACAAGCGTGCAACAGGGGAAGCCAGTCTTGGCACCACAGAGATCGTGACCGTATGCGCCCGTTTCACAACCGTTATAAGAGCAGGTCGGGGCGGATGGTGCAACGGACGGTGAGGAACCCGGCTGCCTGATTCTCCACCCGGCGGGCCCGTTTCTCGCCCGTTTGCCGAAAGAAGGCGTGAACGGAGCCCGTCCGGGCGGGTTCAGATACTGGGGAATGCCCGAACGGACATGTGCTAGAGGCGGGCCGGCGCCCACGCGGCGTCGAGAATCCGGCCCGCGACCTTGACCGAGTCCACCAGCGGATGAAGTGCCAGGGCCCGCAGGGCCGCACCGCGGGCGATGCCCGAATCGCTGCCCGCTTCGGTCGTGGCCGCCTCGATGGCCGAGCGCTCCACCGCCTTGAGCGTCAGCATCAGGCCGAGCTGGTCCGGCGCCACCGCGCCGGTCGCCAGCGGCCGCGCGCCGCCCGCGTCCACCAGGCACGGCACCTCCACCACGGCGTCCTCGTCAAGACCGGGGACGGCCGTCCGGTTGCGTACGTTGAGGATCAGCGTGGCGCGCTCGTCGCGGGCGATCGCCCGCATGATGGCCAGCGCGATCCGGTCGTAGCCACCGCCGTCCAGATCGCAGGAGTCGCGCTCCCAGCCGCCGGTGGCCTCGCGGCTCTCGGCCATGTACGTGGCCTCGCGCTCCAGCCGGGTGCGCTCCCACTCCCTGAGCGCCCCGGGCGCGCCGGAGCCCGCCGTCGCGTAGAACCGGGCCTGCTGGTCGCGGAGGAACTCGCCACGGGTGGCCGGGGCCTGCCGGATCGAGGCCACCGCCTCCCGGTTGAAGTAGTAGTAGTGCAGATACTCGTTGGGCAGCGCGCCCAGCGCCCGCAGCCACTCGGCGCCGAAGAGCTTGCCCTCCTCGAACGACTCCAGGGCGCCGGTGTCGCCCAGCAGCTCCGGCAGCCGGTCCCGGCCGTCCACCACCACCCGGCGCAGCCAGCCCAGATGGTTCAGGCCCACATAGTCGTACGTGGCCCGGTCCGGGTCGGCGCCGACCGCCCGCGCGGCGCGGCGGCACAGGCCGACCGGGGAGTCGCAGATGCCGATCACCCGGTCGCCGAGCACCCGCTGCATCGCCTCGGTGACCATGCCTGCCGGGTTGGTGAAGTTGATGACCCAGGCGTCCGGCGCCACGGTGGCGATCCGCTCGGCGATCCGCACCGCCACCGGCAGGGTGCGCAGCCCGTAGAGCACCCCGCCAGCGCCGACGGTCTCCTGCCCCAGCACCCCCTCGCCGAGCGGAATCCGCTCGTCGTTCGCCCGGCCCTCGAGACCGCCGACGCGGATGGCCGAGAAGACGAAGTCGGCGCCGCGCAGCGCCTGATCGAGATCGGTGGTGGCCCGGACCGCGGGGGCGGTGGGGCGGCCCGTGGCCTGTTCGGCCAGGACCGCGCGGATCGCGTCCAGCCGGCGCCGGTCGGTGTCGTACAGCACCAGTTCGGTGCAGCGCCCCGCCTCGTCCCCGGTGTCATCGAGCAGCGCCCGGTACACCAGGGGCATACGGAACCCTCCGCCGCCCAGCACGGTCAGCCTCATACGGTCACTACCTCCACATCGCCCTCGCGGAACACGTCGAGCGTCGCCGGGTCGGATGCCTTGTTGGTGATCAGGGTGTCGATGCCCTCCGGTCCGCAGACCCGGGCGAGGCCGGTGTCACCGGGGAACTTCCCCGCGGTGACCAGCAGCACCACCTCCCGGGCCGCGCCGAGCATGGCCCGTTTGACCGGCACCTCCACATGGGTGCTGTCCAGCACGCTGCCGTCGGGGAGCACCCCGCTCGCGCCGAGGAAGAGCCGGCCGACCCGCAGCTGGCGGATGTTGGACTCGGTGAGGAAGCCGACCACGGAGCGGTAGTTGGCGCGCACCTGCCCGCCCAGCAGGATCAGGGTCACCTCCGGGTCGTCGCGCAGCTCGTCGTAGACCGCGAGATTGCTGGTCACCACGGTGACCGGACGGCCGCGCAGCAGCTTGGCGAGCTGGAGGGTGGTGGTGCCGATGTCCAGCAGCAGCACATCGCCGTCCGCCACCAGCTCCGCGGCGGCCCGGGCCACGGCCTGCTTGTCGGCCAGGTCGTCGACCACCACCTCGCTGAACGGGCGCTCCTCGTCCTGAGGGGGCGCCGCCACCGCGCCGCCGTAGACCCGGGTGAGCCGGCCCGCCCGGCCCAGTTCGGTGATGTCCCGCCGGGCCGTGGCCTCGCTGACGCCGAGACGCGTGGCGATCTCCCCGATGGGCAGCACGCCCTCCGCGCCGAGGATGCTCAGCAGCTTCTCGTGGCGGCTCTCTCGCAGCATGGTGGCAACGTACTCCAGGTGAGCGAGTGTGCGCGACTCTGATCGACCTCTTGCATTCACCCCAGGTGAGGTGCAAGGTTTCGCTCACGCCACGAGGGTCCTTCTGACGGCCCTGGGCGCGAACAGGCCCCGCCGGACAAGGAGAGGCACGTCGGTGAGCACCACGGCCGGAACCCCCGATCCGATCCACCCGATCGACCCGCTCGCGGCGCTGCGCGCCCCCACGGACCCCGAGCACGACGTCTACCTCACCGGCACCGTGTTCCTGGACATCATCTTCACCGGGCTCGACCACGCCCCCGTCCGCGGCACCGAGTCCTGGGCGCGCGGCATGGGCTCGAGCCCCGGCGGCATCGCCAACATGGCCACCGCCCTGGCCCGGCTGGGCCTGCACACCACGCTGGCCGCCGCCTTCGGCACCGATGTCTACGGCGACTACTGCTGGGAGAGCCTGGCCCTCGGCGAGGGCGTGGACCTCACCCCCTCCCGCCGCGTGCCCGGCTGGCACTCCCCGGTCACCGTCTCCATGGCGTACGAGGGCGAGCGCACCATGGTCACCCATGAGCACCCGGCCCCGCCGCCCGCCGTCCGGGGCGCGCCGCCCCGCTCCCGCGCCTGTGTGGCCACCTTCGAACCGGGGCGGCAGGACGACTGGGTGGGCCGGGCGCACGCCCAGGGCAGCAAGATCTTCGCCGATGTCGGCTGGGACGAGACCGGCCGCTGGGACCCCGCCGCGCTCCCCGATCTGCCCTACGCCCACGCCTTCCTGCCCAACGCCACCGAGGCCCAGCGCTACACCCGCACCGACAGCCCCGAGCGGGCGGTGCGCGCCCTGGCGGAGCTGGTGCCGATCGCCGTCGTCACCCGGGGCGCCGAGGGCGCCGTGGCCATCGACTCGCTCACCGGGGAGCGGGCCGAGGTGCCCGGGCTGCCCGTGGACGCGCTGGACCCGACCGGGGCCGGCGATGTCTTCGTGGCCGGATTCATGACCGGCACGCTCGCGGGCTGGCCGCTCGCCGACCGGCTCGCCTTCGCCAACCTCACCGCCGCCCTCTCCGTCCAGCACTTCGGCGGCTCCCTGGCCGCGCCCGGCTGGCCGGAGGTGGCCGCCTGGTGGAACCGTGTGCGCCGGGCGGCCGACGACGGGGCGGACGCGGCCGGACTCGCCCGCCGCTACGCCTTCCTTGGCGAGCTGATCCCGGACCGGGTGCGCGGCTGCCCGCGGCTGCGGGCCCTGCCCACCATCGGTTTCCGGGTGCATGACAGTGCCCAACGGCCCTGACGGTCCTGATCACCGCATCGAGGAGAACCCTATGGAACTCGCCCGTACCGGGGCGCGCCGGACACGCGGCAGAGCCGTCCCGGCCGCGCTCGCCCTCGGCGTCGTCCTGCTCGCCGCGGGGTGTGTCCCCGGCACCGACGGCTCGGGGGCCGCCGGTGCCGGGACCGGCGTGGCCACCGCCATACCCGATCCGGCGAAGGCCGGAAAGACCACGCTGACCGTGTGGGACCAGGAGATACGCGGCGGGACCAACGGCGAGATACAGCAGCTGAACCGGGAGTTCGAGCGGAAGTACCCCAATGTGCGGATCAAGCGGGTGGCCCGGAGCTTCACCGATCTGAAGACCACCCTCAAGCTGGCCGTCTCCGGCAACCACCCGCCCGATGTCATCCAGGCCAACCAGGGCTACCCGGACATGGTGGCCTTCGTCCGGGCCGGGCTGCTCGCCCCGCTGGACAACTACGCCGGGATCTACGACTGGAACACCCGCTACCCCGCCACCCTCCTGGGCCTCAACCGGGTCTCCGCCGACGGCAATGACTTCGGCAGGGGGCGGCTGTACGGCATCTCCCAGACCGGCGAGTACATCGGCCTCTACTACAACAAGGACAAGCTGAAGCAGGCGGGGCTCCGACCCCCGCGCACCTGGGGCGAGTTCACCGACGGCCTGGCCCGGCTCAAGGACCGCGGCCAGCTGCCGATCCAGTTCGGCAACCTCGACAAGTACCCCGCCATCCACACCTTCGGGGTGCTGCACGACCAGCTCGGCGCCGCCGGCGCCCGTGACACCGTCCTCGGCCGCGGCGACGGCTTCGACAACGCCGCCACCAAGAACGCCGCGGCCACCCTCGCCGACTGGGCGAAGCGCGGCTATCTGCCCGGCGGCGCCAACGGCCTCGGCTACGACGACGCGGCCAAGAAGTTCGCCTCAGGCGACGGCGCGTATCTGCTGACCGGCACCTGGCAGCTGGCCGACCTGAAGAAGCCCATGGGGGACAAGCTGGGCATCATGCCGCCCCCGCCCGCCAAGGCCGGCGGCGACCCCGTCACCACCGGCGGCCAGGGCCTGGCCTGGTCCATCACCTCCCGCTCCCGCCACCCGGAGGTGGCCGCCGCCTATCTGGACTTCCTCACCGACGCACACGCCGCCGATGTGATGACCCGGCACGGAGTGCTGCCCGCCGTGCCCGCCAAGGCCGCGTCGGGGGTGAGCCCGGACAGCGCCGACGGCCAGATGATCGCCGGGTGGAAGCGGCTGAGCGCCGCCGATGGACTCGTCCCGTACCTGGACTACTCCACCCCCACCTTCTACGACACCCTCTCGGCCGCCCTCCAGGGCGTGGTCAGCGGCAAGACCTCACCGGACAGCTTCGCCGCGACGCTCCAGAAGGACTACGGCGCCTTCATGAAGAAGCAGCGCGAGCAGCACACCTCGGCGGGACCCCGATGAGGCTCGCCGCCCTGACCAGGGCCTACCGCCGCCGCGCGCCCGGCGAACCACGCGCCATCGGCTACCTCTACATCCTGCCCGCGGTGATCGTGTACGCCGTCTTCCTGCTCTACCCCTTCGGACAGTCGGTCTGGCTGTCCTTCGTGCACTGGGACGGGCTGACGGTCGCCACCCCCGCCGGATTCGACAACTACCGCGCGCTGTTCACCGACGCGAGTCTGCGCGCCCCCTTCCTCCACGCGCTGCTGCTGCTCGTCTTCTACGCCGCCCTGCCGGTGGCCATCGGGCTGCTGCTGGCCGCCGTGATGTCCCGGGCCCGGATCCGGGGGATGACCTTCTTCCGTACGGTCCTGTTCCTGCCGCAGGTCCTCGCGCTGATCGTGGTCGGCGTGGCCTGGCGCTCGATCCTCGCTCCCGACGGGCTGCTCAACGACGCCCTCCGCGCGGTCGGCCTCGGCGGGCTCGCCCGCCCCTGGCTCGGCGACTACACCTGGGCGCTGCCCGCCGTGGGCGTCGTCGGCACCTGGGTCGGCACCGGGCTGTGCATGGTCCTCTTCCTCGCCGGGGCCCAGCGCATCCCGCGCGAGCTGTACGAGGCGGCGCGGATGGACGGCGCCGGGCCGCTGCGCGAGTTCCGCACCGTCACCCTGCCCGGTCTGCGGCCGCAGATCGCGGTGGCGCTGACCCTGACCATCGTGGCGGGGCTGCGCAACTTCGACCTGATCTACATCACCACCAGCGGTGGCCCCGGGAACGCCACCTCCGTCCCCGCCTACGAGGTCTACCACCGGGCCTTCGAGACCAACCAGGTCGGCTCGGCCGCCGCCGTCGGCGTGGCCCTCACGGTCCTGATCTTCGTCCTGACCGTCACGGTCTCCCGGCTCGTGGAAGGGCGGCGGGCATGACCACACGCCTGGAACGCAACGTCACCTACGGCATCCTCGCCCTCTTCACCGTCATCGCCCTCACCCCCGTGATCGGCATCCTCTCCACGGCCTTCGGCGCACAGAACTCGCTGGACACCGGCTTCTCGCTGCCGAGGGACGGGCTGCACTGGAGCAACTTCGCCGACGCCTGGAGCCGTGGCCACTTCGGCACCTATCTGGGGAACTCGGTCCTGGTCACGGCGGTCGTGGTGGCCGCCACCACCGTGCTGGCCATCCTCGCCGCGTACGCCTTCGGGGTGATGCGCTTCCCCGGCTCCACGGTGCTGTTCCACCTCTTCGTGATCGGGCTGACGCTGCCCCAGGAGGCGCTGGTCGTCCCGCTCTACTTCGATCTGCGCTACGCCGAACTCACCGACAGCTACTGGGCGTTGATCCTGCCGCAGACCGCGCAGTCCCTGGCCTTCGGGGTCTTCTGGATGCGTACGTACTTCCGCGGCAGCGCACGGTCGGTGATCGAGGCGGCCCGGATCGACGGGGCGAACACCTGGACCACGCTGTGGCGGGTGCTGGTCCCGATGGGCCGCCCGGCGATCTCCACCATGGTCGTGATCACCTTCATGTGGACCTGGAACGAGTTCCTGATGGCCCTGGTGATGGTCAGCGACGAGGCCCACCGCACGGTCCCCCTCGGCCTCGCCTTCTTCCAGGGGCAGCACAGCTCCGACGCGGCACTGCTCGCGGCGGCCTCGGTGCTCATCGCCCTGCCCGTGGTCGTGGTCTATGTGGCACTCCAGCGCCGGTTCATCGAGGGCATGCTGGGCGGGGCGGTGAAGGAGTGAGCCCGGCGGGCGCCCGGCTCATGCCGAGGGGGTGCGGCTGACCGGGCGGCCGAGGCGGGCCACGGCGCGGGCGAAGACGGCCGCGTCGTGCACCGCCGCCCCTCCCGTGTCGTTGTTGAAGTACGCGTAGACCTCCGCGTCGGCCGGCCAGGTGTCCGCGATCCGCCGCGCCCAGGTGGCCAGCGCCTGGCGCCCGTAGCGCGGGGCCGGGCGGGCGAGGCCGCCGTGGAAGCGCAGATACCCCCACTCCGCGGTCCGCCACAGCGGGGTGACCGGCCGGGAGCCGGAGTCGGCCCAGCACAGCGCGGCCGCGCGGCGCTCCAGCACCGCGCGGATCTCCTCGGTCCACCAGGAGGTGTGCCGGGGTTCGACGGCCACCCGGGTCCCGGAGGGGAAGCAGCCCAGACAGCGGTCCAGCAGCTCGCCGTCGGCCCGCAGGGTGGGCGGCAGCTGCACCAGCACCGGGCCCAGCCGGTCGCCGAGCCCGGCCGCATGGGACATCAGCCGCGCCACCGGCTCCTCCGGATCGCGCAGCCGCTTGATATGGGTGAGGTAGCGGCTGGCCTTGAGCGCCATCACAAAGCCCTCGGGCAGCCGCTCCCGCCAGGTGGCGAACTGGTCGTACGAGGGCAGCCGGTAGAAGGCGTTGTTGCTCTCCACCGTGGCGAAGGCGCGGGTGTACTCCTCCAGCCACAGCCGCTGCGGACAGCCCTCGGGGTAGAGATCGCCGCGCCAGTCCCGGTACTGCCATCCCGAGGTGCCGATCAGGGTGGTCATGCCTCGCCCGGATGCCAGGGCGGCCACTGCCCGGGCCGGTCCTCCCAGTGCACCTGGGCCGGGTCCTCCAGGTCGATATCGGGGAAGACCTGCCGGACGCGCGGCTCGAACTCCTCCCGTTCCAGCGGTTCGCACCCCAGGCCGCGCAGCCGCACCAGCCGGTAGCGGCTGTCGGCCTCGATTGACTCGACGAAGACGGGGTAACCGGAGTCGTCCGGGTCTGTGGCGTTCTGCATACCTCCAGGGTGCCGGGTCTCCGGTATCCGCGCGCCCCGGCCACCGGCCGGGAACCGCCGGTTCGCGACGGGCGGACCGTCGGCTTGACATGGGAGATGAATCCTTCAGGAGCGGGGGTGAGTCATGATCTTCACCGACCGGACGGACGCCGGGCGGCGCCTCGGCGAGGCACTGCGCCCCCTGGCGGATGAGAAACCGGTCGTGCTCGGGCTGCCGCGGGGCGGGGTGCCGGTGGCCTTCGAGGTGGCCCGGGCGCTCCATGCGCCCCTGGACGTGATCATCGTCCGTAAGCTCGGCGTCCCCTACCACCGGGAGCTGGGGTTCGGCGCCATCGGCGAGGGCGATGTACGGGTCATCCACGAGGCGATCGTCCGGATGAGCCGGGCCGATCAGGAGGACCTCGCCGAGGTGGAGCGGACCGAGCGGGAGGAGCTGGCCCGCAAGGCGCACCGGTTCCGCCAGGGCCGCTCGCGGATCCCGGTCGAGGGCCGCACCGTGATCATCGTGGACGACGGCATCGCGACCGGCGCCACGGCCCAGGCCGCCTGCCGGGTGGCACGGGCCCAGGGAGCCGCGCGAGTGGTCCTCGCCGTGCCGGTGGCGCCGCCGGACGCGGTCGCCGCGCTGCGCGAGGACGCGGACGAGGTGATGGCCCTCTCCACCCCCTCGGACTTCGCGGCGGTGGGGGAGTGGTACGAGGACTTCTCGCAGACCGCGGACGACGAGGTGGTGGAGTTGCTGTCCCGGTCGACCGGAGAGGCCGGTGAGGCGCATCCTGGAAGGTGACGCAGGAGGTGAGCGCGATGGAGACGATCGTGGGATGCGACATTCAGATGGAGTTCCGTGAGATCGGCCCGCTGACCGAAGCGGTCGTCCGGCTGAGGATGCACGACGGCACGGAGATGCTGGCCCAGGGCCGGGCCAACCGCAACCCCGACGACCCGGCACAGCCGAGGGTCGGCGAGGAGATCGCGGCGGCGCGGGCACTGACCAATCTGGCGCACCGGCTGATCGGCAAGGCAGGCGGCGACATTGAGGAAGTCACCCATTCCAAGGCGCATTTGGTGATGTAAGGCCGTTGAGGCGAAGGAGCGTCCGCCGCGGTGGTCCACCGCGGGCGGAGGCTCCTGTGCCTGTGCGGGGGTGTGCACTGTCCGTGTGCGTTCAGCGGTGGCCGAGCGTGAGCTGCTGGCCGGGCCGGATCAGATCCGGGTCGGCGCCGACGACCTGGCGGTTGATCTCGTAGAGCCGCTCCCAGCCGCCCGCCACTCTCTCCCGGTCCGCGATCCGGGAGAGGGTGTCGCCGTGGACGACGGTGTACGACCCGGCCCGGGGCTGGGCCTTGGCCGGCGGTTCGGGCACGGCCTTCGGGACGATGAGCAGCGGCTCGGCCCTCGTGGTCGTGACGGCCGTGACGGTGGTGGCGGTCGGGGTCGGCGAGGTGGGCGTGGGGGTTGAGGCGGCGTTCGCCTGGCCGATGCCGATGAGCGGCAGGGCGACGCCGGCACCGCCCGCGGTGATCGCGAGCGAGGTGCGGGAGACACGGTGGGGCCGGGGCCGGCGATGACGTCCGCGTGCTGCCATGGAGTCCTTCTTCCTGTCCTGGTACGGCAGTTGGCGAGTGCGATGGCTGCCGAACAGTAATCCCAGGGTTCTGGCGTGGACAAGGCGTTCGGTTGTTTGCGGTAGAGAATCCAATGTGAGGAATTTGAGCGCCGACGCGATCAATGTGCACCGGACATAAGAGCCCGCGCGCGGGGAAGGGAGACCAAAAGGGAGGAATGCCCGGGAGGCATCGGGGCACCCGCCCTCGATGCCGGTGGCCCGGCAGACGGCTGACCTCGGGAGGTCGCTCATGAGTCAACGGAACGGTTCGGTTCCTCGGCGCACGGCCCGGCGCACGGCGGCAGCGCGGTCCCGGCCGCCCGTCTTATGCGCCTTGCTGATCGGCGCGCTGGCCACGGTCAGCGCGTGCGGCAGCGACACCGGGGACGGGGACTCCGCGCGGCGCGCCTCGTCCGTCACCTCCGCCTCCTCCGCCGCGCCACCCTCCTCTCCTTCGGCCGCCTCCTCGGCCTCCTCCGGGAGCGGCTCCTCCCGGAACGAACGGCCCGCCTCGCGGACCGCGCAGTCCCCTCCGCCCTCGGCGCGGCCCTCGCACCCGGCCTCCTCGCGGCCCGCCGCCGCGTCCGGGGCGCGCCGCGTCTGCTCCAAGGCGCAGTTGACGCTGTCGGTGGGCCGGATGGACATCGGCGCCGGCAATGTGTACCTGCCCCTGGTGTTCACCAACAGGTCCACCACGACCTGCACCCTCACCGGATATCCCGGTGTCTCGCTGCTCGACTCCACCGGCGCGGTGATCGGCGACCCCGCCACCCGGCGCGGCCCCACCCGCCCCCCGGTCTCCCTGCCGCCCGGCGCCAGCGCCTCGAGCAGTCTGCACACGCTCAACGAGGGCATGAACGACACCCCGTGCCGGCGCGCCGCCGCGCGGATCCGGGTCTATCCGCCGGATTCCTTCGACGCGATGAACGTCTCGGCCCGGTCGTTCCGGGTGTGCGGAGGCGTGTTCGAGGTCGAGACGATGCAATCCGGAACCGGGGGATGACACCGGCATATCGGGGGGCTCCCGGGCGCGCGGAAGTGTCCGAAAATCTTGACAACGCAGGCGCCGACTGGCCGTGTTCACTCTTTCGCAATCATTAGGGGTAGGTCACCATAGGGATGCCTCATATGAGCCGTTAGGGAGCGTCCGGAGGGGGACGGTGTCATGGAGCGAGTCGCGACCGAGGTCGAGACAGAGCTGCTGGACCTTTCGGGGGCGACACTCGAAGACCTCGAGCGGTACGAAGGGCTTTCCGCGGTGACGGAGTGGCTGCTCGACATAGTCCGGTGCCCACCGACGGTCGGCGGCAACGCGTCGACGTCGTCTTCGACCGGCACGTGTGTGAGTTAACCGGCTATGCCGTCCTCCGCCACGCGGGGTCTCAACCATCGTTTGTCGGTGGAGTCCTTCGCCGAGTTGGCGCGGGGTTCGGGCGGCCCCTCGGCCGTCGCCGAACTGAGGTCGGGGCAGCGCAGCCGGGCCATGCTGCTGCTGCGCGCCCTGGTCGACATCGCCTCCGCGCCCCCCGCCCCGCCCGGCCCCCTTCCCCCGCCCCGGGACGCCTGGCACCTGCTGATTCGGGCCGAGAACCGCTCCCCGGCAGCCGTGGAGACGCTGCTGCTGCACCCTTCCGTGGGGGTGTGGCTCAACCGCTGTCTGCGCAGGCTGCGAGGTCTGGAATCGGGGGACGGTCCGCTGTGGAGCGCGGTGGGTCATCTGCATGCCATTGCCGCCTCGGCCGCTCTTCTCGCCGGAATCGACTTTCGCGGCACCGTTCCGGTGCGCGAGGGCGGGGCGATATTGCCCGCCCTGGGATTCGCCCGCATTCCGGACAGCGCCGATGTCGCCGACGTCGTCAGGAACGGCCGGAAGGCGGCGGTGTTATCCGGCCCCTATTCGGTGACGCTGCCCGCCGACTTCTCCGAGGACGCTCCCGGTTGGCACGGACTGCGGCGGCTGCGCGGAGAACACGAGGGGATTGTGTGTGCCCCGCTTGTCGATGACCTCGACCCCTATCGCGACTTTCTCCGGATCCGGGGCCCGGAGCGGCTCGGCGACGAAGAGTGGCAGGGCTGGCAGGAGAGATTCGGCAATGCGTGGCGGCTGGTCTCGGAGCAGCGCCAAGTGGACCCGCGGGGAATCGGCGCCTGCCTGTCCTCCGTCGTGCCCGTGCCGTACGCCGCCTGGCCCGAACCGTTCAGCGCCTCGTCGCCGGAGGCGTACGGCTGTGTGCTGCTCAACGGGGCCACGGATCCGCTGACCCTCGCCGCCGCGCTGGTACACGAGGCCCAGCACATCAAGCTCAGCGCCCTGATGGACCTGGTGCCCCTGATCGAAGGGGGCCTGGAAGAGATCCACTACGCGCCCTGGCGGCTGGACCCGCGACCGCTGCGCGGGCTCCTCCAGGGGGTGTACGCGTTCCTGGGCGTGACCGGATTCTGGTGGGACCGGCTGCGGCGCGCCGAGCCCGGACCGGCCCGGGACACCGCCGCGTTCGAGTTCGCCCTGCGCCGGGCACAGACCGCCTCGGGGCTGCGCACGCTCCTCGCGCACGCCGAACTGACGCCCCGGGGCGAGGAGTTCCTCCACCGGCTGGAGGGACGGCTGGCCCTGTGGCTCGCCCAGCGGGTGCCCTCCGTGCCGGAGCGCCTGGCGTCGGATCTGATCCACGATCACCGGATGGTCCACCGCATGCGCCACCTGACGGCGGACCGGGAGCGGACCGCCCAGTGGGCGCGGGCCTGGCGGGAGCGGACCGATCCGCCCGGAGAGCTGCCCGGGACCGCCGTCCGGCCGACCCGCCCCGAGGCGCCGGCGCGCCCCGCGCTCGCCCGGCTCCGGCTCGCGGATCCGGCCGAGTTCGCCCGGCTGGGCGACGGCCGGGCAACGGGGCTGCCCGAGGGCGGTGACGCCCCCGACCGGGCCGACCTCGACTGGGCCGCGGGGGACACCGCGGCAGCGCTGCGCGGCTACCGGGCCCGCCTGGAAGCGGACCCGGGCGACATCGCGGCATGGGCGGGGCTCGCGCTCAGCCTGCCGGACGGCGCGGCCAGGACGACCCTGCTGAACCACCCCGAACTGGCCCTGGCCGTCCACCGGGAGCTGCGCACCGCGCCGGACCCGGGTCCCGATCCGGTGGCTCTGGCGCGGTGGATCGGGACGCGTACGCGCGGGTGAACGGGGCGCGGCGCGGGCCCCCGCTGAACGGCGCGCGGCGCGGCCCCCGCGAACGCCGCGAACGGGGGTTCAGATGGAGATCGACTCCACATCGCAGTCCGCCCGGATGCCCCGGGCCGCCGCGACCGTCGCCGGGTGGTTGGCCGTCAGCACCCGGCGCAGCCGGCCGAGCGCGTCCTGGTGCAGCTCCTCCGCCCGCCTGCCCTCGCCCAGCGCGCGCAGATCCCCCGACAGATTGACCGCACACGCGAGCGTGGTGGGATGGTCCTCGCCGAGCCGGGACCGGCAGGCCGCCAGGGTCTCGGTGTCCAGGTCGTGGGCCTCCTGGTAGTCCGCGAGGGTGTAGTGGTCGCTGGCCGTGTTGATGGCACAGGCCAGCGCCATCGGATGGTCGGCTGCCAGCCGTTCGAGGATCACCGGCAGCGTCTCCTTGTTCAGCGCGAGCGCCTCGTCCGTCTCGCCCAGCAGCCGCAGCGTCACCGCGAGGTCGACCGCCGCGCCCAGGGTCGCCGGATGCCGTTCCCCCAGCAGGACGCGCATGTCGTCGAGGCATTTCCGGCCCAGCTCACGGGCGCCCTCCAGATCGGCGGTCTGCCGCAGATCCATCGAGAGGGCCAGGGCCGTGTTGGTGATGTGGAGATTGGGCTCGGTGTAGCGCAGCCGGTAGCGCTCCAGCACCTCCCGGCTGAGGTCCAGCGCGCCCTCGTGGTCGCCCGCCTTGCGGCGCGCCACGGCGAGGTTGCGCAGGGCGTAGACCACGGTGGGCGCGTTCGGCGGGAACAGCTGGCGGGCGCGGCTACAGGTCTGCTCCAGCATGTCGCGTGCGGCCAGGTAGTCCCCGCCCTCGCGGACGTCGATGCTGAGGTTGGCCTCCACCAGGATGGTGAGCAGGGCGTCCTCGCCGAGCACCAGACCGGTGGTGCGCCGGGCGCCCTCGTCCAGCCGCCGGGCGGGCTCGTAGTCCCCCGCCGCGCGCAGCGCCACGGCGTAGTCGTTCGTCGCGGCGATGGAGTACGGGTCCTCGTCCCCGAAGAGCCGCAGGGTCCTGGTCCAGCGGTCCTTCTCCAGCTCCACATAGCGCGCGTAGTCGCCCTGGTAGCGGGTGTCGACGGCGACCGCGCCCTGCGTCACCAGGGTGTTCTCGTGGTCGTCGCCCTCCTTGGCGCGCTGGAGCTCCAGCGTCCGGCCGTTGAGCTCCCGGGCCTCGTTGAAGTGGCCGAGCACGGTCAGGACATGGCCCAGGGTCCGGGAGACGGCCAGCGTCTCCGCACTGTCCTCACCGAGGGTCTCCACCCACTGCCGGCGCACCTGGGTGGCGAGCTCCAGCGCACCCTCGTGGTCGCCCCAGACATAGAGGAAGCGGACCAGATTCCGCACCATCTGACGCACCCATTTGTCATCGCACTCCATCGCGCGCGACGCCCGGACATGGGAGAGGAGGTCGGCGTACCGCCCCCAGTTCGCGGGTGCCACGTCGTTGGGGTCGCCGAAGGCCAGCAGCACATGGGCGCTGTGCCGCATGTCCGCCTGCTGCTGCGTGGACATCTGGCCGATCAGCACGGCCTGTACCAGCCGGTGCATCTCGATCGTGTTGCTGCGGTGATTGATCTTGATCAGGGCGTAGCGGTTGATCTCACGGATCGCGTGGCCGAGCTTGATCGGGTCCTGGAGCACCTCCGAGAGCTCGGGAGAGAGAGACACTCCCCGCACCCCGGAGAAGAGCCGCCGGGAGATCGGCTCGGGTGCGAAGAACGAACACATCTGGAGGAGTTGGAGCGCGCCGGGATGGGTTTCGGCCAGCCGCCGCAGCGACATGTTCCAGGCGGCGGCGACCGGTTCGGGGTAGTCCACCGGGACGCCCGCCGCCAGCAGCTCGCTGCGGCGGGTGGAGACATCGGCCCGCTCGTCCTCGAAGACCTGAAGGTACTCGTCGACCGGCATCCCGGTCTCGGTGAGCCACGCGGCCGCCTGCTCGATGGCCAGCGGAAGGTCCCCCAGGGCGTCGGCGACCCGGTCCGCCTGATCGCGCGGCAGCTCCGGCCCCCGGCGGCGCAGCAGCTCGATGCTCTCCTCGCGCTCGAAGACGTCCACTTCGACGGTGCGGGCGGCACGCGACCACTGGGCGTTCCTCGAGGTGACCAGGATCCGGCCCGGCCCGCCCGCGGGGAAGAACGGCCGCACCGTGTCCAGTTCCTCGGCGTTGTCGAAGACCAGCAGCCAGTTGCGGCACGGGCGTCCGGTGCGCAGCGCGTCGAGCACGCTCGGCACGGCGGTGTTGGCCTCCATGCCCGCGCGCAGTCCGAGCCGGTCGGCGAGCTGGACCAGCGCCTGGCGGATCTGCTCGGGGCGCTCCGCCGGGATCCACCACACCGCGTCGTAGTCGCCGGCGTGCTGATGGACGTACTCCAGGGCGATCTGTGACTTGCCCACCCCGCCGAGCCCGTGCAGGGCCTCGGGCAGCACGGCGGCGGTGCCCTCGCTCCGCAGCCGTTCGTGGAGAATGTCGAGCAACGTCTGCCGCCCGGTGAAGTTGTTGTTCCGGGGCGGTACATTTCCCCAGATGGACGGGGGTTCCCCGGGCTGGCGCTCCTCCACGGCGGGCAGGGACCGGGCAGCGGTCACGGACACGAATGTTCCTCTCAGATGCTCCCCCGCCGGGTCCGGCGAGCCGTGCGCCGGCGGGGATGGTGAATCGTCGGCCTGGGACAGCGGGTCTGGTCGGGGAGTCGTGGAGTCAGTCATGGCCGCAACCGCCTCGGAGACCACATATTTTCCCCTGTGTGATGCGTCTTCAACTGGATCGGGCGGGCTTTCCCCCGAGCGGGCGAGCGCCTGATGGGCCAGGACAAGGGCGCGAAAGGAGCGCGCACCCTCCAGGTACGGCCCGGAAAGCGCCTGGTAGACCTGCTCCTGAAGGCGGATGTACGGCAGCAGCCGCTCCGTCCTGGGGAGGTCTCCCACCGAGCCCGAGGGGTGGTTGAGCAGATCGCGCAGCATCAACAGCGGTTTCCAGCGGCGGCCCAGCCGGTCCAGGACGCTGCCGAGGATGTACAGCGACTCGTCCCGCATCCCGGCGGACAGCAGCAGTTCGCGCACCCCGTCGTGGAACTCGTAGCCGATGCCCGTCTCGTCCAGCGGGTCGGCGGTCGCCACCTTGCGCAGCAGCCCGCCCAGCAGGACCTCGGCCAGATCGCCGGGGCTGCCCTCGGGGTGGTGGATGCCCTGCACGAACTCCATCACGGGAATGTTCAACGGGGCGGCGGCCAGCCGGGACGCCAGCCGGAAGGCGCTCGGCGAGGCGGTGGCGCGGAACCGGAAGACGCGGTCCCAGGCGCTCGGTTCCGGTTCGGGGTCCCAGGGCTCGGCGGGCGCCCCGGGCAGCAGCGCCATCGTGTCCTCGCCGCGCGCCGACGGGCGGGCCACCAGCCGCGCCCAGTTGGCCATCCACCGCGCGTCCAGCTCCAGCACCGGGACCGGCGGCGCGCCGCCCGGCCAGGAACCGCCGTCGGCCCGCCGCCAGGTGCCGTTGGGCGCACCAGGTCCGGGCACCCGCACCCGCACCCGCTCCGGGGCCACCCCGGTGTGGTGCCAGCGGCCCTGCTGTAAGACGTGCAACACCGCGACGGACGCGTGCCGCGCCCAGCCGGCCAGCGCGCGCCGGGCGCTCTCATCGGCCCAGGCCGCGCCGATGCCGTCGGTCAGCACCAGCACCGTGCGCTTGCCGCGCGGCGGCATCCCGGCCACCGGCGACCGGTCCTCGGCGGATAACGGATGGTCGGTGTTCACCCGGTGCACCCGCACATCCCGGAAGGCGCCGGTGCGTTGCAACACGGTGACCAGGTGCGCGGCCGTCCGCCGCCACACCACCATCGAACTGCCGCAGTCCACCACCAGGACGGCGTCCATCCAGCGCTCGCGCACGGGCACCAGGTCGGGCACCCACAGCCCCTCGCGCGCCGCGCGCTCGGCCGTGGCCTCCTCGTCGACCTCCGTCTCCACCGGCGAGGGAGCGGTGCGCTTGAGCGGCCGCAGCGCCCGGGACAGGGCGCGCTCGGGCAGCGGCGGCCCGTCGGCGGACGGCCGGCGCGCGGGCACGAAGACCTCCGCGACGGTCGCCGGCTCCGCCTCGCCGGGCGGCGCGGAGACGCCGACCAGCTCCACGGGGAGCGGCGGTTCCGACGCCGCGGGCGCCGCCTCGGGTCCGGACGCGGGGCGCTCCCCCTGCCGGTCCTGCCCCGGCTCGTCCGACGGCTCGTCGCCGGGCGGCGGGGCGTCCGCCTCCGGTGTCCCGGGGAGGGGGCCGGGGGCCGGCGGTCCGGGGCCACGGTCCGTCTCGGCCTTGCAGACCGCCAGCCACAGGGCGTCGGCGAGCTGCCGCCAGTCGAGGTCCTGGGGGCCCGGCCCGGCGGACCTGCCGCCTGGGTCGTGTGTCATGTCGAGCCCGCTGCGCTGTCCAGCCGATGCCAGACGGCCCGCAGTAGCTCCTCCCACTCGGGCCCCGGAACATGCGACTGGGACGTCACCAGATACACCGCGTTGAGCAACTGGTCGGCGGCGAGGCCGCCTTCGCGCTCGCTGCGCTCGACGAACATCTGGATCAGCTCCCGCGCACGCGGATCGTCGGCCCGCCCCAGATGCGCGGCCACGATCGCGGCGAGCCGGTCCGCGTCCGGGTCGGGCAGCCGCAGCTGGAGACAGCGCCGCAGGAACGCGGGCGGGAACTCCCGCTCGCCGTTGCTGGTGATGACGACGACGGGGAAGGCGCGGCAGCGCACCCGCCCCGAGGCGATGACGGTACTGCGCTCCGGGTCGTCGGTGAGGACCGATACGGCCGGGCGGCGTCGGCGGATGCGCACCAGCTCCGGAATGGAGTACTCGCCGGCCTCGAAGATGTCGAGGAGGTCATTGGGCAGATCGATATCGCTTTTGTCGAATTCGTCGATGAGCAGGACGCGCGGCAGGCGGTGCGGGAGCATCGCCGTGCCCAGCGGCCCGAGTTGGAGGAAGTCGCCGATGTCCTCCGGTCCGGGTTCGTGCGTGTCCCCCTCCGACGCCTGGCCGGCCGCGGCGGCGTGCACACGGCCGACGGCATCGTAGCCGTAAAGCCCGGACCGCAGGGTCGAACGCGTGGTGATCGGCCAGCGCAGCACCCGGCCCAGGCCCAACTCCCGGCTGATCCGGTACGCCAGCGTGGACTTGCCGGTGCCCGGGCGGCCGGTCACCAGAAGGGGACGTCTGAGGATCAGCGCCGCGTTGACGAGATCCGCCTCCTCCGGATCGGAGCGCACGCCCAGGGGGGTCGCGCCCAGCCGCCGGGCGGTGTCCTGCTCGTCCTCCGGCGGCGCCGGGGGCTCGGTCGGGGCGTGGTCCGCGTCCGATAACGCGCCGGACCGGCCGTTGCCCTCCACCGGGCAGGCCGAGACCCCGCCGAAGGCGCGCCACGGGGGCGGCGGCGGAAGGATCTCCTCCAGGCTCACGTCGTGCAGCGGGCGCCCGGTGCCCTGGTAGATCCACCAGGGGCGCGGTATCCCGGACGGCAGACCGGCCGAGGCGGAACCGGAATCCTGGTGGATCCGTCCGTTGTGGCGCCGCGCAGGCTCCTCGTCGCTCATCGACCACCCACCCCCTCGTCCGGCCCCGTCATGCGCCCAGCGGGCTCCACGGGACGGGTCGGGTCGTCCCAAACGAGCACCACATGCTGCCCCAGGTGATGCTCCCGCTCCGCGGAGTCGATCGTATGGGCGTCCAGACGTAACTCTGTCACGGCTTCGCGGAGCCGTGCCAGGTTCCCGCTGGCGTCGGCCTGTTTTTGTCCCAGCTGCTGGACGAAGCCGGGGTCCCGGGTCGCCCGGCCGTCCCAGGCGACCACCGGAATCCCGGCCCGCCAGGCGGTCAGCGCCTCCGAGGTGCCCTCGGGGGTGGTGCCCGGGGGCGAGGTCAGGACCAGGGCGACCACCCGCGGATCGGCCTTGAGCCGGGCCAGCAGCGCGGTGGGGTCGCCGGAGCGCGGGCTGTCCGGGTCCTCGCCGTCCACGACGAGCTGCTTGGCGCGCTCGGGCTGCTGGTCGAAGCGGTTCCAGCGGTGCTTCCACTCCCGGTGCCAGCGCCGGGTCCAGCTGCGCTCCAGGCTCCGTACGACCACCGGATGCTCCATGTACAGCGGGATGGGCAGCTCGCTGTCGAGCTCCAGCCGCCAGCGGTGGACCGGCAGATTCAGGTCATCCGGGCCGAGCATGAACTCGATGTGGATCGCCCGGGCGTCGTCCCACTCCTCGGCCGCCCGATACACCAGCGTCTGGACCGCCCGCTCCGCGGTCTCCGCGGTGACCTGGGTGACCGGGCCGCGGACCGGATGCCAGCCGGTGGGGTCGTACTGGTGCCAGGACGAGAGCTCGTAACACCCGGCTTCTTCCCGCGGCAGCAGCCGGATCACCAGATAGGCGTCCACCGGACCGGCCGGGGCGGCATGCCCCACCTGCTGCCGCAGCGACCGCAGCTGGGGCGTCAGGCCCAGCTCCCGGGCCTGCTCATCGGCCCATTCGCGCAGCGCGTCGGCCCGCTGCAACGGACGCGCCGCCGCCGCGAGGTACTCCACCAGGGCGAGCTGCGGCGGCAGCCCGCCCGGCTGCGCGTTCATCCGGCTGAGCACCTCGAAGGCGTGCCAGGGGCCGGTGACCGCGGGGACGTCCTGCAACGGGCCCGCCGCCGCACGGCACAACTGGCCCAGCTGCTCGATCTCCAGCTCCTCCAGCAGCGACCGCAGCTTCGCGACGGCGGTCTCGGGCAGCGCCGGACGGGCCGTCATCTGCTCCATGACCGAGTCGAGCCGCTTGATCGCGTCCTCGTCCGCCGCCGCCATCACCGCGAGGGACGCGCGTAGCGCGTGCATGATCCGCACGTTTTCCAGGCATTCGCGGGCCAGCTCCACCAGGAAGTAGTCGGTCACCCGGTGGGCGCGCACGGGGACGCTGGTCATCTCCAGCTCCATGGCGACCAGATCCAGACACAGCGTGCGCAGATCCGGATCCGTCAGACAGCGGAACTCCTTCAACGCCGTGACGAGGCTGCCCACCGATTTCAGGCCACCTTCCCCCATGGCCGCCATGCCGTGCCCTCCCCCGAGGCCGCATCATCGGTCCCCGCCGCCGATGATCCCGCCGGAGACCCTGCCATACGCGGGTGCCACCCGCCGGGACTCCGGGACAACTTGTATGCCCCGGGAGCCTCTCGTGACACCCATCGCGAGTATGTCGGTGGCACCGTCCCCCGCGCCCGGGGCGGGCCCCGCCGCGGCCGGGACACCTCCCGGCGGTGGACCGCGGAGCCCACGCCCGCGGCGACCGCGAGACGGAGGGCCGCCTTCCTCAGGGGCCCACCTGGACGGTTCCGCTGAGGGCGGGCGGGGGTCGCCGTACCGGGGTGGCGCGGAGTAGGCGCGGGGGAGGGCGGCCCGGGGCCCTCATCGGCGGGGGTGGGAGGGTGAGGAGGGTCACTCCAATCCGAGTTCCTCGACGCGCCGGGCGAGTTCGGCGGCCGCCGGATCGTCCGGCGCGAGCACCGCCACCACCTCCACCAGTTCGCCCATCGCCCGCCGCGCCTCGCAGACGCGCAGCAGGGACAGGGCCTCCGCGCGGCTCGCCGACTGGCGGCCCACCGCGGTGCCGACGGTGGGCAGTTCGTCGAGCAGCTGCTGCCAGCGCGCGGGGGAGGTCATCCCGTCCACGGCCAGCAGGGTGTCCGCGAGTACGCCGAGGTCACGGATGGTCAGCCTGCGGCGCCGGGGGGTCTCGGGCGGTGCACCGGTGGCGAGGGGTCGCGTACCGGTGGCGGGTGACCGGGTCGTTGCCGGGGCGTCCGCCGCCGTCGGCATGCGGCCGATCAGTTCGAAGGCGAAGGCGGCCGCGTGCCGGGAGGCCACCGGCTGCCAGCGCTCGTCGTGCGCCTCGCCCTTGTCGCCGAGCAGGTCCGAGATGCCGCGGATCACCAGCGCGTCCAGCTGCTGATTGGCATACGCGCCGGCGAGGAAGCCGAAGCCCTCCATGTCCACCGCGAGCGCGTCACCCGCACTGGCGGCGAGCCTGAGCCCGACGTCCGAGCGGTGGTGCGCCACCACCCGGCCGCCCGCCGCGAGCGGCTTCACATGGGCGCGGGGGCGCGGCGCGTCGTCGCCCGGGCGGACCCGCCGCTGCCATGCGTCGGCCGCCGCCACCAGCCGGGCCAGCTGCACCAGCCCGTACGCGGACTGATAGGTCTTCTGCCGGGGCAGAAACCCCGACTCGGTGTCCTTGCCGGTCTCGTAGTCGTACACCGCGTCCGCGGCCACCACATCGCCCAGCGCCACATCCTTGACACCGCCCGCCACCCCCACGAACAACACCGCCCTGGGCGCGAAGAGCGCCGCCGCCCGCTCGACCGAGACCCCAGCACTCGGATTCCCCGGCCCCGTCATATGGATGGCGACCGTCCGCTCGACGGGCCCCTCGCGGAACATCCCAAGCTCGAACACCGCACCCCGCTCCGCCTGAACCGGACGCGGATCCTCCAGATGGGCCCGGACCGCCCGGTACTCGACCTCCAGCGCGGTCAGGACCACCACATCGGCCCGCACCGCACCCCCATTGCCCTCAGCGCCCACGGATCCCCCCTAGGACAGCCTCTGCCGACACCTTACGGACCCGACGCACCCCATGGGTGCCCGATGCGTCACGGCCGGTGCAGATCCGCGTACAGCACGATCTGCACCGCCAGCACGACGACCACCGCCACCTCCGCCACCGACACCGCAAGCAGCACCGCCCGCACCGGCTCGGACGTCCAGTACACGATCAGCGCGGCGATCGGCGCCACCGTGAACAGCAGCAGATCCGCCGCGAGCTGGAGCCGCTTGCGGGAGATCCGGCGGCCGTCGTCGCGGTGGGCCCGCTCCCAGCCGAACACCGGTGGCCGCCCCGGGGCGAGCGCCGTCAGCCGGGGGCCCAGATCCTCCCGGACATACCGTCCGATAGCCGATATCTTCTCGTCGTTGACCAGATACGCCCAGCCCAGCAGCGCCGACGCCGGGGGCAGCAGCAACAGCAGCTCCGGACGCCCATGGCTCTGAAGGGAGAAGGTGATGATGGCCGCCATCGCGGCGAGCGTCGCGTAGAGCAGATTGTCGCGGAACCCGATCCGTGCCCGCTGCTCCTCCTTCACCTGCTCGTATTCCAGGATCAGCAGCCTGCCCGTGACCGCCTCGCTCTCGGCGCTGTTGTCTCGCGTCACCGTGCCCCCTCCGCGGCCCATGGCCGGCTCCGGTGTGACCGGCCCCCTGGTGACTGTTTCCGCCGTTAGGCCTGGTCCATTCCGTACGCCCGCAACTTCCGGTACAACGTGGCCCGGCCGATGCCCAGGGACTCGGCCGCGCGCGCCTTGTTGTCCCCGTGGCGGCGCAGCGCCTCCAGGATGGCGGTGCGCTCCGCCCGTTCGATACCGCTCAGCCGGCGGGTGGCCGGTGGCACCCGCAGTCCGTACGGCAGCTCCTCGCGCCGCACCGGCCCGGTGGCGCGGCGGCGGTCGGCCACCTCCCGTACGACATGGGCGAGTTCGGCCACATTGCCCGGCCAGGTGTGCTGCTCCAGCGCCCGGCGCGCGTCCAGGCTCCAGGTCAGCGGGGGACGTCCGGGGGAGGGGCGCCGGGGGAGGCCCGCCAGCAGCGCCGGGATGTCCTCGACGCGTTCGCGCAGCGGCGGCAGCGTCACCGACCGGGCCGCGAGGATGTCCAGCAACCGGCTCAGACACGGGCCGGTGGGCGCGCCCGGGGTGTGCGTCGCCACCAGCGGCACCGCGGGCCGCTCCGCCAGCAGCGACAGCAGCGCCGCCACATCGGACTGACCCAGCCGCTCGGCGTGGCGCAGGAGCAGCGCCGGCGCGCCGCCGTCCCCCTCGGACTCCGGGAGCTCCGCGAGCGCCTGACACCAGCGCGGCACCTCGCCGGGCACCTGCTCGGCGGCGTCGACGACACGCGGCGCGGCCGTGCCCCGCAGGCCGAGCAGGGCGCGGGCCAGCGCGGTCTTGCCCACGCCCGGCTCGCCGATCAGCAGCAGCGGCTCCACGGCCCGTGCCAGCTCCGTCGCCCGGGAGACGGTCAGCCGCCAGGGCCGGGACGTGCCCACGAGCCCCGGGAGCCGGTCATGGCCCCGGCGCTCCGCCGACCGCGCCCGCCGGGCCGCCGTGCACACCGTGGCCACGGCCCCGATGACCTCGCCCCGGTGCACCAGACGCGTCATCCTTACGGTGAGCCCGGCGCCGTCCGGTACGGCGAACTCATCCTCCGGTACGGGGATCTCGCTGTCCGGTACGGGGATCTCCTCCGGTACGGCGATCTCCTCCGGTGCGTGCTCCTCCGGCCCCGTGGCCGGACCCGCGGCCGGACCCGTGCCCGCGTCCCTGAGGAGGGCCGTGGCATGCCGTTCCAGCCGCGCCAGCGTCTCGTGCGACAGCAGGCGCGCGGCCTCCGGGCTGATGAGGCGGCTGCTGCCGTCGAGCGCCACCACGGCCGCCCCCTCGGCCCGCCGCCGCAGATACGCGTCGAGCAGCACCCGCTCCGGCGGGCGCGCCCGGCCCAGCAGCTCCGTCTCGATCGCGTGCGCGGTGGCCTCCGCGAGCGCCGCGCCCGGGTGGGCGGTGCGGCCCTCGCCCAGCGGGGCCACCACGGTGACGGCGCCGGCCGGGCGGCCCGCCGTCGGCTCGTACAGCGGAACGCTGACCGCCGACACCTCCTGCCACAGATCGAGGAAGTGCTCGGGGCCGTGGACCTCGGCCCGGCGCCCCGTGCGCAGCGCGAGCGCGGCGCTGTTGTGCCCGACCGCCTTCTCCGACAGATCGAGCCCGGCCATCCCGTCGGGCGCGGGCGTACCGGCGTAACGCCTGCCGCCCGACCACAGCGCCCGGCAGCGGGAGTCCACCAGCACCAGCCCCATCCCACCGTTCAGCGTGGGCGCCGTACGGTCCAGCACGGCGCGCGCCGCGGCCAGCAGCGGTGAGTCCACCGGTGGCCGGACCCTGGGCGGGGCCGCCAGGTCGCGCGGTACGCCGAAGAACCGCGCCCGCCGCCAGGCCTGGGCGAGGTCCTCGGGAACCCCGTCGCCCGGTGGCCGTCCGCTGAAGAACCGGTCGCGCGCCCGGCGCAGCGACGAGAGGGCCGGGTCGGCGGGGGTGTCGTCGGTGGTCGTCACAACCTCTCCACCGTATACGTCGCCACTGTTTCGAAATGAGACACCTCGGAGTCCGGGTTCTGGAACAAGATCATCAATGGTCGGTCGGCGATCGCCGACCGCGCCCGGAGACCGGCCATCACGGGGGAGAGGACGGGGAGAGGACCGAGAGGAGCCCTTCAGCAGTGGAGACCGTCGAGACCGAGCGCGCCGACCGGAGCATCGGTGAGACCGCGCCGGTTTTCGAGGCGCTGGATCCGCTCCCCACCTCGGATCCCGAGCAGATGTGGCGCGATGTCGACGCCCGTAAGGACGCCACACCCAGGGCGCCGGGCAACGGCGGCGGCTGCGCGAAATCCGCGACCGCGGCGCCCTGCTGACCCGCCCCGAGAACCACATCGGCTTCCGTCACGCCGAAGCCTCCCCGCAGACGGGGGAGTTGCCGCTCGGCGCGCTACGGAAGATCCTCGGCCACGGCTGACACCCACCCCCCAGGCGTCCGGAGCCTACCCTGGGGCCCCATCATGGACGCGCCCCCCCATCATCCCCAGAGAAACCGTTAGTGAGATGACTGCAATGCCCCTCGCACTGCTCCGGCGCATGCGCACCAAGCGTCCGGACCGCGGATCAGGACTCAGAATGCCCCTGCCCGTGGGTGCCGGAGCCTTCAGCTGCGAGGTCCTGGACCCCGTCGGCCAGGCCCTGGGCGGCGTGGAGGTCACCGTCACCGAGACGCGTGGCGCCGCCCGTACGGTGGCCAAGGCCACCACCGATCCGCATGGACTGTTCCTCGCCACGCTCGAGCCGGGGCAGTACACGGTGCTGCTCACCGGAAGCGGTCTCCAGCCCAACCGCCTCACCGTCGACATCGTCCCCGGCCAGAGCGAACCTCCCCGCCGGGTGCAGATGGAGCCCTCCCAGCAGCTCGAACTCCCCCCGCCGGGCACCTGGCTCTTCGACCCGCCGCACACCGCGATCCGCTTCATCGCCCGCCACGTCGGCATGGCCAATGTGCACGGCCGCTTCACCCGCTTCCGGGGCGGTATCCACATCGCCGAGCGGATGGAGGACTCCCGCGTCGAGGTCGTCATCGACGCCTCCAGCATCAACACCGGGAACAACACCCGCGACGCCCACCTGCGCTCGGCCGACTTCCTCGACGTGGACAACTTCCCGGAGATCCACTTCGCCAGCAACCGCTTCACCTGGCGCAGCGGCCCCAAGTGGACCCTCCAGGGCCCCCTCACGATGCACGGCGTCAGCCGCTCGGTGACCCTGGACACCACGTATCTGGGCGCCGTCAACGGCGGCTACGAACAGGAACTGCGCTGCGCCGCCCTCGCCACGGCCGAACTCCACCGCGAGGACTACACCCTGAACTGGCGCAATATGCTCGCCCGGGGCATCGCGGTGGTCGGCCCCACGGTCAAGCTGGAGCTCGACATCCAGGCGATGTACCGCAACCACGCCACGCCGACGCCGCCGGAGTAGGCGGCACTCGGTTTGCCACCGATGGGGGCGGGCTGCGGCCCGCCCCCATCTCGTTAGTCCCAGCCGCCCGTGAAATCGCCGTTCAGCTGCGCCGAGCAGATGTTGTAGCCGCCGCGGGCGTGTCCGGTCTTCGTCTCGCCGTCGATCGTGACGGAGCAACGGATGTCGCCGCCGCCCATGAGCTGCGCGCTGACCTGGTAGTAGAGCGCGTCGTCCTTGACCTTGAGCTTCCTGGTCAGCGGCAGACCGCTGCCGTCGAGGTTCTCGCCATCGCTGCCGTAGGTGATGTCCACCCCCGAGGGGGCGCTGCCCCACACCTTGAAGACGGCCGTTCCGGCCGGTGCTTCATTGCTTTTCTTCGGCTTTGGCGAAGCCTTCGGCTTCGCGGTGACGGTCTTGGTGACCGTCACGGTGGGCGCCGGTTCGGCCTTGTCCTTCACCCGGGCGGGCTTGGCCGTGACGGTGACCGTCACCTTGGGCGTGGGCTTGTCGCCGTCGGACGACTTCGTGTCGTCGCCCTGGGCCGACCCTATGCCGACTCCGGCGAAGAGCAGGATGGCCGCGACCGGGACGGCGACGCGCTTGCGTGCCCATCCGGGGCGTCTCGGCGCCGGTGATGGCTGGTTATTCCAGGACATGGTCCCCCCTTGAGTGATACGCGAGGAACCGACCTTAGCCGCGCTGATTGAAAAGTGAAGAGTTTGTGTGTGCTCGGTGTTCATATTGTGATCCGGCGTCATGGGCCCCGGAGCGCATAGATTTGGGCTCACCCACCGAACGACGAAGGCGGTAGATCCCATGAGCCTGTACGACATCCCCCTGCGCACCCTCACCGGCGAGCCGACCTCGCTCGGTGAGCACCGGGGTGCGGCGCTGCTGGTGGTCAATGTGGCGTCCAAGTGCGGTCTGACCCCGCAGTACGAGGGGCTCGAGCGGCTCCAGCAGCGCTATGCCGGGCGCGGGTTCACCGTGCTGGGGGTTCCGTGCAACCAGTTCGCCGGGCAGGAGCCGGGGACGAGTGAGGAGATCCAGACGTTCTGCTCGACGACCTACGGGGTGTCCTTCCCGCTGCTGGAGAAGATCGATGTCAACGGTGAGCAGCGGCATCCGCTGTACGCCGAGCTGACGGGGACGCCGGACGCGCAGGGCGAGGCGGGGGATGTGCAGTGGAACTTCGAGAAGTTCCTGATCTCGCCGGACGGTGAGGTCGTGGGCCGGTTCCGGCCGCGGACCGAGCCGGAGGCGGACGACGTCGTCGCGGCGATCGAGGCGCAGCTGCCCCGGTGAGGTGAGGTGAGGCGAAGGGGTGGGGCGAGGGGCCTTCAGGCCCCCCGCCCGCCCGGTCAGCCGCGTTCCGCGGCGAAAGCGGCCAGCCACG
>NZ_JBQTCE010000002.1:0-409628 GCF_052665095.1 Streptomyces sp. NEAU-174 | reverse complement strand
GGGGGGGGGGGGGGGGGGGGGGGGGGGTGGGGGGGGGGGGGGGGGGGGGGGGTTTGGGGGGGGGGGGGGGGGGGGGGGGGGGGGGGGGGGGGGTCCCCCCCCCCCCCCCCCCCCGCCCGGTCAGCCGCGTTCCGCGGCGAACGCGGCCAGCCACGCCAGCGGCGCGTTCCAGTTGATCGCCACCTCATTCGTGGAGTACGAGCCGATGTCGTCGACGTAGCAGGCCGCGGGCGCGCAGCCGGGGAGCTGTTCCTGCGCCACCGGATCTTGTAGCCCCGAGTTCGCGCCGCCCGCGATCGATCCGGCGGGCGGGTTCGGCAGCGAGGCGTCGTACTGGTGCGCCCAGAAGCGGTGGTGCTGGTTCTGCGAGGCGCGCTCGCCGTAGCCAGTGACATACGACTGACCGAGCGCGTTGCGGCCGAGCAGATAGTCCAGCGTCTCCAGCGCCCCGGCGCGGTACTTCCGCTGCTTGGTGAGCTCGTAGGCGACGGCCAGGACCGTCCCGTTGTTGGCCACCTGGCCGTTGGAGCCCCATACGTAACCGTCCGCAGGCAGCGGCACCGCGTAGCCCTGGCCTGCCATCGTGTTCAAGCGGGCATCGGCCGCGGAGACCACGGAGGCGCGGACGCGGGCGAGGTCGGCGGCGGGCAGGCCGTTGGGGACGGTGGCCAGGACGAGCCGCCCGAGGGGCCCGGTGGCCTGCCAGCTGAAGCCGCCCGGGGCGAACACATCGCTCGCGGTGTGGTACGGCGAGGAGGTGACCGCGTCCCGGTACCGCGCCTCCCCGGTCGTCGCGTACAGCTCCGCCGCCGCCCAGTAGAACTCGTCGCCCACCTCGCTGTCGTCGTACGCCCCGCCGCCGGTGGAGTCGGTGGCCGGTGCCAGCACACCGGGGTTCGCCTGCGCGGCGGTCCACGCGCGGCGCGCGGAGTCCAGGCAGCGGGCGGCGAACGCGGCGTCGTACGGGGCGTACACCCGGGCACACTGCGCCGCCGCGGCGGCCAGATTGAGGGTGGCGGCGGTGGACGGCGCGTGCAGCTCACGCGGCTCGGCGTCCTGCTCCGGCCGGGTGGGCAGCCCGGTCCAGGCGGCGTCATGGACCTTGTGGAAGGCCATGCCCGCCCGTGGCTTGCCGTCCGGGATCTGCATGCGCATCAGGAACTCCAGCTCCCAGCGCGCCTCGTCGAGCACATCCGGGACCCCGTTGCCGCGCTCGGGGACGCGCAGCGTGGAATCCCCGAGCGCGGCGGCGTGCCCGGTACGCTTCGCG
Organism: Streptomyces sp. NEAU-174; assembly: GCF_052665095.1. Lineage (NCBI taxonomy): Bacteria > Bacillati > Actinomycetota > Actinomycetes > Kitasatosporales > Streptomycetaceae > Streptomyces > Streptomyces sp. NEAU-174. Next base: position 408,358 of record NZ_JBQTCE010000002.1, on the reverse strand, counting down.
CGCTCGAAGGAGTTGACCAGCTGCCAGACCGCGAGTCCGCCGTTGACCACGTATTTGCCCTGGTCACCGGCGTCGTACCAGCCGCCGCGCACATCCCGGGTGTAGTCGCACACCCCGCTGACGCAGGGCACGGCGGTGTCGCCCCGGTTGGGGGCGACACCCAGATGGCCCGCTGGGCGCGCGTGGGCCGCGCCGGCGAGCGACGCCTCGATGGGGATACCGCTGCGCTGCTGGTAGAAGAACGACATCGCGTCCGCGCGCAGCCCGTCGTAGAGGTTCGCGCGGAGGTCGAAGGGGTGGCTGGTCCGCCCGTCCACGGTGAGGGTGTAACCGGTGCCCGTCCCCCGGTACGAGGAGAAGTCCACCAGATGGGCGGACTGCCCGGAGGCGGTGTCCGCGCCCCGTACGGTGGTGGTGCCCGAGGCGGCCGTCCGCCCCGCGGCGTCGCGCAGCTGCCAGGGCAGGGCGGTGGTGCTCGCGCTGACGACGGTGGCGCGTTTGGGGCCGTCCGGCAGATACCCCAGCTGATTGACCTGGACGGCGGAGGGCGCGGCGGAGGTCGAGGGCGCGGCAGGGGCCGAGGGCGCGGCGGGGGAGTCCGCTCCGGCGGGCGCGGACTGGGCCGCGATCAGCAGCAGCGCACCGGTGAGCAGCGCGGTGGCGGCCCGCGCACCGCGCGGACGGCGTAACAGGGGCAGGGACATGAGGGACCCTCCTGGGGAGTGGGAGGCATGGGAGCGCTCCCAACTTGTGTAATGATGTGATCGCAGTGCGTCAAGGGACTGGACGGGTGCACGGTCCATCCCGCCCCTCTGTCACATCGCGCCCGGCCCATCCGTCAGCACGGTGTGGCCCGCGACGGTGTGGTCCGGACAAGGGGATGTGACCGATGAACGAGAACCACCTTCTGGCGGAGGGCTTCGAGGCCCACCGCGGCCATCTGCGCGCGGTGGCCTACCGCATGCTCGGCTCGCTGAGCGAGGCGGACGACGCCGTCCAGGAGGCATGGCTGAGGCTCAACCGCTCCGACACCGGCGCCGTGGAGAACCTGGGCGGCTGGCTGACCACCGTCGTCGGCCGGGTCTGCCTGGACATGCTGCGCTCGCGCACCGCCCGGCGCGAGGAACCCCTGGGGGTGCACCTCCCCGACCCGGTCATCAGCCGTGCGAGCGGGCCCGGCCCCGAGGACCAGGCGCTGCTCGCCGACTCCGTCGGCCTCGCCCTGCTGGTCGTCCTGGAGACGCTGGCCCCCGCCGAACGGCTGGCCTTCGTACTGCACGATCTGTTCGCCGTGCCGTTCGACGAGATCGCCCCCATCGTCGACCGCACCCCGGCCGCCGCCCGTCAGCTCGCCAGCCGCGCCCGCCGCCGGGTGCGAGGAGCGGCCCCGGTCCCCGACGCGGACCTCGCCCGGCAGCGCGAGGTCGTGGGCGCCTTCCTCGCCGCCGCGCGCGACGGCGACTTCGAGGGGCTGATCGCCGTGCTCGACCCGGACGTCGTGCTGCGCGCCGACTATGGCCCCACCCCTGCCCCCGCCCCGCGCGAGGTGCGTGGCGCGGCGGCCGTCGCGGACCAGGCGCTCACCTTCTCCCGCCTCAGCGGCCCGGGCCTCCACGCCCGGTCCGTGCTCGTCAACGGCGCCGTGGGCGTGGTCAGTTCGCGGGACGGGCGGCCGTACTCGGTGCTGGCCTTCACGGTCGCGGACGGCAGGATCGTGGCGATCGACATCCTGGCCGACCCGGAGCGGCTGAGCGGGCTCGATCTGACGGACCTGGGCTGATGAAACAGCGAAGGCAGGGAGACAACTCTCCCTGCCACTATCAACCTATAGCGCACCGGGGGGCTTGCGGCAAGACCCGGGGTGTCCCTCAGGATGGGCGGCCGATGCCAGGACCTGGGGAAACGGGGATTTGCGATATGCGTGTGGTGTTGTCGTCATGGGGGTCGCGCGGGGACGTGGAACCGCTGGCGGGACTCGCGGTGCGGCTGCTGGAACTCGGCGCGGAGGCGCGGGTGTGCGCGCCGCCGGACGAGGAGTTCGCGGCGCTGCTGGCCGGTGTCGGCGTGGAGTTGGTGCCGCTCGGCCCTACGGTGCGTTCGGTGGTGACCGGCGAGCGGCCGCCGTCGGCAGCGGCCGCGTTCCGGCTCGCGCCCGAGCTGGTCGCCGCGCGGTTCGACACGCTCACCACGGCGGCCGAGGGGTGCGACGTACTGCTCGCGACCGGCCTGATGCCGGCCGGTGCCCGCTCGGTGGCCGAGAAGCTGGGCATCCGCTATGTGTTCGCGTGTTTCCATCCGTTCGGGCTGCCCTCGCGGCACTTCCGCCCGGGAAGGCGGCCCGGCACGCCGTCCCCCGCGGAGGAGACCGACCTCGAGGTGCTGTGGCAGCAGGACGCCCAGCGCGTGAACGAGCTGTACGGCGAGGCGGAGAACCGCCACCGGGCGGCGATCGGCCTGCCGCCGGTGGACAACGTCCGCGACTACGTCTTCACCGACCGGGCGTTGCTGGCCGCTGACCCGGTCCTGGGCCCGTGGCAGGACATGACGGAACTCGACCTCGTACAGACCGGGGCGTGGATCCTGCCGGACGAACGTCCGCTGCCGGATGAGCTGGAGGCGTTCCTGGGCGCCGGTGAACCGCCGGTGTACGTGGGCTTCGGCAGCATGGCCATGCACACCTCGACCGACCTCGCCCGGGTGGCCGTCGGGGCGGTCCGCGCGCAGGGCCGCCGTGTCCTCCTCGCCCGTGGCTGGGCCGGACTGGCCCCGATCGACGACCGGGACGACTGCCTCGCCGTCGGCGAGGTCAACCATCAGGCGCTGTTCGGCCGGGTGGCCGCCGTCGTCCACCACGGTGGCGCGGGTACCACGACGACGGCCGCCAAGGCCGGTGCGCCTCAGGTGGTGGTCCCCCAGGTCGCGGACCAGCCGCACTGGGCCGCCCGGGTGGCCGAGCTGGGCATCGGCGCGGCACACGACGGTCCGGCCCCGACCCTCGACTCCCTGTCGGCCGCGCTGAAAACCGCCCTGACCCCCGGGACCCGGGCACGGGCGAGGGCCGTGGCGGGCACGATGCGCACCGACGGGACGACGGTGGCCGCGAAGCTGCTCCTCGACCCCGCGGCAGCGGACGGTCAGGTGGCGCAGACAGACGGTCAGGCGCGCAGGTAGGTGAGCACCGCGAGGACGCGCCGGTGACCGTGGCCGTCCAGGCGGAGGTCGAGCTTCTGGAGGATGGAGCTGACATGCTTGTTGACCGCGGCCTCGGTGACATAGAGGTCGCGGGCGATCTCGGCGTTGGAGCGTCCCTCGGCCATGAGGGAGAGGACCTCGCGCTCCCGGGGCGTGAGCCGCCGCAGGGGGTCCTGCCGTCGGCGCAGCAGCTGGCGCACCACCTCGGGGTCCATGACCGTCGCCCCGGCGGCCACCTGCTCGACCGCGCTCGCGAAGTGGGTGACGGCGCTGACCCGGTCCTTGAGCAGATAGCCGATGCCGCTCTCGCTGCCCAGGTCGAGCAGGTGGGTGGCGTAGGACTGCTCGATGTACTGGCTGAGCACCAGAATGGGCAGCCCGGGGCGGTGGCCGCGCAGCGCGACCGCGGCGCGGAGGCCGTCGTCGGCGTTGCCCGGGGGCATCCGCACATCGGTGATGACGATGTCGGGGTCGTGCTCATGGGCCGCGGCGATCAGCGCGTCGGCGTCGCCGACGGCCGCCGACACCCGGTGGCCGAAGCGGGTGACCACGCTGACCAGGCCGTCCCGCAACAGTGGTGAGTCTTCGGCGAGCACGATGTTCAGCGGCACGGGAGCTCCACACGCAGCAGTGTAGGGCCGCCCGCCGGGCTGGATATCCGCAGTCTGCCGTCGGCCGCGGCGACGCGGTCGGCCAGGCCGACAAGGCCGGTGCCCGCGGCCGGGTCCGCTCCGCCGACGCCGTTGTCCCGGACCGACAGCGTCAGGACATCCGCGTCCAGCCGGGCGTGGACCTCGGCCCGGGTGGCCCGGCTGTGCTTGGTGGCGTTGGCCAGTGCCTCGGCGACGACGAAGTACCCCGTGCTCTCCACGGTCGCGGGCAGGCGGTACGGAAGCCGGATGTCGACGGCGACGGGGAGGGCGGAGCGGGTGATGAGGTTGTCCACGGCCGCGGCGAGGCCGTGGTCGGTGAGCGCCTTGGGGTGCACACCCCGGCTGAGCTCACGCAACTCGTTGACGGCGAGGGTGACTTCGTCCTGGGCCAGTGCGAGCTGCCGGGCCACCGGCGAGCCCGGCTCCGCGTCGAGACCGGCCAGGCCGAGCATCACATTGATGGAGACCAGCCGCTGCTGGGCGCCGTCGTGCAGGTCCCGCTCGATCCGGCGGCGCTCGGCGTCGAAGGCGTCCACCAGACGAGCCCGGGAGGCCCGGACCTCGGTGAGCTCCCGGCCCAGTTCACCGTCGCGCGGCGCCAGGATCAGCCGGGTCAGCGCGGCGCGGGCGCCGGCCCAGGCGGTGATGGTGTACGGCGCCGCGGGCAGCAGACACAGGCCGATGACCAGCCACGGCCAGGCGCCGGGGTCATCCACCGGCGAGGTCATGAGCAGGACGGGCAGGGCGAGGGCGAAGGCCAGGACGAGCAGATCCATCCACCACAGGGCGGTCATCGACACCGCGGTGAAGCTCAGCTCCCGCCAGGTCGCGGGCTCCCGCAGCCGGGTCTCCAGCCACCCCCGCAGCCCGGGGCGTTCCGGGGTCCGGTGCGGATCCGGCGCCGGGTCCGGGTCCACCAGCCGCAGCCGCGTTCGTTCGATCCGGGTGACGACGATGCCGGACAGCGCCACGGCGAGGAGGAGAACGGCCCCCACCCCCACGATCAGCGACACCAGCCCGGCCGCGGCCATGGTCAGCAGCGTGACCATGGCGATCGCGCCGAAGACGACACCGGACAGCAGATAGGCCAGCGCCCGCCAGGGCCAGGCCGAGGCCAGGAACCCCAACGGATGCTGAGCGAGAGCCTGCCAGGCTGTTCGAGAAGGCACCCGCAGAAGATATGCGACCCGTCGCCGCCCGGTCGGTAGTGCGTGCACTACCTCTGATCTCCTGCGCACACCAATGCGGCACCCGCTCCGCTCCCGGTGGGATGAGCGCCATGCCGATCCATAGCCTCAGACGTCTCTTCCACCTGGCCATCGCCCTGCTCATCGCCTCGACGGCGTTGTGGCGCCCGGCGACCGCGCACGCCACCACGCCCTCCCACCCCACGCTGAACGCCGCCTCGATCGACGCCTACGTCAACGCCTATATGGAGCGGACCGATCTGCCGGGCGCCGTGGTGGCGGTCACCCGGGGCGACAAGGTCGTCCACGCGGCGGGATACGGGCACACCGCGGCCGGGAAGGCCATGACCGCGCGGACACCGGTGCCGGTGGCCTCGCTCTCCAAGTCCATGACCGCCCTGGCCGTGATGCGGCTGGTCGAGGAGGGCCGAGTCGACCTGGACCAGCCGGCCCATCGCTATCTGCCCGAGTTCACGATGGCCGACCGGCGGGCCGAGAAGATCACCGTACGGCAGCTGCTGAACCAGACATCGGGCATGGCCGACTCCGCCTACCCCGACCTCACCCGGCCCCAGGCACGCACCCTCACCGAGGCGGTCGCGGACATGCGCGGCGCCCGGCTCGCCGCGGAGCCGGGCACCGAGTGGAACTACCACAACCCCAACTACTTCGTCGCCGCACGGCTGGTCGAGGTCGTCAGCGGGCGGCCCTTCGCGGACTTCCTGGCCACCCAGGTGTTCCGGGCCCTGGGTATGACCCGTACCGAGTCGGTCGACACCACCGATGAGATGCCCGATCACGCCCGGGGCTACGTCCGCGCCTACGGCATGCTGTTCCCGCGTTCCCACCCCCGCTGGTTCGCGGCCGGCGGCCACGGCGTCGTGACCACGGCGGACGACCTCTCCCGGTGGCTGATCGCGCAGAACAACCAGGGCGTGTCCGCGGCGGGGCGGCGCGTCGTCTCGGCCCGGAGCATCGAGGTCATGCACACCCCGCCGAAGGGCCGCGAGTACGCGATGGGCTGGTCCCTGAGCCCGTCCGGGGAGAAGCCCCGGCAGATCCGGCACACCGGGGAACTCCTGACCCACAACGCCATCCAGACGCTGCTGCCCGACAGCCGGACCGGCATCGCGATCGTGGCCAACACCGGCATGATCTCCGGGGACGACGCCGCCGTCATGCTCGACGGACTGGTCGACCTGGCCCAGGGCAAGTCTCCGGCGGTGCGCACTCCGTTCACGATGAAGGCCGACTACGTCCTCGCGGCGCTGACCCTGCTGGCGATCGCGCTGGGTGTGCTCGGGGCCGTTCGGGCACGCCGCTGGGCGCGACGCACCGCGGGCCGGCCGCTGTGGCGAGTCGTCCTGCGCATGCTGCCCTGCGCTGTCCCCATCGTCCTCTTCGCCCAACTCACCGATATGGTCGGCCTGTTCATGAACCGCGAGGGCACCCTGGCCCAACTGCTGTACATCTGGCCCGCCCTCGTCATCTGGACGGCCACGGCCGCCCTGGCCTCCACGGTGGTGATCACCGCACGGTCGCTCGCCGTGCTCCGGGCCCGGAGGACCCGGGGTCTACGCTCCGAGGGGCCGATAGGTGGCGATGACGATGCCGCTGTCCGTCGGGGTCGCGTCGGCGAGACCGAACGCCATGGGACCGAAGCCGTCGGCGAACAGGCGGCGCCCGGCGCCCAGGACGAGCGGGTGGACGCAGAGCAGGTATTCGTCGATGAGGCCCAGCGGGGAAAGTGACTGGATCAACGCGCCGCTGCCCATGATGTGCAGGTCGTCGCCCGGGGCCTTCCTGAGCTCGGCGACCGCCGCGGGGACGTCGCCGCTGAGCAGCGTGGAGTTGGGCCACGGCAGGGGCCCGGCCAGGGTGTTGGACGCGACGTACTTGGGGGCGTTGTTGAGGGCGTCGCGGAACGGGCTGTCCTGGGTGTTCCAGTGGCCCAGTACCTCCTGGTAGGTGCGGCGCCCCAGGAGATACCCACTGCTCGCGGCCAGCCGCCGCCCCCACGCCCTCCCGACGGCCTCGTCCCCAGCCCGCTCGGCGGCCCAGCCGCCAAGGGTGAATCCGCCACGAGTGTCCTCATCGGCCCGGCCGGGCCCTTGCATGACACCGTCCAGGGTGACGTGGCTGATAACGACGATCCTCATGGCACTCCCGCCTCGCGGTTCCGCTTCTTCGCCCGGTCCCGGTCTATGACTCCGGGCCACGGCGAAACTCATCGGTTGCGGCCGGCCTGACGGTCCGGGCGCGCACGGAGCGGTTGCCTGAGCGCGTCCGTGGAGCCGCGTTCACCGGTGAGCGGCCAGCACTGCCGCGAGGCCCTCTCGCAGATCTTTGACGAAATACCCGGGAACCTCCAGCGACGGGAAATGTCCCCCGGTTTCGGGCTCGCTCCACCGGACGATCTGCCGGTACCGCTCCTGTGCCCAGGGGCGCGGACACTTCTCGACGTCGCGGGGATACATGGTGAGTGCTGCCGGGACGTCGACCCGGAGGTCGGGGTCGAGGGAGTTGTGGCTCTCGTAGTAGATGCGGGCCGCCGACGCTCCGGTCCGCGTGAGCCAGTACAGGGTGACGTTGTCGAGTACGCGGTCTCTGGACATCGTCTCGAACGGGCTGTCCTCGGTGTCCGACCACTCGGCGAACTTGTCGAGGATCCAGGCGAGCAACCCGACCGGTGAGTCGACGAGCGAGTAGCCGATGGTCTGCGGTCGGGTCGCCTGCTGTTTCGCGTACGCCGCGCGGTGGCGCCAGAAGTCGCGGGTCTCCTCGGCCCACTCGCGCTCGACCGCCGTCAGCCCGTCCGTCGTCAAACCGGGCGGTCCCTCCGCGAACGTCGTGTGGATGCCGAGGACGTGCGCCGGGAACCTGCCGGCGAGCACGGTGGTGATGTTGCCTCCCCAATCGCCGCCGTGGGCCGCAAACTTGGGGTATCCGAGCCTTCCCATGAGTTCCACCCATGCGGCCGCGATCTTCTCGGTTCCCCACCCGGTGGCGGCCGGCTTGTCGCTGTAACCAAAGCCGGGCAGCGACGGGACCACGACGTGGAACGCCGGCGCGTCCGCGTCTTTCGGACCCGCCAGTTCGTCCACCACATCGACGAACCGGGCAATGCTGTCCGGCCAGCCGTGCGTCAGGATCAGCGGAGTGGCATCCGCGCGCGGGGACCGGCGGTGCAGGAAGTGGATTCCCAGCTCGTCAATGGTCGTGCGGTACTGGCCGATCCGGTTGAGGCGCTCTTCGAACGGCCGCCAGTCGTACCCGGTGCGCCAGTAGTCCACGACATCGACGAGGTCGGCGAGCGGAACGCCTTGTTCCCATCGACGAGGGCCGGGCGCGGCGCCATGGACCGTCTCGGCCTCGGGCAGCCGCGCCGCGGCCAGTCGCGTGCGCAGATCGTCGAGGTCGGCGTCAGGTGCGTGGGCTTCACATGCGTGCACATCGCTGGTCGGACGGGGCATGAGACCTCCTGGCCATCGTGGAACCGGCTAAGACGGTTCTAGCAGCTCTCCGAGCCACGCCGCAACCGGCTAAGGTGGTTCCATGCGTGCTGGATTCCCTGACTTCCGCCTCGGCAATGTGCTGGCGACCAGCTTCACGGGGACTCTGTCGGAGCGGCATGGCAACGCCGTGGAGCGGATTCCCGTGCCGCACCGGCTCGTCGACTGGCTGGCGGTGAACGGCCTCGCCGTGGACTCCTGCACCCCTGCCCAGCTCGACCTCGCCCGGGAGCTGAGGGAGGCGATCCACGCAGCCGCGACAGCGGCCGCGATCCAGGAGGCTCTCCCCGCGTCTGCTGTCCAGGTCATCAATGACCGCAGCGCTCAGGGCCGGGCCGCGGCGATCCTGACGCCCGAGGGCGAGCGGCGATGGCGGCTCGGCCCGGCTTCCTGCGTGGAAGATGCCCTCGGCGTGATCGCCGCCGACGCGATCAGCATCATCGCGGGCGAACGAGACGGAAAACTGGCCCTGTGCGCGTCACCGACCTGCCGAGCCGCCTTCTTCGACACCAGCCAAAGCCGCACGCGCAAATGGTGCGACATGAATACGTGCGGCAATCGTCAGAAGAAGGCGCGCTTCAACGCCAACCAGCGCAAAAACCCCGGATCAGTGACCTGATCCGGTTGACCCGGTTCGGCGGTGTTCCGCACCGGCCAGGGTCCGGCGGGCCGTGGCCGCCATCGCCTCGTCCACCATCCGGCCCTCGAAGCGCACCGCCCCCGCCCCCTCCGCCTGCGCCCGCTCCACCGCCGCGATCAGCCGCCGGCAGCGGGCCAGCTCCTCCGCGTCCGGGGAGAACACCTCGTTGACCACCGGCACATGCGAGGGGTGGATCACCGCCATCCCCTCGTACCCCAGGGCACGGTTCTGCTCGGCGAAGCGCCGTAGCCCCACGAGGTCCGCCACGTCGGCCCACAGCCCGGCCACCGGATGGGGGCGGTCCGCGGCGCGGGCGTCGAGCAGGACCCGGGCCCGTAGCTCGCGGGTCTCGTCGCCCCCGGGGCTCCAGCGGTAGCCGACCGCCCGTTCCACATCCCCGCCCGGCGCGGCCACCGCGCCCAGGTGGGCGATCCGGGCTGCGGCCCGGCCGATGGCGTACGCCTCGCGCAGCCCGCGGGCCGTCTCCAGCAGCGGCAGCAGGGCGAAATGGCCCTCGGGCAGGCCGTGTTCGCGCTCGCACCAGGCCAACAGCCGGTCGGCGGTGACCACGTCCTCGGGGCCGCTCACCTTGGGCAGCACGATGCCGTAGAGCCCGGGGCGGGCCACCGCCCGCAGCTCGTCGGCGCCCCGCCAGCCCGCCGCGTGGTCCAGCGCGTTGATCCGTACGAGCAGCCGCATCCGGCCGGGGGGTGTTCCGGCCGCCCGGTCGACGGCCTCGGCCACCGCCTCCCGCGCCACCGCCTTGCCGTCCTCCGGTACGGCGTCCTCCAGGTCGAGGATGGCCGCGTCGGCGCCCGCCGCCTCCGCCTTGGGCAGCCAGCCGGTGCGGCTGCCGGGCACGAAGAGCAGGGAGCGCAGGGGGACGCGGTGCGCGGTCGCGCCCGTCACTCCGCCAGACGGCTCAAATGACTCAGGCGACTCAAATGGCTCAGATGACACCCTCGGCCTCCAGCTTCGCCAGCCGCCCGCCGTCGATGCCCAGCCACTCCCCGTAGACCAGCGCGTTGTCCGCGCCGAGCGCGGGGCCGGTCCGCCACACCGCGCCGGGGGAGCGGTGGAAGCGCGGGATCACCGCCTGCATCCGCACCGGGCCGAGATCGGGGTCGTCCACCGTGATGATGTCCTCGCGTTCGGCGTAAACCGGGTCGGCGACGATATCGGCGGCGGTGAACACCCGCGAGGCCACCACCTCGGCCCGCTCGAACGCCGCCAGGCACTCGGCCGCCGGGCGCGCCGCCACCCACTCCCGCAGCGCCGCGTCGAGCCGCTCGCGCCCCGCGTGCTGCTGCTCCACGGTGGCGAACTCCTCGTCGGGCAGGCCCAGCAGCCGCACCACATTGCGCACCGAGCGGGTGGTGGCGGAGGTGACGGTGAGCCAGTCGCCGTCGGCGCTGCGGTAGGTGTTGATGACGGCGGCCGGGGCGACGGCCAGCTGGTTGCCCGCCCGCTCGGGGGCCGTGCCGAGCTGGTCGTACGCGATGATCTGCCACTCCACCAGCCGGTACAGCGGCTCGAACAGCGCCAGGTCGATCCACTCGCCGTCGAAGGAGTCCGGATCGGTGTCCCGGCGGTGCAGCGCGGCCAGGACCGCGAACGCGCCCATCAGACCGGTGACCGCGTCGCCGTGCGAGAAGCCGGTGTGCACGGGCGGGCCGTCCGGGAAGCCGGTCAAGTGGACCACCCCGCTGCGGGCCTCGCCCATCTTGCCGAAGCCGGGGGCGTCGGCCCGCGAGGAGGTCGCGCCGAACCCGGAGATCTGGAGCAGGATCGCGGTGGGGTTGAGTGCGTGGACGGCCTCCCAGTCCAGGCCCCAGGCGCGCAGCCGGCCCGCCCGGAGCGTCACGATCACCACATCGGCCCAGGCGATCAGCTCCCGGGCGACCTCCCGGCCCTCCTCGTGGTGCAGATCCAGGGTCACCGAGCGCTTGTTGCGGCCCGCCACCTTGAACCACAGCGGTACGCCGTCGCGCCGCGGGCCCATCGCCCGCGCCGCGTCACCGGAGCCCGGCGGCTCCACATGGACGACGTCCGCGCCCTGGTCGGCGAGCATCCCCCCGGCGAGGGGGCCCGCCACCACATGCGCGAACTCCACCACCTTGAGCCCTGTGAGCTGTCCCTGCCCTGTGCTGGTCTGGTCCTCCATGCGGCCAGGCTGCGGGGCGGGGCGTATGCGCGTCCAGCAATGAAAGGGGATCAATTCATGCGGATCTCGCAAGGATCGCCGGACCCCGCATGAGCCGGGGCGGTGCACCTGGGTCTCACCGGTCCTCGCCCGCCTCCTCCCACACCACCCCCGCCGGCAAGGCGTCCGCCGCGGAGCGGAACTCCTCCAGCTGCTCCAGGAAGCGGCGCGCCCCCGGCGGAAGCGTGCGGCGCGTCGGCAGGACGACGTACAGCCGGCGCTCCATCACCGGCCCCACCAGCGGGCGCCGCACCAGCCGGCCCGGCCCCACCAGCGGATGGACCAGGGCGGGCAGCGCGGAGACGCCGAGCCCGGCCGCCACCAGGCCGCCCACCGTGGCCACGTTGGACGCCTCGGCCGCCGGGTTCGCCTCCATGCCCGCCTGGGCGAAGGCCGCGTCGGTCATCCGGCGCACGCTGGAGTCGGTGCCCACCGCGAGGAACGGCTCCCGGCCCAGCTCCTCCCAGGTCACCTCCGCCCGCTCGGCCAGCGGATGGTGCTCCGGGAGCACCGCGTCGAAGCGGTCCCGCACCAGCGGCCGGAGCGTGATGCCCGGGGCGCGCCGGGCCACCGTGCTGACCGCGAAGTCGGCGTCCCCGTCGACCACCCGGTCCAGCACCGAGCGCTCCAGCCCGTCCAGCAGCCGTACGGTCATCTCCGGGCGGCGCGCGCGGAAGGCGGAGATCACCGGTGGCAGCAGCACGGCCGCGACCGAGGGCAGGGTCGCCAGGGCCACCGCACCGCGCTCACCGGCACCGTAACGCCCCAGCTGGGCCAGGCCCGCGCGGTGCGCGGAGAGGATCTGGTCGGCGATCCGCAGCGCCTCGGCGCCCGCCGGGGTGAGCCGCACATTGCGGGTGTCCCGCTCCAGCAGCCGCATCCCCAGCGTCCGTTCCAGATCGGCGACCGCCCGGCTCAGCGACGACTGGGACACATGCAGTTCGGCGGCGGCCGCGGTGAAGCTCACGGCGCGCGCGACCGCCGCGTACGCGGTCAGCTGGCGCAGGGTGACGTCCATGGTCCGTGAGCGTAAGCGCGGCGGCCGGGCAGGGGAACTGTTGCGCGAAACGCATGGATAGATCTGTGTTCGATGCTGGACGCGGATCTTTCCCCGCTCGGAAACTCTTCGGCAGCACCCGACCGGACGAGGAAGCGAGCGGCCATGCTGGCAGCACTGGGGTTCTGCACGATCGGCGGCTTCCTGCTGCTCACCATGACCAAACGGGTCTCGGTGCTGGTGGCGCTGGTCCTCACGCCCGTGGTCACCGCGGTCATCGGCGGTTACGGCGACGACCTGGGCCCGATGGCGCTCGACGGGCTGTCCAAGGTCGCCCCGACCGGCATCATGATCGCCTTCGCGGTGCTCTACTTCAGCCTGATGATCGACGCGGGTCTCTTCGAACCGCTGATCCGCGGCATCCTCCGCGCCTCCAGGAACGACCCGGTACGGATCACGGTCGGCACCGCCGTGCTGACCGTATGCGTCGGCCTCGACGGCGACGGCGCCTCCACCTTCCTCATCACCATCTCCGCGCTGCTCCCCGTCTATCAGCGGCTGGGGATGAGCCGGCTGGTGCTCGCCGGGGTGGTCGGCCTGGGCGCGGGCGTGATGAACATGATCCCGTGGGGCGGGCCGACGGCCCGCGCCGCGGCGGCCCTGAAGATCGACACCTCCGACATCATCACGCCGCTGCTGCCCGCCCTCGCCGCCGGTATCGCCTGGGTGCTGCTCGCCGCGTATCTCATCGGACGCCGTGAGCGGCGGCGGCTCGGCGCGCTCGAGCCCGCGCCACCGGCCGAGGTGGCGGTCGGGGACGGCCCCGGCACACCGCGGGTCGCCGCACCCGCCGGTCTCGCGCTCACCGTCTTCAATCTGCTGCTCACCGTGGCCCTGCTGGTCTGCCTGGTGCTGGAGGCCATGCCGCTGCCCGTGCTCTTCGTCCTCGCCTTCGTCCTCGCGCTGCTGGTCAACCACCCCCGCTGGGAGGACCAGCAGGAGCTGCTGGAGAGGCACGGCAAGAGCGTGGTGCTCGTCATCACCATGATCTTCGCGGCCGGGGTGTTCACCGGCATCCTCGGCGGCACCGGGATGATCGGGGAGATGGCCGAGGCGCTGGTCGACATCATCCCCGACGGGCTCGGCGGCCATCTGCCGGTGCTCGTGGCCGTCACCAGCATGCCGCTGAGCCTCGTCCTCACCCCGGACGCCTACTACTTCGGGGTGCTCCCGGTGCTCGCCGGGACCGCCGACGCCTTCGGCACCGACCACGCCGAGATCGCCCGCGCGGCCGTCCTCGGCCAGATGACCACCGGCTTCCCGCTGAGCCCGCTCACCGCCGCGACCTTCATCCTCCTGAGCATGAGCGGCGTACAGCTCGGGGAGCACCAGCGCTTCCTCTTCCGCTGGGCGTTCGGGACGACGCTCGTGATGACCGCCGCGGCCCTCGCGACGGGTGCCCTGCCGCTCTGACCCGCTCCGATCAGTGAGGACCCGTCCATGCCGTCCGCACCCCGGCTGTCCGCCCTGCCCCTGGTCATCGCCCTCACCACGGCCCTCGCCACCCCGCTCGCACACGCCGCAGGGCCCGCCCCGTCCGCTCTCCCCTCCTTCGTCGGCGAGCTGACGGCGCGGCACTACGACGGGAGGAGCGACGATCTGCTCACCGCCGGACTCGGCTTCACCGGGCTGCGCGGCCCGATACCGCGGGCCGCCGACCCCGACCGGCCCACCGCCGCCGAGCTGCGCCGCCAGGCCATCTGGGGTTCGGCCGGGCTGTCCGCTGGCTCCGGCGGCGGCCTCGGGCGGCTGTACGGCCCCGATGTCGACCGAGGCCGGCCGGTGCCGGGGGACGGCAAGGTCGCGGGCGTCGAGTACCGGGCCGTGGCGGGCACCGACGCCCACAGCGTGAGCTTCGTCGTCCAGGTCCCGGACGACATCGACCGCGACCGGCCGTGTGTCGTCGCCGCGCCCGCGACCGGGCTCGGCGGCGTCTACAGCATGGTCGGCACCGCGGGGGCCTGGGGCCTGCACCACCGCTGCGCGGTCGCCTACACCGACAAGGGGATGGGCCCGGCCTTCGACGACCTTCACTCGGGCACCGTCATGGCCCACGACGGAACCACCGGTCCACGCGCGGAACTCCGCGGCCGTACCGCCTTCGACGCCGGGCTGAGCGACGCCGAGCGCGCCCGCTTCGACGCGGAGCACCCGTACCGCGTCGCCTACAAGATGGCCCACTCGGGGGCGAATCCGCAGGCCACCTGGGGACGCGACGTGCTGCGCTCGATCCGGCTCGCCCTCGCCGTACTGAACCGCGACTGGCGCGACGGAGCGCCCCCGGCGGGCTACACCCCCGCCTCCACCACGGTCCTGGCCACCGGGGTCTCCAACGGCGGCGGCGCGGCCGTCGCCGCGGGCGAGGCCGACCGCACCGGGCTCATCGACGCGGTCGTGGCCTCCGAACCGCAGCTGAACCTCGCCCCCCTGGACGGAATCCGGGTCCGGCAGGGCGGGCGGGCCGTACCCGCCGCCGGACTGCCCCTGATCCGGTACAACGCGCTGGCCTCACTCCTCCAGCCGTGTGCCGCGCTCGCCGAGCCCACCGCGCCCGGCTATCCGGGCCTGGACGTGTCCGCCGCGCGGCGCCGCTGCGCCGCCCTCGTCGGCGACGACCCGCGGCTGATCCCGCGCCGGGACGCCGAGCGGGCGGGTCCGGACGGGCTGCCGCGCCTCGCCCAGGACGCCCTGGTACGCGCCGGATTCCAGCCCCAGTCGGGGTATCTCCAGGTCTCGCACTACGACCCGCAGACCCCCGCCTCCTACGCGATGAGCTTCGCCCGCGCCTCGGTCGACGACGCGCTGTGCGGCTACGGCTGGGCCCGCACCGACTCCTCCGGGACCCCGGTCCCGTATCGCCGGGCGGAGCTGGCCGGCGCCTTCGGCACCAGCTCCGGCCGGGCGCCCGCCCCGGGCGTGCTGATCGACGAGAACTCGCCCGGCGGACCCGTGGCCGACGCCCGCTCCGTCGGACCCGGCGGCGAGCACGACTACAACCTGCGGGGAGAGACCTGCGTCTACCGGCTCGCCTTCCCCCGGGCCGGCGCGCCGCGCGCCGAACGGGACTGGGCGGCACGGCTCGCCGAGGGGCTGGACGAGACCCGGCGCGACGGCGATCTGCACGGCAAGCCCACGCTGATCGTGCAGGGCCGCGACGACACCAGGGTGCCGGTCAACCACAGCTCACGCCCGTACCTCGGGCTCAACTCCCGGGCTCAGGGCGGGCGGGGCACCGTCAGCTATGTCGAGGTCACCCACGCCCACCACAGCGACTCCCAGGCGGCCGGGTTCGACAACCGGTACGTCCCGCTCGGCTACTACTACCAGCAGGCCCTGGATCTGATGGGGGAGCGGCTGCGGGGGCGGGCCGGGCTGCCGCCCAGCCAGGTCGTGCGCACGGTGCCGCGCGGCGGTGAGCCGGGGCACGCCCCCGAGCTGACCCGGGCCAACGTCCCGCCCATCGCCTCCGCTCCGGCGGCGGGGGACCGCATCCGGGTGACCGGCGGGACGGTGTGGGTGCCGTGAGCACCGCGCGGTGACGGTTCGTCAGCTCCCGGGTGGGGGCGTGTCAGTCCTCGCCCAGGGGCGGGCGGTGCGGTTCGATGACCGTGACCCCGCCCCGGCCCCCGGAGGCCATCGTGGACAGCGCCTCCGGGACCGCGTCCAGCCCGATCACATCGGTGACCAGCAGATCCGGCCGCAGCGAACCGGCCTCGACCATCTCCATCATCGGACCGTAGTCGTGGGCGGCCATGCCATGGCTGCCCAGCAGCCGCAGCTCCAGCGCGATCACCCGGTCCATCGGGATCATCGGGGTCCCGGCGGCCGGGGGCAGCAGCCCGACCTGGACATGGCGGCCGTGGCGGCGCAGGCTCTTGATGGACGCCGCGCAGGTCCGCGGGGAGCCCAGCGCGTCGAGCGAGACATGGGCGCCGCCGCCCGTCGCGTCCGCGACCGCCTCCGCCACCGAGCCCAGGGTGGACGCCACGTCCACGCACACCGCCGCGCCGAACCGGGCGGCCAGGGCGAGCGCCTGCGGCGAGATGTCCACCGCCACCACCCGGGCCCCGGCCGCGGCGGCGATCATCACCGCGGAGAGCCCCACCCCACCGCAGCCGTGCACCGCGACCCACTCGCCCGGCGCCACCCGGCCCTGGGCGACGACGGCGCGGAAGGCGGTCGCGAAGCGGCAGCCCAGACCGGCGGCGGTGGTGAACGACAGCTCGTTGCGTATCCCGACCAGGTTCACATCGGCGTTCTCGATCGCCACGTACTCGGCGAACGAGCCCCAGTGGGTGAACCCCGGCTGCGTCTGCCGCTCGCACACCTGCTGGGCGCCCTCCGCACAGGCGGCACAGCGCCCGCAGGCGCACACGAACGGCACGGTGACCCGCTGCCCCGGCCGCCAATTGAGGACGTCGGGGCCGACCTCTTCTATCACCCCCGCCAGCTCATGGCCGGGGACGTGCGGCAGCTGGATGTCCGGGTCGTGCCCCATCCAGCCGTGCCAGTCGCTGCGGCACAGCCCGGTGGCCTCGACGCGGATCACCGCGCCGCGCGGGGAGGGAGCGGGGTCCTCGACGCTCCGGACCTCGGGCCGGCGCCCGAACTCGTCGAACACCACTGCGCGCATGGACACCGCTCCCTCGCTCGACCACATCCCCCATGGCCCGTGTGTCCAGGCGGGCCATAGAACCTACACCACAACCGGCCGGTATCAGCCCTTGCGGGTGGCGCCCACCGACGGCGGTTCGGCGCCCCGGCCGGTGCCCCAGGACGAGGGCTCGGTGGACAGCCGGTGGGCCAGCTTCCCGCCGTGGGCCACCTGGTCCCAGTCCAGCCAAGTACGCACCACGTTCCGGCCGTTCAGCGACACACTCCGGACATACCGCTTGGCGTCGCTCGTGCCCGGCGCGGTGACCGTGAGCGTGCCGCCCTGCCGGGTGCCGTAGTGCCCGATACGGACCACGGCCGAGGAGAACTGCGGGCTGGACAGGGCGAGGAAGTCCCCGCCGCTCATCGTCGGGTACAGACCGAGCGAGGAGAAGACGTACCAGGCCGACATGGTGCCGAGGTCGTCATTGCCGGTCATTCCGTCCGGCCCGGTGGTGAACAGGGTCATCGCGGCCCGCACCACGGTCGCCGCCTTCGCGGGCGCGCCCGCCCACAGATACATGTACGGGGCGTGCAGATCGGGCTCGTTGTTGGGGTTGTAGGTGGGCTTGCCGTAGTAGTCGTACGGGGCGGAGATCCAGTCCTTACGGGCGGTGCCCGCCGGGTCGGTGAGCAGCTTGCCGTAGGCGAAGAAGTCGTCCAGCCGCTTCTCGGCCGCGCTCCTGCCGCCCATCAGCCCCACGAGCCCGGCCGGGTCCTGCGGCACCAGCCACTGGTACTGGTACGCGCCGCCCTCGTGGAACTGCCGGCCCGCCTCCACCGGGTCGTACGGGGTCACCCACGCGCCATCGGCCGTCCGCGGCCGGAACTGCCCGATCGAGGCGTCCCACAGCGTGCGGTAGGTCTGGCCGCGCTCGGCGAACATCCGGGCGTCGGCACGGTGTCCGAGCCCGCGCGCCATCAGGGCGAGCGCGGCGTCCGCGGCCGAGTACTCCAGCGTGGCCGAGGCGGGGTGGACACAGTCGTTGTCGCCGCCCTTGTCGGCGCAGTCGGTGCCGAGCTTCAGCCCCGAGGGGACGTAGCCAAGCTCGCGGTAATAGTCCACTCCGGAGCGGCCGTTGTAGGGCGAATCGGCGGGCGGGGTGCTGGTGGCGTTCTTCTTCAGCAGCGCGTACGCCTCGTCCTCGTGCCCGGCCAGCAGGCCCTTGGACCACGCCTCGACGAGGAAGGGCGTCACCGGGTCACCCGTCATGATGTTGGTCTCGCTGTTGGCCAGCGCCCAGCGCGGCAGCCAGCCGCCGTCCCGGCCGATGGCGACCACCGACAGCGCCACATCGCGGGCCACCCCCGGCTCCACCAGCTCCAGGAACTGGTTCTGCGGCCGGTAGGTGTCCCACAGCGAGAAGTTCTGGTACGGGGTGTAGCCGGAGGCGGTGTGGGTCGCGCCGTCGAAACCGGTGTAGCGGCCGTCCACGTCGCCCGCCACATTGGGGTGCAGCTGGGCGTGGTACAGCGCGGTGTAGAAGGCGCGCTGCCGCTCCTCGGTGCCGCCGCCGACCCGGATCGCGTCGAGCTTCTTCCGCCAGGTGTCGTGCAGCGCGGCGCGGGTGGCGTCGAAGTCGTAGGAGTCCCCGGTCTCGGCGGCGAGGTTCTTCCGGGCGCCCTCGGGGCCGGTGTACGACAGCCCGACCTTGACCACGACATCCCGGTCCTGGGTCGCGTCGAAGGTGGCCCAGGCGCCGTTGCCGCCCTCGCCGGCCGCCTCGCGGGAGCCGGGGGTGGGGGTGGTGCCGCGCCAGGTGCCGTAGGAGGCGAAGGGGCGGTCGAAGGTGGCCGTGAAGTAGACGGTGTGCCGGTCCTTCCCGGCACAGAAGTTCCCGGCCTCCACCCGGCCCTCGACGGTCCGGTCGCCGACCACGCGGATCTCGGAGCCGAAGACCTTCTGATTGGCCTTGCCGGTGTTGAACAGCACGTTGGCCGCGCCGGTGGCCGGAAAGGTGTAACGCTGCCAGCCGGTGCGCCGGGTCGCGGTCAGCTCGGCGTCGATGCCGTAGGACTTCAGGCCCACCCGGTAGTAGCCCGGGGTGGCCTCCTCGTCGTCATGGCTGAAGGTGGAGCGGTAGTGCTCCGGGTCGACGTCGTCCACGTCGCTGACCGCGCCGGTCGTCGGCATGATGGGCAGCTCGCCCGCCACCCCGCAGCCGACCCCGGACAGATGGGTCTGGCTGAAGCCGTGGATGGCGTTCTGGTCGTAGTCGTAGCCGCCCTGGCCGCCGGTGTCCGGGCTGACCTGGACCATGCCGAACGGGGCGCTCGCGCCGGGGAAGGTGTTGCCGAAGTTCTCGGTGCCCACGAACGGATGGACCAGCGAGGTGGGGTCCTCCGGAGGGGAGGCGGCCGAGGGGGCGGCCGCAGCGCCCGGCGGCCCCAGCAGACCGCCGCCCAGCAGCGCCGCCGCCATCACGCCCGCGACCGTGCCCGCAGCGCGCGCACGGATTCCACCGATCAGCGACCGCATGGGACGCACCTCCGTATGACAACGTTGTCCGACCAGGGTCGCGAAACTTTGGCACGGGGGCTGGGCGGTGTCAATGACCCGCGCGCGGGCGGGTCATCGACGGAAGGGCCGACGACACCGCCCGCGCGCGGGGCCGTGGCGTCCGGGCGCGCGCGGGTGGCGCTATCGCTTCTCGCGCTGCCCGTCGGCGAGCTGACGGGACGTAGCACCCGCGCCCGCGCCCCGCTGGGCCCGCTCGGCGATGCTCGGGAACAGCCCGCCGATGGCGCTGCCCAGGCGCAGCTCCAGCGGGGCCACGTTCACCTCGGCCCGGTTCCGCTCGACCGCCCGGATCGTCGCGGCCGCCACCCGCCGGGAGGAGACCGTACGGACCCCGGCGGGCAGGGATGTGCCCGCGTCGGCGAACATCCCGGCGTCGCCCACGAATCCGGGCTGCACCAGCGAGACCCCGACCCCCGTGCCGTGCAGATCCTGCCGCAGCCCGAGGGCGAAGCCGCGCAGCCCGAACTTGGCCGCGTTGTAGAGCGCCGCGCCGGGGGAGGCCGTACGGCCCGACAGCGAGCCGATCATCACCAGGTGGCCGGAGCCCGCCTCCACCATGCGCGGCGCCATCAGCCGGGACAGCAGGATCGGCGCGCGCAGATTGACATCGAGGGCGCGGTCCAGCTCCTCCGTCCGGTAGTCCAGGACCGGGCCGCTGGCGGGCAGCGCGGCGTTGGCGATGACGATTCGGGCGTCCGCCGCCTCCTCGACGAGCCGCTCCACATCGGACCGTTCGGCCAGATCGGCGACGATCGCCTGGCCGCCCAGCCGCTCGGCCAGCGGCCGCAGCACCTCCTCACGGCGCCCGGTGAGCAGCAGCTTGGCGCCCTTGGCCGCGAACGCGCGGGCCAGTGTCTGGCCGATGCCGCCGGTGGCCCCGGTGAGCAGGACGGTCGTGCCGGCGATCCGCATACGATCTCCTCCGGTTACGGTCGAGTACGTTCCGGGCACCGTACTGCGTATGCGCTCCGCGCCGGGCATGGGCCCCGGTCCGCCACGTGTACGCACGCGGCGCTCCGGGGCCGGGCTATGCGGTAGGTGACGGTGTTCACACGTCGCTCGCGTTGGCCGCTGCTCTTTCGGTCGGCCGGCTGCGGCGCCGTCGTGGCTGGTCGCGCCCGCGCGGCGGAGCCGCACATCGACACAGCCCCGCGCCCCTTCGGGGCGCTGCCCGAACCGTAGCGGACTTCCTCCGACCTGCTGAGGAGACCTGTCGGCTGCCGGGCGGAGTGGGCATCTGACCCCGTACCCGCGCGGGGCGGTGGCCCGTTGCTCTCCGGGGCAAGGGCGGGCAGGCCGCTCAGGTGAGCCGCGGGCCTGGGTGGCTACCCCTCGCGGGGAGCAGGGGTGCCCAGACCATAGACGCGGCGGGCGTTGTCCGCGCCCAGCAGCGCGGCCACCCGGCGGGCGTCGCGGCGGGACCAGGCGCCCTCCGCCACCCAGTGGGTCAGCAGCGCGGTCAGCGCCTCCCGGAAGAGCCGCGCCCCCACCACATACAGTTCGGGCAGCCCGTAGGCGTCGGTCGAGAAGAGCACCTTGCCGAACGGGGCGAGCTCCAGCATCTCGGCGAGCACCGCCCCGGCCCGCGCCCCGGTGTGCGACAGGGCCAGCCCCACATCGGCGTACACATGCGGGAAGACGGCGGCCAGATAGGCGGCGCCGCGGTGGTACGGATAGCCGTGCAGCAGGATCAGCGTGCAGCCCGTGGGGCGCACGGCGCGGATGAAGTCGGTGAGGGCGAGCGGATCGCAGCGGTCCAGCCGCAGATCAGGATCGCCGAACCCGGTGTGCAGCTGGAGCGGCAGCCCGGTGTACGCCGCCGACCACAGCAGATGGCGCAGCAGTACGGGGTCGGTGACCCGGGCGGCGGCGGTGCCGCCCTGGGCGCGCCGGGCCAGCCAGTGTTCGGCGGCGGTGTGGACGGCGCCGGGGCCCGGCGGATCGGGCTCGAAGTCCAGGCCGTAGCGGTAGGCGGCCACCGACTTGAAACCGGCCGCCGTACGGGCCGCCTCCCGGATCCCGTCCGCCACTCCGGTCAGGAAGTCGTCGGCGGTCAGCGAGGTGTCGGCGATCCGCTCCGCCAGCTGCTCGAGACGGACGATCTCATGCGCGGTGCCGCCCGCCGCCAGGGCCAGCTCCTGAGGGCTGGTCAGATTGCCCGGCAGCCCGGTGTCCACCAGGAACTCGCTGATCCCGGCGGCGCTCAGCAGCCGCCGGGTCACCTCCCGCGCGCCCAGCTCGCGCCGCCGGGCGAGGTAGGGCGCGGGCGGGCAGTGCGGTTCGAGGTCCAGCAGCGGCGGACACCAGCGGCGCACCGCGAACCCCAGCTGGCTGTCGAAGAAGGTGGTGCCGAGCGCGGCGGGCGCGTCGGATTCGGTCAGGAACGCCTCGAATTCGGCCGAGCCCAGCTCGGAGCGGGCCACCCCATGGCAGTGGTGGTCCACCAGGGGCGGCAGCGGCGGCTCGGTCGGATCCGTCTGCTCGGCGGACTCCATCGGTCAGTACCGCCTCCGGGTCGCGACGGCGATCTCGCGCGGGGACGACTTCTCGAACAGCGCGGCCTCCGCCCGGCGCACCGCGGCGATGGACTCGAAGAGCGGATCGCCCAGCGCCTCGCGCAGCACGGCCGAGTCCTCGAAGTGCTCGAGCGCCGTCAGCAGCGAGGTGGGCAGCCGCCGCTCGCGCCCCTCGACGGCCGGGTCCCCGGAGACGGGCGGGGGCAGCGAGAGCCCGGCGTCCAGCCCGCCGAGGCCCGCGGCGATGACCGCGCCCGTCACCAGGTAGGGGTTGGCCGCCGGGTCGAAGGACTTGATCTCGGCGTTGGAGGCGCCCGGGTCGTCCGGCGCGCCGGTGATGAAGCGCACCGCGGCCTCCCGGTTCTCCAGGCCCCAGCACTGGTACGCCCCGGCCCAGCGGGAGGGTTCGAGCCGGAGGTAGCTCGCGGGGGAGGGGGCGCCGATGGCGAGCAGGGCGGGCAGCTCGCGCAGCACCCCGGCGAGGAACGCCTCGGCCGTCGCGGTCATGCCGCCCGGCCCGTCGCCGTCCCGGCACAGATTGCGGTCCCCCTGCCACAGGCTCAGATGGAGATGGGCGCCGTTGCCGACCCCGCCCGGGTCCACCACCGGGCCGAACGTCGGGTTGAACCCGGCACGCCCGGAGCACGCCCGGATCGTCTCCCGTACCAGCACGGCCAGATCGGCGGCGCCGACCGGATCGGCGGGCGCCAGGGACACCTCGAACTGCCCGGGGGAGTACTCGGGGTGGAGCTGGTGCACCTCGGCCTGCTGCGCCTCCAGCGCACCGAGCAGATCGGCGAGGTAGTCGGCGAGGTCGACCACCCGCGCCATGCCGTAGGCGGGACCCGCGGTGGGGTAGCACGGCGGGTCCTGGTCCGGGTCGCCCGTGGTGACGACCCACTCGGTCTCGAACCCCATGCGCACGGTCAGCCCCCGCTCCCGCGCCCGCTCGGCCATCCGCCGGGCGAACAGCCGCTGGCAGACGGGGTGCGCCCGGCCCTCCTGGTCGTACCGGTCGACCGGGGCCCAGGCCCAGCCGGGCTGCGCGGCCAGCGGGGTGAGCCGGTCCAGGTCGGGGAGGAGCCGCAGATCCCCGTCCGGGCCGCCGACATGGCGGCTGGTGGTCATGGAGTCGTCCACGAGATAGACGTCGAAGACGGGGGACATCCCGACCCCGCGCCGCGCGGCATGGGGCAGCCGCGCGGTGGGCACGGACTTCACCCGGGTCAGACCCGCGTTGTCCACCCAGGTCAGCGCGATGGCCTGGATGCCGTTGGCGGTGAGCCGCTCGGCCTCCTGCCGAGCCCGTGCGTATGCCTGCTCGCGATCCCCGGTCCCCATGGGCGCCTCCTCAGCCACGTCCTGTACGCCGAGACTATTGCCTGTGGACGCTTCTGTGGTGACGCGTTGTCCCGATCGCATACGGGGTGTGACGGTGGCTTATGCCGGTCGGTGGTTGACACGACCGGCCGTGGCGTCGAGGGGATGGGCCCGCCCGCCGAGGCGTCCGGTTTCGGCCAGGTAGCGGAGACCGCCTACGTCACCTGGCCCCCTCCCGGAGGATGTCGGCGAGGGAGGCGAGATACATCTCGATGGCCTGGCCGGGTTCGCGCACCCGGCGGCCCGACAACTTCCCGATCTTCTCCAGCCGGTACAGCAGGGTGTTCCGGTGGATGTGCAGCCGCTCGGCGACCCGGACCAGCGACAGGCCGCCTTCCGCCCAGCCGATCAGCGTCTCCCGCAGCGTCGGCCAGTCCGGCTGCTCGTGCAGCCGCCCCAGCACCGCCTCGGTGAACCGGGCCCGGTCGTGCGGCGGTATCGAGCCCAGCAGATGCGGCACCCGCAGCTCCGAGGCGATGAAGACCCGCTCCCCGGGGAAGACCGCCGGTCCGGTGCGCAGCGCCGTCGCCGCGTCGCGATAGGAGTCGTGCATCCCGGCCGCCCCGGCCCCCGGCTCGCCGACGGCCATCCGGCCGTCCAGGCCATGGCGCTCCGCGAGCAGCGCCAGCAGGTGCTCGCACCGTTCGGGCAGCCTCTCCGGGGCCGCGCGCCCCTCGTGCGCGACGGCCAGCACCGCGTACCGCCCCGCGGTCTGCTCGCCCGCCACGTCCTGGCGGTCGCGGAACACCTCCCGCACCGTGCGCAGCACCGTCAGCCGGGACACCGGTGCGGGGCCCTCGTCCGCCCGGTCCGGGGCGCCCGCCGAGCGCACCTCCAGCAGCACCGCGCTGCGGGCCGCCCCGGGCGAGAGCCCCAGCTCGACCGCGCGGGCGGCCACCGCGTCCGGGCCGACCACCTCGGGGTCGTAGAGCGCGATGTCCCGGACGAAGTCGTCGACCGCCCGCTCATGGAGCATCCGCGAGCGCAGCAGCGCCGCCTCCTCCAGCAGGATCTCGGTCTGCCGCCGCACCACCAGGCCGAAGCGGTGCACCTCCTCGGGCACCCCGGTCAGACAGACGGTGCCGATCACCTCCTCCCCGACGGTGATCGGCAGGCTCATCCCGGGCCGCACCCCCCGCATCCGGCCCGCCTGCTCGGCGCTGTGGGTGGCGGGGCGCCCGGTGCGCACCACCTCCAGGGACGCCTCGTGGACGGTGCCGACGCGCGCGAGGTCGCCACAGCCGATGACGACCGCCCCGGGATCGGTGATCAGTACATTGAAACCGGTGATCCGCCCGATGTCGCGGGCGATCTCCTGTGCCAGCTCCGGCGTCAGTATGGGAGGGCCGCCGAGCGGGCCGCCAAGGTGGTCCATGGGCGGATCGTACAGACGCGCCCGCTCTCAGGGCGATGTCTTCATACGCTTTGAACGATGACCGGGGATCCATCGCTGCCTACCGTCTTCCGTCAACACCACCGGGCGCCCCGCACCGCCCGGCCATCCGTCCCCTCCTCCCCAGGAGCCCTCCTCAGGAGACGGCCATGAGCACAGCATCCCTGGAGAAGTCCCGTCCCACCCGCACTCACTGGTTGATCACGCTGTACGCCGGCGGCGGCGAGTTCTGCGACGGGTACATCCTCAGCATCATCGGCGTCGCGCTTCCGCTCCTCACCGCCGACTACCACCTCAACTCCTTCGACGCCGGAGTGGTCGGCTCGGCCTCCCTGATCGGCATGTTCGCCGGTGGCCTGGTCTTCGGCTATGTCACCGACCGGGTCGGGCGGCAGAAGGTCTATCTCTTCGACATCGCCGCCTTCATCCTGCTCTCCGCGGCCCAGTTCTTCGTCACCGATCCCTGGCAGCTCACCGTGCTGCGCTTCCTCATGGGCATCGCCATCGGTGCCGACTTCGCGATCGCGGGCACCATCGCCTCCGAGTTCGCGCCGCGGAACTCCCGGGGACCGCTGCTGGTCATCATGGTCACCATGTGGTCGGTCGGCGCCGCCGTCGCGTACGTCGTCGGCTGGGCGATGCTGTCCTCCGGCCACGACGACTGGCGCTGGATGCTCGCGAGCAGCGCGATACCCGCCGTCCTCATCCTGCTGCTGCGCTTCGGCACCCCCGAGTCCCCGCGCTGGCTGCTCAGCAAGGGCCGTGGCCAGGAGGCGGAGGCCGTGCTGAAGCAGATGCTCGGCCCCGAAGCGAGCCTGGACGACCTGGAGGCCGACACCGCCTCGCGCACCCGCTACGGCGACATCTTCCGCGGCGCCTATCTGCGGCGGACCGTCTTCGTCAGCGTCTTCTGGGCGTGTCAGCTGCTGCCGATCTACGCCATCACCACCTACGAACCCACCATCCTGGCCTCCTTCGGACTGGCCGACGGCAACGACTCCTACCTGGGCTCGGTCGTGGTGCAGATCTTCTTCGTGCTCGGCTCGCTCTCGGGGATCCTGGTCATCAACAAGGGGCGGCGCACCCTGCTCCTGTGGAGCTTCGGCCTGTCCGCGATCCCCCTGCTCTGCCTCGCGGCCTTCGCCCACCCCTCACCGGCCGTCGTGATCGTCCTCTTCGCGGCCTTCGGAGTGGCCTGCTTCTCCAGCCAGTGCCTCCAAGCCATCTACCCCTCCGAGCTGTTCCCGACCGGGGTCCGGGCCACCGCCAACGGGTTCGCCACCGGCATCAGCCGGGTCGGCGCCGCCATCGGCACCTGGGGAGCGCCCGTCGTCCTCGACCACAGCACCCGGCTGGCCATGCTCCTCGGCGCGGTGATCTGCGCCATCGGCTGGGGAACGTCGTACATCCTCGCCCCGGAGACCAGCGGGCTCACCCTCGCCGACGCCAGTGCGGCGGATACCGACCACAGCCCCCGCGGGCGGCTGCGGGCCCGCCGTGACACCTCCTCGACCACACCGTCCCCCGCGGTGAAGGAGCACTCATGACCTTTCCGGACACCCCGCCCTCCACGGTCACGATCATCGGCGGCGGAGTCGTCGGCCTGGCCTGTGCCCACTACCTCCGTGGTGCCGGGCTGCGGGTCACGGTCCTCGAACGCGACCGGCTGGGCAGCGGCGCGTCCCGTGGCAACGCCGGGGAGGTCTGCCCCGACCTGGTCGAACCGCTGGCCGCGCCCGGTGTCATCGGTACGGCGCTGCGCGGGCTGCGCCGCCGGGACGGCGCGCTGGCGATCCACCCCCCGGCCGGTGCCGAACTGCTGCGGTTCCTGGTCCGGTTCGGGATGCGGGCCACCTCGCGCCACTACGCGCGGGGGGCCGCCGCCCTCGGCGCGCTCGCGAAGGGCACCTTCGGGCTCTTCGAGGAGCTGGAGGCGGCCGGGGTGGACGGGGAGGCGCACAAGGACGGCTTCCTGTTCGCCTTCCCCTCCCGGGAGTACGCCACCGAGGCGCTCGCCGCCTTCCGTCGGCTGGACGCGCCCATCGCGCCCGGCGGTGTGCTGGAGGGGGCCCGCCTCGCGGCGGCGGAGCCCTCGCTCACCGAGGGCGCGCGGGCGGGTTTCGTGGTGGAGCGTCAGTGGTCCCTGGATCCCTCGCTCTTCGTGGACCGGCTCGCCGAGCGGCTGCGGAGCGACGGGGTGGAACTGGTCGAGGGGGCACGTGTCTCATCGATCGTGGACCGCTCCGGCCGGACCGAGGTCCGGACCTCGGCGGGCACCTTCCGCGCCGACACGGTGGTCATCGCGGCGGGCATCGGCTCGCGGGAGCTGGTGCGCGGGCTCGGCAAGGACATCGACCTGGTGGCGGGCAAGGGCTACAGCTTCTCGGTGGCGGCCGAGCCGCCGCCCTCCCGTCTGGTCCACCTCGGCGCGGCCAAGGTGGTGCTCACGCCGATGGGCAAGCGGGTCCGGGTCGCCGGGACGATGGAGTTCGAGCGCGACGCCGACCGGTTCCGGCAGCGGCGCATCGAGGCCATCGTCGCCGCCGCGCGCCCGTATCTGCGCCATGCCGACTGGGACGACCGCCAGGAGGAGTGGGTCGGGCCGCGGCCCATGACCCCCGACGGGCTGCCGCTGATCGGGCCGGTGCCGGGCCACCCCCGGGTACTGCTGGCCACCGGCCACAACATGCTCGGGCTGATGCTGGCGCCCGCCACCGGCCGGCTGGTGGCCGGCCTGCTGACGGGGACGGCGGATCCTGGGCTTTCCTCCACTTTCGCCCCGGTACGGAACATTCGTCGGTACTCTTGGCGTGCGCGCGACACCCGTGGCGAGTGAGCCGAAGGGGCGCGTCGCTGTCGTAAGGGAGAGCGCGCGCAGGGAGCGAGGTACGAGCGACCGAGCACGGTCGACCGTCGACAGCGACTCGAGCGCCCCGGAGGCGAACCGAGCCCTAAAGAAAAGGAGAGCTTGCAGTGGTCAGTCGCAGAACTCTGCTCACGAGCACACTGGGCATCACCGGCGGCCTTCTCCTCCCCACGGCGGGCGCCGGCGCGGCGCCCGCCGACTGGTCCCGGGCGGTGGTGGACTCCACCATCGCCCGCTACCCCGACCCCGCCTCGCTCGGCGGCTGGGGCTACACCCGTGGGCTGTTCCTGCTCGGCGCCTACCGCGTCTACCAGCGGGTCAAGGAGCCCTCGTACCTGGCGTACATCAAGCGCTGGGTGGACGCCTTCGTCGACGCCGACGGCCATATGGACCGGACCTTCGACAACCTCGACGCGATGCAGTCCGGCAATCTGCTGCTGATCCTCCACCAGGAGACCGGCGACGCCCGCTACCGGACCGCCGCCGACCAGATCCGGGCCCGCATCACCAGCTATCCGCGCACCGCGGACGGCGGGATGTGGCACGCCACCGGCAAGACCAACGAGTTGTGGGGCGACGGGGTCTTCATGGCCCAGCCGTTCCTGCTGCGCTACGGCATCGCCTACGGCGACGAGACGTTCGCGTACGAGGAGGTCACCAGGAACCTCTCGGTGTACTTCCGCCACCTCAAGGCGGCCAACGGGCTGATCTACCACGCCTATGACGCCGACGGCGACGCCCCCTGGAAGCCCGACCCCACCACCGGCACCTCCGCCCACTTCTGGGCACGGGCCATCGGCTGGACCGCGATGACCCATGTCGAGGTGCTGGAGCTGCTCCCCGCGAAACACCCGCGCCGCGCCGAACTGATCGGCAACATACGGCACTTGGCGAAGGGCTTCGCGCGCTACCAGGATCCGGCCACCGGGCGCTGGTTCCAGGTCGTCGACAAGGCGGGCGACCCCGGCAACTGGACCGAGACCTCCGCCTCCAGCATGTACACCCTGATGCTGCACGCCGCCCTGGAACACGGCTGGATCAGCGGCGGCGGCTACACCGCGGCGGCCCGCAAGGGCTATCAGGGCGTGCTGAAGAAGGTGTCGGTCGGCTCCGACGGACTGACGAACATCACCGACATCAGCGAGGGCACCAACGTCGGGGACCTGGCCTACTACCTCGGCCGCAAGCGCAATACGAACGACCTCCACGGTCTGGGCGCCTTCCTGCTGATGAACGAGCGGCTCGCGCACTGACGCACGCGTACGGTCGCGCCCCGGGGGAGCGCGACCGTACGCGTGGCGGCCGCTACTTCAGCCCCACCTCGAAGACCTTGTCCGCGCCGTCCGGCTCCCCGCCGTTGTTGTCCGCGTTCGTCGTGGACAGCCACAGCGTGTTCTTGCCCGGCACGGTCTCCACGGTGCGCAGCCGCCCGTAGGAGCTGGTGTAGTACGCCTTCGGGGTGCCCGCGCTGGTCCCGTCCACCGGGATCCGCCACAGCCGCTCACCGCGCAGCGCCGCCATGTACAGCGCGCCGTCGGCGTAGGTGACCCCGCTGGGCGACGCGTCGCCGGTCGGCCACTGGCGCTTGGGGCTGGTCATCCCGGAGGTGGAGCACTCGCCTTCGCAGACCGGCCAGCCGTAGTTCTTGCCGGATTCGATCAGGTTGAGCTCGTCGTACTTGCTGTTGCCGAGCTCGGCCTCCCACAGCCGGCCCTGCGGATCCCAGGTGATGCCCTGCGGATTGCGGTGGCCGTAGGAGTAGACGAGGGTGCCGAACGGGTTCCCCGGGGCCGGTTTGCCGTCCGTGGTCATCCGCAGGATCTTCCCGTTGAGGGAGTTCTTGTCCTGCGCGAGATCGGGTGTCTGCGCCTCCCCGGTGGTGGCGTAGAGATAGCCGTCCGGGCCGAACTTGAGGCGTCCGCCGTTGTGGTACTTGTTCTTCTTGATGCCGGTGACGATCGCCTTGTAGCCGCCGAGCGAGGAGCCGTCGTAGGTCATCCGGGCGATCCGGTTGCCGTCGGACGCGGTGTGCATCAGGTAGATGGCGTGGTCGCTGCTCCAGTTCGGGGAGACCGCGATCCCCATCAGCCCGCCCTCACCGCCGGTGGTCACCACATTGGGCACCGTGCCCACCTGCGTCCTGGTGCCCGACTGGGTGAGCTTGTAGAGCTTGAACGAGTCGCGCTCGGTGATCAGCGCCGAGCCGTCGGGCAGCCAGCTGAGCCCCCAGGGGATGGACCAGCCGGACGAGACGGTCTTGATGTCCGACGGGGCGGAGTCGGCCCGCGCCGGTGCCGCGTTGCCCGCGCCCGTCTGGGTGAGCAGCAGCCCGGCCGCGAGTGCGGTGGTCGCGGCCGCGGCCACGAGGGTGTTCCGGTGACTCTTCATCGCGCGTCCTCCTACTGGAGCTTGTACGCCTTGAGGTTTCGGGTGAGCAGATACGTGGTCTGGAGGCCGCTGCTGTTCAGGCTCCGGTAGATGCCCCACTTGGGCCGCAGATAGTTCTTGCCGCGCCACAGGTCCAGGCCGGTGCGCTTGTACGCGGCGACTTTCCTGCCGCCGGTGGTCACCGACCAGTCGGCGTACGCACCCGAGTCGGCCGCCTTGACCTCGACCGACACATCGCTCCACGTGCCCTGGAGCGGCGCCATGTCCGCGGCGCCGGCCTCGGTGAGGTTGTCGTCGTCGTCCGACGTCCGTATCTCGACCTTCGGGCCGTCGCTGTGCTGGTGCAGCGACATGGTGAACAGCGGGGCGGCCACGTCCCCCACCTTGATCTGCATGATGTGGGTGAAGCCGGTGGTCGCGTCCAGGGTGTCCGGCACATACATCTGGTACTGGATCCGCCAGGTCTCGTTCTTGAGGATCTTGACGGCGGATCCGCCCTGCTTCATGCCCCTGACCTCTTGGCGCTGACGGTCGGTGCTGGTGTCGACGTCCTTGGGGTAGTGGATGTCGGTGCGGAAACCGTCCTGGTAGGGATAGATGTGGGTGACGCCGGGGTGGGAGTCGGCGCGGTCGTCCTCGGCGCCCTCGAACGCGGAGGCGACGCTCGCCCCCGACGCGGGGTTCCACTTGAGGCTCCAGGACGCGGCCGGCGCCTGTGGGGACCGCTCGGCGCCGTAGGCGACCGCGGCCGGGGCGATCAGCGCGGCAGTGGCCGCGAGGGTCAGGGCGGTGCGCGGTAAGAGCGGTGGACGCTCCATCAAGGATTCTCCTGTCTGATCCTTGTTCACATCGAGGGACAGTAAGGAAAGCTTCCTAATGCGTCAACAGGTTCAGCCGCGCGTCACCCGGAAGACGACCGTGCCGTGTGCGGGCACCGAGGCGCTGATCGAGCCGCTCGTGGTGGAGGTGGCCTTCGACCACAGGTCCTTCAGGCGGTACGAGGAGGAGCCGCCGAGACCGATCGCGCTCGCCGTCGTCGAGATCGTCTTGCTGGACGAGTTCTCGTTGAGCAGCGCCACGGCGCGGTCGCCGTTCGCCAGCTGCTTGGTGTACACGGTCTTTCCGCCGCTGGAGGAGACGATGGTGGCCTGTTTGCCCAGGGTGTCCTGGTCGAGCGCGATGATGTCGGTGTTCTTCAGGATCGACTGGGTGGTGGCGGAGGCGTCGCGGATGTCGCTGCCGATCAGCAGCGGCGCCGCCATCATCGCCCACAGGCTGAAGTGGGTGCGGTACTCGGTGGCGGTCATCCCGCCGTTGCCGACCTCCAGCATGTCGGGGTCGTTCCAGTGGCCGGGGCCCGCGTACTGCGCCAGGTCGTCGTTGATGTGCAGCTTGTCGATCATGCTGGACCACTTGTCGCTGATGTCGCCGGTGGTCCGCCAGGAGTTGCCGACCGGCTCACCCCAGGTCCACACCTTGGGGTTGGTCTGGCCCCATTCGCACAGCGAGTAGACGATCGGCCGGCCGGTGGCGGCGAGCGCGTCCCGCATGGCCTTGTAGCGCTGCTGGGCGTCGACGCCCTGGTTATTGCAGTTGTCGTACTTGAGGTAGTCCACACCCCAGGAGGCGAACTGCTTGGCGTCCTGCTTCTCGTGGTTCAGCCCGCCCGGGAAGCCGTTCGCCGCGTTGCAGGTCTTGGTGCCGGCGCTGGTGTAGATCCCGAACTTCAGCCCCTTGGCGTGCACATAGTCCGCCACGGCCTTGATGCCGTTCGGGAAGCGGGTGCGGTTGGGCACCAGGGCGCCGTTCGAGTCCCGGGTGGGCTCGGCCCAGCAGTCGTCGATGTTGACGTAGGTGTAACCGGCGTCCTTGAAGCCCAGCCTGATGAACGCGTCGGCGATGCCCTTGACCATGGACTCGTTGAAGGAGGCGTCGCAGTGCGTGGCGTTCCAGTTGTTGAAGCCCATCGGCGGCGTACGGGCCACGCCGTTGTCGAGCGCCGCGGCCTGTGGCGCGCCCGTGACGAGGCCGGCGGTGAGGGCTCCGGCGGCGACCGTGGTGACCGCGGTGGCGGTTGCGAGACAGGAGCGGAGTCTGCGCAATCGTGCCGATCTCTGCATGATCATCTCCTTTGGGCGTGACAATGCATCGCGGAAGGTAGGAGGTATGGCGTGATGAGTCAAGGATTGGTGTGGACCAAGAGCGGGGTCTGATGGAGGTTCAGCGATGAGAATGCGCCAACTACCTGTGGGTTCCGCTTGGTTGATTCAGTCTGCTTCGATTATGCGTGGCGTGGCCATCGAAAGAGATCGGAGGATTTTTTTGGTGCAGCCTTCTTGACCGCACCCCGGCCGCTGGTGACCCTGCAACAGAACGGAACATCACCACGCTCCACCCCTCCATCGGCATGCACAGCTCGGAGAAGGAGCCCTCATGGGCCGCAGATCGCGCCGCCGCCTCGGCGCCTGGACGGCCGCCATGGTGTCGGCCGTCGTCACCCTCGCCCTCACCGGTCCCACCCCGGCGCGGGCCGAGGTCACCAACCCCCGGCAGCAGTGGCTGCGCCAGTCCCAGGCGGGGCTCTTCCTGCACTGGGGCATGCGCACCTCGCCCGGCTACACCAGCTGCTCCGCCTGGGAGAAGGCGGTCACCGACGGCGGCTGGGACGCGGACTACTGGGTGGCCGAGGCCAAGAAGCTGCACGCCTCCTACCTGGTGCTCGCCTCCTTCCACAGCCGATTGGGCTATGCGCGGGCCTGGCCGTCCGCCATCCCCGGAAGCTGCTCCACCAAGCGGGACTTCCTCGGCGAGCTGATTGACGCGGCGAGCGCCCAGGGGCTGAAGGTCATGCTCTACATGACCGACGATCCGCAGTGGCATGCCGAGGGCGGTCACGAATGGCTGGACTCGGCGGCCTACTCGGCCTACAAGGGCCGTGACACCGACCTGACCACGCGCGACGGCTTCGGCGAGTACTCCTACGACAACTTCGTGGAAGTGATGCGGAAGTACCCCGGGCTGTCCGGGTTCTGGATCGACAACGACAACGACTACTGGATCGACCACGGGCTCTACGAGAAGATCCGCGCCGACCGTCCCGGCTGGCTGCTGAGCAACAACAACGAAGACACGCCGATCATGGACACGGTCAGCAATGAGCAGAAGACCGGGATGACCCCGGCCTATGACTACCCCCAGGCCATCTGGACCCCGCAGCCCCGGCTCACCGAGGCCTGCTTCAAGCTGCCCAGCAGCGGGGCCTGGTGGTACAGCGGCACCGATTCGGCGGTGGACCGGGGACTCACCCTCGGCCGGCTGATCAGCGACTCCGGATCCTCCGTCAAATCCCTCATGGCCGAGACCGCCCAGGTGAACGGGCGCTTCCCCGGCAAACAGGAAGCCTTCAACAACTACGCCAAGACCTACCTCGACAAGATCTGGGGATCGCTGAACGGCACCGAGGGCGGTGGCTACTCCTACGGCGGACTCCAGCCCGGCGCCTGGAACGACGGCGCCCACGGGGTGACCACGGTGAGCACGGCCGACCCCGACCGCCACTTCGTCCACGTCCTCACCCGGCCCTCGGGCTCCACGCTGACGCTGCGGGACAACGGCTACCAGGCGACCGGCGTCACCGACTACCGCACCGGGAAGAAGCTCGACTTCCGCCAGAGCGACGGCCGGATCACCATCTCCGGCATCACCGACTGGGATCCGTACGACACCGTCCTCGCGGTCCGCACCGACGGCCGCCAGGGCATCGTCCCGCCCGGTTCCGTCACCGCGAGCGCCAGTGTCTCCGCGAGCGGCCACCCCGCCTCCGCCGTGCTCGACGGCGATCCGCAGACGTACTGGGACAACAACACCACCCTGCCCGCCTCGGTCACCCTCGATCTGCGGTCCGCCAAGAGCATCCGCTATCTGGCCGTGAACCAGCGGGAGTGGTCGGTCTCCTACGCCCGCTCCGACACCGAGCAGTCCGCCCGCATCCGCGACTACCAGGTGCACGTCTCCGACAACGGCCGCGACTGGGGCAGCCCGGTCGCCTCCGGAACGCTGCCCAGCGCCCGCGGGGTGCGGTTCATCGACATCCCCGCCACCACCAAGCGCTATGTCCGGCTCACGGTGAACAGCACCTGGGCCGCGGCCACCGACACCAAGCACTATCGCAAGCTGCTGCTGGACGAGGTGCGCATCGGATCCGCCTACCCCGGGAGCGGCCGCACCACCACCGACGGCGGGGCACCGCGGATCCGGACCGCCCGCTGACGGCCCGTCCGCCCCGTCCCGTTGATTCATCCCCCACCCAGATGGAAGGCAGGTCGAAGCCATGAACGAGACCACACCGCGCACGGCGCCCGAGACGGCGGACCGCACCCGTACGGAGGCCGGCGAGACCGCCTGGCAGACCCCCGACTACGTGGTCGTGGAGACCGCGCTGGAGGTCACCGCCTACTCGCTGAACGCCCGCTGAGCTCCCCGCCATGCGCGTGCGCGTGCTCGGCACCGCGGCGGGTGGCGGCGTACCCCAGTGGAACTGCGCGTGCCCCGGATGCTCCGGGGCACGCGCCCACCCGGGGTGGCGCCGCCGCCATGCCTCGCTCGCCGTCCAGGCCGACGAAGGCCGCTGGTATCTGGTCAACGCCACCCCCGACCTCGGCGACCAGGTCGAGGACTGCCCCGAACTGCACCCCGGGCCCGAACCGCGCCGTACCCCGCTGGCCGGGGTGATCCTCACCGACGCCGAACTCGACCACACCCTCGGCATCGCCCGGCTGCGCGAGGCGGACGCCATCGAGATCGTGGCCACCGACCCGGTGCGGCACGCCCTGCTGACCGGGCTCCACCTGGGCGAGGTCCTCACCCCCTACGCCCGGCTGGACTGGCGCCCCCTCGGCCCCGGGGACCGGCCGCTCGCCGAGGGCTCGCCCCTCGCCGTCGGCGCCGTGCCCGTCTCCGCCAAACGCCCCCGCTACGCGGCCGGACGGGGCGCCCCGGACGACGACGCCTGGGTGGTCGCCCTGCGGCTGACCGACCGCGCCACCGGCCGCTCCCTGCTCTACGCCCCCGCGCTCGCCGCCTGGCCCGACACCTTCCAGCGCGCCGCCGAAGCGGCCGACTGTGTGATCGTCGACGGCACCTTCTGGTCCGATGACGAGCCCCTCACCAGCGGCTTCGGTTCGCGTACCGCCACCGCCATGGGCCATCTGCCGATCGAAGGACCGGACGGCACGGCGCACCGGCTCGCCGCACTCGAAGCGCGCACCCTGTACACCCACCTCAACAACACCAACCCCCTCAACGACCCGGCCGCCCCCCAGCACTCGGGGTTGCGGAAGCTGGGCGTCGAGGTGGCCGCCGACGGGATGGTGATCGACCTGTGAGCACCCCACGGACCCGGCTCGAGGAGCGGTTGCGCGCGGTCGCGCAGGAGCGCTACCACGACCGCCACCCCTTCAACGTACGGATGCACGCGGGCGAGCTCACCCCCGCCGAACTGCGCCGCTGGATCCTCAACCGCTTCCACTACCAGCGCCACATCCCCGTCAAGGACGCGCTGATCACCGCCAAGCTCGACACCTCACGGCTGCGCCGGATGTGGCTGCGGCGCATCCAGGACCACGACGGCGCCACCGAGGGCGAGGGCGGTATCGAGCGGTGGCTGCGGCTCGGCGAGGCCGCGGGGCTGGACCGGGACCGCCTGCTGTCGGGTGCCGAGGTGGTGCCCGGGGTGCGGCTCGCGGTGGACGGCTATGTCAACTTCTGCCGACTGCGCGGGCCCCTGGAAGCCGTCGCCGCCTCGCTCACCGAGCTGTCCGCGCCCGGCATCATGCTCACCCGGATCGACGCCTTCGAGCGGTACTACCCCTGGATCGAACGCGAGGGCCTGGTCTACTTCCGCAACCGGGTCGGCCAGGGGCGCCGGGACAGCACCGAGGCCCTCGACCTGGTCCTGACCTGGGCGCGGACCCCCGAGGACGAGGACCGAGCGGTGGCGGCGCTCGCCTTCAAATGCGATGTGCTGTGGTCGCTGCTGGACGCGGTCGACCACGCCGACACCAAGGACGGCCCGGGGGCCGACATCAAGGACGGCCCGGGGGAGGGCATATGACCGGCTCCGGTCCCGGCCCCGGCCCCGCCCCGGCCGGATGGCGGCCCGCGCTGGCCCCCGCCGTGAGCCTGCGCCACGACCGGGTGCGGGACGCCGATCTGCTGGTGCTGCCCGAGCGGGTGGTGGTGCTGCGCGGCAGCGCCGCGAAGATCCTGCGGCTGTGCGACGGCGACCGCGACCTCGACGCCATCGTGGCGGAACTCCGGAGCCGCTTCCCCGGCGCGCCCGTCGCCGAGGACGTGCCCGCCTTCCTCGACCGGATGCGCGGGGAGGGCTGGGTCCGATGACCGCCGCGCCCCGCCCCTGGGCCCTGCTCGCCGAGCTCACCCACGGCTGCCCGCTGCACTGCCCCTACTGCTCCAACCCGCTGGAGCTGGTCCGCCGCTCCCGTGAGCTGTCCACCGCCGAGTGGGCGGAGGTGCTGCGCCAGGCCGGGGAGCTGGGCGTGGTGCACACCCATCTCTCCGGCGGCGAACCGCTGTTGCGCGGCGATCTCGCCGAGATCGTCACCGCCGCCGAGTCCGCCGGGATCTACACCCAGCTCGTCACCAGCGGCGTGGGCCTGGACGGTGCCCGGCTGGCCACGCTGACCGCCGCCGGGCTGCGCAGCGTCCAGCTGTCCGTGCAGCACGCCGATCCGGCCGCCTCCGACCGGATCGCCGGGCACCGCGCGTACGCCGCCAAGGAACGGGCCGCCGCCCTGGTGCGCGCGGCCGGACTGCCGCTCGGGATCAATGTCGTCCTGCACCGCGACAACCTCGACGCGCTCGACGCCATCATCCGGCGCGGCCTGGACTGGGGCGCCGACCGGATCGAGCTGGCCAACACCCAGTTCTACGGCTGGGCGCTGCGCAACCGCGACGCCCTGCTGCCCACCCGCGACCAGCTCGCCCGGGCGCGGGAGACCGTCCAGCGGTGGCGGGAGCGGCTGGGCGGCGCCACCGATCTGGTGTGGGTCGTGCCCGACTACTTCGACGGCGTGGCCAAGCCCTGTATGGGCGGCTGGGGCGCGGTCTCGCTGACCGTCGCGCCCGACGGCACCGTGCTGCCCTGCCCCGCCGCCGCGAGCCTGCCGGACCTGGACCCGCCCAGCGTCCGCGACCACCCCCTGGAGTGGATCTGGGACCACTCGGGCGCCTTCAACCGCTACCGGGGCGAGGAGTGGATGCGCGAGCCGTGCCGCACCTGCACCCGCCGCGCGGCGGACTTCGGCGGCTGCCGCTGCCAGGCGTACGCCCTGACCGGCGACGCCGCCCGCACCGACCCCGCCTGTGCGCTCTCCCCGGACCACGGGGTGATCCGCGCGCTGACGACGGGCACCGGGCAGCCGGGCGGAGCGGGCACCCCGGCGCCGACCGGCGGCTATGCGTACCGCAAGCCGGGAGGGTGAGGCGGCACGCGGTTTGGCGCATTCGCCCCCGCTTCCGTAAAGTTTCGCCGTTGTCCAGGGGAACAGGCGAACCAAGAAAGCGGCAGCGGCGATGACGGTGACTGACGAAGGCCGGGCCGAGCGTGCCCCGGCCGAGGGGCCGGGCATCGACCCGGAGCGGCTGGCGACCTGTCTGAGCGTCCTCGCGGAACTCGACCGGCTGCCGGTCGACCACCCCGACGCGATCATGGTCCGCCGGGCCACCTCCGGGATCTACCGCAGCGTCAAGCAGCGCAGGCGCCAGGAGCGGCGGGCCGCGAAGACCGCGAACGACAAGGCCGTGACCGAGGCCACCGCCACCGGCGCCGCCGACCGGATCGACGACGAGACGCTGGGCCGCGCGCTCACCAGCTCCGTCACCACGGAGATCGCGGGCATCCTGGAGCGCCCCCGCTCCTGCTACGTCTGCAAGACCCGGTATGTCGAGGTCGACGCCTTCTACCACCAGCTGTGCCGCGACTGCGCCGCCGAGAACCGGGCCCGCCGCGACGCCCGCACCGATCTCACCGGGCGCCGTGCCCTGCTCACCGGCGGCCGGGCGAAGATCGGCATGTATATCGCGCTGCGGCTGCTGCGCGACGGCGCGCACACCACCATCACCACCCGCTTCCCGGTCGACGCCATCCGCCGCTTCACGGCCATGCCGGACAGCGGGGAGTGGCTGCACCGGCTCAAGGTCGTCGGCACCGATCTGCGCGACCCCGCCCAGGTGATCGCGCTGGCCGACGCGGTGAGCGCCGCGGGCCCGCTGGACATACTGATCAACAACGCCGCCCAGACCGTCCGCCGCACCCCGCAGGCGTACGCGGAGCTGATAGCGGGCGAGTCGGCGCCGCTCCCCGCCGGGGAGCTCCCCGAGTCCCTGGTCCTCGGCGCCTTCGGCAGCGGCGCCCAGGCGGCCCTGCCGGCGCCCCGCGCGTCCCGGGAGGGCGCCCTCACCCCGCAGGACCTCACCGCCCTCGCCCTTGAGCGCGGCTCCGCCTCACCGGCCCGGATCGAGGCCGGGACCGCGATCGACGCGGGCGGCCTGGTGCCGGACCTGGACCCGAGCAACACCTGGGTGCAGCGGGTCGGCGAGGTGGACCCGGTCGAGATGCTCGAGGTCCAGCTGTGCAATGAGACGGCGCCGTTCATCCTGGTGAGCCGGTTGCGCCCGGCGATGGCCGCCTCGCCCGCCCGGCGCAAGTACGTGGTCAACGTCTCCGCGATGGAGGGCAAGTTCGGCCGGGGTTACAAGGGCGCGGGCCATCCGCACACCAATATGGCCAAGGCCGCGCTGAACATGCTGACCCGCACCAGCGCACGCGAGATGTTCGAGTCCGACGCCATCCTGATGACGAGCGTCGACACCGGCTGGATCACCGACGAGCGCCCGCACCCGGACAAGATGCGGCTCGCGGCCGAGGGCTTCCACGCCCCGCTCGACCTGGTGGACGGCGCGGCGCGGGTCTACGACCCGATCGTCCGGGGCGAGGGCGGCGAGGACCTCTTCGGCTGCTTCCTGAAGGACTACGCCCCGACGTCCTGGTGACGACGGGGCACCGCGGTCCGGCGTCGGGTCACGCGCTCGCCTTGCGGCCCGCCGCCGGGGTGCGGCGGCCGGGCGAGAGGCCGAAGCGGCGGGCCAGCCGCCGCAGACGGGCGCGGGCGGCGGTCCGGTAGCGCTCCCAGAGGCGGGCGAACCGGCTCGCGCGCAGCTCCTCGAAGAGCTGGTCATAGCGCCGGGCGATCGGCTCAGGGTCGTAGATCCGGGAGCTCTCCAGGGCGGCCGCGCCCATCGCCCGCCGGGCCGGGGCGTCGCCCATCAGCTCCATCAGGGCGCTCGCCAGCGCGTGCTTGTCCCCGGTGGGGACGAGCCGTCCGGTGACCCCGTCCTTGATGATCTCGGCGGGGCCGAGCGGGCAGTCGGTGCTCACCACCGGCACCCCGCAGCGCATGGCCTCCACGATCGTCATCCCGAACGACTCCGCGTCCGAGGCGACCGCGACCAGCGACGCCTTGGCGAACTCCGCCTCGATGGGGGAGCGGGACCCCATCAGCTCCGCGCTCCCGGACAGGCCCAGCCGCTCGATGCGCTCCGCGAGCCGTTCCTTCTCCGCGCCCCCGCCGTAGATCCGCAGCCGCCAGGCCGGGAACTTCGCCGAGATCTCCGCGAAGGCGTCGATCAGCAGGTCGAAGCGCTTGCCGCGGACCAGCCGCCCGGCCGCCGCGATCACCGGCTCGGTGCCCTCGGAGGGGGCGATACCGGGGTCGGGGACGCTGTTGGGTATCGCCAGGGTCCGCACCCCCGGCATCGGCATCTTCCTGCGGTAGACCGCGGCGTCCGCCTCCGTCGTGGTGACCACGGCGTCCAGCGTGCGGTAGAACGGGGCCAGCTCCGCCCGCAGCTTCTTGCTGTGCGCCTCGTACCGCAGATGCTCCTGGGCGATGCGCAGCGCGCGGCGCGGGGCGAAGCGGGAGATGTAGACGTTCACCCCCGGCCGGGTGCCGACGATCACCTCGGCGTCGCAGCCGCGCAGATATTCCGCGGCCCGCGTGTCCATCAGCCGGTTGTACTGCTTGATCCGCTTCTCGGCGGCCGGAAAGTCCCGGCTGGCCTCGAAGAACAGCGGGTGCTTCGCGTCCGCGCTCTCCGGACGCGTGTCCACCAGGGGGACCAGCCGCACGCGCGGATCCAGGGCGAAACGCGGCGTCTCGCGGTGCCGCATCATCGAGACGATCTCGACCTCGTGGCGGTCGGCGAGCGCCGTCGCGAGGTTCATGGTCGTCCGGATCGTTCCGCCGATCCCGTAGGCGTTGTGCAGCAGGAATGCGATCTTCATGCGGTATTTTCTCCGGCCGGGTGCGTCCCCGGGGCGAGTTTCCCCCGGAAGCTCCTCGACACCTTGTCGAGGCCCGGTAAGCCCACCGCGTGAAGAAGGTGAGAGCGGGGTAAGAAGCCCCGCTCAGGGCCCCGCCCGGCGCGGGCACCGCTGCGGCCTTGGCAGACTCGGGGTGTGACCAACACCGTGCTGCTCGCCGAGGACGACCGTGCCATCCGCCAGGCCCTGGAACGCGCCCTGACCCTGGAGGGGTACCGCGTCACCGCCGTGCCCGACGGGATAGAGGCGCTGGCGGCCATCCACCGTGAGCGCCCGGACGTGATCGTGCTGGACGTGATGATGCCGGGCGTGGACGGGCTCCAGGTGTGCCGGGTGCTGCGCGCCGAGGGGGACCGCACCCCCATCCTGATGCTCACCGCGCGGGTCGAGACCGCCGACCGGATCGAGGGCCTGGACGCCGGGGCCGACGACTATGTGGCCAAGCCCTTCGAGATCGAGGAGGTCTTCGCCCGGCTGCGCGCGCTGCTGCGCCGCGCCGCCCCCGCCGAACCGGCCGCGCCGGAGGACACCGCCATCGACGGGGTGCTGGAGGTCGCCGATCTGCGGCTGGACTCCTCGGCCCGGCGGGTCTGGCGCGGCGGTACGGAGCTGGAGCTGACCCGCACCGAATTCGACCTGCTGGAGCTGCTGGCCCGCAACGCGGGCATCGTCCTGGACCACACCACCATCTACGCCCGCATCTGGGGCTACGACTTCGGCCCCGGCTCGAAGAACCTCGCCGTCTACATCGGCTATCTGCGCCGCAAGGTCGATCCGGAGGGGCGCACCCCGCTGATCCACACGGTGCGCGGGGTCGGCTACTCCCTGCGGGAGGAGTGATGGTGCGGCTCCCCCCGCTCCGCCGTGGCCGGCCCAGCCTGCGGACCACCTTCGCGCTGTCGTTCTCGGCGGCGGCCACCGTGGTCACCCTGCTGGTCGGCGGGCTCAGCTATGACGCGGCGGCCGGGCTGGTGCGGGTGGACCAGCAGTCGGCGTTCGACGACGTCATCCGCGATCTGCGCAGCCAAGTCCGCGGCGAGAAGGTGATCCTGCGGCAGTACCCCACCGAGGCCGTCGTGCCCGTCCCGTACGACCTGCGGGACGATCTGCGCCGGATCAGCCGGATGGACGTCCAGGTGATCAACGGCCGGGGCACGGTCTACGACGCGGGCAAGCCCCCGCTGCCGGTGATCGACGACGACCGGACGACCGCCGCCTCCAGCACCCCGGGCACCGTCCTGCGGCGCGAGATCGGCATCGGCGGGGAGCAGTACCGGATGGCCACGGTCGCGGTGGGCGACGGCACCGGCGCGATCCAGGTGGCCCAGCAGATCAGCGACACCGAGGATCTGCTGCGCGAGCTCCAGAAGCGCACCGCGCTGTTCGTGGTCGCCGTCATCCTGGCCGCCGGACTGGCCGGCTGGTGGCTGGCCGGGCGGATCACCCGGCGGCTGGTGCGGCTGACCCGGGTCGCCGAGAGCGTGGCCGCCACCGGCCGGATGGAGGTGGCGGTGCCGGTCGCCGGGGACGACGAGGTGGGCCGCCTCGGACGGGCCTTCGACGGCATGCTCGGACAGCTCGCGCGCTCCAAGGACGACCAGCGGCGGCTGGTCCAGGACGCCGGGCACGAGCTGCGCACCCCGCTCACCTCGCTGCGTACCAACATCTCCCTGCTGCGCCGCTTCGAGGAGCTGCCGGGGCCCGCGCGCGAGGATCTGCTGGCGGATCTCGCGGGGGAGACCCGGGAGCTGACCGATCTCGTCAACGAGCTGGTGGACCTGGCGGCCGGGCAGAGGGACGACGAACCCCGTACCGAGGTCTCGCTGGAGGAGGTGGCCACCACCGCCGCGACCCTCGCCCGGCGCCGGACCGGCCGGGAGATCACCGTACGGGCCGAGGGCGACACCCGGCTGACGGGCCACCCGGCCACCCTCCAGCGCGCGGTCTCCAATCTGGTGGAGAACGCCGCCAAGTTCGACCAGGGCGGCACCGAGCCGGTCGAGGTGGTGATCAGCGGGCGCCGGGTGGAGGTGCTCGACCGGGGCCCGGGCATCGCCGAGGAGGACCGCGAGCGGGTCTTCGACCGCTTCTACCGCGCGCCCGGAGCCCGCAGTCTGCCCGGTTCCGGGCTGGGCCTGGCCATCGTGCGCGAGGTCGCCCTCGCACACGGCGGCACCGTCTTCGCCCGGCCGCGACCGGGCGGGGGCGCGATACTGGGCTTCACGGTCGCCGACCCCACGGAGGCGCCGTAACACCGCCCCGCGAAGCCCCCGGCCATCCCGCGTACCGCCGCA
The DNA here is from genome assembly GCF_052665095.1 of Streptomyces sp. NEAU-174. Taxonomy (NCBI): domain Bacteria; kingdom Bacillati; phylum Actinomycetota; class Actinomycetes; order Kitasatosporales; family Streptomycetaceae; genus Streptomyces; species Streptomyces sp. NEAU-174. Next base: position 365,501 of record NZ_JBQTCE010000002.1, on the reverse strand, counting down.
GGCGTCACGGTTTGCGGGCCACTCCCGCCCACATGTTGATGTCCGCGCTGCGGATGCTCTCCGGCCGGTCCTCGGGGTCCGGATTCCAGTGGTGGGGCTCCGACACACCCGGGTCGATCAGCTCCAGACCGTCGAAGAAGGCCCCGACCTCGCTCTGGGAGCGGGTGGTGAAGGAGATCCCGCTCTCCTTGTAGACCCGGATGACGTTCCGCCAGGTCTCCTCGGAGAAGTCATGCGTGGAGTGGGTCAGCATCAGATAGCTGCCCGGAACCAGCGGCGCCATCAGCTCACGGATGATCTCGTACGGCTTGTCCTCATCCGGAATGAAGTGGAAGAGCGCGTTCACGGAGATCGCCACCGGCTGGTCCAGGTCCAGCGTCTCATGCAGCTCGGGCGCGCTCATGATCCGCTGGGGATCGCGCACATCCGACTGCACATAGGCCGTACGCCCCTCGGGGGTGCCGACGAGCAGCGCCTGGGCGTAGGCCAGCACGATGGGGTCGTAGTCGGTGTAGACCACCCGGGCCTCCGGGGCGACCGACTGGGCCACCTGGTGGAGGTTGGGCTCGGTGGGTATGCCGGTGCCTATGTCCAGGAACTGCCGGACCCCGGCCTCCCGGGCCAGCCAGCGGGTGGCGCGGTGGATGAAGGCCCGGTTGACGGTGGCGTTGAGCCGGACCGTCGGATAGACCTCCAGCACCCGCCCGGCGGCCTCCGCGTCGACCTCGTAGTGGTCCTTGCCGTTGAGGTAGAAGTCGTACATCCGAGCCGGGTGCGGCTTGGTGGTGTCGATCTGGTCAGGGGCGAGTCCGTTGTCGGTCACGCGGCCCTCCGTTCCGATGCGGTACCCGCCGAGGTGGTCAGGTTTTCTGGGCGTGTGAGCAGGAAGTCCGCGGCGCCGGCCTTGGCACCCTGGATGAACTTCTCGATTTCATGGTGGGTGTAGATCAGGGCGGGGCCGTCCGGATCGGTCGACTGACGCAGGGCCACCCGCCCGTCGTTCAGCCTCATGACCTCGACGCAAGCACCGCCGTTGGGGCCGCTCCAGGGCTTGGCCCAGCCTTCGGTTCCCAGATGTTTGGCGGGCATGCCGTTGTACACGTGTACCTGATCCACAGTCAGAGCTCCTTGCGAATCCCACGGAGAAAGTTCTCCGTCCGCCGCGCCGATGTGGCCTGGGTGCCCATGCGGTCCAGGGCCTCCAGATAAGCGACCACATCGGAACGTTGGTCGAGATAGCCGGCGCCGGTCAGGCCCTCGGCATAGACGATGTCCGGCAGTTCCGGGATCTGGAACCGGAAGAGCTGGAAGGGTCCGCCCATGCCCGGGTGGGGGCCGGCGGAGAACGGCACCACCTGAAGGGTGATGTTCGGTCTTTGAACCTCTTCGATCAGGCGATCGATCTGGGCGCGCATCACCGCGGGACCGCCGATGGACAGACGGAGCACCGTCTCGTCCATCACGACCCACAGATGCGGCGCGTCCGGGCGGCTGAGCAGCTCCTGGCGCTCCATCCGCAGCGCCACGCGGCGCTCGAGCTCCTGGGCGGACCCGTGCGGGAAGCCGATGGAGAGCAGCGCACGGGCGTAGTCCTCGGTCTGTAGCAGCCCGGGTATGAAGTGCGGCTCATAGGCGCGGATCCGGCTGGCCGCGCCCTCGAGGCTCACATAGAGGCTGAACCAGTCCGGCAGCACATCGCGGAACCGGTGCCACCAGCCGGGCCGGTTGGCCTCCTCGGCGAGGGCGAGGAAGGCGTCGATCTCCTGCTGCTCGGCGCCGTAGGTCTGGAGCAGCTTCTCGACGTAGGGGAGTTTCAGGCCGACCTCGGCCTTCTCCATCCTGCGCACCGTGGTCTGGTTGACGTGCAGCGCTCTGGCAGCCACGTCGTAACTGACGCCGGCTTTTTCGCGAAGGTCCCTCAGTCGCATGCCGAGGACCATCTGCCCGACGGTCGGGGCAGACCGCGCTTCACCCACGTCGTACCTCCTGGGACGGTCTTGTCAGGATCAGTGTGCCACGTACGAGGTGGGGGCGACAGAGTGCGCTAGCTATTCTGCATTTTGCAGATCGCGCCTTGCCAACTGATGCTCGCAGCAACGATAGTGACGGGTGTGACCAGTCCAACGTGGCTGCTGTGTCGCGCACTTGCGGCATTCACGTACGGCATTCACGCCCCCACAGGTAGGACGGACGGAAGGCACATGGCCGTGGCATTGCGTCAGCGCTCGACGATGGCCCACCACCCGAGCTCCGGGAGCGTTGACTCCGCCCTCCGCCAGGAGAGGTTCCATCTGCCCGCCAGAGGCGCCTCGGTCGCGGTCGCCCGGCACCGGGTGCGGTCCCGGGCGCCGGAGTGGGGCTTTACGGAGGAGGTCTGCGAGGCCGCCGAGCTGGTGATGTCCGAGCTCTTCACCAATGCCCTGGTGCACACCGGGAGCGAGCAGATCCTCTGTGTGCTGCGCGCCCATGAGCGGCGGATGCTCTATGTCGAGGTCGCCGACCAGGGCGGCGGACCGGCCGTCCCCACACCGCGGGAGGCCGGTCTCGAGGACGAGTGCGGGCGCGGACTCGCGCTGGTCCGCGCCCTGGCCGACGCGTGGGGGGACCGGGCGGGCGTGAACGGCGGACGGGTGGTCTGGGCCCAGATGAGCGTGACCGCCGACCGCTGACGCCGGGACCGGCCCCTCGCCCCGTCACACCGCGGTCGTCCGCCGCTTCCCCGGGGCGGCCGGGTCGTCGGCGCGGCCCCGGGAGAGGGCGGCGTCCCGGGTCTCCCGCATGGTGAGGTAGACGACGAGCGAGACCGCGGCGCAGGCCGATACGTACCAGTAGTACCCGGACTCCACACCGCCCTTCTTGAACCACAGCGCCACATACTCGGCGGTGCCGCCGAACAGCGCGTTGGCCAGCGCGTACGGCAGGGCCACCCCGAGCGCGCGGACATGGGTGGGGAAGAGTTCGGCCTTCACCACGGCGTTGATCGAGGTGTAGCCGGTGACGATGACCAGCGCCGCGAGCGAGAGCAGCAGCGCCCCGGCGAAGCTGTCGGCGTGCGAGAGGGCGGTCATGATGGGGACGGTGCAGAGCATCGAGCCGATGCCGAAGGTGATCAGCAGCGGACGGCGCCCGATCCGGTCCGAGAGCGATCCGGCCAGCGGCTGCAACAGCATGAACAGGAACAGGGCACAGAAGCTCACCAGCGAGGCGTCGGACTTGCTCATCCCGGCCGTGTTCGACAGGTACTTGGTGAGATAGGTGGTGTACGTGTAGTACGCGACCGTGCCGCCCATGGTCAGCGCGATGACCAGCGCCGCCTCCTTGCGGTGGCGCAGCAGCTCGGCGATCGTCCCCCGCTCCTGGTCCTGGTGGTCCTCCTCCTCGGTGTAGACCTCGGTCTCCAGCAGATTGCGCCGCAGCCAGAAGACCACGGCCGCGCCCACGGCGCCGACGACGAACGGAATGCGCCAGCCGTAGGAGTGCAGCGCGTCGTCGGACATGGTGTGCTGAAGCAGGATCTGAAGACCGAGGCCGATCAGCTGACCCGCCGTCATCGACACGTACTGGAAGCTGGAGACGAAGCCGCGGCCGCCGGGCCGGGACGCCTCGGTGAGATAGGTGGCGCTGGCCGCGTACTCACCGCCCACCGACAGGCCCTGGAGCAGCCGCGCCACCAGCAGCACGAACGCGCCGAAGTAGCCGACCTGGTCATAGGTCGGGGCGATGGCGATGAGCAGCGCACTGGCCGACATCAGCGTCACCGTCAGGGTGAGCGCCGCCTTGCGGCCGCGCCGGTCGGCGAACCGGCCCAGCAGCCAGCCGCCGACGGGACGCATGAAGAAGCCCACCGCGAAGATCCCGGCGGTGTTGAGGAGCTGCGCCGTGTCGTTGCCCTTGGGGAAGAAGGCTCCGGCGAAGTAGGTGGCGAAGCTGGCGTAGACGAACCAGTCGTACCATTCGACGAGATTTCCGATCGAGCCGCCGAATACGGCTCGCCAGGGGGTGCGTGGTTGGCTCCGGGGAGCGCTGTCGGTCACGGGGCCTCCAAGTGAGCGGGGTGAACTCCACACCCCTACCCCGTGAAGGGCCGGTTGGAAAATAGCTTCCGCAGGGGCCCGCCCAACCGCGGCCCGGAGGTCAGCTCTGCCCCGCCTCCTCCAGCGCCGCCATCCGCCGCCTGCCCCACGCGCCCAGCGGAACCAGCGCCGTCTTCAGCTCGTCGCCCAGCTCGGTGAGCGAATACTCCACCTTCGGCGGCTTTGTGTCGTAGCTCTCCCGGTGGACGATTCCGTCCGCCTCCAACTCCCTGAGCTGCTGCGTCAGCACCTTCTCGGTCACACCCGGGACCAGCCGCCGCAGTTCCCCGAAACGGCACCGCTGGTGATCGAGCGCCCAGATGATCAGGACTTTCCACTTTCCGTCGATCACGTCCACGGCCGCGTCCAGACCGCAGACATAAGGCTGCTTTCCCAAAGCCCCGCCCGTCCCCACTGACCTCAAGGTAAGTACGCACTATTTAGTGCGTACTTGCCCACACTACCGCCGGGGAACGAGCCTGTGATCGGCGCGCCGGACCCCTACGACCAAGCGGTATCGAAACTTCTGGAGCAACCGAGATGAGCGAATCCCCCGTGACGGTGCTGGGCCTCGGCGACATGGGCACCGCCCTGGCCCGCGCCCTGCTGCGGGCCGGGCACCGGACGACGGTGTGGAACCGTACGGCCGCCAAGGCCGAGGCGCTCGCCGCCGAGGGCGCGCTGACCGCCGCCACGGCCGGTGAGGCCGTCGCGGCGAGCCCCCTGGTGGTGGTCTGCCTGCTCGACTACGACTCCGTACGGCAGGTGCTGGCCCCCCTCGGGGACGCCCTGTCCGGCAAGGCCGTCGTCAACCTCACCAACGGCACTCCGCGGCAGGCCCGTGAGCTGGCCGCGTGGGCGGCCGGACACGGTGCCCAGTACCTCGACGGCGGCATCATGGCCGTCCCGCCGATGATCGGGACGCCCGCCGCCTTCCTCCTCTACAGCGGCTCGCCCGCCGTCTTCGCGGAGCACCGGGCCGTGCTGGACCTCTTCGGCGAGAGCCACGATCTCGGCGAGGACCCCGGGCGTGCCCCGCTGTACGACATCGCCCTGCTCAGCGCGATGTACGGGATGTTCTCGGGGGTGCTGCACGCCTACGCCCTCGTACGGTCCGACGGGGTGGCGGCGGCCGATGTCGCCCCGCTGGTGGGGCGCTGGCTGACCGCCATGTCCGGGGCCGTGGACGGCTACGCGCGGCAGATCGACTCCGGCGACCATGCCACCGGGGTGGTCTCCAACCTCGCCATGCAGTCGGCCGCGTTCGTCAACTTCACCGGCTCCGCACGGGACCAGGGCCTCAGCCCCGAACTGATCGCCCCGATCGGCCACCTCATGGCCCGCCGGGTCGCCGCCGGCCATGGCCATGAGGGTCTCTCGGGGCTGGTGGACCTGCTCGGCCAGGGGCGGCCCGGCGCGGCCTAAGCGCTCCGCGGGAAGTGCCGCGATACGTCGTCGGCCAACTGCGGCGCCGAGGCCGGTCCCGCCCGCGTGCCTTGGCTAGGCGTTGGGCTGAAGGACGGCCTCGCCGCGCTCGGGCAGGCGCGGGTCGGACAGGTGGGGGTCGGGCTCCTCGTCGCCGGTGGGCTGGCGGGGGATCGGGCGGGAGAGACGGAGCGAGGGGCCGGGCTCGGCGGGCACGTCGGGGCCGACCGGCACCTCGTGCGGGCCGGGTCCGCCGGGCCCCTCCGGAAGCTCCGGTCCGCCGAACCCACCGACTCCGCCGATTCCACCGGCTCCACCCGCGGCATCGTGCCCGTCGGGTCCGGGGGCGCCCGGCGCCGCGATGACCGCGGCCTCGGCGCCCTTGGCGGCCGCTTCCGCTTCCGCCTCCGCCTCGGCGTTGTGCACCGTCAGCATCACCAGACCGGTGCTCGCGACGAGGGCCGCCGCCAGGGCGAGCAGCGTGCCGGGCGCGCCGTGCCGGAAGTGCTCGCCCAGCGCGGCGAGGCCGACGGCGGTGGCGACCACGGGGTTGACCACGGTCGCCGTCGCCAGCGGCGAGGCCAGCCCGGCGCCCCGGTACGACGCCTGGGACAGCAGCACCCCGCCCGAGGCCAGCAGCCCGATCGCGACCAGACCGGGCAGGTTGTCCTGCCACGCGTCCCAGGTCCACTCCACGGCCACGTTCTTGGTGACCACCGACGAGACACCGAAGGCCGTCCCCGCGGCCGCCGCCAGCAGCACACTGCGGATCCCGGGCGACCGCATCAGACGAGCCGCCGCGATCAGCACGGCGATGGCGGAGACCGTGATCACGATCAGCCAGAAGCCGTCCCGCTCGGCCAGCGACTGGGCCCGCGAGGAGCCGGTCAGCGAGAGCAGCCCGGCGAGCCCCACGGTGGCCAGCAGCGCGCCGCGCCAGCCGGCCGCGCCGACCCGGCGGCGGACGAACACGGCCGCCATCGGCAGGGCGAAGACGATCGTGAGAGCCCCTAGGGGTTGGACCACGCTCAGCGGGCCGTAGGCCAGGGCGGCCACATGGAGGACCGCGCCCGCCCCGTTGAGGGTCACCGCGGTCCACCAACTCCCGCGCCGCAGCGGAGCGGACGCGAGGCGCGGCGTCGTGGCCGCGACATGCTCCTGGAGTATGGCTCCGGCGGCGTAGCAGACCGCCGAGACCAGGGCCAGCAGCACAGACAGCGCGAGGGAGGTCACGTCGCGGCCCCCTGGGCCGATCGGTCTTCGTCCATGCCCTCATCCTTGACGGTGGGGCGTGCCCCCGTCGTCGTCCTTGAGCACAGACTTGCGCGTACTACTTGCGTAGTAGGGCCCTCCACCAATGGGGTGCCTTCGCGGCCGCCGTACGGGCCCTTTGGAGCAGCTCGTTCTGCGGCTCGGCGGGGCGGTAGACGGTGAGCGCCCCCGGCCACTTGTCGATGAGCAGCTCCTCCGCGGGGTCGGCGGCCACCTCCCCATCGTAGGCACGGCTGTCCACGCCGTGTAGGCCCGACAGGCGCAGTTGGCGCATGCGCCGCGTCGTATAGACATGCGACCGCCCGAGCGTGCCCGTGAGCGCCGAGATCAGCAGCCGGGTGCGCGCCAGCCGCTCCTCGCCGTCGATCGCCCGCACATCGAGCAGCCCGTCGTCGAGCTGCTGACGGTAGGCGGGCGCGAAACCCTCGGGGGAGTAGACGCCGTTGCCGGCGAACAGCATCCACAGCCGCCGCGGCCGCCCGTTGACCTCGACCTCCAAGGGGCTCGCGGTGCGCAGCACCCGGGTGAGCGCGACGGCGGCCGCGGGCCACTTGCCGAGCCGGCCCTGGAGGCTCTCCCGGATCCGCACCAGCTCCGGGTAGAAGCCGAGGCTGAAGGTGTTGACGAAGTGGCTGGTCCCGCCGCCTCCGGCGAGGGGCGTGGCGCGGCCGAGGTCCACGGCCACCGCGTCGCCCTCGGTCACGGCGTGCGCGGTGTCCTCGAAGGCCGGTACGCCGAGGTCCAGCGCGAAGTGGTCGAGGGTGCCGCCGGGGAACACGGCGAGCGGCAGCCCGCGTTCGGCCGCGATCGTGGCGGCCGCGTTGACGCTGCCGTCCCCGCCGCAGATGCCCAGCGCCCCGGCCCGCTCGGCGGCGCGCTGGGCGGACTGCCGGAGCAGGTCCATGAAGTCGTCGTCGGGCCCGCACTCCACGATGTCCGCGGCGGGCAGCAGCACCCGCAGCTGCTCGGCGACCGTGAATCCGCCGGTGGGGTATCCCGTACCGGCCCGCTGGTTGACCACGACGACCAGACCGTCGCCCTTGGGCAGCGCGGGCGCCGAGATCCGCGGCCGGGCCTGTGCCGGGACCTCGGGGCGCGGCGGCCAGTAGCGGCAGGTCAGCGCGGCGGCCCCGGCGCCGAGGGCGATACCGGCCAGCACATCGCTGGGGTAGTGGACGCCCACGTACACCCGGGAGGCGGCGACGGCGGCGGCGAGCGGGGCGACCAGCAGGCCGTACCGCGACGACTCCAGCGCCACCCCGGTGGCGAAGGCGGCGGCGGAGGCCGAGTGCCCGGAGGGGAAGGAGCTGGTCCACGGCTGCCGGCGCAGCCGGCGCACCAGGGGCACCGAGTCCAGGACCGGACGCTTGCGTTCCACGGTCCACTTGACCACGACGTTCGACATGAGCGAGGCGGCGGCCAGCGAGCCCACGCCGCGCAGCGCGGCCCGCCGCGCCGTGCGGCCGCCGACCGTGGCGAGCACCCCGGCCGTGCCGAACCACAGCCGGCCGTGGTCGGCGGCCCGGCTGAGCCGGGGCAGCAGCGGATGGGCACCGCGGAGCCGGCTGTCCGCGACCCGCGCGAACAGCCGGCGGTCGAAGTCACTGATGCGTCTCATGCGTGATGGGTAACCCGGAACGGCGGTCGGCACGCGTCATCCACCGGCGACCGGGGCCCGGCCCGGGGGACCGGGCACGCGGTTCGGGAGACCGGAGACGCGGTTCAGGACGCCGGGAGCCCCCAGCGCGGCGCCGGCTCGCCCGCCTCGACCGGGCGGACCGTCAGGTCCGGGCGGTCGCCGCGGGCGGTGATGATGGCCTCCTGGCCCCTGGCGAGCGCGATCCGGATCGTGCCCGCGCCCGCGGTCTCGTACGGCAGCCGCCGCCCCCGCGCGTCCCGCACCTCGATGGGCGCCTCCAGGGAGTGCCGTACGACACACGGCGCGCCCGCCTCGCTGCGCAGCCGCACCCAGCGGGTCCGGCCGCCCTCGCGGGCGGCGCTCAGCAGGAAGGCGCCCTGGGTGCGGAAGTCGTGGACCATCAGCTCGTCCCAGGCGGCGGGCAGCGCGGGAAACACCCGGATCACCCCGCCCCAGCTCTGGCACACCATGTCGTGCAGCGACTGCGCGGCGGACAGCGGCGTCTCGATGACCGGGCCTGACTCCTTGTACATGGTGTTCGGCTGGATGAAGCGGCGCATCAGCTCGCCCAGGTACTTCAGCGCGTCCTCACCACGCCCCATCTGCGCCGACATCGAGGCGGCGCCGGTGAAGGTGTAGCCCTGGAGCGCGCCCTCGAAGCCGACCCAGTGGTTGAGGGAGGTCTCGATCAGCTCGCGCTTGGCCGGGTCCTCCCAGGTGACCTCGTACAGCGGATAGACCGCGAGCATATGGGAGTAGTGGCGGTGGGACTTGGCGAACGGCACCCCCGCGCCGATCATGAAGCCGTTCTCGTCGACGGGGTACGGCGTGAGCTTGGCCAGCACCTCCCGCCAGCGCGGCGCGGAGGGGTCCTTGATGCCGAGGATCCGGGCCGAGTCCAGGAGGGTGGCGCAGCCCCAGCGCAGCAGCATCAGGTCGTAGTTGCAGTCGGGCGCGTTGACGCCGTACTCCGGCGAGAAGGTGGCGGGCAGATGCAGCTTGCCGTCGCTGCCGGGGGTGAGGAAGTGGAGGTAGTAGGCGACGGCCTTGCGCAGCAGCGGATGGACCACCTCGCGCAGCACCGACTCGTCCATGGTGTGCCGGTACGTCAGCCACACGTTGTGCAGCGCCCAGGTGAGGTTGCCGACCTCGGGGGTGGGCGGGTCCTGGCCGGGGATGCCGACCGCGAAGCCGCCATTGGCCACCGCGCCGCCGTTGACCAGATGGATGTCGGTGGTCCGGGGGATGCCCGCCGAGTCCTTGCGGTACGGGGCGTCGAGCTGGTTGGAGAGGTTGTCGCGGAATTCGCCGAGCGCCCGTGTCACCGCGTCGAGTTCGAGGTGGTTGGAGCCGTGGATCAGCCAGTACTCCAGCTGCACATTGAGGTTCCACCAGGTGGCGGGCCACGGGGTGGACTCCAGCCAGGGCCCCGAGGTGGCCATCACGGGGGCGTCGGCGCGCGCGGCCGCCGCCACCTTGTACAGCTGGATCCAGTAGAAGCGCTGGAGCCGGGCGTCGGGGAGGGAGAGGAAGCTCTTCCGGTAGTAGGCGTGCCACCAGGCGCGATGGGTGGGCGCGAGGGCGTCGTAGGGGAGCGCCGAGGCGGACCCGATGTCCTTCAGCGCCCGGTCGAGCGCGGTGCGCCTGGGGTGGGAGTGGGCCACGGTGACGTACAGCGTCCGCCGCCCGGCGCGGGTCCGCTCCCGCCAGGCCGTCACATGCTGTCCGCCGGCCAGCAGCGGCTGCACGGCGGCCTGGACGCCGTGGTGGTCCTCGACGACGGCCGGGGGGTTGCCGGTGTAGCCGTCGGGCACCGGTTTGAAGTCGACCCGCGGGCTGATGGCCTCGGCGGGGTGGAACACCCAGCGGAACGCGGTCTCACCGGCGCTCGGGGTCACCTCGATCGCCATGACGGAGCGTGAGTTGTGCACCAGGGCGCGGAGGGTGAGGGTGCCCTTGTCGGTGGTGATGGTCCCGGTCAGCTCGGCGTCGCGCAGCCGCAGCCGCCAGTCGACGGCGGTGATGGCACCGACCGGCTCCAGGGTGAAGTACCCGATGGGCAGCCGCGCGAGCCCGAAGAGGGAGCCGAACTCCGGCCGGTGGTCCTGGACCTCGCTGTGCTGCACATTGAAGCGCACCGCGTTGGCGCCGCCCGGCTCGGCGTAGATGCCCGAGCCGAGCAGGGCGTTCCCGAGGAAGGGGCCCTCGTACCAGGTCTGCGGCATCTTCTGCCACACCATGTCGGCGTCGGCGAGGACCGTTTCCCAGGGGTCCCCCGCGGGGCGGGCGGCCGCGGCGGGGGCCTGCGGTTCGGCGGCGTACGCGGCGGCCGGACCGGCGAGTCCGGCGGCGGCGCCCGCGGCCATGGCGGTGCCGACGACGGTCCTTCTGGTGGGTGCGGATGACATGACGCTCCAGGGGTGTGAACCGGGTGCGGGTGTTCTTCGGCGGGGGTGGCGGGGCGCGGCGGCGGTCACGTACATGCCTGAGGTTCCTCAATCTGAACCCCTCGGGCATGATGCAGCCCTCATCGCGGAACCGGAACCCCTCGGGCGTCATAAACATCGGATGGACGGCGGGGACGGCAGGCGGAAATGGCCGCCCACGCGGGGATGGGCGTGGCAATACCTCGGATCTTCTGGCCCGGAAGCGGGCGGGTTACGCGCTCGCCTCCCGCCCCCTGACGATCAGCCCGACACCATGCCGGAAGCGGTGTTCGAAGTCGCCGAAGTGTTCGGTGACCGCGGCGAGGGACGGGAATCGCTCGGCGGTGGCCGCCCGCAGCAGCGGCTCCATGCCGCCGATGCCCCGGGCGGCCTGCTCCTCCTGGGTCAGGCCGAGCGTGAAGTACACCAGCGACCAGGTCCGCCAGACCGCTTCGGCGGGGCCGTGGCCGCCGCCGAGGAACGCGCCCGTCATGGCGTCCGCGAAGCGCAGGGTGTGCTCCTCGGCGACATACGTCCCGGCCACGACCCGGGCGCCGTCGCGGCGGGACAGCAGCGCGGCGCGATAGCGGTGGGCGAGCGCCTGCGCCCGTTCGTCCCAGGGCTCCGGGAGCGGCGCGTCGGCGCATCCCTCGAGCATCGCGTCGGCCATCAGCTCCAGCAGCCGGGGCTTGCTGGAGGCGTGCCAGTAGACGGTGTTGAGCTGCACGCCCAGCCGCTCGGCGACCTTGCGCATTGTGAGCTTGTCCAGCCCCGCCTCGTCGAGCAGTTCCAGCGCCGCCGTCACCACGGCCGTGCGGTCCAGGCCCATGCCGTCGCTCTCCCCTCGCCTGCGTCTCGCGCTTGCGTCTTCCGCTTGCGTCTTGATCCGGGATCAAGTCTACTGGGGCCAGATCATTGATCCTGGATCAAGAGGCCGGGATCGAGAACCGAACGAGGGAGATGGTGTGGTGAACGACGTCGTCGTGGTGGGGGCCGGCCCGGTGGGGCTGCTGCTCGCCGCCGAGCTGCGGCTGGCGGGCGTGGACGTCACCGTGATCGAGCGCGAGGCCGCCCGCAGCCCGCACTCCAAGGCGCTGACCCTGCATCCGCGCAGCCTGGAGGTGCTGGCGATGCGCGGTCTCGCCGAGCCGTTCGTCCGCGAGGGTGTGCCCGTGCCCACCGGGCACTACGGCGGGCTGCCGGTCCGGCTGGACTTCTCCGTGCTGGACACCCGGTTCCCGTACACGCTGGTCCTGCCGCAGCTGCGCACCGAGCAGCTGCTGGAGAAGCGGCTGCTGGCACTGGGCGGGGAGATCCACTGGCGCCACCGGGCGCTGGAGGTGCGCCAGGACGCGGACGGCGCCGAGGTGGACGTGGCGGGCCCCGACGGGACGTACACCCTGCGCGCGGCGTGGGTGGTGGGCTGCGACGGGGCCGGGAGCGCCGTACGGACCTCCGCCGGGATCGACTTCCCCGGCACCGGGACCACGGCCACCGGCCTCCTCGGCGATGTGGTGCTCGACGCGCCGCCGTCGGCCCCCTCGGTCGACAACGAGTACGGGGGCTTCCTGATCGTCCCGCTGGCCGACGGGCACCACCGCGTCGCGGGCTCCACCAGGGAGTCCCTCACCATCCCCGCCGACCGGCCGCTCACCTTCGAGGAGCTGCGCGGCCATCTGCGCCAGGTCGCGGGCACGGACTTCGGGATGCGGGCACCCCGCTGGCTGTCCCGGTTCGGCAATGCCGCCCGGCAGGCCGCCCGCTACCGCGACGGCCGCGTCCTGCTCGCCGGGGACGCGGCGCATATGCACATGCCCATGGGCGGCCAGGGCCTGAACGTGGGGCTCCAGGACGCCTTCAACCTCGGGTGGAAGCTGGCCGCGGTGTGCCAGGGCCGCGCGCCGGACGGGCTGCTGGACACCTACCACGCCGAGCGTCACCCCGTGGGGGCCGCGCTGCTGGAGAACACCCAGGCCCAGACCGTGCTCGGCGCCACCCACACGCCCGACGCACATGCCCTGCGCGCGGTGTTCGGCCGGCTCCTGGCCGCCCATCCGGCGGTGAACCGGCAGTTCGCCGGGGAGCTCTCCGCGCTGGACGTGGCCTACCCGGCGGACGGGGCGGCCGGCCGGCTCACCGGCACCCGGGCGCCCGACCTCGGGCTGGACGGCGCGCCCGAGCCCAGCCTGTATCCGCTCCTGGCCGACGGGCGCTTCGTGCTGCTCCACCTCGGTACGGAGGGCGACGCGGGACGCGAACCGGGCGACGCCCTCGCCGCCGCCGGGGCGATCGCCGGGAGCCCGGACCGGATACGGGCCGTGACCGCGCGCCCGACCACCACCCACGACGGCTGGGCGGGGCGGCGTACGGTCCTGGTGCGCCCCGACGGCCATGTCGCCTGGGATACCGCGCTGTCCACCCAGTGAGACGTGTTCGGTGGATCCCGTACGTACCAGCTCACCACGGACGGTCCCGTGCGGCCACCGGGCGCGGAACGCGGTCCCGGCGGCGGCTCTTTGTCCACTCCCTGAGAATCGACGCGCGGAGCGTTCAGGCGCTGGTTAATCTGACGACAGATCCGGTTCAGCCGACACGAGGGAGTGTGCGGTGACCCCCGAACAAACGCAGAGCGACGACGCGCGCGCCGATAACAGCGGGCGGTTCGTGCAGGCCGCCGAGGTGGGCAGTCTGGAGGTATGGGCGCGTTCCGCGCCGATCCGACTCGCCGGCTACGAGGACGACCTCGCCGAGCCGCACATCCTCCAGAGCGTGGACTGATGGCCCGGCGCATGCGCTGAGAACGAGGGAGGAGCCCGGCCGCCCGGCCGCGGCCGCTGGCAGCAAGCGGACATCCCGGCCGTCGACCGGTCGCCTCCCTCGCCCGACGGATCACCCTTCTGGCTCGGCTACCAACTGGTAGTTAAGTCCTCCACCCCCGCGATGCCGGACCGGGCTGGTGCGCCCCGCGCGGCACATGGCAGGATGCGTCGCAGGGCGTCGTCCGCCTTAACCAACCGTGAGGGTGTGCGAGCCCGGGAGCAGCCGTGAGGGGGCGCAGATGGCAGCGGGTGGAGACAGGTCACCGGACACGGCCGGCAGCCCGCTGGCGGACCGGCTCAACTACCTGTTCACCACCATGCACCCGCCGGGCGCGCCGTACACCAACGCGCATGTCGCCGAGGAGATCAGCGGCGGCGGGGAGTACGGCGGGGTGAGCCTGACCGAGCAGTATCTGTCGATGCTGCGCAACGGCAGGCGCACCAACCCCAGTCCGGATGTGCTGCGGGCGCTCGCCAAGTTCTTCGCCGTGCCCGTCGGTTATCTGTTGGGCGATCTGTCGCCTTCGCAGGCGGAGCGGGTCGAGGAGGAGGTACGGTTCCTCGTCGCCATGCGCGACAAGCGGGTCCGCAGCATCGCGCTGCGCTCCGTGGGCCTCCCGCCAGAGGTCCAGGACAGTCTCACCACGATCATCTCCCAGTTCCGGCAGCAGATGAACCTGCCGCCCGAGCCGCCCGGTACGAACGGCGCCGGGGAGGCGGACGGTTCGGGCGGTCCGGACGGCGGAGCGACGAATGGCGGCCGATGACCCGGAACTGTTCTCCTCCTGGCGGCGGACCGGAAACGAGGGTGGTACAGGCATGCGAGTGGGCCGGATACGGCGGCGGTGCAAGCAGCTCATCAAGGAGCTCGGGCTGCCCGCCTCGACCGACCTGCCCGGTCTGTGCGACCTCGTGGCCCGCCGGGTCGGACGCCCCGTCCATCTGGTGCCGATGAGTCTGGGCGGCGTGGTCTCGGGCATGACCGCCTCCACCGACGAGGACTACTGGATCTTCTACGAGCTCAGGACGTCCCCCTGGCACCAGATCCATATCGTGCTGCACGAGATCGGCCATCTGCTGCTCGGGCACGAGCAGGACCCGGCGGTCACCGAGGAAGCGCTGCGGATGTGGACGCCGTCGGTCGATGTGACCACCGCGATGCGCCGGCTGGGAATGACCGCGGACTTCGCCCGCCACCACTGCTACGACAACCTCACCGAGCGCGAGACCGAGGTGCTGGGCACCCTCCTGATGGAGCGTGTGGTGCCGACCTCGCCGGACCACGGGCTGCCGCTCGAGGGCCGGGCGGCCGAACTCGCCGCGGCGCTGGGCCCGGCGCTGCGCCATGTGCGCACCGACGGGGCCGACCGCACCGATGGCGCACGCGGTGAACCGGGCGGTGACGCCGGTGTTTGACCTCGTCTATCTGTGCTTCGGCGCCGCCGCCTGGGCGATGGCCGGTTACAAGGCCCGGGCCTGGTTCCGCGACCGCGCCAACGCCGATCTCGGCCTGGCGTGTGTGATGACCGCGGCCGTGGCGAATGTGTTCCTGCTCTCCGCGCCCAGCGTCTACCGCTGGTTCGACGGGCTGGTGGGCGTCGCCAATCTCGCCATGGTCCTCCTCTACTCCTCCGTCGTGGTGTTCGCCACCGGCGCCCTGGTGCTGCTGCTGCGCTGGACGGGCTCCGCGGTGCCGCCCCGCGCGGTGGTCGCCGCCGTGGCCGTGGTGTGGACCGTGGCCATCGTCGGCTTCGCGGTGGGCCGTCCGGACGCCGTGGAGCACCCCCGCGACTTCAGCACCGCCTACGCCGACGCCCCCGGAGTGGTCCTCTTCCTGGTGCTGTATCTGGCCATTTTCGGAGCCGGTCTGGCGGGGCTCGGCATCCTGTGCCCGCGCTATGCCGCCAGCCTGCGCGGCTCATGGCTGGCCCGGGGGCTGCGGGTGCTGGCCGCCGGATGCTGGCTGGGACTGGCGTACTGCGCCTGCAAGCTGATCGGTTTCGTCTTCTCCTGGGCGGGCCATGAGCTGTACTGGCTCTCCAACGGAGTGGCCCCGCTGACCGCCTCGGTCGCGGCGCTCCTGGTGCTGGCCGGTTTCGCCATCCCCGCCGTGGGCCCGCGGGCCTCCGCGTGGCGCCGCTTCCGGAGGCTGCGGCCGCTGTGGCGGGAGGTCACCGAGCAGGCCCCCGAGGTGTCCATGGGGCAGTCCCGCTGGACCGGCTGGTGGCCGTTCGCGGATCTGGAGTGGCGGGCCAACCGTCAGATGGCGGAGATCCGGGACGTCCAGCGCGGCGTACGGCGTCATGTGGAGGCCCGCGCGCTGGAGATTGCGCATGTCAAGGGCGGCGCGGCGCGACTCGACGATTGGCAACTTGCTGCCGTAGTGGAAGCAGCGGCGCTCAGACGCGGTTTGCTGAACCAAGCAGAAGGACATGTGCCGGAGTCCGCGGCGGACAGCGTGGTGGTGACGACAGGGGCCGAACTGGTGGCGGAGCACGAGCATCTGGCCCGCGTCGCCGACGTCTACCACCTGCCGCTCGTGGACGAGGTGCTCGCGGAACTGAGAGAGGAGACCGCCGCCCAGCGGCGGTGAACGGGGGGATCACAGACGAGGTGGCCCTGGACGGGGGTCGGGGCCGCCCGTGGCACAGGCGGCGCCGGGGGGATTCAGCCCCGGCGCCGCCTCCCGGCCACCACCATTCACCACCGGCGTGCACATCGCCTGGACGGGCTGGAATGGCCCACCCGTCCAGGCGCCGGGGACGCCACGGCCTAGAGTCGGGATCCATGCAGAACACCGCGAACGCCGCCGGAACGGACGGCCCGGAGCTCGTTGACACCGCCCCGCTGGTCGAGGACCTCTACCCGGCCCTGGCCGAGCTGCGCGAGGCCGGCCCGGTCCACCGAATCGCCGGCACCGACGGACGCCCCGCCTGGCTGGTGACCCGTTACGAGGATGTGCGGCGACTGTTCGCCGATCCGCGCCTCGCCCTGGACAAGCGCCACGCCGCGCCGGGCAACTTCAGCGGCTTCTCCCTGCCGCCCGCCCTCGACGCCAATCTGCTCAACATGGACCCGCCGGACCACACCCGGGTGCGCCGGCTGGTGGTCAAGGCGTTCACCCCCGGCCGCGTGGAGAAGCTGCGCGAACCGGTCCGGCGGGTCGCCGAGGAGCTGCTCGACGCCATCGAGCCCGACGGCCGCGCGGATCTCCTGGCCGCCTACGCCGGGCAGTTGCCCATCATCGTCATCTGCGATCTGCTCGGCGTCCCGGAGCGCGACCGGCGCGACTTCCGGGCCTGGAGCGACGCCCTGATCACCCCCGATCCGGCGCGGCCGGGGGCGGCGAAGGAAGCGGTCGGCAGCATGCTGCGCTTCTACACCGAGCTGATCGCCAAGAAGCGCGCCGAGCCCGCGGACGATCTGCTCTCGGATCTGATCCGGGTCCGTGACGACGAGGCCGGGGACGGCGGCGACGGCAGCGGCGGCGACGGCAGTGGCGACGGCAGGCTCAGCGAGGACGAACTGACCTCGCTCGCCTTCCTCATCCTCCTCGCGGGCTACGAGAACACCGTCCACCTCATCGCCAATTCGGTGCTCACCCTGCTCGACCACCCCACGGCCCTCCAGGAGCTGCGCGCGGATCCGAGCGGTCTCGCGGCCGCCTTCGACGAGCTGGCGCGGTACGAGGGCCCGGCGTCGCTGGGGATCCGCCGCTTCCCGCTGGAGGACATCGAGATCGGCGGTGTGACCATCCCCGCCGGGGAGACCGTGCTGCTGTCGGCGGCCTCGGCCCACCGTGACCCGGCCCACTTCAAGGATCCGGACGAGTTCAATCCACATCTTGGCCGGTCCGGTCACCTTGCGCTCGGCCATGGCATCCACTACTGCCTCGGCGCGCCGCTGGCCCGCATGGAGCTGGAAACCGCTCTGGCCGCGCTGCTTCGCCGTTTCCCGGGGCTGCGGCTGGACGTCCCGAGGGAGTGGCTCCGGTGGCGGCCGACGATCCGTGCGCGTGGCCTGATCTCGCTGCCTGTCGCATGGTGAGCGGGGGAAGCGAACAGGTTTTTGATGCATAACCCCCCGCCGATGCGGTAAAAAGGTCTTCGAGCCCGCCCGGTGTGCATCCCCCGTCGCACCGGGCGGGCCTCTGCGTTTCCGGGGCGCCAGGTGGCGCTACCCCTGAAATCCCTAGTGCTCACCCCTGAGATCACTAGAGAGTAAGCTCACAGCCCCAACCACTGCTCCGGCTTTAGCGGACCCCATTAGCCTCCTCCTATGACGGTCCTGCCCGACGGGCTTCCCCTAGCCGACGATTTCCCGGAAGTGACGCGAGACCAATGGCGCCACCTCGTCGAAGGCGTGCTGCGTAAAACCGGCACTTCGGACGCCGTGGGCGCCGAGGCCGAACAGGCCCTCGCGACCGCAGTCGAGGACGGAATCACCGTCCACCCCCTCTACACCGCCGACGACGCCCCCGAGGACGCCGGATTCCCCGGCTTCGCGCCCTTCGTGCGCGGCGGCCGGGCCGAGGGCTCCGCCGTGTCCGGCTGGGACGTACGCCAGCGCCACGCCCACCCCGATCCGGCCCGCACCAACCAGGCGATCCTCGCCGACCTGGAGAACGGCGCCGGTTCGGTCTGGCTCGCGGTCGGCGCGGCCGGGGTGCCCGTGGACGCCCTGCCGGAGGCGCTGAAGGGGGTCTATCTCGACCTCGCCACCGTCGCCCTCGACGCGGGCGCCGACTTCGAGGACGCCGCCCGCGCCCTGCTGCGGCTCTACGCCGTCCGCGAGGTGCCGCCCGGCGCCGCGCTCGGCAACCTCGGCGCGGACCCGCTGGGCCTCGCGGCCCGCACCGGACGCGACGAGGGCCTGGCCGGGCAGCTGGCCGCCGCCGCGGACCTCGCGCTGACCTGCGACCGCGACCACCCGGGGGTGCGGGCCTTCGCGGTGGACGCGCTTCTGTACCACGAGGCGGGCGCCGGGGCCGCCCAGGAGCTCGGCTGCTCCCTCGCCGCCGCCGTGGCGTATCTGCGCACCCTCACCGGGGAGGGGCTGAGCGTCGAAGCCGCCTGTGCGCAGCTGGAGTTCCGCTACGCGGCCACCGCCGACCAGTTCCTCACCATCGCCAAGCTCCGGGCCGCCCGGCGCCTGTGGGCGCGCGTGGCGCAGGCGTGCGGCGCGCCCTCCGAGGCGCGTGCCCAGCGCCAGCACGCGGTGACCTCGCCGGTGATGATGACCCGGCGCGACCCCTGGGTGAACATGCTGCGCACCACCGTGGCCACCCTTGCCGCGGGCGTCGGCGGCGCGGACGCGGTCACCGTGCTGCCCTTCGACAGCGCGATCGGCCTCCCCGACGACTTCGCCCGGCGCATCGCCCGCAACACCTCCACGATCCTGCTGGAGGAGTCGCACCTGGCCCGGGTGATCGACCCGGCCGGCGGCTCCTGGTACGTCGAGAAGCTCACCGACGACGTCGCCCGCGCCGCCTGGGCCTGGTTCCAGGAGATCGAGCGCGCCGGGGGCATGGCCGCAGCCCTCGCCTCCGGGCTGGTCCGCGACCGGCTCGCCGAGACCTGGGCCCGCCGCGGCCGCGCCCTCGCCCGCCGCAAGGAGCCGATCACCGGCGTCAGCGAGTTCCCGAACCTCGCCGAGCGGCCCCTCGAGCGCGAGCCCGCGCCCGAGCAGCCCGGCGGCGGACTGCCGAGGGTGCGCCGCGACGAGGCGTACGAGGCGCTGCGCACCCGCTCCGACGCCCATCTGGCGGCCGAGGGCGGCCGCCCGAGGATCTTCCTGGCCGCGCTGGGCCCCGCCGCCGCGCACACCGCCCGCGCCTCCTTCGCCGCCAACCTCTTCCAGGCGGGCGGCATCGAGGCGGTCCACGAGCCGGTCACCGTGACCGCGGAGACGGTCGCCGAGGCGTTCACCGCCAGCGGAGCCCGCGTGGCCTGTCTGTGCTCCAGCGACAAGCTGTACGCGGAGGAGGCGGCCGCCGTGGCCGAGCGGCTGAAGGCGGCCGGGGCGACCCGGGTCTACCTGGCCGGACGGCCGGGGGCACAACAGGACGAGTACGAGCGGGCCGGAGTGGACGGATACGTCTTCGCGGGCTGCGACGCGGTCGAGGTGCTCTCCTCGGCTCTGGACACCATGGGGGTGGCGTGATGACGGGCTCTCCGATGGAGCCCGGGAAGATCCCGGACTTCTCGGCCGTCGATCTGGACGGACCGGCCGAAGGCCCGGTGCCCAGCTCCGGTGACTGGGCCGCCGCGTTCCAGAACGGCGTGGGCAAGGGCGTGGAGGACCTGGTGTGGGACACCCCCGAGGGCATCGGGGTCAAACCGCTCTACACCGCCGAGGACCTCGAGGGCGTCGACTTCCTGGGCACCTATCCCGGCGCCGCGCCCTATCTGCGCGGCCCGTACCCGACGATGTACGTCAACCAGCCCTGGACCATCCGGCAGTACGCGGGCTTCTCCACCGCCGAGGAGTCCAACGCCTTCTACCGCCGCAACCTCGCGGCCGGGCAGAAGGGCCTGTCGGTCGCCTTCGACCTGCCCACCCACCGGGGCTACGACAGCGACCACCCCCGGGTCACCGGTGACGTCGGCATGGCGGGCGTGGCCATCGACTCCATCTACGACATGCGGCAGCTCTTCGACGGCATCCCGCTGGACCGGATGAGCGTGTCGATGACGATGAACGGCGCGGTGCTGCCCGTGCTCGCGCTCTACATCGTGGCCGCCGAGGAGCAGGGCGTACCGCCCGAGAAGCTGGCCGGGACCATTCAGAACGACATCCTCAAGGAGTTCATGGTCCGCAACACCTACATCTATCCGCCGCAGCCGTCGATGCGGATCATCTCCGACATCTTCGCCTTCACCTCGCAGCGGATGCCGCGCTACAACTCCATCTCCATCTCCGGCTACCACATCCAGGAGGCCGGGGCGACGGCCGATCTGGAGCTGGCGTACACCCTCGCGGACGGTGTGGAGTACCTGCGGGCCGGTCTGGACGCCGGGATGGACGTGGACGCCTTCGCGCCCCGGCTGTCGTTCTTCTGGGCCATCGGCATGAACTTCTTCATGGAGATCGCCAAGCTGCGGGCGGCGCGGCTGCTGTGGGCGAAGCTGGTCAAGCAGTTCGACCCGAAGAACCCCAAGTCGCTCAGCCTGCGCACCCATTCGCAGACCTCCGGCTGGTCGCTGACCGCCCAGGACGTCTACAACAACGTGGCGCGCACCTGCGTGGAGGCCATGGCCGCCACCCAGGGCCACACCCAGTCGCTGCACACCAACGCCCTGGACGAGGCGCTCGCGCTGCCCACCGACTTCTCCGCGCGCATCGCCCGCAACACCCAGATCCTGCTCCAGCAGGAGTCGGGCACCACCCGGGTCATCGACCCGTGGGGCGGCAGCGCGTACGTCGAGAAGCTGACGTACGACCTGGCGCGGCGGGCCTGGCAGCACATCGAGGAGGTCGAGGCGGCCGGCGGCATGGCCAAGGCCATCGACGCGGGCATCCCCAAGCTGCGCGTCGAGGAGGCCGCGGCTCGCACCCAGGCGCGGATCGACTCCGGGCGCCAGCCGGTGATCGGCGTCAACAAGTACCGGGTCGACAGCGATGAGGCGATCGAGGTCCGTGCGGTCGACAACTCGGTGGTGCGCGCCCAGCAGATCGAGAAGCTGCGGCGGCTGCGCGCCGAGCGCGACGAGGCCGCCTGCCAGGACGCGCTGCGCGCCCTGACCGCGGCCGCCGAGTCCGGTCCCGGCGCGGGCCTGGAGGGCAATCTGCTGGCCCTGGCCGTGGACGCCGCCCGCGCCAAGGCCACCGTGGGCGAGATCTCCGACGCGCTCGAGAAGGTCTACGGACGCCACTCGGGCCAGATCCGTACGATTTCCGGTGTGTACCGAGACGAGGCCGGAAAGTCGTCCGGCGTGGACCGCACCCGCACGCTGGTCGAGGCGTTCGAGCGCGAGGAGGGCCGCCGCCCCCGGATCCTGGTCGCCAAGATGGGCCAGGACGGGCATGACCGCGGCCAGAAGGTGATCGCCACCGCCTTCGCCGACCTGGGCTTCGACGTCGACGTCGGCCCGCTGTTCCAGACCCCCGAGGAGGTCGCGCGGCAGGCGGTGGAGGCCGATGTGCACATCGTCGGCGTGTCGTCGCTCGCGGCCGGCCACCTCACGCTGGTGCCCGCGCTGCGCGAGCAGCTGGCCGAGGCGGGGCGCGAGGACATCACCGTCGTGGTCGGCGGGGTCATCCCGCCGCAGGACGTCCAGACCCTGCACGAGGCCGGCGCCGCCGCCGTCTTCCTGCCGGGCACGGTCATCCCGGACGCCGCCCACGACCTGGTGCGGAAGCTGGCCGCCGACCTCGGCCACGAGCTGTAGGCCATGCCGCGGACGATCGACATCGAGGAGTACGCCAAGGGCGTGCTCGACGGCAGGCGCGCGTACATCGCGCGGGCGATCACGCTCGTCGAGTCCACCCGGCCCGACCACCACGACCTCGCCCAGCGGCTGCTGGTCGAGCTGCTTCCGCACACCGGCGGGGCGCGGCGGATCGGCATCAGCGGGGTGCCCGGGGTGGGCAAGTCCACCTTCATCGACGCTCTGGGCACCATGCTCACCGGGGCCGGCCACAAGGTCGCGGTGCTCGCCGTCGACCCCTCGTCGACCCGCACCGGCGGCTCCATCCTGGGCGACAAGACCCGGATGGAGCGGCTGGCGGTGGACCCCAACGCCTTCGTACGGCCCTCGCCCAGCGCCGGGACGCTGGGCGGGGTCGCCCGCGCCACCCGCGAGTCCATGGTCGTCATGGAGGCCGCGGGCTATGACGTGGTGCTGGTGGAGACGGTGGGCGTGGGCCAGTCCGAGACCGCGGTGGCCAATATGGTCGACTCCTTCCTGCTGCTCTCCCTGGCCCGCACCGGCGATCAGCTCCAGGGCATCAAGAAGGGCGTCCTGGAGCTGGCCGACGTGGTCACCATCAACAAGGCCGACGGGCCGCACGCGCGGGACGCGAAGTCGGCGGCCCGCGAACTGGCGGGCGCGCTGCGGCTGTTGCAGCCGCCGGACGCGCCCTGGAACCCGCCGGTGCTCACCTGTAGCGCCCGCGAGTCCACCGGGCTCGATGTGGTGTGGGAGCGCCTGGAGCAGCACCGCCGGGTGCTGGAGGCCACGGGCGCGCTGCGGACCAAGCGGCGCGACCAGCAGGTGGACTGGACCTGGTCGATGGTGCGCGACCAGCTGCTCGCGCGGCTGCACGCCCACCCCGAGGTGCGGCGGCTCGGGCCCGAGCTGGAGCAGCGGGTGCGCGAGGGCGCGCTGACGGCCACGCTGGCGGCGGACCGGCTGCTGGAGGCGTTCCAGGGCCCGGCTGACGGTGGGGCGTCTCGGGCTCCGGCCGACGGTGGAGGGGCCCACGCCCCGGCCGACGGTGGCTGAGGCGCCGCTGTCGGACGCGGCGCGGGTCGGGCCGTTCTTCGCGCTGCGCACCGGCGGCGGCGATCCGGGTGCGGAGGGGTACGCGCGGATCGGCGAGGCGTACCGGCTGACCGGTACGGGCGCCGCCGGGCCGGTGTTGCGCGCCCGTGTCGAGGCGGTCGCCGCGAGCCTGCGCACCGATGAGCCGAGGGTCGCCGCCTCCCTCGTCTTCCAGGGGCTCGCCGCCCGGGTGTGGTCCCTCGCGCTCGGTCCGGCGGCCCTCTCCGGCGGGGTGCCCCACCTCCGGCCCGACCGGCTGTGGTGGAACCCCGGGCGTGTCGCCCCCGACGACCTGTGGTGGCCCGGCGCGCCGTCCGTGATGGGCGAACCGGGAGGACTCGCCGGTCCGGTGGGCACCGCGGCATGTGTCCATCTGGTGCCGCTGCACCAGGCCATCGAGCGGGCGTACCGGGTCTCGGGGCGGCTGCTGTGGGGCAACGCGGCCTCGGCGCTGGCCGGTTCGCTGCGGGTGCTGCACGACTGGTGCCTGGCGCACGGCCGCACCGAGGCGGCGGACCGGGCCGTCGAGCTGGCGCGCGCCCAGCTCGACCACCCGCCGCTGCGCGACGCCGGCACCCTCGGCACCGCGCCGCTCGGCTATCGGCGCCGCACCTGCTGTCTCTACTACCGGGTGCCGGGCGGCGGGTTGTGCGGCGACTGCGTCCTGCGCGAGGCGCCGGGGCGGGGGAGTGGGCGCGGGACGCCGGGGTGAGGCGGACGTTCTCCTGAGGCGGCCGGTCTCCCGGTAGGGGCGTCTCCCGGTGGAGACGTTCTCCCGATGGGTCGATACGGTGGGCGAATGCCGAAGAAGGAGAACGTGTTCTCATCCTGGCGAGGCTGGTGCGGACGCGTCACTTCCCGTCTGGTCCACCGCGGCTGGCACGCCGTACAGCGGGCCGGCGCGGTGACCGCCGAGCGCCCCGGCCCGTACCGCTTCGGCCGCATCGGCGTCGGCACCCGGCTGGCGTTCCCCCAGGGCACCCTCTTCGGCGAACCGTGGATCGAGCTCGGCGAGCACTGTGTCATCGGCGAGCAGGTGACCCTCACCGCCGGGATGATGCCCGATGTGGACCTCGGCCCCGAACCGGTGCTGCGCATCGGCAACGGCGTGGTGCTGGGCCGGGGCAGCCATGTGATCGCCTCCGTGCGCGTGGAGTTCGGCGACGATGTCTTCTGCGGTCCGTACGTCTACGTCACCAGCGACAACCACTCCTACGACGATCCGGACCAGCCCATCGGCCGCCAGTGGCCACGCTCCGCGCCCGTCCGCATCGGCCCCGGCAGCTGGCTGGGCGCGGGTGCGGTGATCCTGCCGGGGGCGCGGCTGGGCCGCAATGTGGTGGTCGCGGCGGGCGCGGTCGTACGGGGCGAGGTGCCCGACCACGCCGTGGTGGCCGGGGCGCCGGCCCGGATCATACGGCGCTGGGCCCCGGACGAGGGCTGGCAGCCGCCGCTGCGCACCCCGGCGCCGGTGCCGATCCCCGAGGACATGACCGTGGAGCAACTGCTCGCGCTGGCCGAGCTGGAGCGCGAGCGTGAGCGGGAGGGTGGGCGCGAGCGGGAGCGCGGGCGCGAGCGGGCGCGGGAACAGGCGGGGGAGCGGAACCTCGATGTGGCGGAGCACGGGCTGGAACGGGAGCCGGGGGCCGGGGCGTCGTAGCAGGTCAGTAGAGTTTCGTGGACCGTCCCCGACCCGCGAAGGTGACCACTGTGAGCCCGCCGCCTCCCCCCGTGACCGTCATCGGCATCGGCGCCGACGGCTGGGAGGGGCTCGGCCCCGCCGCCCGCGAGGCGTTGCGCACCGCGGAGGTGGTGATCGGCGGACGGCGCCAGCTGGGCCTGCTGCCGCCGGAGTGCCCCGGCGAACGGGTGCCCTGGCCGTCCCCGCTGCGCCCCGCCGTCCCCGGGCTGTTCGCCGCGCACACCGGGCGGCGGATCTCCGTGCTGGCCAGCGGCGACCCCATGTTCTTCGGCATCGGCCGCACCCTGGCCGAGCTGCTGGGCGCCGAGCGGCTGCGGGTGCTGCCCCATCCGTCGTCCGTCTCCCTGGCCTGTGCCCGGCTCGGCTGGGCGCTTGAGGAGACCGAGGTGATCAGCCTCGTCGGCCGCCCCCTGGCCACGCTGAACCGTGAGCTCTACGCCGGACGGCGGCTGCTCGTGCTCAGCGCGGGCGCCGACACCCCCGCCGAGGTGGCCGGGTTGCTCGGGGAGCGCGGCTTCGGCCCGAGCCGGCTGCGGGTGCTGGAACAGCTGGGGAGCGCGCGGGAGCGGTGTGTGGAGGGCACGGCGGAGGAGTGGCCCCATCCGCCCGGCGACCCCCTCAACGTCATCGCCGTCGACTGCGCCCCGGCGGACGGCGCCCGGCCGCTGTCGCTCGCCCCGGGGCTGCCCGACGCGGCGTACGAGCACGACGGCCAGCTGACCAAGCGTCATGTGCGGGCCGCCACCCTCGCCGCGCTCGCCCCGGCCCCCGGCGCGTTGCTGTGGGACGTCGGCGGCGGCTCGGGCTCCATCGCCGTGGAGTGGATGCGCACCCACCGCACCTGCCGGGCGATCTCGGTCGAACGTGCCCCGGTGCGCGCGGAGCGCATCGGCCGCAACGCCGACGCGCTCGGTGTGCCCGGGCTGACCGTCGTCACCGGCGCCGCGCCCGACGCGCTGGCCGGACTGCCCACCCCCGACGCGGTGTTCATCGGCGGCGGCCTGACCGCCCCCGGGGTACTGGACGCGTGCTGGGCGGCCCTGCCGCCGGGCGGCCGGATCGTGGCCAACACCGTGACCCTGGAGTCCGAGGCGCTGCTCGCCGACTGGTACCGCCGCCACGGCGGCGACCTCGTCCGCCTCGCCGTCTCCCACGCCACCCCGGTCGGAGGGTTCACCGGCTGGCGGCAGGCGATGCCGGTCACCCAGTGGTCCGCCGCCAAACCGCTCGCTTCCCGAGGCCCTGGCGGGGACGCCGCCGATCCCGAGGGATCGGTCGAAGCCGCTCAAGCCCCTCAAGGAGAACCACGATGACGGTGTACTTCATCGGCGCGGGCCCCGGCGCCGCCGACCTGATCACGGTGCGCGGCGCCCGGACCCTGGCCCGCTGCCAGGTGTGTCTGTACGCGGGCAGCCTGGTGCCCCGTGAACTCCTCGCCGAATGCCCGCCGGACGCCCGCCTGGTCGACACCGCCCAGCTCGACCTGGACCGGATCACCGCCGAGCTCGTCGCCGCCCACGAGTCGGGCCACGACGTGGCCCGCCTCCACTCCGGCGATCCGTCGGTCTTCAGCGCCGTCGCCGAGCAGATGCGCCGCCTCGACGCGGCCGGCGTGCCGTACGACGTGGTCCCGGGCGTCCCCGCCTTCGCCGCCGCGGCCGCCGCGCTGAAGCGCGAACTGACGATCCCGACCGTCGGCCAGACCGTCATCCTCACCCGCATCGCCCAGCAGGCCACCCCCATGCCGGACGGCGAGGACCTGGCCACCCTGGGCCGCAGCGGCGCCCTTCTCGTCCTACACCTCGCCGCCCGCTACGTGGACCGCGTCGTGGCCGAACTCCTCCCGCACTACGGCGCCGACTGCCCGGCCGCCGTGGTCGCCATGGCCAGCCGCCCCGACGAACTGGTCCTGCGCGGCACCCTGGACGACATCGCGCCCCAGGTGAAGGCGGCGGGCGTGGTCCGCACGGCGGTCATCATCGTCGGCCGCACCCTGGCCGCCGCCCAGTTCCCCGACAGCCACCTCTACTCCCCGACCAGGGCTCGCCCCTGCACCCCCGCCTCCCCGCCCACCCCCTGAGCCCGCCGCCCTGGCGGGCACCGTACGTGGTTCCGCATGGGCCGCGCAGCGCACGGCGCGCCATGCCCGTGGTGACGAGGGCGTCCGCCTGGTGCGGCAGCGTGGTGGGCGCGGCGGTCCGTACGCATCGCCGGCGTGTCGTGTCGGCGGGCGAAGCCGTCGGCATCGGCGCGCGGGGCGTGTCGCGTTCCGGCCCCGGGGGTCAGCCACCCCCGGGGCCGCGGGGTTCCGCGCGGCCCACGATCGTGCCGGTGCGGTCGATGCAGATGACGTCCACGGCCACCGGTGCCCCGCGTAGCACCCCGAGGGCCGTGTCGCGGGCCGCCGCCGCGACCAGGTCGCCGAGGGGGACGCCGTGGGCGGTGCACAGTTGCACCGTCTCAAGGCCGGTGTTGGCCATGGCCACCGCCTCCGCCAGCTTCGCGTCGGCCCCTCCCCGGCGGGCCAGTTCCGCGAGGAAGTCCTTGTCCACCTGGGACCGTGAGGAGTGCAGGTCCAGATGGCCCGCGGCCAGTTTGGAGAGCTTGGCGAAGCCGCCGGCGACCGTCAGCCGGTCCACCGGGTGGCGGCGCAGATACTTCAGGACCGCGCCCGCGAAGTCGCCCATGTCCAGCAGCGCGTCCTGCGGCAGCCCGTGCACGGCCACCGCCACCTTCTCGGACGTCGAGCCCGTACAGCCCGCGACATGCGTGCGCCCCGCCGCGCGGGCGACATCCACCCCGCGCCGGATGCTGTCGATCCAGGCCGAGCAGGAGTAGGGCACCACGATGCCCGTCGTGCCGAGGATGGACAGCCCGCCGAGGATGCCCAGCCGCGGATTCCACGTGGAGCGGGCGATCTCCTCGCCGTGGTCCACGGAGATCTCGATCTCGACGTCACCGGTGCCGCCGTGCCGGGCCGCGACCGAGGCGATGTGGTCGCGCATCATCTGGCGCGGGACGGGGTTGATGGCCGGTTCGCCCACCTCGAGCGGCAGCCCGGGCCGGGTCACCGTGCCGACGCCCGGACCGGCCCGGAAGACCACTCCGCCGCCGGGCGGCAGCACCCGTACCGTGGCCCTGACCAGCGCGCCGTGGGTCACATCCGGATCGTCCCCCGCGTCCTTGACGACCGCGGCCATGGCCCGGTCCGCCGTCAGCTCCTCGGCGGCGAGCGCGAACGCGGGCCGCTGGCCCTTGGGCAGTTCGATGGTCACCGGATCGGGGAACTCCGCGCCCAGCAGCGCGGTGTACGCGGCCGTCGTCGCGGCGGTGGCACACGCCCCCGTGGTCCAGCCGTGCCGCAGCCCCGACCGCTCCAGCTGCGCGCCCCGCCCCCCGGCCGCCTTGGCCGTCGTCTCCGCCTCAGCCATGGGCGGGCCGCCGCGCATACG
Source organism: Streptomyces sp. NEAU-174 (assembly GCF_052665095.1). Lineage (NCBI taxonomy): Bacteria > Bacillati > Actinomycetota > Actinomycetes > Kitasatosporales > Streptomycetaceae > Streptomyces > Streptomyces sp. NEAU-174. Next base: position 337,208 of record NZ_JBQTCE010000002.1, on the reverse strand, counting down.
ATGACGGGCGCACGGACGACGAAAGGCACCCGATCCCGATGAACAGCGCACCGGCGCGCCATGTGCTCATCCTCGGCGGCACCACCGAGGCGCGCCGCCTCGCCGAGGAACTCGCCGACACGCCCGCGCTGCGCGTCACCAGCTCCCTCGCGGGCCGGGTCGCCACGCCGAGGCTGCCGGTGGGGCAGGTGCGGATCGGCGGGTTCGGCGGCGCCGAGGGCATGGCCCGCTGGCTCCGCGAGCACCAGGTGGACGCGCTCATCGACGCCACCCATCCTTTCGCCGACACGATCAGTTCCCATGCGGCCAGGGCGGCCGCAGACGTCCATGTTCCCCTGCTCGCCCTGCGCCGCCCCGGCTGGGTACCCGGTCCGGGCGACCGCTGGCACTCGGCGGGCTCGCTGGCCGAGGCCGCGCGGCTGCTGCCCGGCCTGGGGGAGCGGATCTTCCTCACCACGGGACGGATGGGCCTGGCCGCCTTCGCCCATCTCACCGGGCAGTGGTTCCTGGTCCGCTCGGTCGACGCGCCCGAGCCGCCGGTCCCGCCCCGGATGGAGGTGATCCTCGACCGCGGCCCCTTCACCCTCGAGGGCGAGGCGGAACTGCTGCGCCGCCATCGCGTCGAGGTGCTGGTCACCAAGGACAGCGGCGCCCACGCCACCGCCCCCAAACTCGCCGCGGCCCGCGCCGCCGCCCTCCCGGTCGTCATCGTCCGCCGCCCACCCGCCCCCCAGGGCATCCCGGTGGCCGAAACCCCGGCCGAGGCCATCACCTGGCTGCGGACGACCCTGGCCTGAGCCGGGGCGCTCCGCGTCAGGAGCCCACCGGGCGCTACGCCTCCGGATAGCGGCGCGGGGTCCAGACGATGTCGGTGCCGTCGCCGCGGCGGGCCGTGCGGGTCTGGGTGGAGCCCACCAGGAGGATCGTGCGCATGTCGACCTGGGCCGGGTCGAGGTCGGCCAGCCGGACGATCCGCACGCGTTCGCCGGGGCCCCCGATGTCGCGGCCAAGTACCACGGGCGTGTCGGGGGCGCGGTGCTCCAGCAGGAGTTCGCGGGCCTTGCCCACCTGCCAGACGCGGCTGCGCGAACCGGGGTTGTAAAGGGCGAGCACCAGGTCGGCCGCCGCGGCGGCGCGCAGCCGCTCGGCGATGACCTCCCAGGGCTTGAGCCGGTCGGAGAGGGAGATCACCGCGTAGTCGTGGCCGAGCGGGGCACCGGCCCGGGCGGCGGCCGCGTGGGCCGCCGTCATACCGGGGACGATCCGCACCGGGACCTCGCGATACGGGTCTTCGCAGGCGGCCTCCAGGACGGCGGTGGCCATGGCGAACACGCCCGGGTCGCCCGAGGAGACCACGGCGACACGCCGACCCCGCCGCGCGAGGTCGAGGGCGAACTCGGCGCGTACGGCCTCGACCTTGTTGTCGGAGGCGTGGCGCCGCTGGCCCGGCCGTACGGGCACCCGGTCCAGGTAGGTGGTGTAGCCGACGAGGTCCTCGGCGGCGGCCAGCTCGCCACGCGCCTCGGGGGTGAGCCACAGCGGACCGGCCGGGCCCAGGCCGACGACCACGACCTCGCCCGGGCGGCCGGACACACCGCCCGGCGCGTCCGCACGCTCGCCGCCCGGCACGCCCACGCGGTCGCCGTTCGGCGCGTCACCGCCGTCACCGCCCGCATCGCCGTCGCCGTGCGGCGCGTCCACGCGGCTGGGCAGCACCGCCATCGAGAAGTACGGCACCGACTCCGGGTCGACCTCGGCCAGCGGGGCGGTCCGCTCCGCGTTCATCGTGGCGCGCTCCACGTAGCGCGCGTCCGCGAGCCGTCCCGACCGCTCCAGCGCCCGGCGCACCGTCGGGAAGGTCCGGCCGAGCTTCATCACGGCCGCCGCGTCCGCCGTCGCCAGCCGGGCCGTCAACTCCTCCTCCGGCAGGGTGCCGGGGAGGACCGTCAGCACCTCCTCGCCCTCCACCAGCGGTGTGCCGAGCCGGGCGGCCGCGGCGCTGACCGAGGTGACACCGGGGACGACCTCGGTGGGGTAGCGATCGGCGAGCCGCTTGTGCATGTGCATGTACGAGCCGTAGAAGAGCGGATCGCCCTCCGCGAGCACCGCGACCGTGCGCCCCGCGTCCAGATGCGCGGCGAGCCGGGCGGCCGCGTCCGCGTAGAACTCCTCCATCGCACCGCGATAGCCGCCCGGATGGTCGGTGGTCTCCGTGGTGACCGGGTAGACCAGCCGCTCCTCGATGTGGTCGGGCCGCAGATGGCGCTCGGCGATGGAGCGCGCGATGCTGCGCCCGTGCCGGGCGCTGTGGTACGCGATGACATCGGCCGCGGCGATGACCTCCACCGCGCGTACGGTCATCAGGGAGGGGTCGCCGGGGCCGAGCCCCACACCGTAGAGCCGGCCCGTCTGCTGCTCGCTCACTCTTCCTCGCTCGCTATCGCGTTGATCGCGGCCGCGGCGATGGCGCTGCCGCCGCGCCGGCCGTGCACCACCAGGTGGTCGAGCGCCGCCGGATGCCCGGCCAGCGCCTCCTTGGACTCGGCCGCGCCGATGAAGCCCACCGGCACACCGATCACGGCGGCCGGGCGCGGCGCGCCCGCCCCGCCCTCTTCGATCATCTCCAGCAGCCGGAACAGCGCCGTGGGCGCGTTGCCGACCGCCACCACCGCCCCCTCGAGCCGGTCCCGCCACAGCTCCAGCGCGGCGGCGCTGCGCGTGGTGCCCATGCGCCGCGCCAACTCCGGTACGGCCGGGTCCGAGAGGGTGCAGATCACCTCGTTGTCGGCGGGCAGCCGTTTGCGGGTGACCCCGCTGGCCACCATGCGCGCGTCGCACAGCACGGGCGCGCCGGAGCGCAGCGCGGCGCGGGCGCGGGAGACCACCTCGGGGGTGTACGCGAGGTCCTTGACCAGGTCGACCATGCCGCAGGCGTGGATCATCCGCACCGCCACCTGGCTGACGTCGGCGGGGAGCCCGCCGAGGTCGGCCTCGGCACGGATGGTGGCAAAGGACGCGCGGTAGATGGCCGCCCCGTCCTTCTCGTAGTCGAACACGGTGTCCTCGATCATGTCGTTCCACGGGCCGCCGCGACGGCGCCGGCCAACTGCTCTGCTGTCACTTCCACGCCGTACTCGGCCTCCGGCGTGTCGCCCTTCGCGTCACCCCGCACGGTGACCCGATAGTCCGTGTCGCCGGTCGCCAGCGCGTCCACCCAGCGGCCCCCGGGGTGGCCGCAGCGCCGTTCACAGCCGGAGACGTACACCGGCAGCGGATCGGGCGCGCCCCCGCGACCGCCGTCGGACCCCGTGCCGCTCATCGGGCGCGGCGGGCGCGGCTCCGAACCGGCCGCGACCACTCGTCCGGTGTCCGGTCCCACTTCCGCTGTGTCCGCGACCCCGCACACCGTGTCGGCGACCCCGCGCGCCATGTCGGCGACCCCGTGCACCGTGTCCGCGACCATGCGTGTCGCGTGGGACCGCACATCCGCCAGGGACTTGGCGCAGCCGGGCCGTCCCGTGCACGCGCCGACCCCGAGCCACGGCGAGTCCGGCGTGGTCACCAGTCCCGCGTCGGACAGTTCGGACAAGGCATCGCGCGTGTCGTCCGGGGCGAACCCGGGGAGCACCACGCCGCGCCAGGGTGTCATACGCAGCTCATCCGCCCCGCTCCGGGAGGCGAGCCCGGTGAGCAGCCGCCACTGCGCGGCGCTCACCCGGCCCAGGGGGAGGGCGACGGACAGCGCGTGGCGCCCGTCCGGGCCGGGGACCGGCCCGGGAGCGGGGGGTGCGGCAGCTGCCGCTGGTTGGTGCTTCGCCCGTACGGCCTCGATGCCCGCGTCGGCGAGTCGGGCCGCCAAGCCCTCGGCGGTCACGGCGTGTTGCGCGGGCAGTTCCCGGACGCGCCACGCCCGGGTCCCGCTCTCCCGGGCCCTCGCCAGGAATTCCACCGCGGCCAGCGCCGCCGCCCGCGCCACGTCCTCGCTCCGCACCCACAGGTCACCCCACACCGCCGCCCCGCCCGTGGCCGCCTCGCCCGTGGCGACGCTCGCCACGCCCGCATCCGCCGGCGGCCCCCCGATCCGCAGCACCGCCCCACCACCGCGCGTTGCGATCAATGTCACATCCGCACCCAACGCGGCCACATCGCCACGCCCATCGTCCAGCGCGAACAGAAACCTGCCCGACAAGCCCGACAATTCCCCATGCCCCGCCAACGCGTCGACGCATGCCTCGTCGCACAGCACGGCGTCCAACTCCCGCACCCACGCCACCACATCGGCGTGCCCGTCACCGTCCAGGCCGGACAGCGGCGACGCCACGATGTTGCGCACCCGGTCATGGCGGTCCGAGGGAAGCAGTCCGGCCGCCCGCAGCCGGGCCGCCAGTTCCGCGCCGCACCCCGCCGCCAGGCCGCGCACCTGCGCATTGCCCCGTGAGGTGATGTCCAGCCGCCCGTCGCCCAGCTCCTCGGCCACCCGCCCCAGCGCCTGCGCCTGACGACCCGTCAGCAGTCCGCCCGGCACCCGGATCCGGGCCAGCGAACCGTCGTCTGCGGGGTGCAGCCGGAGCGCGCCCGGACAGGCGTCATCGCGCCCGCGCACGGGGGTTTCATCCCCGGATGGGGTGGTTGTCGGGGGGAGGGGCATGGCGGCGAGCATACCGACGATCCGGTCCGGCCCACCGCCCCGGCCATGCGCCACGGAGACCGGAACGCGCCGTCCCGTGGCAGGTCAGCAACGCTTACTATGCTCAGCGGCGGGTCGGTCCCGGCCCGCCAAACGCACAAGACGGCACTCACGGTAGGAAGCCGGTGGAAATCCGGCGCGGTCCCGCCACTGTGAGCGCGGTGGCTGCCGAAACGGCAGCGGCCGCGCGAGCCAGGAACTGCCGCCGTCTTCAACCCGCCCGGGGCGCGGACCCCGAGGAAGGCATGCGCCGCATGATTCTGCTGCTGTCGACGTCCGACACCGACCTGCTCAGCGCCCGTGCCGCCACGGGCCCGGTGACGTACCGCCTCGCCAACCCGGCCCGCCTCGCCCTCGAGGACCTCCCCGGCCTGCTCGACGGCGTCGAACTCGTCGTCGTACGGCTCCTCGGCGGCATCCGCGCCTGGCAGGAGGGGCTCGACACGCTGCTCGCGGGCGACCTCCCCGTCGTGGTCCTCAGCGGTGAACAGGCGCCCGACGCCCAGCTCATGGAGGCGTCCACGGTCCCGGTCGGCATCGCCGCCGAGGCGCACGCCTACCTCGCCCACGGCGGGCCCGCCAACCTGGGCCAGCTGGCCCGGTTCCTCTCCGACACCGTGCTGCTCACCGGCCATGGCTTCGAACCGCCCGCGCCCGCACCCACCTGGGGTCCGCTGGAGCGCACCGCCCGCGCGGCGGCCCCAGGCGCCGCCACCGGCCCGACCGTCGCGGTGCTCTACTACCGCGCCCACCACATGAGCGGCAACACCGCCTTCGTGGAGGCCCTGTGCCGCGCCGTGGAGGACGCCGGGGGCCGCCCGCTGCCGCTGTTCGTCGCCTCGCTGCGCGCCCCCGAACCCGAGCTGATCGAGGCACTCGGCGCGGCCGACGCCATCGTCACCACCGTCCTCGCGGCCGGTGGCACCCGCCCCGCAGAGGCGTCCGCGGGCGGCGACGACGAGGCGTGGGACGCGGGCGCGCTCACCGCGCTCGACGTGCCCGTGCTCCAGGCGCTGTGCCTGACCTCGCCGCGCGCCGCGTGGGAGGAGAACGACGAGGGGCTCTCGCCGCTGGACGCCGCGACCCAGGTCGCCGTCCCCGAGTTCGACGGGCGGCTCATCACCGTGCCGTTCTCGTTCAAGGAGGTGGACGAGGACGGTCTGCCGGTCTATGTCGCCGACGCCGAGCGCGCCGCGCGTGTCGCCGGGATCGCGGTACGACACGCCCGGCTCCGCCACATCCCCGCCGCCGACAAGCGCCTCGCGCTCGTCCTCTCCGCCTACCCCACCAAGCACTCCCGGATCGGCAACGCCGTCGGCCTCGACACCCCCGCGAGCGCCGTCGCCCTGCTGCGCCGGCTGCGCGCCGAAGGCTATGACCTCGGCCCCGAGGACGGGCCGGACGCGCTGCCGGGCCTGGTCTCCGGCGAGGGCGACGAGCTGATCTACGCCCTCATCGAGGCGGGCGGCCATGACCAGGAGTGGCTCACCGAGGAGCAGCTCGCCCGCAACCCCGTCCGCATCCCGGCCGCCGACTACTGCCGCTGGTACGCCACGCTGCCGCGGGAGCTCCGGGACGCGGTCGAGGAGCACTGGGGCCCGCCGCCCGGCGAGATGTTCGTGGACACCAGCCGCGACCCCGAGGGCGAGATCGTGCTGGCCGCGCTGCGCCGCGGCAACCTCCTGGTGGTCATCCAGCCGCCGCGCGGCTTCGGCGAGAACCCCATCGCCATCTACCACGACCCCGATCTGCCGCCCTCGCACCACTACCTGGCGGCCTACCGCTGGATGGCCACCCCGACGGCCGATGGTGGCTTCGGCGCCGACGCCATGGTCCACCTGGGCAAGCACGGCAACCTGGAGTGGCTGCCGGGCAAGAACGCCGGGCTGTCCGCCGCCTGCGGCCCCGACGCCGCGCTCGGCGATCTGCCGCTGATCTACCCCTTCCTGGTCAACGACCCGGGCGAGGGCACCCAGGCCAAGCGCCGCGTCCACGCCACCCTGGTCGACCACCTCGTGCCGCCGATGGCCCGCGCCGACTCCTACGGCGACATCGCGCGGCTTGAGCAGCTGCTGGACGAGTACGCGGCCATCTCCGCGATGGATCCGGCCAAGCTCCCCGCCATCCGCGCCCAGATCTGGACCCTCATCCAGGCCGCCCGGCTCGACCACGACCTGGGCCTGGAGCAGCGGCCGGACGACGACGGCTTCGACGACTTCCTGCTGCACGTCGACGGCTGGCTGTGCGAGGTCAAGGACGCCCAGATCCGCGACGGACTGCATGTCCTCGGCGGCGCGCCGACCGGCCCCGAGCGCGTCAACCTCGTACTGGCCATCCTCCGCGCCCGCCAGATCTGGGGCGGTACGTCCGCGCTCCCCGGTCTGCGCGAGGCGCTCGGCCTGGACGAGTCGGCCGCCACCCGCACCGGTGCCGACGAGGCCGAGGAGCGGGCCCGTGCGCTGGTCCAGGCGATGGAGGACGCCGCATGGGCCCCGGAGGCCGTCGAGAAGGCCGTCCTCACCCTGCCCGACGAGCAGCGCCCCGCGGTCTCCGCGGTCCTCGACTTCGCCGCCCGCGAGGTGGTACCCCGGCTGGCCGCCACGACGGACGAGATCGACCACGCCGTGCACGCGCTGAACGGCGGCTTCGTCCCGGCCGGGCCGTCCGGCTCGCCGCTGCGCGGACTGGTCAACGTTCTGCCGACCGGCCGCAACTTCTACTCCGTCGACCCCAAGGCCGTGCCCAGCAGGCTGGCCTGGGAGACCGGCCAGGCCCTCGCCGATTCGCTCCTGGAGCGCTACCGCGCCGACAACGGCGGTCAGTGGCCGCACTCCGTCGGCCTCTCGCTGTGGGGGACCAGCGCGATGCGCACCTCCGGCGACGATGTGGCCGAGGCGCTGGCGCTGCTGGGCATCCGCCCGGTGTGGGACGACGCCTCGCGGCGAGTAACGGGACTCGAACCCGTACCTCTCGACCAGCTGGGCCGCCCGCGCGTCGATGTCACCCTGCGCATCAGCGGGTTCTTCCGGGACGCCTTCCCGCATGTCGTGGGGCTGCTGGACGACGCCGTACGGCTCGCCGCCTCCCTCGACGAGAGCGACGAGGACAACTACGTACGGGCGCACACCCGCGCCGACCTCGCCGCACACGGTGACGAGCGCCGCGCCACCACCCGGATCTTCGGCTCCCGCCCCGGCACCTACGGCGCCGGACTGCTCCAGCTCATCGACAGCCGCGACTGGCGCACCGACGCCGACCTCGCCGAGGTCTACACGGTCTGGGGCGGCTACGCCTACGGCCGGGGTCTCGAGGGCCGCCCGGCGCGCGAGGAGATGGAGAGCGCCTACCGCAGGATCGCGGTCGCGGCCAAGAACACCGACACGCGCGAGCACGACATCGCCGACTCCGACGACTACTTCCAGTACCACGGCGGCATGGTGGCCACCGTGCGCGCCCTGAAGGGCACCGCGCCCGCCGCGTACATCGGCGACTCCACCCGCCCCGAGACGGTCCGCACCCGCACCCTGCACGAGGAGACCTCACGGGTGTTCCGGGCCCGGGTGGTCAATCCGCGCTGGATCGAGGCGATGCGCCGCCACGGCTACAAGGGCGCCTTCGAGCTCGCCGCGACGGTCGACTACCTCTTCGGCTACGACGCGACCACGGGCGTGGTCGCCGACTGGATGTACGACAAGCTCGCCCAGACCTATCTGCTCGACCCGGAGAACCGCGCGTTCCTGGAGGAGGCCAACCCCTGGGCGCTGCACGGCATGGCCGAGCGGCTGCTGGAGGCCGAGAGCCGCGGGCTGTGGGACGAGCCCGATCCGGAGGTGCTGGAGCGGGTGCGGGAGCTGTATCTGGAGACGGAGGGCGGCCTGGAGGGCGGGGACGACGAGTAGCCGCGTCCGCCGCTTCCCGGCCCGTCCGCCGCTTGTCCGGTGAATCCGGGCGGGTCCGGGTGGATCCGGGTGGATCCGGGTGGATCCGGGTCCGGCGGTGGCTCAGTCGGTGGACGAGCGCGCCGCCGGGCGGGTCGCCGCCCGGATCCGGTCCGGCCAAGGGGGACAGTTGACCAGTTCGGTCCACTCGCGGTCGTAGCGCCCGGGCACCGCGCGCCCCGCGGAGGCCCAGCGCTCGACCAGCGCCGCGTAGATCGGTACGGATGTGGATGTGTGAACGGTCTGATGAACCGTTCCGTCGCCTTCGGTGCTCCGGTCCAGCGCTCTGCTCGGCTGCGAGAGAGAACGGCGTCGCATCGTCGTCGTCATAGTCGGACAACGCGCCGCGCCCCGCCGGGTCACCTTCCACACGCCGGTCTCACCCGCATCGGCGTGCTGTCGCACATGTCAGCGACTGGCGGCCGGCCCGGCCCGGCGGCTCCACGGTGACCCACCCGGGCGGCGCACGGGCCGTTCCTCTTTTCACCCGGCGAAATGAAAAGCATTGCCGCATTCATAAAGCCATTCGGCGCCGGAGCAAGAGTTTATTGATAACCGTGTCCATTGCAGCCTTTGGCGAATTCCCCTCGGGCCTGTTTCAATTGCGCTGTCCCGAAGACGATCCGAGGAGGAGCCGGTGGGAGCTCATGCGCACGGACCCGACGAGGGGCACGGCGGCCACACCCACGGGGTGGCGGAGAACGCCGACCGCCGGTGGCTGACCCTCGCCCTCGCGCTGATCAGCGGCTTCATGGCGGTGGAGGTCATCGTCGGGATCGTCGCCGGCTCCGTGGCGCTGCTGTCCGACGCGGCCCATATGCTCACCGACGCCGCCTCGATCGTGCTCGCCCTCATCGCGATCCGGCTCTCGGCGCGCCCCGCACGTGGCGGATACACCTATGGCCTTAAACGGTCGGAAATCCTTTCCGCCCAGGCCAATGGGCTTTCCCTGCTGCTGCTCGGCGCCTATCTCGGCTATGAGAGCGTGGGGCGGCTGATCGATCCGCCCGAGGTGGCCGGCGGTCTGGTGCTGGCCACGGCGCTGGCCGGTGTGGTGGTGAATCTCGCGGCCGCGTGGTGCATGTCGAAGGCGAACCGCTCCTCGCTCAATGTCGAGGGTGCCTTCCAGCATGTGCTCAACGATCTCTACGCCTTCATCGCCACCGCCATCGCGGGCCTGGTGGTCGTGGTGACGGGCTTCGCCCGGGCCGACGCGATCGCCGGTCTGCTGGTGGTCCTCCTCATGATCAAGGCGGGCGTGGAGCTGCTGCGGGCCTCCGGCCGGGTGCTGCTGGAGGCCGCGCCCGCCGGTGTCGAGCCCGATGAGGTGGGCGGCCGGCTGGTCGCCCATGAGCGGGTGGCAGAGGTGCACGATCTGCATGTCTGGCAGATCACCTCGGGCGAGGTCTCCCTCTCCGCCCATGTCCTGGTGGCGGTGGGCGGCGACTGCCACGCCGTACGGGAGGATCTGGAGGCGGTGTTGAGCGGCGAGTACGGGATCACCCACACCACGCTGCAAGTGGATCATCTGGACGAGCCCGCCGAGCGGGGACGTTCGGAGGGGGAGCACTGCCCGACCGCCCACGGTCCGGTGCACCGGGCCGCGTCGTACGGCCACTGAGCGGGGGCCCGGGACGGGGGTCCGGGAACGGTCGGCGGGTCGGTCGTGTCAGGCCGCGGCCGGGGCGGCGGTCGGCCTGAAGGCGGCGGTCAGAAGTGTCTTCGCGAGCTGGGCGACCAATGCCTCCAGCGCGAGCTGGGCCAGCTTGACCAGGACGGTCGTGAGAATGTCGGCCATGAGTACCTCACTGGATGGAACACGAACGGAAGCAAGGCATCCGCTTCCAGTTCCCTAGCCTGACCGAGGTCGGAAAGCGGGCGGCACACATCGGGTGAGCGTGCGGTTAACGGACGGAAAGATCTGGGTGAGAAACGCCCGGGATGTCCCGTTCGTGAGTGGCGTGCTCAGACCGCGAGTGGCACCCGCCGGGGGAAGAGCAGCCGCGGCGCCAGGGCCGCCCCCACGGTGGCGGCGGCCGAGCAGCCACCGACGATCAACCAGGCCATCGGGCCCAGCGGCGTACAGCCGAAGAAGTGGCTGACCACCGGCGTCTCCACGATGGCGAACAGCGTGGCCGCCGAGGCGACGCTGGTGATCAGCACCAGGGGACTGTGCCAGTCGGTCAGATACGTCTGCCCCAGCTGGGTGCCGACCAGCGCCGCGAGCCCCATGGTGCTCGCCCGCCGGGCCCGGCCCGTCATCCGCCCGCACTGCCAGGCCGCCGCGGCGCCCAGCGCGGTGGCACTGCCGCGCACCGCGAGGATCCGGCCCAGATCGGAGCCGAACAGCGCGGAGGACGGGCCGTCGGCCAGCGGATCCTCACCGGACTTGTGCTCCCGGGCCCGGGCCAGGGCCACCGCGAGTGCGGGCAGCATGTCGGTCAGCAGATTCACCAGCAGCAGCTGACGGGTGCCCAGCGGCGCCCGCCCGGCCACCGCCGCGCCCAGCAGGGTGAAGGCGACCTCGCCCGCGTTCCCGCCGACCAGGATCGCCACCGCGTCGCGCACACTGCGCCACAGCGCCCTGCCCTCCCGCAGCGCGTCCAGGATCCGGGTCGGGTCCGGGTCGGTGAGCACCAGGTCCGCCGCGGCGCGGGCCGAGGCCGAGCCATGGGCGGACAGCCCGATGCCGATGTCCGCGAGGCGGATGGCGGCCGTGTCGTTCACCCCGTCCCCGGTCATGGCCACCACCTGTCCGGCCTGCCGCAGCGCCTGGACGATACGGACCTTGTGCTCGGGAGAGACCCGGGCGAAGACGGTGGCACGGGAGATCCGCTCGACCCGCTCGCCCTCGGGCAGGGTGTCCAGCTCCGCCCCGGTGAGCACCGGCTCGGCGTCCGGGATGCCCAGCTCCCGGGCGATGGCGACCGCCGTGGTCGGATGGTCGCCGGTGACCATGGCGACGCGTACCCCGGCGTCCGTGAGCCGCTTGACGGTCTCGGCGGCACCCGGCCGCGTGGTGTCGGCGATGGCGATGAAGCCCAGCAGGGTCAGCTCCCGGGCGATGTCGGCCACCTCCGCGGTCGGCGTGTCGGACGCGGCGGGCCGGGTCTCGGCCACCGCCAGCACCCGCAGCCCGTCCGAGGCCAGCGAGTACAGCAGGCGCTCGGTGGCGCGCCGCCGCTCCGGGGTCAGCGGCACGGTGTCGTCCGCCGCCCCCGGGTTCAGGGCGTGGGCGCACCGGGCGAGCACGATCTCGGGCGCGCCCTTGACGGCCAGCTGCGGGCGCCCGGACTGCGTGCCCAGACACGCCGAGAATCCCCGGCTGGCCTCGAAGGGCAGCTCGGACACCGGACGCCAGGCGCCGTCCCCGTCGCAGTGCGCCGCCGCCGCGTCGATGACGGCCTGGTCGGTGGCGTGGGCCAGCGCCCGCCCGCCCTCCGGCTCGGGACACGCCCGGGCCGCCGTGCGCAGCAGCCGCTTGCCCAGCGCACCGCGGGTCGGCAGCTCCTGGTCGTAACCGGCGACCCGGGCCACGGCCAGCCGGCCCTCGGTCAGGGTGCCGGTCTTGTCGAAGCAGACGACGTCCACCCGGCCCAGGGCCTCCAGCACCCGCGCCGAGCGCGTCAGCACCCCGCGGTGCGAGAGCCGGCGCGCCGCGGCGGACTGCGCCACCGTGGCCACCAGCGGCAGCCCCTCGGGCACGGCGGCCACCGCGATGGCCACTCCGGTGGACAGCGCCTCGCGCACCGGCACCCCGTGCAACAGGCCCAGCAGGGTGACGGCGGCGCCGCCGAGGCCGGTGGCGGGCAGCGCGACCTTGGTGAGCGCGGCCAGCCGGCCCTCGATCCCGATGGGCGCGGTGGCGCGCCCGGCCAGTTCGGCGGCGCGCCCGGCCTCGGTCTGCGCCCCGGCGGCCACGACCACGGCGTATCCGGTTCCGGCGAGCACCGTGCAGCCCTGGTAGAGCATGCAGGACCGGTCCGCCAGGTCGGCGCCCGGCGTGGCGGCCGGGTCCTTGGTGACCGGCCCGGACTCGCCGGTCAGCCCGGCCTCGTCCAGCTCCAGCCGGTCGCTCACCAGCAGCCGGGCGTCGGCCGGTACGACATCCGAGGGCCGCAGCGCGATGATGTCCCCGACCCGGAGCTCCTCGGCGGCCACCGTGCGCACCGGTGCGGTGGTCAGCCCCGCGAAGAACACCTCCCGCAGCGTGCGGCGGTCCAGGACGGACTGCGCCGCGCTCCACGCCTCGGCCTCCCCCAGGTCGCCCACGGTGGTGACCGACAGCAGCCGCGGCCGGCCGGCGCACAGCACCCGCGAGTCGATCAGCACCGCCGACACGCGGTCCAGCAGCCGCAGCGCGGTGCCGTCCATGGGCACCACGCCGTCGCGCGCCAGCACATCGCCCAGCCGGGCGGCGAACGCCTCCCGGCCCATGGCGGCCGCCTTCGGCACCGTGGCCAGCAGCGCCTTGGCGGACTGTGCCAGGTCCCCGGTCCACGCCAGCAGCCCGCCCGCCCCGGACAGCGAGGCCAGTGAGGTGCGGTCGACACAGGTCTCCACCGGCCCGGAGGGCAGCGGCGCGGGCCGGGGGGTGGGCGGATGCGAGCGCGCCGGGAGCCCATCGCCGTCCGCCACCAACTCCGGTTCCCGGCGCTGCCATACGACCTGCCGGCCGCGGATCTCGGCGAGTTGCAGCACACGTTGCAGCGCGTCCAGGGCGAGCGGGGCCTCACCCCTGGTCAGGGCGTGCACCACGGCGTTCGACACGCCGATCAGGGCGTCGGCGTGGGCACGGCCCAGCCGGGACTCCAGCAGACCGCGCACCCGCGGCTGGAGCTCCGCCATCACCGTCGGGATCCGCAGCGCGGGGGAGAGGGCGGGGCGCATCGCGACCCGCCGGATCGTGGCCGTCATCAGCCCGAGACAGTCGGCGGCGAGCGCGGTCGCGGCCAGCGTCGCCGGAGCGGAGGAGAACGGCGGTTGCGGACGGCCCGCCGGGAAGGCGTCCGCGTCCGTCCCATGGGCCTCCTCGACGCGCTCGATCACCTTCAGCACCTCGTCGGGGCCGAGCCGGTCCTCGTCGAAGTCGACCAGGACCTGGCCCAGTGCCGCGTTCACCCCGGCCCAGTTGACGCCTGCCAGCCGCCGCAGCGCGTCCTCCAGCTCCTTGACCAGCCGCTCATGGTCCTCGCCGTGGCCGGTCAGCCCGCGCACCTCCATATGCGCCCGGCCCGCCCGCGCCCACACCCTCCGGCCGCCGCGCCGGTCGCCGGTGTCCCGCAGTGCCCGCCAAGGGCGGGCTGCCGCTCTACCTCGGCCTCGGTGCGATGGGTCTCGCCGGAGTCCTGGAATGGCCGGTCGCGGTGGGCGTCGGCGTCGGCTACGCCGTGCTGCGCAACCCCCCGCCCGGCGCCGAGACCCCGAACGCGAAGGGCGCCACCGCCTGAGCCCGGGCCGCGCCACCCAGCCGCCGGGACCCGGGCCCGCTTGGTGTCACGCCCGTGACGAGCCGTGATCCTCCAGCCTGACCGGCGGCAGGAACTCGCTCAGCAGGGTGCGGTGCCACCAGGCCCCGGTGGCCCGCCGCTCCGCCCGGGTGGTGAAGCGGTAGAGATACAGCCGCGCCCGCAGATGGGTGGGCGGCTCCCCGGGGAACGGATTGGTCCGCAGCAGCTTCACCGTCGCCCGGTCGTTGACCAGCAGCTTGCCGATCAGCGGGGTGAACCAGGACCCGGCGTAGGCCGGTGAGATCCCCGCGAACCACATCATCCAGTCCAGCCGCAGATGGTACGGGGCGTACTGGCGCGGCAACCGGCGCACATCGCCCGGCTTGCCCCGGAACTCGTAGTCCCGCCAGACCGTGTCCGGGGTGAGGACCGCCTCGTCGGTGCCCTGGATCACCACCTCCTGTCGGCTGCGGTTGACGCTGCCGAACGCCCCGTAGGTGTTGACCAGGTGCACCGGATTGAACGAGAAGTTCATCAGCTGACGGCCCGACAGCAGATTGCGGGCCGGCCAGTAGCTGAGCACCAGCACCAGGGCGGTGGCGGCCAGCACCACCGCCTCGTACCAGACCGGGGGAGCGGCGAGGTGCGGCGGTCCCGGCAGCCCCAGCACCTCGGCGGCCCGGCGCCCGTCGACCGCCGGGAGCGCCAGCAGGATGGTCAGCCAGTTGAGCCAGGAGAAGTTGCCCGAGGCCACCAGCCACAGCTGGGTGACCACGACGATGCCCGCGGCCACGCTCGCGACCGGCTGCGGGGTGAACAGCAGCACGGGCACGATCAGCTGCGCCACATGGTTGGCCGCCACCTCCACCCGGTGCAGCGGCTTCGGCAGATGGTGGAAGTACCAGCTCAGCGGCCCCGGCATCGGCTGGGTCTCATGGTGGTAGTACAGACAGGTCAGGTCCCGCCAGCAGCGGTCCCCACGGATCTTGATCAGCCCGGCGCCGAACTCCACCCGGAACAGCAGCCAGCGCGTCAGCCACAGGATGAGCACGGGCGGCGCGGTGTGCTCATTGCCCAGGAACACGGCGAGGAACCCCGACTCCAGCAGCAGGGACTCCCAGCCGAAGCCGTACCACACCTGCCCCACGTTGACGATCGACAGATACAGCAGCCACAGCACCAGCCACGCCACCATCGCGACCGCAAGCGGCGCCCGGTCCGCCGCCCCCACCAGCAGCGCGGCCGACAGCGCGGCCCCCAGCCAGGCGCAGCAGGCGAAGAACCGGTCGGAGTAGTGCAGCTGGAACAGGCTGGGCGAGCGGCGGAACGGCACCCGGTCCAGGAAGCGCGGCACCGGCGTCAGCCCCCGCTCGCCGAGCAGCGCCCGGCCCTGCCGGGCCGCCACCAGAAAGGCGATCAGATAGATCGCGGCCAGCCCCCGTTGGAAGACCAGCCGGCTCAGCCAGTAGTCGGATGAGGTGAACCACTCCATGGGGACCGCTCCCTGGGCCGGTGCGCTTTCGGCCTGCACGTATCCGGTACCACTTCCGACGGGTGCCCGTCATGCGCCGGGTCATACGGCGGACCGGGTTCATTCGGTAGGGGGCCTAGGGGGGGTGACGGGTTAGGGGTTATCGGTGCCGTGCCCGGTCCGTAGCGTCAAAGCCCGGCATGGACCCGGAGGGAACCACCCAATGCTTCTTCTCGAGCACCGCCGCACCCCGCGCACAGCGACGACAGCGATGGCACCGGCGACGGCGGCGGTGGCCGCGCCGGCCGGGAGACCCGGATGACCGGGCAGCCGGTCCGGGCATCCGGCGGGCGGCCCATCGGGATCCTCGGCACCGGCTCGTATCTGCCCGCCGAGACCGTGTCCAACGAGCTGGTGGCCGAGCGCGCGGGGGTGACCCCGGAGTGGATCTCGGCGAAGACCGGGATCCACCGCCGCCGTTACGCCGCCGACCACGAGGCCACCTCCGATCTGGCCGTGGCGGCCGCCCGCGCCGCCCTCGCGGACGCCGGGATTGGGGCCGATCGGCTCGGCTGGATCGTGGTGGCCACCTCGACCCCCGATCAGCCCCAGCCCGCCACCGCCTGTCTGGTGCAGCACCGGATCGGCGCGACCGGCGCCGCCGCCTTCGACCTCAACGCGGTGTGCAGCGGCTTTGTCTTCGCCCTGGTGACGGCGGCGGGGCTGCTGTCCGGCGGGTCCGGCGCCCGGTACGCCCTGGTGATCGGCGCCGATGTCTACTCCCGCATCATCGACCGCACCGACCGGCGGACCGCCGTGCTCTTCGGCGACGGGGCCGGGGCGGTGGTGCTCGGCCCCGTCCGTCCCGGCTACGGCCTCGGCGGATCGCTGCTCACCAGCGACGGCGCGCTCCATGACCTGATCGAGGTACCGGCGGGCGGCAGCCGCGCCCCGGCGTCGGAGAAGACCCTCGCCGACGGGGGCCATTTCTTCCGGATGCGGGGCCGCGCGGTCAGCGACTACGTCCTGGCGGAGCTGCCGCGTGCGATCGGGCGCCTGCTGGCCGCGCACCGCACGGACCCCGCGAGCGTGGACCACTTCATCCCCCATCAGGCCAATGGTGTGCTGCTGGCCAAGGCGCTTCCGGAGCTCGGACTGCCGCGGGCGCGCACGCATCTGACGGTGGCCGAGCACGGCAACACCAGCGCCGCCTCCATCCCGCTGGCGCTCGACGACGCCCGGCGGCAGGGCGTGTTCGGCGACGGGGAGTTGCTGCTGCTGGCCGGATTCGGCGGCGGGATGTCGCTCGGCGCCGCGCTGCTCACATGGCAGGACGGCCACCGCGGTCCGTGACCAACCCAAGGTCCCAGCCAGCGAAAGGACTCATCGGCATGGCACAGCGCTTCCCCACCGTCGCGGTGTTCGGGCTCGGCACCACCGGCCGCCACCTCGTGGACGCCCTGGTCCGCGGCGGCCGGCGGGTGATCGCCGTGGAGCGGGACGAACCGGCCCTGCGGCGCAGCCGGGCCGAGGTGGCCGCGCCGGGATCCGCCGTCGAGTTCACCACCGACCCGGCGGCCGCCGCCCGGGCCGAGCTGGTGGTCGAGGCGGTCCCCGAACGGCTGGAGACCAAGCTCGGGCTGCTCGCCCGCGCCCACGCCGACTGCCCGCCGGAGACCGTGTTCGCCACCACGACCACCGGCCTCCCGGTGACCGAGATCGCCGTCGGCTCCGGGCGGACCGACCGCACGGTGGGGCTGCACCTCTTCCCGCTGGGCCCCGGCCGCGAGCGGCCGGCGGTGGAGGTGGTGGCCACCCCGCTCACCGCGGACGCGGTCCTGGCCGACGTCCGGGAGCTCGTACGCGACCTGGGCCGGATCCCGGTGCGGGTGCCCGACCGGCCGGGCTTCGTCGGGGGCGCGCTCACCATGGCGTACCTCAACAGCGCGGTGGCCATGTACGAGCGGCGCTACGCCTCGCGCGACAGCATCGACACCGCCATGACCCTCGGCTGCGGACTGCCGATGGGGCCGCTGGCCCAGCTGGACGCCATGGGTCTGGACACCGCGCGGGACTCCCTGGAGGCGCTGTACGAGCGCACCGGCGATCCGCGGTACGCGCCCGCGCCCACCCTGGCCCATATGGTGACCGCCGGTCTGCTCGGGGTGAAGGCGGGCCGCGGCTTCTACGAGTACGGCGCGGGCGGCGCGGCGCGGGGCGGGGAGACGGACGGCCTGGGCGAGCCCGTACCGGCCCGTGCGGTGCGGCGGATCGGGGTGGTGGGCTCGGGCACGATGGCCGTCGGGATCGCCGAGGTGTGCGCGCGCTCCGGCTATCCGACGGTGCTGGTGGCCCGGAGCGAGGTGCGCGCGAAGGAGGCCACGGCCGCCGTGGAGCGCTCGCTGGAGCGCGGGGTGCGGCGCGGCAAGCTGGCGCCCGAGCTGCTCACCGAGGCGATGGGCAGGCTGACCGCGGGCTGTGACCTCCAGGCCCTCGGCGCCTGCGATCTGGTGGTGGAGGCCGTGGCGGAGGACATCGACGTCAAGCGGGCCGTCTTCGCCGATCTGGACCGGGAGTGCGCACCGGGGGCGGTGCTCGCCACCTCCACCTCCAGCCTGCCCGTCGTCGAGTGCGCGATGGCGACGCGGCGGCCCGAGGACGTCATCGGGATGCACTTCTTCAACCCCGCCCCGGTGATGCGGCTGGTCGAGGTGGTGCACACCGTGCTGACCTCCAAGGAGGCGCTCGGCACGGCGCACGCGGTGACCGCGGCGCTCGGCAAGCGTGCAGTGGACTGCCCGGACCGGGCCGGATTCATCGTCAACGCCCTGCTCTTCCCCTATCTGAACAGCGCGGTGGCGATGCTCGAGGAGGGCTGGGCCACCGCCGCTGACATCGACACGGTGATGGCGGCCGGGCAGGGCTATCCGATGGGCCCGCTGCGATTGCTCGATGTGATCGGTCTGGATGTCTCGCTCGCCATCCAGCGCACTCTGCACGGCACCTTCCGGGATCCGGCCCTGACCCCGGCACGCCATCTCCGGCGCCTGGTCGAGGCGGGCCACCTGGGCCGCAAGCGCGGGAGGGGGCTGCATCTCCACGAGCGATAGCGGCGGGTCGGATGCCATTGGAATAGTCCAACGGCGAGGTGTGTGGCCCCGGAATTCATCGGCATGGGAATAGGTGTGCCGGCCCCCTGTCCGCTTTATGGCATGAGAATTCGCGGCGAATCACTTGCGGTTACCAGCGGCAACGGACATAAGAACCGCATTGGCGATCAAAACGGGCAAATAAATGTTCGATACGGATCCTCGAAACCCTCTGTGTATGTCCACTTCGTGTCGGAGTCAAGGATGTCGAGAGCTTTCCCGGGTGTGACTAGGGGGTCTCGTGTATGCTGGCCCTTCCGAACAAATGCCCACGTGAACGGGGGTGGCGCAGGTTGTCAGGGTGTTGGTGCGCTTCGGCTGCAACGTGTTGCCCCGGGTAGGGGTGTCTCGCGCGCATCGCTTTTGTCGATCGTCGGGCAGTCCGCTCAGAATTGGTAGTTCGTTAACGATGATTTTACGTGCGGCGATGGTGGCGTGACCGGTGGGCGTATAGCTTGCTGGGAGGCGTTCGGACTGCCGTGAGCAGTGCTTCGCGTCGCATTCGGGGGTTGCGAGCAATGGTGTTTTCATCGACCAGAGCCAGACAATTCGACGCGCAATTCGAGAGACTTCGGCGGGCATTTTCCAGATGCCTGTCAGGGGAGGCGGGCATCGTGCTCGTCGAGGGCGCGGTCGGTTGCGGCAAGACCCATACGCTCGAAGCCGTCACGGCCCATGCGGCGAAGGCCGGAGCCCTCGTCCTCAAGGCATACGGAACCTCCGCCGACCGGGCCCCGCTCGGCACACTGCGCCAGCTCCTGGACTCGCCCCGGCTGCCCAGGGCGACCGCCGACCATCTGCGCCGGGCGCTCGACCATGGCGCCCTCGACGCCGCACCGCCTAGGGAAACCCCAGGTGGCGACCCCGCCGACGCGAACCCCACCCATGTCCAGGGAGCCCGGGAGTTCCGAGCCGCACTCCATGAACTCGCCTCCCGTGAACCGGTGGTGATCTGCGTCGACGAACTCCAGCTCGTCGACGCGGCGTCACTTCAGTACCTGCTGTACCTGGCGACCCGTTCGCGCTCCGCCAAGCTCCTCATGGTGTTCGCACAGGCGACGGACAGCGAACGACAAGACGCGGTCTTCAATACCGAACTGCTGCGCCAGCCCAATTTCCAGCGGCTGCGGCTGGAACGGCTGTCCTGGGACGAGACGGCACATCTGCTCACCACCCGTCTGGGACTTCCGGATTCCACCGATGTGGCCTACACCTGGTATGAGGTGAGCGGCGGAAATCCGTTGTTGCTACGCGCGGTGATTGACGATTACCGCACCGCGGGGGCACCCCCACGGCGCAGCCGCGCAGTGGAGCCCGTGGTGGGCGACATGTTTGTGCAGGCCGTGCTCACCTGCGTCTACCGCAGTGGGCGCACCGTCTCCCGGCTGGCCGAGGGCATCGCGGTGCTCGGGGCGTCCGCCTCCCTCGAACTCCTCGGTCGGCTGCTGCGCATCGGCCCCGCCGGAACCCGCCGCGGAGTCGCCGCGCTGGACGCGGCGGGCCTCGTCGACGGACTCGCCTTCCGCCACCCGTATGTCGAGGCCGCGGTGCTGGAGGACATGGACCCCGAGGTCCGGCTGGACATGAACCGGCGCGCCGCCGTTCTGCTGCACCAGGGCGGCGGCGGGACCCTCGCCGTGGCCCGCCATCTGCTCGCCGCCCAGGCCGCCGACGAGCCCTGGGCGGTGCCGCTGCTGCGGGACGCCGCGCAGCAGGCGCTCGCCGAGGACGACGCCAAGCTGGCGGTGGCCTGCCTGGAGCTGGCGTACGCGGCCTGCGCGGACGAGGAGCTGCGGGCCGGCATCAGGATCGGCACCGCCGGGATCATGTGGCGGCTCAACCCCTCGGCGTCCGAGCGGATGCTGGAGGAGCCGCTGGCCGCGCTGTACGCCGACCGGCTGCCCGCCTCCCATATCGGGCGGCTGATCGAGCTGTTGCTCGCCCACGGCCGGATCGAGGAGGCGCGCGGCGCCATCGGCCGGCTCAACGCCGTGATGAGCAACGCGGGCCCCACCTCGATGTCCCAGTTCCGGCTGACCGCCCGCTGGGCCCAGGAGTCCGGCGCGCAGGACCGGGCCCCCGGGGCCACGGCGCGCCAGAGCGAGGACGGCGGCGCCCTCCGCGCGCAGCTCAGATCCCGCAGACCCTCCGCGCTGTCGACGATCACGGCGGCGTTCAGCGGCTTCTTCGGCCGCGGGGGGAGCGAGGAGTCACCGGTGGCCGCGGCGGAGAAGGTGCTCGATGTCTCGCCGCTCACCGACGCCACCTTCGAGCCCATCGTCAACTCGGTGAACGCGCTGGTGTACGCGGGCCGCCCGGACAAGGCGGCGCCGTGGTGCGACGCGCTGATGGAGGAGGCCGAGCGGCGCCGGGCGCCGGGCTGGCGGGCCATCTTCGCCTCGATCCGCGCCGAAATCGCCCTGCGGCAGGGCAATCTCGTGGAGTCGGCGGCCTATGCGACCACCGCCCTGGAGATCGTGCCGGGCCGCGACGGAAGCGTCTTCATCGGCGGCCCCCTGGCCAGCCAGATCCTGGCGTACACGGAGATGGGCAAGCATGACGCGGCGGCGCGGCATCTGAGCCGCCCGGTCCCCGAGGCGCTGTTCAAGAGCATCTACGGACTCGGCTACACCCGCGCCCGTGGCCGCTACTACCTGGCCACCAACCGCATCAACGCCGCGCTCGGCGAATTCCTCATGGCCGGCCGGCTCGCCCAGCTGTGGGAGCTCGACCAGCCGGCGCTGCTGCCCTGGCGGTCGGACGCCGCCGAGGCATGGCTGGAGCTCGGCGACCGGGAGAAGGCCGCCAACCTGGTCTCCGAGCAGCTGGCCAGGAACGGCGCCGGGGACTCCCGGGTCCGCGGCGTCTCCCTGCGGTTACTGGCCGCGGCGGGCGACATCGAGAACCGGTCGCGGCTGCTCGGCCAGGCCGTCGAGGAGCTCCAGTGCTCCGGCGACCGCCTGGAGCTGGCCCGGGCGCTGGACGATCTGGGACGTACGCTGCGCGGATCCGGGGAGCTGGGGCGGGCCGACGCCATCATGGGCCGGGCCTGGCGGATGGCCAAGGAGTGCGGCGCCGAGGAGCTGTGCGCCCGGATCCGGCTCGACTCCGGTCTGGAGGCCCGCGATCCACGGCCGGTGGTGCGGCCGGTGTCCGGGCCGCTCGGCCCGAAACCGGCGGTGCCGCCGTCCCTGGGCACCAAGCTCAGCGAATCCGAGGCCCGGGTGGCCGCCCTGGCGGTGGACGGTTATACGAACCGGGAAATAGCCGCCAGCCTGTTCATCACCATCAGCACGGTGGAACAGCATTTGACGCGGGTGTACCGCAAGCTGAATATCAGGAGCCGGCAGCAGCTGCCGACCGCGCTCCGGGCCCAGGTGGACGAAATCGCCTGAGCGAAGACGGGGCGATGTCCCGCGGAAGGGGTGGCCACACGCGGCCACCCCTGTTCCATGCCCACCCCTGATTACCCCCCTATCGCCGCGACAGACCTGGAGCGCGAGCTGGTCGCGTTGATAGCTTCTGGCCGCATGAAGGGCATAGTCCTCGCCGGAGGAAGCGGTACCCGACTGCATCCTTTGACACATGCGGTGTCGAAGCAGATCCTTCCCGTCTACAACAAACCGATGATCTATTACCCGCTGTCGGTGCTCATGCTCGGCGGCGTCAGGGAAATCCAGATCATCTCCACCCCGCTCCATGTGGAGCTGTTCCGCGCGCTTCTCGGCGACGGCGCCCGGCTGGGTCTTTCGATCGAGTACGCCGAGCAGCCCGAGGCCAACGGAATCGCCGAGGCATTCATCATCGGAGCCGAGTTCATCGGCGACGACCAGGTGGCGCTGGTCCTCGGCGACAATATCTTCCACGGGCCCGGATTCTCGAAAATGCTGCACCATGAGGCAAGCCATGTCGACGGCTGTGTGCTCTTCGGCTACGGAGTCAAGGACCCCGAGCGCTACGGGGTCGGGGAAATGGATGAGCGGGGCCGGCTGATCTCCCTCGAAGAGAAGCCGGCCGCCCCCAAATCCAATCTGGCGATCACCGGTCTGTATCTCTACGACAACGACGTCGTGGACATCGCCAAGAACGTACGGCCCTCCGCACGCGGCGAACTGGAGATCACCGACGTCAACCGCGTCTATCTGGAACGCGGAAAGGCCAGACTGGTGGGGCTCGGCCGCGGATTCGCCTGGCTGGACACCGGAACCCATGACTCGCTGCTCCAGGCGGGGCAGTATGTGCAGCTTCTGGAGCAGCGCCAGGGCGTGCGGATCGCCTGTCTCGAAGAGATAGCCTTCCGCATGGGGTTCATCGGCGCCGCCGCCTGCTATGAGCTCGGTGCGGAGCTCGGCAAGACGGACTACGGACAATATCTGATGGATATCGCGGCCAATAACCGCTGAAGGGTTGTCTCCAGTGCGCATAGTTGTGACCGGCGGCGCGGGCTTCATCGGCTCCCACTTCGTCCGGCAGGCCCTGACAGGGGCGTACCCGGCCTGGGCGGACGCCCAGGTCGTGGTGGTCGACAAGCTCACCTACGCGGGCAACGAGGCCAACCTGGCCGAGGTCGCGGACAGCCCCCGGCTGCGCTTCGTCCGCGGTGACATCTGCGACGGCGAACTCGTCGGCAAACTGCTGCGGGACACCGATCTGGTGGTTCACTTCGCCGCGGAATCACATGTCGACCGCTCGATATCCGGCGCCGAGGAATTCGTGCGCACCAATGTCCTGGGCACCCACACCCTCCTCAACGCGGCCGCGAACGCGGAGGTCGGAAAGTTCGTCCACATCTCCACGGACGAGGTCTACGGCTCCATCGAAAGCGGCTCCTGGAGCGAGGAGGAACCACTCGAACCCAACTCGCCGTATTCCGCCTCCAAGGCGTCCTCCGATCTGCTGGCCCGGGCCTTCCACCGCACCCATGGACTGCCCGTCTGCGTGACCCGCTGCTCCAACAACTACGGCCCGTACCAGCACCCCGAGAAAGTCATACCGCTCTTCGTCACCAACCTCATGCACGGCAGACCGGTACCGCTCTACGGCGACGGCGGGAATGTCCGGGACTGGCTGCACGTGGACGACCACTGCCGCGGTATCGCCCTGGTCGCCGAGAACGGCCGCCCGGGAGAGGTCTACAACATCGGCGGCGGCACCGAACTGACCAATCTGGAACTCACGGAACGGCTGCTCGAACTGCTCGGCGCCGACCGGTCCCTGATCGAGCGGGTGCCCGACCGCAAGGGCCATGACCGCCGTTACTCGGTGGACATCGCGAAAATCTCCGCCGAACTCGGCTACCGGCCCGAGATGTCGTTCGAGACCGGCCTCGCGGAAACCGCCAAGTGGTACATGGCACACCGCGGTTGGTGGGAACCGCTCAAGAAGAGGTGACCACCCCTACACCAAGGGTTAGGGGTGGATGCGGTTAGGGGTGGTTGAGTCGACTCCCGCCCCATACCGTCGACTTCGGGATCATGGTCAGTCCAATCGCGTCGTAATCTCAACTGAGAGAAGAGTCTGAGGTCGTGATGTCGGAGAACTCCCTGATGCGTGACGGGCACATCGCGGTCGTCGGTATGGCATGTCGCGTGCCGGGCGCATCGACCCCGGATGAGTTCCGGCAGTTGCTGCGCAATGGAGAGAGCGCCATCACGGAGATCCCGGCGGACCGGTATGCCGATGAGCTCCGGGACGCCGGTATTCGATTCGGCGGGTTCGTCGAAAGGGCAGCCGAGTTCGATCCGGAGTTCTTCGGGATTTCACCCCGAGAGGCACGGGCGATGGACCCCCAGCAGCGGCTCGCGCTGGAACTGTGCTGGGAGGCGCTGGAAAACGCGGGACTCGTCCCGGCGCGCCTCGACGGCAGCCGCACCGGCGTCTTCATCGGCGCCATCGCCGACGACTACGCGGCCCTGGTCCACCGCGGCGAACCGGCCGCCATCACCCAGCACACCCTCACCGGCCTCAACCGCGGGATCATCGCCAACCGGGTCTCCTACGCCCTCGGGCTGCGCGGCCCGAGCGTGGCCGTGGACACCGGGCAGTCCTCGTCCCTGGCCGCCGTGCACCTGGCCTGCGAGAGCCTGCGGCGCGGCGAGAGCGAGACCGCCGTCGCGGGCGGCGTCCAGCTCAACCTCGCCCCCGACGGCTTCATCGCCGCCTCCCGGTTCGGCGCGCTCTCCCCGGACGGCCGCTCCTTCACCTTCGACGCCCGTGCCAACGGCTATGTGCGTGGCGAGGGCGGCGGCCTCGTCGTGCTCAAACGGCTCCCGGACGCGCTGCGCGACGGCGACCCGGTGCTGTGTGTGATCCGCGGCTCCGACGCCAACAACGACGGCGGCGGCGACAGCCTCACCACCCCCGCGGCCCACGGGCAGGAGGCCATGCTGCGCGCCGCCTACGAGCGCGCCGGGGTCGACCCCGCCCGGGTCCAGTACGTCGAACTGCACGGCACCGGCACCAAGGTCGGCGACCCGGTCGAGGCCGCGGCGCTCGGCGCGGTCCTCGGCGCCGACCGGGCGGACGGCGCGCCGCTGCGGGTCGGCTCCGCCAAGACGAACGTGGGCCACCTCGAGGGCGCGGCCGGGATCACCGGCCTCATCAAGACGGTGCTCTCGCTCGCCCACCGCGAGCTGTTCCCGAGCCTCAACCACGAGACGCCGAACCCCGCGATCCCCCTGGACACTTTGGGCCTGACGGTCCAGACCGCCCTCGACGCCTGGGCCCCGGAGCCGGACGCCCCACGGCTCGCGGGCGTCAGCTCGTTCGGCATGGGCGGCACCAATGTGCACATGGTGCTGGAGGAGGCACCCACCGACGCCCCGGCCGCGGAACGGCAAACGGCCCTCGACACGGTGCCGTGGGTGCTCTCGGCCCGTGGCGAGGGCGCGTTGCGCGCTCAGGCGGAGCGGCTGCGGTCGTATGTGGTGGCGCGGCCGGAGCTGGATCCGGTGGATGTGGGCTACTCGCTGGCGCTGACCCGGTCCGCCTTCGGCCACCGCGCGGCGGTGGTCGGCCGCGACCGTGAGGAGCTGCTGAACGGTCTTGAGCAACTCGCCGCGGGTGTGGTCCCGGGGGCGGTGGCGGTCAGCGGCGGTACGGCGTTCCTGTTCACCGGTCAGGGGGCTCAACGTCTCGGTATGGGGCGGGAGTTGTATGCCGCGTTCCCGGTGTTCGCGGCGGCGTTCGACGAGGTGTGCGCGGAGCTGGATTGTCATCTTGACCGTTCGGTGCGGGCGGTGGTGTTCGGCGGGGATGCCGAGGCGCTGGATCGGACGGTGTTCACCCAGACGGGGCTGTTCGCTTTGGAGGTGGCGCTGTTCCGGCTGGTGGAGTCCTGGGGTCTGGTGCCGGACTTCCTGGTGGGGCATTCGGTGGGGGAGTTGGCGGCCGCCCATGTGGCGGGGGTGTTCTCGCTGGAGGACGCCTGTGAGCTCGTAGCGGCGCGTGGCCGGTTGATGCAGGCGCTGCCCGGCGGCGGTGCGATGGTCTCCCTCCAGGCTCCGGAGGCCGAGGTGCTGCCGCATCTCGAAGGCCACGAGGACCGGGTGAGCGTGGCCGCGGTCAACGGTCCGTCGGCCACCGTGATCTCCGGTGAGGAGTCGGCGGTGCTCGCGATCGCGGAGGCGGTCGGGGTCAAGAGCAAGCGGCTGAGCGTCTCGCATGCGTTCCACTCGCCGCTGATGGAGGGGATGCTGGCCGAGTTCGCCGAGGTGGCGGGCCGGATCGGCTACTCGGCACCGCGTCTGGCCATTGTCTCCAACGTCACGGGCGAGTTGGCGGGCGATGAGGTGTGCTCGCCGGAGTACTGGGTGCGCCATGTGCGTCAGGCGGTGCGCTTCGGGGACGGCATACGGTTCCTCGAAGGGCAGGGTGTCACCCGCTTCGTGGAGCTCGGTCCCGCCGGTGTGCTCTCCGCCATGGGCCGCGAGTGCGTCTCCGGTCCGGCCGCGTTCGTACCCCTCCTGCGCAAGGACCGCGACGAGACGGAGGCGCTGCTCTCCGGCGTCGCCCAGGTGCACGCTCACGGTGGCGAGGTGGACTGGGCGGCGGTGTTCGCGGGGCGCGGTGCGCAGCGCGTGGAGCTGCCCACGTACGCCTTCCAGCGGCAGCGCTACTGGCTGGACACCGACCTCCCCGGCACCGAGGACGCCGCCACGGATGAACCCCTCTCCTGGCGTCAGGAGTTCGCGGCCCTGACCGACGCCGCCGAGCGCGAGCGTGTGGCGCTGGAGCTGGTCCGTACGCACACCGCCTGGGTGCTGGGCTCCCCGGGGCCCGACGCGGTCGACCCCGAGAAGATCTTCAAGGACCTCGGTTTCGACTCGCTGATGTCCGTCGAGCTGTGCAACCTCCTCGGCACCGCCACCGGAACACGGCTCGCCGGGACCGTCCTCTTCGACCACCCCACCCCGCTGGCCCTCTCCCACCACCTCCGGGAGGTGGTGGTGGGCGCTCGGCCGGCCGTGGCCCCGCGCCCGGCCGCCACCCGGACCGTCAGCGCGGGCGACGACGACCCGATCGCCATCGTGGCGATGAGCTGCCGCCTCCCCGGCGGGGTGCGCACCCCCGAGCACCTGTGGGAGCTGGTCAGCGAGGGCCGGGACGCCATCGCCGGCTTCCCCGCCAACCGGGGCTGGGATCTGGACGGGCTCTACGACCCGGACCCGGCCCGCCACGGCACCAGCTATGTGCGCGAGGGCGGATTCCTCTACGAGGCCGACCAGTTCGACCCGGCCTTCTTCGGCATCAGCCCCCGCGAGGCCCAGGCGATGGACCCCCAGCAGCGGCTGCTGATGGAGACCGCGTGGGAGGCGTTCGAGCGCGCCGGGATCGACCCCACCACCCTCAAGGGCAGCGACGCCGGTGTCTTCGTCGGCGCCATGCCGCAGGACTACGGGCCGCGGATGGACGAGGCGTCGGAGGGGTTCGAGGGCTATCTGCTCACCGGTGGCACCACCAGCGTGGCCTCCGGCCGGATCGCCTACACCTGGGGGCTCGAGGGCCCGGCGGTCACCGTCGACACGGCCTGCTCGTCCTCGCTGGTGGCCCTGCACATGGCCGTACGGTCGCTGCGCCAGGGCGAGTGCTCGCTGGCGCTGGCCGGCGGCGCCACCGTGATGTCCAGCCCCGGGATCTTCGTGGAGCTGAGCCGCCAGAAGGCGCTGTCGCCCGACGGCCGCTGCAAGGCGTTCTCGTCCGACGCCGACGGCACCGGCTGGGGCGAGGGCGTGGGCATGGTGCTGCTGGAGCGGCTGTCGGACGCGCGGCGCAACGGCCACCAGGTGCTGGCGCTGGTCCGTGGCTCCGCCACCAACCAGGACGGCGCGAGCAACGGCCTCACCGCCCCGAGCGGCCCGGCCCAGCAGCGGGTCATCCGCCAGGCCCTGGCCGATGCGGGGCTCACCGCGGCCGATGTGGACGCGGTGGAGGCCCACGGCACCGGCACCGCGCTCGGCGACCCCATCGAGGCGGGGGCACTGCTGGCCACGTACGGCCAGGACCGCCCCGAGGACCGGCCGCTGTGGCTCGGCTCGCTGAAGTCCAACGTCGGCCACCCCCAGGCCGCCGCGGGCGTGGCCGGTGTCATCAAGATGGTGCTGGCGCTGCGCCACGGCGTGCTGCCACAGACCCTGCACGTACAGGAGCCCTCGCCCCATGTGGACTGGTCGTCCGGGGCCGTGGCGCTGCTGACCGAGGCCCGGCCGTGGCCGGAGCTGGAGACCGGGCGGCCGCGCCGCGCGGGCGTGTCGTCCTTCGGCATCAGCGGCACCAACGCACACGCCATCCTGGAGCAGGCCCCGGCCGAACCGGCCGCCGGCCACGACGAGCCGCGCCCGGCGGCCCCGGGGCTGCCCGTGCTGCCCTGGGTGCTGTCCGGGCGCACCGAACAGGCCCTGCGCACCCGGGCCGAGCAGCTGCGGGACCACCTCGCCGACCACCCAGGCACCGACCTCGCCGCGCTCGGCCACGCCCTCGCCACCACCCGCACGGCCTTCGGCCACCGGGCGGTGGTCCTCGGCCGGGACCGGGCGCGGCTCCTGGACGGCCTCGGCGCGCTCGCGCAGGGCACCCCGGCGCCCCATGTGGTCCAGGGCACGGCGGGCGGCCGGCGCAAGACCGTGTTCGTCTTCCCCGGGCAGGGCTCGCAGTGGATCGGGATGGCGCTCCCGCTGTGGGACACCTCGCCCGTCTTCGCGGAGCGGCTGGAGGAGTGCGCCGACGCCCTGGAGCCGTTTCTGGACTGGTCGTTGCGCGATGTGCTGCGCGGTGAACCGGGCGCGCCGTCGCTGTCCCGTATCGACGTGGTGCAGCCCGTGCTGTTCGCGGTGATGGTGTCGCTGGCGGCGCTGTGGCGCAGTCACGGCATCGAACCGGCCGCGGTGGTCGGCCACTCGCAGGGCGAGATCGCCGCCGCCTACGTGGCCGGAGGGCTTTCGCTCCAGGACGCGGCCAAGGTGGTGGCCCGGCGCAGCCAGGCGTGGGCCGAGCTGAGCGGCAAGGGCGGCATGCTCTCGGTGCTCGCGTCGGCCGGGACGGTCGCGGAGCGGCTGCGGCCG
Source organism: Streptomyces sp. NEAU-174 (assembly GCF_052665095.1). NCBI lineage: Bacteria > Bacillati > Actinomycetota > Actinomycetes > Kitasatosporales > Streptomycetaceae > Streptomyces > Streptomyces sp. NEAU-174. The sequence goes on along the minus strand of NZ_JBQTCE010000002.1, from coordinate 307,954 downwards.
TGGAGCGAACGGCTCGGCATCGCCGCCGTCAACAGCCCCGCCACCGTGACCGTCTCCGGCGACCCGGAGGCCCTGGACGCCTTCATGGCCGAGCTCGCCGCCGACGGGGTGAAGTCCCGCCGGGTGCCGGGCGTGGACACCGCCGGACACTCCCCGCAGGTCGACGGGTTGCGCGAGCGGCTGCTGCGCGAGGTGGCGGGGGTACGGCCGCGCGCCTCGCGGATCGCGTACTACTCCACGGTGACCGGTGGACCGCTGGACACCACCGCGCTGGACACCGACTACTGGTATCGGAACATGCGCGAGCCGGTGGACTTCGAGCGGGCCACCCGGGCGCTGCTGGCCGACGGCCACACCGCGTTCATCGAATGCTCCCCGCACCCCATGCTCGCCATGTCGCTCCAGCAGACCATCGAGGACGCGGGCGGAAGCGCCGCCGTCGTCGGCACGCTGCGCCGGGACGAGGGCGACCCGGAGCGCTTCGTGGGCTCGTTCGCCGAGGCGTACGTCCAGGGTGTCGAGCCGTCGTGGGACACGGTGTTCGGGGGTGCGCCGGGGCGCGCCGAGCGTGCCCTGGAGCTGCCGACGTATCCGTTCCAGCGGCAGCGGTACTGGCTGGACAGGCCGGCCGCGGCGAGCGATGTGGCGGCGGCCGGACTCGACGCGGCAGGGCATCCGCTGCTCGGCGCGGCGGTCCCGCTGGCGGGCGCGGACGACCACCTGTTCACCGGCCGGATCTCCGCACAGGACCACCCCTGGCTCACCGAGCGCACCGGCCCCGACGCGGCCGTGCTCCCCGGCAGCGCCCTCGCCGAACTGGCGATCCGCGCGGGCGACCAGGTCGGCTGCGACCGGATCGAGGAACTGTCCCTGGACACGCCGCTGGTGCTGCCCGAGAAGGGCGCCGCGGTAATCCAGGTGCGTATCGGCGCCCCGGACGGCGGGGGCTTGCGCGCCCTCACCGTCCACGCGCGCGCCGAGGGCGCCGACGCGGACGAGCCGTGGACGCGGTACGCCACGGCGGTTCTGGGCACGGGCGCTCCGGCCGCCGACACCGGCCTCGCCACGTGGCCCCCGGCCGACGCCGTCCCGGCGGACGTGGCCGGAGGCTCCGTGGCGGCCTGGCGGCTCGGTGCGGACCTCTACGTCGAGGTCGGGCTGACCGAGGCCGAGGAGGCCGACGCCGCGCGCTACGGACTGCATCCGGTGCTGCTGGAGTCGGCGCTCGACGCGGTGGAGACCCCGGGCGACCGTGGCGGCGATGGCGATGGCGATGGTGGCGGTGGCGGTGGCGGAGCTCGGCTGGCCGCCGTATGGAGCGGTGTTGCCCTGTACGCGACGGGTGCCACCGCGCTGCGGGTGCGGCTGACACCGACGGGTCCCGATACGTACGCGGTCGTCGCGGCCGACCTGAGCGGCGCCCCGGTGGCCTCGGTGGACCGGCTCGTGCTGCGCGCGGTGGACACGCCCGAACCGATCGGCGGCCGCTCCGCCCTCCACCCGTCGCTGTTCCGGCTGGAGTGGCCCGCGGTGTCCGGCGACACCATCTGGACCCCGGCGAGCTGGGCGGTGCTCGGTGACGACCCGCTCGGGCTCTCCGCGGCCGTGGACGCGGTGCCCTACGACGAGACGGCGGACGCGCCGGACGCGGTGCTGGTGCCGTGCGTCGCCGAGGGCGACGGCGATGTGGCGGAGGCGGCCCACGCGGCCACCCACCGAGCGCTGGCGCTGATCCAGCGCTGGATCTCCGATGACCGCCTCGCCTCCTCCCGGCTGGTGTTCCTCAGCCGCGGCGCGGTCGCGGCCGCCCCCGGCGAAGCGGTCCCGGACGTGGCCCACGGCGCCGTATGGGGCCTGGTGCGCTCGGCCCAGTCGGAACACCCCGGCCGCTTCGTCCTCGTCGACCTCGACGCCGATCCTGAGTCGGCGACCGCTCTCCCGGCCGCGGTGGCTTCCGGCGAACCTCAGTGCGCGGTACGCGGGGGACTGGTGAGGGCGCCCCGGCTGGGGCGGGTGGCGAGGGCGACGGGGGCCGCCGAGGCCACCGCCACCGCGCTTACCGGGGCCACCGCCACCGGGGTCGCGGAGGTTGCCACCACCGGAGCTGCCGGGGCCGCAGGCCCCGGGGCTACCGGGACTGCTGGGGCTGCCGAGGTCGCCGCAACCCGGGCTGCCGGGGCTGCCCAGGGGGCCGGTGCCACCGGCACTGTGGCCGCCGCGACCGGGCCCGCCGAGACCACCGCCGCCCGTGCCGCCGGGCCCGCCGGTGGCCACCGGCCGCTGGACCCCGAGGGCACCGTTCTCATCACCGGCGCCACCGGGACCCTCGGTGGGCTCGTCGCCCGCCATCTGGTGCGCGAGCACGGCGTACGGCATCTGCTGCTGGTCAGCCGGCGTGGGCCCGCGGCCGACGGTATGGGTGAACTCCGCGCGGAGCTGGCCGGGTTGGGAGCCACCGTCACCGTCGCCGCCTGCGACGCCGCCGACCGGGAGGCGCTCACCGGGCTCCTCGGCGCGATACCCGTCGCGCATCCGCTGACCGCGGTGATCCACGCGGCGGGTGTGCTCGACGACGGCGTCGTGGACGCGCTGAACCCCGAGCGGCTCGACCGCGTCTTGCGGCCCAAGGTGGACGCCGCGTGGAATCTGCACGAGCTGACCGCGGACCACGACCTGGCCGCGTTCGTGCTCTACTCCTCCGTCGTCGCCACCATCGGCAACGCCGGACAGGCCAACTACGCCGCCGCCAACGCCTTCCTGGACTCCCTCGCCCAGCACCGCAGGGCCCGCGGCCTGGCCGCCCAGTCCCTCGCCTGGGGCCTGTGGGAGCAGCGCAGTGGCATGAGCGGGCATCTGGACGACGCCGATGTGCGGCGCATGGCGCGCTCCGGCATCCGTCCGCTGCCCAGCGCGGAGGGCATGGAACTCTTCGACGCCGCGCGGGAGGCGGGCGATGCCACGCTCGTCCCCGTCCGGCTCGACCTCGCCGAGCTGCGCAAGCGCGCCGCGAGCGGCGCCGCCACCCCCGGTCAGGACGCCGTACCGGCCCATCTGCGCGGCCTGGTCCGGACACCGGTCCGTCGCGTCGTACGGGCCGGTGGCGGAGGCGGGGCCGCGGAGCGCGACGAGAGCTCGTTCGGGCGGCGGCTGGCCGCCCTGCCGGCGGCCGACCGGGACCCGTTCCTGCTGGACCTGGTGCGGGAACACGCGGCGGGCGTGCTGGGGCTCGCCGCCCCGGACGACATCGAGGCCACCCGCGCCTTCCGCGAGGTCGGCTTCGACTCCCTGACCGCCGTGGAGTTGCGCAACCGGCTGGGCGCCGCCACCGGGCTGCGGCTGCCGACCACCCTGCTCTTCGACTACCCGACCCCCGCCGTGCTGGTGGACCACCTGCGGCGCGAGGCACTGGGCGAGCAGGCAGACGTGGCGGCCGTGGTGGCCGCCGTCCGCCCCGCCGACGACGATCCGATCGCCATCGTGGCCATGAGCTGCCGGCTGCCCGGCGGGGTCCGCGGCCCCGAGGACCTGTGGGAGCTGGTGGCGGACGGCCGCGATGTGATCTCGACCTTCCCGACCGACCGCGGCTGGAACGTCGAGGAGCTCTACGACCCCAACCCCGATACGCCGGGCCGGAGTTACGCCAAGGAAGGCGGCTTCCTCTACGACGCCTACGACTTCGACCCCGAGTTCTTCGGGATCTCCCCGCGCGAGGCGCTGGCCATGGACCCGCAGCAGCGGCTGCTGCTGGAGACCTCCTGGGAGGCGCTGGAGCGCGCCGGGATCGACCCGCACTCCACGAAGGGCAGCACGGCGGGCGTGTTCATCGGCTCCACCGGCCAGGACTACGCCTCGCGGCTGGGCGAGATCCCCGAGGACATGGAGGGGTATCTGCTGACCGGAAAAGCCGCCAGCGTGGTCTCCGGCCGCATCGCCTACTCCCTCGGCTGGGAGGGCCCGGCGCTCACCATCGACACCGCGTGCTCCTCCTCCCTGGTCGCCATCCACCAGGCGGCGCAGGCGCTGCGCCAGGGCGAATGCTCGATGGCGCTGGCGGGCGGCACGACGATGATGTCGACGCCGAGCCTGTTCATCGAGTTCAGCAGGCAGCGCGGGCTCGCCCCGGACGGCAGGTCGAAGGCGTTCTCCTCCGACACCGACGGCACCAGCTGGGGCGAGGGCGTCAGCATGGTGCTGCTGGAGCGGCTGTCCGACGCCCGGGCCAACGGCCATGAGGTGCTGGCGCTGGTGCGTGGCTCGGCCGTCAACCAGGACGGTGCCAGCAACGGCCTCACCGCCCCCAACGGCCCGTCGCAGCAGCGGGTGATCCGGCAGGCGCTGGCGAACGCCGGGCTGTCGGCCGCCGAGGTGGACGCCGTCGAGGCGCACGGCACCGGCACCACGCTCGGCGACCCGATCGAGGCCCAGGCCATCCTCGCCACCTACGGCCAGGGCCGGGATGCCGAACGGCCGCTGAGGCTGGGCGCGCTGAAGTCCAACATCGGCCACACCCAGGGCGCGGCCGGCGGCGCCGGTGTCATCAAGATGGTCATGGCGATGCGCCACGGCCTGCTGCCCAGGACGCTCCACGTCAAGGAGCCCACCCCGCATGTGGACTGGACGGCCGGGGCCGTCGAGCTGCTGACCGAGGCCAGGGAGTGGCCCGCGGGCGAGCGGGTGCGACGCGCCGGGGTGTCCGCCTTCGGCATCAGCGGCACCAACGCCCACCTCATCCTGGAGGAGCCGCCCGCCGACCCGGCCACAGAACCGGACACCGAGCCGGAGCCGTCGGTGCGCACCGATGTGGTCCCGTGGGTGCTCTCGGCACGTGGCGAGGTGGCGCTGCGCGCCCAGGCGGAACGTCTGCGGTCGTATGTGGCGGGGCGGCCGGAGCTGGATCCGGTGGACGTGGGCTACTCGCTGGCGGTGACCCGGTCCGCCTTCGGCCACCGCGCGGCGGTGGTCGGCCGCGACCGTGAGGAGCTGCTGAGCGGCCTTGAGCACCTCGCCACGGGCGTCACCCCGGGCACGGTGGCCGACGACGAGGGCAGGACGGCGTTCCTCTTCACCGGTCAGGGCGCTCAACGGCTCGGTATGGGGCGGGAGTTGTATGCCGCGTTCCCGGTGTTCGCGGGGGCGTTCGACGAGGTGTGCGCGGAGCTGGACCGTCACCTCGACCGTTCGGTGCGGGGGGTGGTGTTCGGTGGGGATGCCGAGGCGCTGGATCGGACGGTGTTCACCCAGACGGGGCTGTTCGCTTTGGAGGTGGCGCTGTTCCGGCTGGTGGAGTCGTGGGGTCTGGTGCCGGACTTCCTGGTGGGGCATTCGGTGGGGGAGTTGGCGGCCGCCCATGTGGCGGGGGTGTTCTCGTTGGAGGACGCCTGTGCGCTGGTGGCGGCGCGTGGCTGGTTGATGCAGGCGCTGCCCGAGGGCGGTGCGATGGTGTCGCTGAAGGCCGCCGAGGCCGATGTGACACCGCATCTGGCCGGTTACGAGGACCGGGTGAGCGTGGCGGCGGTCAACGGTCCGGCGGCGACCGTCATCTCCGGTGAGGAGTCGGCGGTGCTCGCGGTGGCGGACGCGGTGGGGGTCAAGAGCAAGCGGCTGAGCGTCTCGCATGCGTTCCACTCGCCGCTGATGGAGGGGATGCTGGCCGAGTTCGCCGAGGTGGCGGGCCGAATCACCTACGCCATGCCGCATATCGCGGTCGTCTCGAACCTCACGGGCGAGTTGGCGGGCGATGAGGTGTGCTCGCCGGAGTACTGGGTGCGCCATGTGCGTCAGGCCGTGCGCTTCGGGGACGGCATACGGTTCCTCGAAGCCCAGGGCATCACCCGCTATGTCGAGCTCGGCCCCGCCGGTGTGCTCTCCGCCATGGGCCAGGAATGCGTCTCCGGCCTCGCCGCGTTCGTACCCCTTCTGCGCAAGGACCGCGACGAGACGGAGGCGCTGCTCTCCGGCGTCGCCCAGGTGCACGCTCACGGTGGCGAGGTGGACTGGGCGGCGGTGTTCGCCGGGCGCGGTGCGCAGCGGGTGGAGCTGCCCACGTACGCCTTCCAGCGGCAGCGCTACTGGTTCGGCCCCGCCACGCCGGGAACGCCGACCGTCGCCGCCACCACGGACGCGTCCTCCGTGGAGGCCCGCTTCTGGGAGGCGGTCGAGCGCGAGGACCTGGAGGCGCTGACCACCACCCTGGAGATCGACCAGCAGGCGCGGCTCGGCGACCTGCTGCCCGCGCTCTCCTCCTGGCGCCGTGGCCAGAGCGACCGCGCCACCGTGGACTCCTGGCGCTACCGGATCACCTGGTCCCCGGTGGCCGTCGAGGAGCGTACGGCGCCGCTGTCCGGCACCTGGTGGGTGGCCGTGCCCGAGGGCCGGGCGGACGGCGCGCACATCGCCGCCGTGGCGGCCGCCCTCGACCGGCGCGGGGCGCGCGTGGTGCCCCTCACCGTGGCCACGAGCGGCCGTGACGCGCTCGCCGCGCGGCTGCGCCACGAGGCGGACACCGGTGGCACACCGGCCGGTGTGCTCTCGCTGCTCGCCCTCGACGACGGCCCGCACCCCGAACACACCGCGCTCAGCACCGGTCTGGCCCTCAACGTGGGGCTGATCCAGGCGCTGGGCGACGCGGGGCTCGCCGCCCCGCTGTGGCTCGCCACCACCGGCGCCGTCTCGGTGAGCGGATCCGATCCGCTCGGCAGCCCCGCGCAGGCCGCCACCTGGGGCCTCGGCCGGGTCGTGGCCCTGGAGCACCCACAGCGGTGGGGCGGTCTGGTCGACCTCCCCGGAAACCTCGACGAGCGCACCGCGGACCGGCTGTGCGCCGCGCTCTCCGGCATCGCCGGCGACAGCGGCCCGGAGGACCAACTCGCCCTCCGCGCCGCCGGGGTGTTCGTCCGGCGGCTGGTCCGGGCGCCGCTGCGGACACCGGGCCGGGAGAGCTGGAAACCGCATGGCACCGTACTGATCACCGGGGGCACCGGTGGGCTCGGCGCCCAGGTCGCCCGCTGGCTGGCCCGCTCCGGCGCCGAACACCTCGTGCTCACCAGCCGCCGTGGCATGGCGGCGCCCGGCGCCGCCGGACTGCGCGACGAGCTGATCGCGCTGGGCGAGGGCGGTGTCCGGGTGACGGTGGCGGCGTGCGACGTCCGCGACCGCGACGAGGTGGCGGCGCTGCTGCGCCGGATCACCACCGGGGGCGACCCGGTGCACGCCGTCTTCCACGCGGCGGGCGTCGTGGAGTTCTCCCAGCTCGCCGACAGTACGGTGGCCGACTTCGCGGAGATGGCCGACGGCAAGGTGCTGGGCGCCGAGCATCTGGACGCGCTGCTGGACCAGGACCACCTCGAGGCGTTCGTGCTCTTCTCGTCCATCGCCGCCACCTGGGGGAGCGGCGGGCAGAGCGCCTACGCGGCCGCCAACGCCCATCTGGACGCCCTCGCCGAGCACCGCGAGGCACGCGGCCTGCCCGCCACCTCCGTGGCCTGGGGCCCCTGGGCCGACCACGGCATGATCGAGCACGGCGAGGTGGCGGAGCACCTCAGCCGCCGTGGGCTGCCCGCGATGGCACCGGAGCTGGCCGTGGCCGCGCTGAGCGAGGCGCTGCACACCGGCGAGACCTCCCTCGTCCTCGCCGATGTGCGCTGGGACCGCTTCGTCCCCGGCTTCACCGCCGCGCGCCCCCGGCCGCTGATCGGCGAGCTGCCGGAGGTGCGTGACGCCCTCGCCACCACCGCGGCTCCCGGCACCACCGGGCCGGACGACGTGGCGGACACCTTCCTGGCGAGCCTCGCGGACCTGACGGGTGAGGACCTGGACCGGGCCCTGCGGCACCTGGTGCACGCCCAGGCGGCGGCCGTACTCGGCCACTCCTCGTCCGACGCGGTCGCCGGCGGCCGCCCGTTCAAGGAGCTGGGCTTCGACTCGCTCACCGCCGTCGAACTGCGCAACCGGCTGGCCGCGGTCACCGGGCTCGACCTGCCCGCCACCCTCGTCTTCGACTATCCGGCGCCCGCGCCACTGGCCGAGTACCTGCGCGGCGAGCTGCCGTCGGCCCGCCCGGCGGACGCGCGCACCCTCTTCGACGACCTGGACCGGTGGGAGTCCGCGCTGCCGGAGCTGATGGCCGAGGACGGGGTGCGGGAGCGGCTGACGGGGCGGCTGAACGACCTCATGGCGAAGCTGGGCGGCACGCCCGGGGAACACACCGGCGGGCCGTCCCCCGACACCGGCCTCCTCTCCGCCACCGCCGACGAGGTCTTCGACTTCATCGACAACGAATTCGGGGCTTCCTGATGGCGAACGAGAACGAAGAGAAACTCCTCACCTACCTCAAGCGGGTCTCCTCCGACCTCAAGCAGGCCCGTGACCGGCTGGAGCGGATCGAGGCCGACGAGCGGGAGCCGATCGCCATCGTCTCGATGGGCTGCCGCTTCCCCGGCGGTGTCCGCTCGCCGGAGGACCTGTGGCGGCTGGTGGCCGAGGGCCGCGACGCGATCTCGGAGTTCCCCGCCAACCGGGGCTGGGACGTCGATGGGCTCTACGACCCCGACCCGGGCCGGTCCGGCACCTGCAACACCCGCGAGGGCGGCTTCGTCCACGACGCCGACCAGTTCGACCCGGCCTTCTTCGGCATCTCCCCGCGCGAGGCGCTGGCCATGGACCCGCAGCAGCGGCTGCTGCTGGAGGTGTCCTGGGAGGCGATCGAGCGCGCGGGCATCGACCCGCTCTCGCTGAAGGGCACCAGGGCCGGGGTCTATGTGGGGCTCGCCTCGTTCCAGTACGGCGGGGACCCGCAGTACGCCCCGCGGAGCGTCGAGGGCCATCTGCTGATCAGCAATGTCTCCAGCGTGGCCTCCGGCCGGATCTCCTACACCCTCGGCCTCGAGGGACCGGCCATCACCCTGGACACCGCGTGCTCCTCGTCGCTGGTGACCATGCATCTGGCGGCCCAGGCGCTGCGCCGCGGCGAATGCTCGCTGGCGCTGGCCGGAGGGGTGGCGGTCATGGCCACCCCGGGTGTCTTCGTCGAGTTCAGCCATCAGCGCGGACTGGCCGCCAACGGCCGCTGCAAGTCCTTCGCCGCGGGCGCCGACGGCACCGGCTGGGGCGAGGGCGCGGGCATGGTGTTGCTGGAGCGGCTCTCCGACGCCCGCCGCAACGGCCACCCCGTCCTCGCCGTGCTGCGCTCCAGCGCCATGAACCAGGACGGCGCCAGCAACGGGCTCGCCGCGCCCAACGGTCCGGCCCAGCGCCGGGTCATCGAGGCGGCGCTGACCGCCGCAGGGCTCACCGTGGACGACGTCGACGCCGTCGAGGCCCATGGCACGGGCACGGCGCTCGGCGATCCCATCGAGGCGGGCGCGCTGCTCGCCACGTACGGCAAGGGCCGCACCTCCGGCCATCCGCTGTGGCTCGGCTCGCTCAAGTCCAATATCGGCCACACCCAGGCGGCGGCCGGGGTGGGCGGGGTCATCAAGACGGTGATGGCGCTGCGTCACGGCACGCTGCCGAGGACACTCCATGTCGAGCAGGCGTCCCCGGCCGTCAACTGGTCCTCCGGCTCCGTCGAGTTGCTGACCGAGGCGCGGGAGTGGCCGGAGCGTGGCCGTCCGCGCCGGGCCGGGGTGTCCGCGTTCGGCGTGAGCGGCACCAACGCCCATGTCATCCTCGAACAGGCCCCGGCCGAGGGGGAGGACGGCGAAGAGGGCGTCCCCGCCCTGGACGGGACCGCGCTCGGCGGCTCCGCCGTCCCCTGGGTGCTCTCCGGCAGGAGCGAAGCGGCCCTGCGGGCACAGGCGGAGCGGCTGCTGGCCCGTCTGAACGAGCGCCCCGAGGTGTCCCCGGCCGATGTCGGCCACTCGCTCGCCACCGGACGGTCGGCCTTCGAATACCGCGCCGCGGTGGTGGGCGCGGACCGCGCCCAACTGCTGGGCGCCCTGGAGGCGTTGGCCTCCGGAGGGGTGTCCCCGGGGGTGGTGCGCGGCGAGGGCGCGGCAGTGCCCGAGGCCCGTCCGGTGTTCGTGTTTCCGGGGCAGGGGTCGCAGTGGGTGGGGATGGCGGTGGAGTTGTTGGATGCGTCACCGGTGTTCGCGGGGCGGATCGCGGAGTGTGAGGCGGCGTTGTCGGCGTTCGTGGACTGGTCGTTGGTGGATGTGCTGGGGGATGAGAGGGCGCTTGGGCGGGTTGATGTGGTGCAGCCGGCGTTGTGGGCGGTGATGGTGTCGTTGGCGGAGGTGTGGCGGGCGTGTGGTGTGACGCCTGCGGCTGTGGTGGGGCATTCGCAGGGGGAGATCGCGGCGGCGGTGGTCGCGGGTGCGCTGTCGCTGGAGGACGGGGCGCGGGTGGTCGCGCTGCGGTCGCAGGCCATCGGGCGTGGGCTGGCCGGACACGGCGGCATGATGTCCGTGTCGCTCCCGGTCGAGGAGGTGCGGAAGCGGATCGCCGCCTGGGACGGCCGTATCTCCGTGGCGGCCGTCAACGGCCCCGGCGCGGTGGTCGTCTCCGGCGAACCGGAGGCGCTGCGCGAACTGCTGGCCCGATGCGAGGCCGAGGACGTGCGGGCGAAGCTGATCCCGGTGGACTACGCCTCGCACTCCGCACAGGTGGAGGCGATCCACGACGAGCTGCTCCGGATCCTCGCCCCCGTCCGGCCGCGCACCTCGCGCATCGTCTTCCACTCGACCGTCACCGGTGAACCCCTGGACACCGCGGGGCTCGACGCCGCCTACTGGGCGCGCAACCTGCGGGAGACCGTACGGCTCGAAACGGCCACCCGGGCGCTGCTCACCGGCGTCCACCGGCTGTTCGTGGAGGTGAGCCCGCACCCCGTGCTGGCCGCCGCCATCGAGGCCACCGTCGAGGCCGCCGAGGGCTCGGCCGCCGTCATCGGCACCCTGCGCCGCGAGGAGGGCGGCCCCGAGCGGATGCTGCTCTCGCTCGCCCAGGGCTACGTCCATGGCGCGGAGGTGGACTGGCGGGGGCTGTTCGCCGGACGGGGAGCCAGGCGCGTCGACCTTCCCACCTACGCGTTCCAGCGCACCCGCTACTGGGTCGGGCCCCGGACCGGGCCCGTCGCGGAGGCGGCCACCGGCCCGGCGGAGACGGAGTTCTGGACCGCGGTCGAGAACGCGGACCTGGACACGCTGACGGCGACGCTGGGGGCGGCCGCCGACGCGCCGCTCAGCGAGGTGCTTCCGCTGCTGTCGTCGTGGCGGTCCCGGCTGAGCGACCAGGCGGCGCTCGACGCCTGGCGCTACCGCATCGGCTGGCAACCGCTCGACGACGGGCAAACCCTCGCGCTCCCGGGCCGCCTGCTGGTGGCGGTGCCCGCCGAGGCTCGCGCCACTGATAGGGAGGGCGCCAACGCCGGGCCCGGCACGGCCGGAGCCGTCGAAGCCGGGGCTGCCGAGACCAGGCGGCCCGCCAACTCCGGACCTGCTGTCACCGAGGCCAGGCCCGCCAACTCCGGGGCCGCCACCCCCGGGGCTGCTGGCTCCGGGGCTGCCGAGACCGGCCCCGCCACCACCGGCGCCGCCACCACCGGCCCCGCCACCACGGGCCCCACCAGCACCGGCCCCGCTGCCGTCGAGGCCATCACCGCCGGGCTGGCCGCGCTCGGCGTTGAGGTCGTCCCTCTGCGTATCGGCCCGGACGACACCGACCGCGTCCGGCTCGCCGCCCGTATCACCGAGGCACTCGGGGACACCGGGGCGCCCGGCGGCGTGGTGTCTCTCCTCGCGCTCGACGAGGCACCGCACCCGGAACACCCCGACGTCCCCACCGGGCTCGCCACCACTCTCGACCTGGTGCGGGCGCTGGGCGAGGCGGGCGTCGACGCACCCCTGTGGTGTGTCACCCGGGGCGCCGTCTCCACCAGCGGCGCAGACCGTCTCGAAGCCCCCGCGCAAGCCCTCGTCTGGGGCCTGGGCGGTGCGGTCGCCCTGGAGCATCCACAGCGCTGGGGCGGGCTGATCGATCTGCCCGGGACGCTCGACGAGGGTTCCCTCCGGGCGCTCGCCCGCGCCCTGACCGGCCAGGACGGCGAGGACCAGCTGGCCATCCGCGCCTCGGGCACCCTCGCCCGGCGGCTCCGGCGGGCCGGGGCCAGCCGTTCCGGTGAGCGCTGGCAGCCCCGCGGCACCGTCCTGATCACCGGCGGCACCGGCGGCGTCGGCGCCCAGATCGCCCGCGGACTGGTCGACGAGGGCGCCGAACACGTGGTGCTCGTCAGCCGCCGTGGCCCCGAGGCCCCCGGCGCGGCCGCGCTGGAGGCCGAACTGACCGCGCGCGGCGCCCGGGTGACCGTCGCCGCGTGCGACGTGGCCGACCGCGAGGCGCTGGCGCACCTGCTGAACCAGGTCGCGCGCGACGGCGCGGACCACCCGCTCACCGCGGTGGTGCACGCCGCGGGCGCGCTGGACGACGCCACCGTCGACGCGCTCACTCCCGAGCGGATCGAGGCCGTACTGCGCCCCAAGGCGGCGGGCGCGCGCCTGCTGCACGAGCTCACCCGGGACCTGGACCTGGACCTCGACGCGTTCGTCCTGATCTCCTCGATCGCCGGCACCGTGGGCGCCGCCGGACAGGGCAACTACGCGGCGGCCAGCGCGTATCTCGACGCACTCGCCCAACTGCGCCGCGCGGACGGCCTGCCGGCGACCTCGGTGGCCTGGAGCGCCTGGGCGGGCGGCGGAATGATCGACGGCGAGATGGCGGACCAGCTGCGACGCCGTGGCGCGCCGCCCATCGACGGCGTACGGGCGCTGGAACTGCTGCGGCAGACCGTCGCGCGGAGCGATGGCTTCCTCGTCGCGGCCGACATCGACTGGGGCCGTTTCGCCCCCGCCCTGTCCGCCACCCGCCCGCTGCCGCTGCTCGCCGACCTCCCCGAGGCGAGCGGCACTTGGCAGGACCCGGTCGGAGCCGAGCGGGAGGAGGCCGGCGGCGCCGCCGCGCTGCGCACGCGGCTCACGGAGCTCGGCCCGGCCGACCGCCACACCGCCCTCGTGGAGCTGGTGAGCGAGCAGGCGGCCGCGGCCCTCGGCTACGCCGACGCGGGCGCGGTCGAGACCGGGCGGGCCTTCAAGGAGCTGGGCTTCGACTCGCTCACCGCCGTCGATCTGCGCAACCGGCTGAACGCCGCCACTGGGCTCCGGCTGCCGGTCACCCTCGTCTTCGACTACCCGACCGCCGACGACCTCGCCGTGCTGCTGCGGGAGGAACTCCTGCCCTCGGGCGGGGAGTCCGCGGACACCGTGGCGCTCGCCGAGCTCGACCGCGTTCAGTCCACCCTCGCCGCCCTGGAGCTGGACGACATCGAATCGGCCACCGACGACGAGATGTTCGAGCTGCTCGACGGGGTGTTCGAGCTGCTGGGCCGGGATCTGACGGCCCCATGAACCGCCGCGCCACCGCCCCGGCCGCCACCGACGTTCCGGCCCTCTTGAGGAGCTGACGACCATGGACAACGAGAAGAAGCTGCGCGACTACCTCAAGCGGGCCACCGGCCATCTCCGCGCCGCCCACCGCCGGATCCAGGAGTTGCAGACCCCCGAGCCCATCGCCATCGTGGCGATGAACTGCCGCTACGCGGGCGACATCCGGTCCCCCGAGGACCTGTGGCAGGCCGTGGCCGAAGGCAGGGACGGCATGCGCGACTTCCCGGCCGACCGGGGGTGGGACCTGCCGAACCTCTTCGACCCGGACCCCGACCGCGAGGGCCGCACCTACGCCCGCCAGGGCGGGTTCCTCCAGGACGTGGACCAGTTCGACCCGGCGTTCTTCGGCATCTCGCCGCGCGAGGCCCTCACCATGGACCCGCAGCAGCGGCTGCTGCTGGAAGTGGTGTGGGAGACCTTCGAACGGGCCGGAATCGACCCGGGCACCCTGCGCGGCAGCGACACCGGCATCTTCATGGGCGCCACCGACTTCGACTACGCCCGCGGTCTGACCGAACTCCCCGAGGGGCTCGAAGGCCAGATGTCCATGGGCGCCTCGGGCGCCATCCTCTCCGGCCGGGTCGCCTACACCCTGGGCCTGGAGGGACCGGCCGTCACGGTCGACACCATGTGCTCGTCCTCGCTGGTGGCGCTGCACATGGCGTGCCAGGCGCTGCGCCAGGGCGACTGCTCGATGGCGCTCACCGGCGGCACCACCGTGATGTCCACGCCGAGCGGCTTCATCGAGTTCAGCCGCCAGCGGGCGCTGTCCACCTCCTCCCGCTGCCAGGCGTTCTCCTCGACGGCTGACGGCACCGCCTGGGGCGAGGGCGTCGGGGTGCTGCTGCTGGAACGGCTCTCGGACGCCCGCCGCAACGGCCACAAGGTGCTGGCCGTGGTGCGTGGCTCGGCCGTCAACCAGGACGGCGCCAGCAACGGCCTCACCGCGCCCAACGGCCGTGCCCAGCAGCGGGTGATCCGCCAGGCGCTGGCCAACGCCACCCTGTCCGGCACCGATGTGGACGTGGTCGAGGCACACGGCACGGGGACGTCGCTGGGCGACCCCATCGAGGCGAACGCCCTGCTGGCCACGTACGGCAGGAACCGCCCGGCCGACCGGCCACTCTGGCTGGGCTCGCTGAAGTCCAACATCGGCCACACGGCCGCCGCCGCGGGGGTCGGCGGTGTGATCAAGATGGTGCAGGCGATCCGCCACGGCGTGCTGCCCAGCACCCTGCACATCCAGGAGCCGTCGCCCAACGTGGACTGGACCTCGGGCGCCGTCGAACTGCTCACCGAGGCCCGGCCGTGGCCGGAGACCGGGCGGGTCCGCCGCGCCGGGGTGTCCGCCTTCGGAGCCAGCGGCACCAACGCCCACGCCATCATCGAGCAGGTCCCCGAGACCACCGCGCCCGCGGATACCTCGGCAGAGGGCGTGGCACCCGTAGGTGGCGCGGCGCTGCCATGGGTGCTGTCGGCCAAGACCGAGTCGGGTCTGCGCGGTCAGGCGGAGCGGCTGCTGGCGCGCCTCGCGGAGGGCCCGGAGCCGTCCCCGGCGGACGTGGGGTTCTCGCTGGCCACCACCCGCGCCCGCTTCGACCACCGCGCGGTGGTGGTCGGCGGCGGCGCCGAGGACTTCCGCGCCGGGCTGACGGCGCTCACCCGGGCCGAGCCCGGTGGCCTGGTGGTCCAGGGTGTGGCGGGCCACGCCGGGAAGCCGGTGTTCGTGTTCCCCGGGCAGGGGTCGCAGTGGGTGGGGATGGCGGTGGAGTTGCTGGATGCGTCGCCGGTGTTCGCGGGTCGGATCGCGGAGTGTGAGGCGGCGCTTTCGGGGTTTGTGGAGTGGTCGTTGGCGGATGTGCTGGGGGATGAGAGGGCGCTGGGGCGGGTGGATGTGGTGCAGCCGGCGTTGTGGGCGGTGATGGTGTCGTTGGCGGAGGTGTGGCGGGCGTGTGGTGTGACTCCCGCCGCTGTGGTGGGGCATTCGCAGGGGGAGATCGCGGCGGCGGTGGTCGCGGGTGCGCTGTCGCTGGAGGACGGGGCTCGGGTGGTGGCGTTGCGCTCGCAGGCCATCGCCCGTGGGCTGGCCGGACACGGCGGGATGATGTCCGTCTCGGAGGGTGCCGATCGGGTGCGCGAGCGCGTCACGGCCTGGGATGGGCGTATATCGGTGGCGGCGGTCAATGGCCCGGGTTCGATCGTGGTGTCCGGTGACCCGGAGGCGCTGCGTGAACTTCAGGCGGAGTGCGAGGCCGAGGACGTACGGGCGAAGCTGATCCCGGTGGACTACGCGTCCCACTCGGCCCATGTGGAGGCGCTCCGCGAGGAGTTGCTCGACCTGCTCGCCCCGATCCGCCCACGCACCTCGGACATCACCTTCCACTCCACGGTCACGGGCACACCCCTGGACACCACGGCTCTGGACGCCGGGTACTGGTACACCAATCTGCGCGAGACGGTCGAGCTGGAGTCGGCGGTGCGGGCTCTGTCGGCCGCGGGGTTCGGCACGTTCCTGGAGATGTCGCCGCATCCGGTGCTGAGCATGCCGCTCCAGGCGACCGCCGAGGACGCCGTGGTCGTGGGCTCGCTGCGCCGCGACGAGGGCGGTCCGGAGCGGTTCATCGCCTCGCTGGGCGAGGCGTTCGTCCGTGGGGTGGCCGTCGACTGGGCGGCGGTGTTCGCCGGGCTGGGCGCGTCCGTGGTGGACTTGCCCACGTACGCCTTCCAGCGACAGCGCTACTGGCTGGAGCGGCCCGTGGCGCAGGCGGCCGCCACCGGGGGCGACCCGGTGGACGCGGAGTTCTGGGACGCCGTCGAGCGCGAGGACCTGGCCGCGCTGACCGCCGCGCTGGAGGTGGACGCCGACGAGGAGCGGTCGTCGCTGCGGACCATGCTCCCGGCGCTGTCCTCCTGGCGGCGCGGCCGCCGCGAGCGGTCCGTACTCGACTCCTGGCGCTACCACGTCACCTGGAACCGGGTGCCGGACCCGGCGTCGGCGGCCCTGACCGGCACCTGGCTGCTCGCGGTCCCGGCCGGGAACCCCGTCGGAAACCTCGCCGGGAACCTCGTCGGACACCCCGCCGAGTACCCGGCTGGACACCCCGTCGGACACCCCGGCACCGAGCTCGTCGACGCCGTACGCGGTGGCCTGGAGACCCATGGCGCCACGGTCGTCACCGTCGAGGTGGCCGAGGCCGACCGCGCCGCGGTCGCCGCGCGGCTCGCCGAGGCCACCGCCGGGGGCGCCCCGGCCGGGGTGCTCTCGCTGCTCGGGCTCCCCGACGCACCGCACCCCGCCCACGCGGGCGTGCCCATGGGACTCGCGCTCACCCTCGCCCTCGTCCAGGCCCTCGGCGACACCGGGCTGGACGCCCCGCTGTGGCTGGCCACCCGCGGCGGCGTGTCCGTCGGCGGCACCGACGCCCTCGGCAGCCCCGCCCAGGCGGCCGTATGGGGGCTGGGCCGGGTCGCCGCCCTCGAACACCCCCAGCGCTGGGGCGGCATGGTCGACCTGCCGGACACCGTCGACGGCCGGGTGACGACCCGGCTGTGCGGTGTGCTCGCGGGCCGCGTCGAGGACGAGGACCAGCTGGCCCTGCGGCCGTCCGGGGTGTTCGTCCGGCGGCTGGTACGGGCCGCCGAGCACCGGGGCAGCGGACCCGCGTGGAACCCCGAGGGCACCGTGCTGCTCACCGGTGGCACCGGTGGCGTCGGAGCCCAGATCGCCCGCCGGCTGGCCCGGAGCGGTGCCGAACACCTCGTGCTCACCAGCCGCCGTGGCCCCGAGGCGCCCGGCGCGGACAAGCTCAAGGCCGAGCTGACCGAGCTCGGCGCCAAGGTCACCGTGGCCGCGTGCGATGTGGCCGACCGCGCCGCGCTGGCGGCGCTCGTACGGAAGGTGGAGGCCGAGGGCCCGCCGATCCGCTCCGTACTGCACATCGCCGGTGCCGGTGTGCTCGTCCCGCTCGCCGACACCGATCTGGCCGAGTTCGCGGACACGGCGGAGGCCAAGATCGCGGGCGCCGCGAACCTGGACGCCATCTTCGACCGCGACACGCTCGACTCCTTCGTGCTCTTCTCCTCCATCTCGGCCGTCTGGGGCAGTGGCGAACACGGCGCGTACGCCGCCGCCAACGCCTATCTCGACGGGCTCGCCGAGCACCGCCGGGCCCGTGGCCTCACCGCCACCTCGGTGG
This sequence comes from Streptomyces sp. NEAU-174, assembly GCF_052665095.1. Lineage (NCBI taxonomy): Bacteria > Bacillati > Actinomycetota > Actinomycetes > Kitasatosporales > Streptomycetaceae > Streptomyces > Streptomyces sp. NEAU-174. The sequence continues at coordinate 290,322 of NZ_JBQTCE010000002.1, read as the reverse complement.
TGTGGGGCATCTGGAGCCCCGAGGAGGGCGGGATGGCCGCCAACCTCGCCGAGGAGCAACTGCGCGGCCGGGGCATCCCGTTCATGTCCCCCCGGCTTGCCATCGACGCGTTCTGGCAGGTGATGGAGCGGGACGAGACCGTGGTCGTGGTCGCCGACGTGGACTGGGAGCGGTTCGTCCCCGTCTTCACCTCGGCCCGGCCCAGCCCGCTCATCGGCCAGGTGCCCGACGTGGCGCGGATCCTCGCGGCCGACGCCGACACCCGGGCGGACACGACCGGCGAGTCCTCCTCGCTGCGCGACCGGCTGGCCGAGCTGGCCCCGGCGGACCGACAGGCGGCCGTGCTGTCGCTGGTGCGCTCGCAGATCGCCACCGTCCTCGGCTACTCCGGCCCCGAGGCCGTCGACGCCACGCGCGCCTTCCGCGAACTGGGCTTCGACTCCCTGAGCGCCGTCGACCTGCGCAACCGCCTGGGCACCGCCACCGGGCTCCGCTTCCCCGTCACCGTCGTCTTCGACTATCCGAGCGCGGAGGAGCTCGCCGGACACATCGGCGCCGAGCTCTTCCCCGACGACACCGCCGCCACCGACGCCACCGCCCTCGGCCCCGAAGAGGCCGACGTCCGCCGGGCGTTGACCTCCATCCCGCTGCTCCGGCTGCGCGAATCCGGACTGCTGGACGAGCTGCTGCGGCTGGCCGGTTCCCAGGACCCCGCCGGCGCACCGGCGGACGAGGAGCCCGCCGAGTCCATCGACGACCTGGACGTGGATGACCTCGTGCGCATGGCCTACGACAAGAACGACCTCTGACGAGACTCGACTGCGGAGCTGACAATGGCAAACCCAACCGACAAGATCGTTGGCGCGCTGCGGGAGTCTCTGAAGGAGACCGAACGGCTGCGCCGGGTCAACCAGCAACTCACCGCCGCCTCCCGGGAGCCCATCGCCATCGTGGCGATGAGCTGCCGCTACCCCGGAGATGTGCGTGGCCCCGAGGACCTGTGGGAGCTGGTCACCGGCGGGCGCGACGCCATCTCCGGATTCCCCGGCAACCGCGGCTGGGACCTGGAGAGCCTCTACGACCCGGACCCGGACCGGCAGGGCACCGTCTACGCCACCGAGGGCGGCTTCCTCCACGACGCCGACCAGTTCGATCCCGCCTTCTTCGGCATCTCGCCCCGCGAGGCCACCGTGATGGACCCGCAGCAGCGGCTGCTGCTGGAGACCTCCTGGGAGGCGTTCGAGCGCGCCGGAATCGACCCGGCGGCGCTGCGCGGCAGCAAGACCGGCGTCTTCGTGGGCGCCGCCTACCAGGGCTACATCCCCGACTGGCCCCATATGCCCGAGGGGTTGGAGGGCCACCTGGTCACGGGCATCTCCGCGAGCATCATGTCCGGCCGCGTCGCCTACACCCTGGGCCTGGAGGGCCCGGCCGTCACCATCGACACCGCCTGCTCGTCCTCGCTGGTCGCCCTCCACCTGGCCTGCCAGTCGCTGCGCCAGGGCGACTGCTCGCTCGCCCTCGCGGGCGGCGCCGCCGTGATGGGCGCCCCGATGGGGCTCATCGGCTTCGCCCGGCAGCGCGGACTGGCGCAGGACGGCCGCTGCAAGGCGTTCGCCGAGGGGGCCGACGGCATGGGCCTCGGCGAGGGCGTCGGCATGCTGCTGCTGGAACGCCTTTCGGACGCGCGGCGCAACGGCCACAAGGTGCTGGCCGTGGTGCGCGGCTCCGCCGTCAACCAGGACGGCGCCAGCAACGGCCTCACCGCCCCCAACGGCCGCTCCCAGCAGCGGGTGATCCGCCAGGCGCTCGCCAACGCCGCGCTCACGGCCGAGCAGATCGACGCGGTCGAGGCCCACGGCACCGGCACCCCGCTGGGCGACCCGATCGAGGCGGGCGCGCTGCTCGCCACGTACGGGAAGGACCGCGCGGCGGACCGGCCCGTGCTGATCGGCTCGCTGAAGTCCAACATCGGCCATCCGCAGGCCGCCGGTGGCGTCGGCGGTGTCATCAAGATGGTGCAGGCCATGCGCCACGGCCTGCTGCCCAGGACACTCCACGCCGAGGAGCGCTCCTCGCGGATCGACTGGTCGGCGGGGGCGGTGGAGCTGCTGACCGAGGCCCGGGAGTGGCCGCGCGGCGAGGAGCCCCGCCGGGCCGCCATCTCGGCCTTCGGGGCCAGTGGCACCAATGTGCACACCATCCTGGAGGAGGCGCCCGAGGAGGAGCCTTCGGAGACCGCGGCCGAGGGGGACGCCCCGGTGGGCGGGGGAGTGGTGCCGTGGGCCCTGTCGGCGAAGAGCGCGGCGGGTCTGCGGGCGCAGGCCGAGCGGCTGCTGACGCATGTGACCGCGCGCCCCGGGCTGTCCCCGGCCGACGTCGGCCACTCGCTCGCCACCACCCGTGGCCGTTTCGACCACCGAGCGCTGGTCCTGGGCGGCGACCGCGACGAGCTGATCGACGCACTGGGCGCACTGGCGTCGGGCGGCGAGTCCCCGCGTGTGGTGCGCGGCGAGGGGGTGATGGCCACCGACGCCCGTCCGGTGTTCGTGTTCCCCGGGCAGGGGTCGCAGTGGGTGGGGATGGCGGTGGAGTTGTTGGATGCGTCGCCGGTGTTCGCGGGTCGGTTGGCGGAGTGTGAGGCGGCGTTGTCGGGGTTTGTGGAGTGGTCGTTGGTGGATGTGCTGGGGGATGCGGAGGCGCTGGGGCGGGTTGATGTGGTGCAGCCGGCGTTGTGGGCGGTGATGGTGTCGTTGGCGGAGGTGTGGCGGGCGTGTGGGGTGGCGCCTGCTGCTGTGGTGGGGCATTCGCAGGGGGAGATCGCGGCGGCGGTGGTGGCGGGTGCGTTGTCGTTGGAGGACGGGGCGCGGGTGGTGGCTCTGCGGTCGCAGGCCATTGGACGTGGGCTGGCGGGGCGTGGCGGGATGATGTCCGTCTCGGAGGGTGCCGATCGGGTGCGCGAGCGCATCACGGCCTGGGATGGGCGTATATCGGTGGCGGCGGTCAATGGCCCCGGTTCGATCGTGGTGTCCGGTGATCCGGAGGCGCTGCGTGGACTCCAGGCGGAGTGCGAGGCCGAGGACGTACGGGCGAAGCTGATCCCGGTGGACTACGCCTCCCACTCGGCCCATGTCGAGGAGTTGCGCGATGAACTCCTCGACGTCCTGGCGCCGATCGCCCCGCGCCGCGCCGAGGTGCCGTTCTGCTCGACGGTCACCGGCGACACCATCGACACCACCGGACTCGACGCGGGGTACTGGTACACCAATCTGCGCGAGACGGTCGAGCTGGAGTCGGCGGTGCGGGCCCTGTCGGCCGCCGGGTTCGGCACGTTCCTGGAGATGTCGCCGCATCCGGTGCTGACGATGCCGCTCCAGGCGACCGCCGAGGACGCCGTGGTCGTGGGGTCGCTGCGGCGTGACGAGGGCGGTCCGGAGCGGTTCATCGCATCGCTGGGCGAGGCGTTCGTCCGTGGGGTGTCCGTCGACTGGGCGGCGGTGTGCGCCGGGTCCGCGGTCGTGGAGCTGCCCACGTACGCCTTCCAGCGGCAGCGCTACTGGCTCGAAGGCTCCTCCGCACCCGCCGAGGGCGCGGCGGTGGACGCGGACTTCTGGGACGCCGTGGAGCGCGAGGACCTGGCCACGTTGGCCGCCGCGTTGGAGGTGGACGCCGAGGAGTCGTCCCTGGCCATGGTGGTTCCGGCGCTGGCCGCGTGGCGCCGGGCGCGCCGCGAGCGGACCGTGCTCGACTCCTGGCGCTACCACGTCACCTGGAAGCCCCTAGGCGACGCCCTCACCTCCGCCCACGACCGTTCGTCGGCCGGTGCGACCTGGCTGATCGCCGCGCCCGCCGGAGCGCCGGAGGGCCCGCGCGTCGCGGAGGCGCTGCGGGAACGCGGCGCCCAGGTGCGGCTGGTGGAGCTGACCGAGGCCGACGCCGTACGCGAGGCGCTCGCCCGCGGACTCGGCGAGGCCACGGCCGACGCGCCGCCGACCGCGGTGCTCTCGCTCCTCGCGCTCGTCGAGGACCCGTACCGCGCGGGCACCGCGCAGCCGCTCGGCTTGGCCCTCAACCTCGCCCTGCTCCAGGCGCTCGGCGACACCGGGGCTGACGTCCCGGTGTGGTACGCCACGCGCGGCGCGGTGTCCGTGGGCCGCGCGGACGCGCTCGACCATCCGTTGCAGGCGCTCAGCTGGGGCCTGGGCCGGATCGCGGCCGTGGAGTACCCGCGGCGCCGGGGCGGTCTGGTGGATCTGCCCGGCACCCTCGACGACCGCGCCGTCGCGCGGCTGTGCGGTGTGCTCGCGGGCCGGCTGACCGACGAGGACCAGGTCGCGGTGCGCGCCTCCGGGGTCCATGGGCGCAGGCTGGTCAGGGCCCCGGCGGCACCGGCCGACGCCACCGCGCCGTGGCGGCCGCGTGGCACCGTGCTGGTCACCGGTGGCACCGGCGGCCTGGGCGCCCATGTGGCGCGCTGGCTGGCCCGGGGCGGCGCCGAACACCTGGTGCTCACCGGCCGCCGGGGCCCCGACGCCCCCGGGGCGGCCGAACTCGCCGACGAGATAAGGGAGTCGGGGGTCCGGGTGACCGTGGCCGCGTGCGATGTCGCCGACCGCGACGCGCTCGCCGACCTCCTCGCCACGCTGGACGCGGACGAGGCACCGCTCGACGCGGTCGTCCACACCGCGGGCGTCCTGGACGACGGGGTGCTCGACACCCTCACCCCCGAGCGCGCCGACGGGGTGCTGCGCCCGAAGGTGGACGCGGCACTCCATCTGCACGAGCTCACCCGTGACCGCGAGCTGTCCGCCTTCGTGCTCTTCTCCTCCTTCGCGGGCACGCTCGGCGGCCCCGGCCAGGGCAGCTACGCGGCCGCCAACGCCTTCCTCGACGCGCTCGCACACGCCCGCCGCGCCCAGGGCCTCCCCGCCACCTCCGTGGCCTGGGGCGCGTGGTCCGGCGGCGGGCTGGTGGACGAGGCCGTGCAGGCGCGGCTGCGCGCCACCGGTATGCCCGCGATGGCGCCCGACCTGGCGATCGCCGCCCTCCAGCGTGCCCTGGACGTGGCCGACACCCATGTGGCCGTGGCCGATGTCGAGTGGGACCGGCTCATCGCCGCCACCCCCTCCCTCGACGGGGCCGCCGTGCTCGGCGAACTCCCCGACGCCCGGCGGGCGGAAGCAGCGGCCGCCACCACGGGCGAGGACGACACCCCGCTGGCCCAGCGGCTGGCCGGGCTGTCGCCGCAGGAGGCCGAGGAGGCGCTGGCCGACCTCGTCAGCACCGAAGTGGCCGCCGCGCTCGGCTACGCCGACACCGCGGCGGTCGAGGCCGGGCGCGCCTTCCGCGAGCTGGGCTTCGACTCGCTGACCGCCGTCGATCTGCGCAACCGGCTGAACGCGGCCACCGGGCTGCGGCTGCCGGTCACCCTCGTCTTCGACTACCCGACCGTCACCGCGCTGGCCCGCTTCCTGCTCGCCGAGAGCGGCGCCGATGAAGCCGCGGCCACCGCCCCGGCGGGCCCGGTGCCCGCCACCGTCGCGGTGGACGACGACCCCATCGCCATCGTGGCCATGAGCTGCCGCCTCCCCGGCGGGGTGACCACCCCCGAGGAGCTGTGGCGGCTGCTGATGGACGGCCGGGACGCCATCTCGGACTTCCCCACCGACCGCGGCTGGGACATCGAGGGCCACTACGACCCCGACCCCGACAAGCCGGGCACGTTCTACGCCACCGGCGGTGGCTTCCTCCACCAGGCCGACCACTTCGACCCCGAGTTCTTCGGGATCTCGCCGCGCGAGGCGCTCGCCATCGACCCCCAGCAGCGGCTGCTGCTCGAGACCAGCTGGGAGACGTTCGAGCGGGCCGGGATCGACCCGGTCTCGGTGAAGGGCACCCAGGCCGGGGTCTTCATCGGCGCCAGCTACAACGACTACGGCTCGCGCTTCACCCGCGCGCCCGAGGAGTTCGAGGGCTACCTCGCCACCGGCAGCGCCAGCAGTGTGGCGTCCGGGCGCATCTCGTACACCTTCGGCCTCGAAGGGCCCGCGGTCACCGTGGACACCGCCTGCTCGTCCTCGCTGGTCGCCCTCCACCAGGCGGCCCAGGCGCTGCGCCAGGGGGAGTGCTCGCTGGCGCTCGCGGGCGGCGTCGTGGTGATGTCCACGCTCGACACCTTCATCGAGTTCAGCAGGCAGCGGGCCATGGCCCCCGACGGCCGCTGCAAGGCGTTCTCGGCGGACGCCGACGGCGCCGGATGGGCCGAGGGCGTCGGCATGCTGCTGCTGGAGCGGCTGTCCGACGCGCGGGCCAACGGCCATGAGGTGCTGGCGCTGATGCGTGGCTCGGCCGTCAACCAGGACGGTGCCAGCAACGGCCTCACCGCCCCCAATGGCCCCTCCCAGCAGCGGGTGATCCGCCAGGCGCTGGCCGGTGCGGGCCTGTCGGCCGCCGATGTGGACGCGGTCGAGACCCATGGCACCGGCACCCGGCTCGGCGACCCCATCGAGGCGCAGGCCCTGATGGCCACCTACGGCCAGGGGCGGGACGCCGACCGGCCGCTGTGGCTCGGCGCGCTGAAGTCCAACATCGGCCACACCCAGGCGGCTTCGGGTGTCGCCGGGATCATCAAGACGGTGCTGGCGCTGCGCCACGGCGTGCTGCCGAAGACCCTGCACGCCGATGAGCGCTCGCCCGACGTGGACTGGTCGGCCGGTGCGGTGGAGCTGCTGACCGAGGCCCGGGAGTGGCCCGAGACGGGACGGCCGCGGCGCGCGGGCGTGTCCGCCTTCGGCGTCAGCGGCACGAACGTCCATGTGGTGCTGGAGCAGGGCCCCGAGGACACCGCGCCGGTGGCCGGGCGGACGGTCGACTCGGACGTGGTGCCGTGGGTGCTCTCCGCGCGCGGCGAGACCGCGCTGCGGGCGCAGGCCGGACGGCTGCGCGCCCATCTGGAGGAGCGGCCGGAGCTGCGCCCGGTGGACGTCGGCTACGCGCTGGCGACGGGCCGCTCGGCCTTCGGCCACCGCGCCGTGGTCGTCGGCGGCGAGCGGGCGGAACTGCTGCGGGGTCTCGCGGAACTCGCCTCGGGGACGGCGCCGGAGACAGTCGCCGACACCACCGGTAAGACCGCCTTCCTGTTCACCGGGCAGGGCGCCCAACGGCTCTGCATGGGACGGGAGTTGTACGACGCGTTCCCGGTGTTCGCGGCGGCGTTCGACGCGGTCTGCGCCGAGCTGGACCGTCATCTGGACGGCTCGGTGCGGGAGGTGGTGTTCGGCGAGGACGCGGAGCCGCTGAACCGGACCGTGTTCACCCAGACCGCGCTGTTCGCCCTCGAAGTGGCGCTGTACCGGCTGGTGGAGTCCTGGGGCGTGACCGCGGACTTCCTGGTCGGCCACTCGGTGGGCGAGCTGGCTGCCGCCCATGTGGCCGGGGTGTTCTCGCTGGAGGACGCGTGTGCGCTGGTGGCGGCCCGGGGCCGGCTGATGCAGGCGCTGCCGGAAGGCGGTGCGATGGTGTCGCTCCGGGCGGCCGAGGCCGATGTGCTGCCGCATCTCGAAGGCCACGAGGACCGGGTGAGCGTGGCGGCGGTCAACGGGCCGCGGGCGACCGTCATATCGGGCGACGAGGACACCGTCCTGCGGATCGCGGAGGCGACCGGGGCCAAGAGCAAGCGGCTCACGGTGTCCCACGCCTTCCACTCGCCGCTGATGGACGCCATGCTCGCCGAGTTCGGCACGGTGGCCGCCGGCATCGGCTACTCCGCGCCGCGCATCGCGGTGGTCTCCAACGTCACCGGTGAGGCGGCGGGCGAGGAGCTGTGCTCGCCCGAGTACTGGGTGCGCCACGTCCGCCGGGCGGTGCGCTTCGGGGACGGCATCCGCTTCCTCGCCGAGCGGAATGTGACCCGCTTCGTGGAGATCGGCCCCGCGGGTGTGCTCTCCGCCATGGGCCAGGAGTGCCTGGCAGAGACGGAGACCGGGACCGACATCGCCGCCGCGTTCGTCCCGCTGCTGCGCAAGGACCGCGGCGAGGCCGAGTCGCTGCTGGCCGGGGTGGGCCGGGTGCACGCCCACGGCGGCGCGGTGGACTGGGAGAAGGTGTTCGCGGGCCGTGGCGCCCGCCGGGTGGAGCTGCCCACGTACGCCTTCCAGCGGCAGCGCTACTGGCTGGACGCGCCCGCCACCGTGGGCGACGTGGCCTCGGCCGGCCTCGGCGCCGCCGGGCATCCGCTGCTGGGCGCGGCCGTCGAACTCGCCGACAGCGACGGCCTGGTGCTCACCGGGCGGCTGTCCACGCGCGGCCAGCCCTGGCTGGCCGACCACGCGGTCTCCGGTGTGGTCCTCTTCCCGGGCACCGCCTTCCTGGAGCTCGCCGTCCAGGCCGGTGACCGAGTGGGCTGCGACCGGGTCGACGAGCTGACCCTCCAGGCGCCGCTCATCCTCCCCGAGCGCGGCGCCGTCACCCTCCAGCTGGTGGTGGAACCGCCCGAGGAGGACGGCCGCCGCGCCCTGAACGTCTACTCCCGCCCCGAGGACGCGGACGGCGAGCCGTCGTGGACCCGGCACGCCACGGGTGTGCTGGCGGCCGGTGCCGCCGAGGGCTCGTACGACCTGGGCGGGGCGTGGCCGCCGCCGGGTGCCGAGCCGATCGGGGTCGAGGACCTGTACGAGCGGTTCGCGGCGGGCGGCTTCGGCTACGGCCCGTCGTTCCAGGGGCTGCGGGCGGCCTGGCTGCGTGGCGACGAGGTGTTCGCCGAGGTACGGCTGGCGCAGGAGCAGCAGTCCGCCGCCACCGCCTACGGACTGCACCCCGCCCTGCTGGACGCCGCGCTGCACACCATCGCGCTCGGCCCGATGCTCCGGGCGGGCGAGGGCCGGTTGCCGTTCTCCTGGACCGGAGTGACGCTGCACGCCTCCGGGGCCGGTGAGGTACGGGTGCGGCTCACGCCGAGCGGCACCGACACGGTGGCCCTGACCGTGGCGGACACCGTCGGACGGCCGGTGGCCACCGTCGAATCCCTGGTGCTGCGCAAGCGGCCCGAGCGGCTCGGCGACGCCGCCACCGGCGGCGACTCGCTCTACCGGCTCGACTGGGTGGCCGCCGACACCTCGACGGCGACGCCCGAACAGCCCTCCGGACACTGGGCCCTGCTCGGCGACGACGACTTCAAGCTGGTCGGACTCGATGTGCGCGCATACCCCGGCCTGGAGGCGTTGCCCGCCGACCCGGCCGCCGTGCCCGCCACCGTACTGGTGCCCTGCGCACCGGAGCCCCAGGGCGTGGCCGACGCCGTACGGGCCGCGACCCACCGGGCGCTGACGCTGCTCCGGGCCTGGCTGACCGAGGACCGGTTCGCCGACTCCCGCCTGGTGTTCATCACCCGGGGCGCGGTGGCCACCACACCCGGCGCCGACGTATCGGATCTGGCGCACGCCGCCGTCTGGGGCCTGGTGCGCTCCGCGCAGTCGGAGAACCCGGACCGGTTCGTGCTCGTCGACCTCGACGAGCACGAGGAGTCGGCGCTCGCCCTGCCGACCGCGCTCGCCCTGGACGAGCCCCAGCTCGCCGTGCGCCAGGGCGACATCGCGGTGGCCAGGCTCGCCGCCACCCCCGTCCCCGACACCGCCCCGCGCCCCTGGGACCCCGAGGGCACGGTGCTGGTCACCGGGGCCACCGGCACCATCGGCGGGGTCATCGCCCGCCATCTGGTGGCCGAGGGCGGAGTGCGGCATCTGCTGCTCACGAGCCGCCGTGGCCCGGACGCCGAGGGCGCGGCCGAACTCCGCGCGGAGCTGGCCGAGTTGGGCGCCCAGGTCACCCTCGCCGCCTGCGATGTGGCCGACCGTGAGGCGCTGGCCGCGCTGCTGGCCACCGTCCCCGCCGCACATCCGCTGACCGCCGTCGTGCACACGGCGGGCGTCCTGGACGACGGTGTGGTCTCCTCGCTCACCCCCGAGCGGCTGGACACGGTGCTGCGGCCCAAGGTCGACGCCGCGCTCACCCTGCACGAGCTGACCCGCGACCTGGACCTGTCCGCGCTCGTCCTCTTCTCCTCCATCGCCGGCACCTTCGGCGGAATGGGCCAGGGCAACTACGCGGCGGCCAACGCCTTCCTCGACGCCTTCGCCCAGCACTGCCGCGCCCAGGGCCGGCCCGTCCAGTCACACGCGTGGGGCCTGTGGGCCCAGCGCAGCGAGATGACCGGCAAGCTGGAGGGGGCCGATCTGAACCGGCTGGCGCGCGGCGGCATCGTCCCGTTCTCCTCGGAGGACGGCGCGGGGCTCTTCGACGCCGCACGCGCCGTGGACGCGGCCGTCGTGCTGCCGATGCGGCTGGACACCGCGCAGCTCGGGGCACGGCCCGGTGACGTACCGGCGCTGCTGCGCGGTCTGGTGAGGGCCGCGCCCGCCACCAGGCCCGCCCGGCGGACAGCCGCCGGAGCCGGAGCCGGAGCGGGGGCCGGGGTCGCGTCCGCGCGGCCCGAGGGGCTCAAGCAGCATCTGACGAGCCTGCCGGAGGCCGAGCGCGGCCGGTTCCTGCTGGACCTGGTCCGCACGACCGTGGCCGGGGTGCTGGGCTTCGAGTCGGTGGCGGCCGTCGAGGCGGAGCGCGGTCTGCTGGACCTCGGCTTCGACTCGCTCACCGCCGTCGAGCTCCGCAACCAGCTCGGCAAGGCCACCGGCCGGCGCCTGCCGGTGACGCTGCTCTTCGACTACCCCACCTCCAGCGCGATCGCCACGTATCTGGAGGCGGAAATCGCCCCGGAGGCCTTCACCGCCGCGTCGATGACCTTCCCGGAACTCGACGCCCTGGAAAGCAACCTGGCCAAGGTCGCCGCCGACGACGAGGCGCGCGACACCCTCGCCTCGCGCCTGCAAGACCTGCTGGTACGGCTCGGCCAGGGCCCGGAGGACGCGGAGGACGCGGTCGCCGGCCGCATCGACGCCGCCTCGGACGACGAGATCTTCGACTTCATCGAGAACGAACTCGGCCTGTAGTGCACGGAGTTGGAATTCACAGAGATGGGCGGTAAACGGTGAGCGAGGCAAAGCTCCGCGACTACCTCAAGCGAGTGACCACGGATCTGCACCGCACTCGCCAGCGCCTCCAGGAGGCCGAGGCAAAGGACCACGAGCCCATCGCCATCGTCGGGATGGCCTGCCGCTATCCCGGTGGCGTGGCCTCGCCTGAGGATCTGTGGGAGCTGGTGGCGAACGGCCGTGACGCGGTCACCGAGTTCCCCGCCGACCGGGGCTGGGACCTGGAGGCCCTCTACGACCCGGACCCGGACAAGCCGGGGACGAGCTATGCGCGCGAAGGCGGCTTCGTCACCGACGCCGACCACTTCGACCCCGCGTTCTTCGGCATCTCCCCGCGCGAGGCCCTCGCCATGGACCCGCAGCAGCGGCTGCTGCTGGAGACCGCGTGGGAGGCCATGGAGCGGGCCGGGGTCGACCCGGCCACGCTGCGCGGCAGCCGCACCGGGGTCTTCGCGGGCGTGATGTACCAGGACTACGCGACCCGGCTGCGCCAGGTGCCGGACGATGTCGAGGGGTACGTGGGCAGCGGTGGCTCCGGCAGCATCGCCTCCGGCCGTATCGCTTACACCTTCGGTCTCGAAGGGCCCGCGGTCACCGTGGACACCGCCTGCTCGTCCTCGCTGGTGGCCCTGCACCTCGCCGCGCAGGCGCTGCGCCGGGGGGAGTGCTCCCTGGCCCTGGTCGGCGGGTCGATGGTGATGTCCACACCGGTGGCCTTCGTGGACTTCAGCCGCCAGCGCGGGCTCGCCTCCGACGGCCGCTGCAAGGCGTTCGCCGCCTCCGCCGACGGCACCGGCTGGGGCGAGGGCGTGGGCATGCTGCTCGTGGAGCGGCTGTCGGACGCGCGGCGCAACGGCCACCAGGTGCTCGCGGTCGTCACGGGCTCCGCCACCAACCAGGACGGCGCCAGCAGCGGGCTCACCGCCCCCAACGGCCCCTCGCAGCAGCGGGTCATCCGGCAAGCGCTGGCCGACGCCGGGCTCACCGCGGCCGATGTGGACGCGGTCGAAGCACACGGCACCGGTACCCCGCTCGGCGACCCCATCGAGGCGGGCGCGCTGCTCGCCACCTACGGCCAGGACCGTCCCGAGGACCGGCCGCTGTGGCTCGGCTCGCTGAAGTCCAACATCGGCCACACCCAGGCCGCCGCGGGCGTCGGCGGGGTCATCAAGACGGTGCTGGCGCTGCGCCACGGTGTGCTGCCCAAGACCCTGCACGCCGAGGAGCCCACGCCCAACGTGGACTGGGAGTCGGGCGCGGTACGGCTGCTGGCCGAGGCCCGGCCGTGGCCCGAACCGGAGGCCGAGCGGCCGCGCCGCGCCGCCGTGTCCGCCTTCGGCTTCAGCGGCACCAACGCCCATGTGATCCTGGAGCAGGCCCCCGCCGAGGACGCCGCGGACGAAGCGCCCGCGGACACCGCCGACGAAACACCCGGGGACACCGCGCCCGCCACCGTGTCGTCCGACCTGGTGCCGTGGCCGCTGTCCGGGCGGACCGAGGAGGCCCTGCGGGCCCAGGCCGCACGGCTGCGGTCCTACGTGGCGGGCGCGCCCGAGCCGTCCCCCGTGGACATCGGCTACTCGCTGGCGCTCACCCGTGCCGCCTTCGCCCACCGCGCGGTGGTCGTGGGCGCGAGCCGTGCCGAACTGCTCGCCGAACTCGACCAGTTGGCCTCCGGTGTCACCTCCGGCGCGGTGGCCGGTGCGGGCAAGACGGCGTTCCTGTTCACCGGGCAGGGCGCACAGCGGCTCGGCATGGGACGCGCCCTGCACACCGCCTTCCCGGTCTTCGCCGCCGCGTTCGACGCCGTCTGCGCCGGGCTCGACCGCCACCTGGACGGCCACGCGGGGCACGCGGTGCGGGACGTGGTCTTCGGCGAGGACGCCGAACTGCTCGACCGGACCCTCTACACCCAGGCCGGTCTCTTCGCCACCGAGGTGGCGCTGTACCGGCTGCTGGAGTCCTGGGGCGTGACGGCGGACTTCCTGGTCGGCCACTCGGTGGGCGAGCTGGCGGCGGCCCATGTGGCGGGCGTGTTCTCGCTGGAGGACGCGTGTGCGCTGGTGGCGGCCCGGGGCCGGCTGATGGACGCGCTGCCCGCCGGAGGCGCGATGGTCTCGCTCCAGACCGGCGAGGCCGAGGTGCTGCCCCATCTGGCGGGCGAGGAGGGCCAGGTGTCCCTGGGCGCGCTCAACGGCCCGGCGGCCACCGTGATCTCCGGCGAGGAGAAGGCCGTCCTGCGGATCGCGGACGCGGTCGGCGTGAAGAGCAAGCGGCTGCGGATCGGCATCGCGGCCCATTCGCCGCTGATGGACCCCATGCTGGAGGAGTTCGCCAAGGTCGCCGGCGAGCTGACCTACCACACCCCCCGGATCGCGGTGGTGTCCAATGTGACCGGTGAGGCGGTGGCCGAGGAGCTGTGCTCGCCCGAGTACTGGGTGCGCCATGTGCGGCAGCCGGTGCGGTTCCAGGACGGGGTGCGGTTCCTCGAGGACCGGGGCGTGACCCGCTATGTGGAGGTCGGCCCGTCCGGTGTGCTGTCCGTGCTGGGGCAGGAGTGCGTCGCCGACCCCGACGCCGCCGCGTTCGTCACCCTGCTGCACAAGGACCGCGGCGAGGCCGAGTCGCTGCTGGCCGGGGTGGGCCGGGTGCACGCCCACGGCGGCGCGGTGGACTGGGAGAAGGTGTTCGCGGGCCGTGGCGCCCGCCGGGTGGAGCTGCCCACGTACGCCTTCCAGCGGCAGCGCTACTGGCTCGACGGCTCGGACCGGGCGGGCGATGTGACCTCGGCGGGTCTTGGCCCGGCCGGGCATCCGCTGCTGGGCGCGGCCGTCGAACTCGCCGACACCGACGGCCTGCTGCTCACCGGACGGCTGTCCCTGGCCGCCCAGCCCTGGCTGGCCGACCACGCCGTCTCCGGCACGGTCCTCTTCCCCGGCACCGCGTTCCTCGAACTCGCGATCCAGGCCGGTGACCAGGTCGGCTGCGACCAGGTCGAGGAGCTGACCCTCCAGGCGCCGCTGATCCTCCCCGCGCGTGGCGCGCTCACCCTCCGGGTGACGGTCGGCGAACCCGACGAGAGCGGACGGCGCCCGCTGAACGTCCACACCCGCCCCGAGGGCGCCGGGTTCGGCGAGCCGTGGACCCCGCACGCCACCGGCACGCTCGCCACCGCCACCCCGGATGCCCCCGCCGAGCTCACCGCGTGGCCTCCGCCGGACGCCACCGAACTCGACGTCAGCGACATGTACGAGCGGTACGCGGCGGGCGGCTTCGGCTACGGCCCGGCCTTCCGGGGCCTGCGCGCCGCCTGGCTGCGCGGCGACGAGGTGTTCGCCGAGGTGCGGCTGGCCCAGGAGCAGCGGCCGGCCGCCGCCGGGTACGGGATCCACCCGGCCCTGCTCGACGCCTCCCTGCACGGCATCGCCCTCGGCACCCTCTTCGCCGGGGAGGACCCCGAGACGGCGCAGGGGCGGCTGCCGTTCTCCTGGACCGGGGTGTCGCTGCACGCCGCCGGTGCCGACGAGGTGCGGGTGCGGATCTCCCCGGCCGGGGACGACACCGTGGCGCTCGCGGTGGCCGACCCCACCGGCCGCCCGGTGGCCACCGTCGAGGGCCTGCTGCTGCGGAAGATGACCGGCGATCAGCTCAGTGGCGCCCGCGCCGCGAGCAGCGAGTCGCTGTTCCAGCTCGACTGGCCCGCGCTCGCGGGCTCCGATCGGCCCACCCCGCTGACCCGGGCCGCGCTGGTCGGCGACGACGGTCTTGAGGTGACGGAGAGCCTCTTCGCGGCCGGGGTCCACCTGGAGTCGTATGTGGACCTGGAGTCGCTGGGCGCGGCCGTCGACGCCGGTACGGCCGCCCCCGCGGCGGTCCTGGTGTCCTGCGCCGCCGGGCCCGGCGCCCCGGCCGACGCCGTACGGGACTCCCTGCGCACCGCCCTGGAGCTGGCCCAGACCTGGTCGGCCGACGAGCGGTTCGCCGACTCGCGGCTGGTGTTCGTCACCCGGGGCGCGGTGGCCACCGCGCCCGGCGCGGAGGTCACCGATCTGCCGGGCGCCGCCGTCTGGGGCCTGGTGCGCTCGGCGCAGTCGGAGAACCCCGACCGGTTCACCCTGGTCGACCTCGACGAGCACGAGGAGTCCGTACGGGCCCTCCCGGCGGTCCTCCCCTCCGGGGAGCCGCAGCTCGCGCTGCGCGCCGGACAGCCGCACACCCCGCGGCTCGCCCGCGCCCAGGGCGCCACCGGCGCCACCCGTCCGCTGGACCCCGAGGGCACCGTGCTGATCACCGGCGCCACCGGTACGCTCGGCGGGCTGCTCGCCCGCCACCTGGTGACCCACCACGGCGTCCGCCATCTGCTGCTGACCAGCCGCCGGGGACCGGCCGCCGAGGGGGCCGGGCGGCTGCGCGAGGAGCTGACCGGGCTCGGCGCGACCGTGACCGTGGCGGCGTGCGACACCGCCGACCGGGACGCCGTGGCCGCCCTGGTGGCCCAGGTGCCCGCCGACCACCCGCTCACCGGGGTGTTCCACACCGCCGGGGTGCTGGACGACGGGGTGCTCTCCTCGCTCACCCCCGAACGGCTGGACACGGTGCTGCGGCCCAAGGCCGACGCCGCGCTCCATCTCCACGAGGCCACCCGGGAGCTGGACCTGGCCGCGTTCGTGCTCTTCTCCTCGGCCGCCGGGGTGCTCGGCGGCGCGGGCCAGGGCAACTACGCGGCCGCCAACGGCTTCCTCGACGCCTTCGCCCAGGCCCGCCGGGCCCAGGGGCTGCCCGCCCACTCCCTCGCCTGGGGGCTGTGGGCGCCGACCAGCGCGATGACCGGCACGGCGGACACGGCCGGGGCCGCCCGCTCGGGCGTGGCCGCGCTCTCCTCGGAGCAGGGCATGGAACTGCTCGACACCGCCCTCGCCCTGGACACCCCGCTGCTGATCCCGATGCGGATCGACCTCGCGGCGCTGCGTGCGGGCGCCGGTTCCGGTTCGGTGCCGCTGCTGCTGCGCGGGCTGGTGCGGACACCGGCGCGCCGGGCGGGCGCGACCACCCGCGGCGGCTCGCCGGGCGGCGGCTCCGCGCTGCGGGAACGGCTCGCCGCGCTGCCCGAGGCCGAACAGGACGCCGTGCTGGTGGAGTTGGTGTGCGCGCAGGTGGCCACCGTGCTCGGCCACCCGGACCCGTCCGCCATCGGCCCGGCCCATGAGTTCGTGGACTCCGGCTTCGACTCGCTCACCGCGGTCGAACTGCGCAACCGGCTGAACGCGGCCACCGGGCTGAGGCTGCCCGCCACCCTCGTCTTCGACCACGAGACGCCCGCCGATCTGGCCGCCCGGCTCCGCTCCGAACTGGCCGCGGCCCGGCAGTCGGGCCCGTCCGAGCAGGCGCCCGCGGGCGCGGCGCCCGCCGCGGCGGGGGAGTCCACCACGCTGAGCACGCTGTACACCGAGGCGTTCGAGACCGGGAAATGGAAGGAAATCTTCGACCTGCTGCACGCCACGGCGGCGCTGCGGCCCCGGTTCGGCGCCGCCTCCGACCTGGAGAAGCTGCCGATGCCGGTCCGGCTCAGCAAGGGCCCGGCCGAGCAGCACCTGTTCTGCTTCTCCTCGTGCCTGGCGGTCGCGGGCATCCACCAGTACGCGCGGTTCGCGGCCTCGCTGCGGGGCCGACGCGATGTGTCGGCACTCGCGCTGCCGGGCTTCGGCCGCGGTGAGCCCCTTCCGGAGACGGCGGACGCGGTGGTGGCCGCGCAGGCAGAGGCGGTGGCGAAGGCCGCCGACGGGCAGCCCATCGTGCTCCTGGGCTCCTCGGCCGGTGGCTGGTTCGCCCACGCGGCGGCGGGACATCTGGAGCGGATGGGCATCCGGCCGACCGCGGTGGTCCTGGTGGACACCTACGTGCCCAAGAGCAGCATCCTCAACCAGTTCGGGCTCTCGCTCATGGACGGGATGACCGAGCGCGAGGGCGTGTTCGTCACCATGGACGACGCCCGGCTGTCGGCCATGGGCTGGTATCTCAACCTCTTCGGCGCCTGGGACCCCGAGCCGATCGAGACCCCGACCCTCCTGGTGCGCGCGCTGGAGCCGCTGTCCACCGGTTCGCTGAAGCTGGAGGAGCTGCCCGACTGGCGGTCCTTCTGGGAGCTGCCGCACGACATCGTCGATGTGCGCGGCAACCACTTCACCATGATGGAGGACCACTCCCTCCCCACCGCCCAGGCCATCGAGGACTGGCTGGAGCGCCTTCCGCGCGACGGCGCCTGACCCGCCAGGACATCCCGTAGAGGCGCCCTCCCCGCATCGCGAAAGGAACGACCATGGCGTTGCCCGTCACCGATGAGAGCCTGTGGTTCCGCAGGTTCCATCCGCGCCCGGAGGCCGAGGTCAGCCTGGTCTGCCTGCCGCACGCGGGAGGAGCCGCCAGCTTCTACTTCCCGATCTCCGAGCTGCTGCCGCCGACCGTGGAGGCGCTGGCCGTCCAGTACCCGGGACGGCAGGACCGCCGCCATGACGCGCCCATCGAGGACATCCACGCGATGGCGCGCGAGATCTACCAGGCGCTGAAGCCGCTCACGGCACACCGGCCGATCGCGCTGTTCGGCCACAGCATGGGCGCGAGCGTCGGGTTCGAGCTGGCCAGACTGCTCGAAGGGGAGCTGGGGACCGTGCCCGTGGCGCTCTTCGCCTCGGGCCGGCCCGCGCCCTCACACCACCGGAGCCTGGGCATCCACCGACGCGACGACGCCGGGCTCATCGCCGAGCTCGAGCTGGTCAGCGGAACCGACTCCCGGATCCTCGGCGACACCGAACTGCTGCGGCTGGCCCTGCCCGCCATCCGCAGCGACTACAAGGCGGCCGAGACCTACCAATACCGTCCCGGCGCCCGGCTGGCCTGCGACATCGTGGGACTCACCGGTGACAGCGACATCCGCGTCACCGCCCCGGAGGTGGCGGGCTGGCGGGAGCACACCTCGGGCTCCTTCCGGCTGGAGGTCTTCTCCGGCGGCCACTTCTACCTGGGTGAGCAGAAGGCAGCGGTGGCCGGAGTCATCACGGACACCCTGCGGGCGGCCACCGCCCGCACCCGACGACCCATCGACTGAGAGAGAAACCCACGATGCGCATCCTTTTCGCGACGGTGTCCGAGAAATCGCACCTGTTCACCATGGTCCCGCTCGCCTGGTCGCTGGCCGCGGCCGGCCACGAGGTGCATGTCGCCAGCAACCCCGCGCTGACCGAGTCCATCAAGAGCACCGGTCTGACGGCCGTCTCGGTCGGCAAGGACCACAATCTCCACGAGATGCTGACGCAGAACCGCGAGTCGCTGGAGAACCCGCTCTCCGACTGGTCGACCCCGGAGCTCGATCAGCACTCCTGGGAACAGGTGCTGATGAAGTTCAAGATCAGCGTGATGTTCGCGTACCAGACCTACAACGACTGCATGGTGCACGAGCTGGTGGACTACGCCCGCCACTTCCAGCCCGACCTGGTCATCTGGGACCCGGTCAGCTACGCGGGCCCGGTGGCCGCCCGGGTGGTGGGCGCCGCCCACGCCCGGCTGCTGTGGTGCATCGACATCTACGCGAAGATGCGCGAGGTGTTCCTGGCCCGCCTCGCCGAACAGCCCGAGGAGCGCCGCGAGGACCCGATGGCCGACTGGCTCGGCGGCATTCTCGCCCGCTACGACCGCACCTTCGACGAGGAGGTCGTGGTCGGCCAGTGGACCATCGACCAGATCCCCACCAGCCTCCAACTCCCGCTGTCCGTCCAGCGGGTCCCGGTCCGCTATCTGCCCTACAACGGCCCCTCCGACATCCCGGACTGGCTGCGCGAGGCCCCCGGACGGCCGCGGGTCGTGCTGACCTCCGGGGTCTCGGCGCGGGCCGCCCTCGGCGGCACCTTCATGCCGGTGGCCGACATGATCGACACCCTGGGGGGCATGGACATCGACGTGGTGGCCGCGCTGCCGCCCGAGGAGGTCGAGGCGCTGGCGGAGGTCCCCGCCAACACCCGCGTCGTCGACTTCGTTCCGCTGCACGCCCTGCTGCCCGGCGCCTCGGTCCTCATCCACCACGGCGGATTCGGCTCCTGGGGCACCGCACTGGCGAGCGGCGTACCGCAGTTCATCCCCACCATCCGCTACGCCGACTGGTGGAACAAGGGGACCACTCTGCACGAGGCCGGTGCCGGACTCGTCGTCCACGCCTCGGAGCTGACCGCCGAGGTGCTGCGGGAGAGCGTCGAGCGGCTGCTGAAGGACGCGTCGTACAAGGAGGCCGCCGAGCGGCTGCGCGAGGAGAACCTGCGCACCCCCACCCCGCACGATGTGGTGCTGGTGCTGGAGAAGCTCACCGTGGAGCACGGCCGATGAAGGTGCGCGAGCTGGCGGTGCCCGGCGCCTACGAGTTCAGCCCGGACGTCCACCGGGACGAGCGCGGCGCGTTCGTCGCCCACTACACCGCATCGGCCTTCTCCGCGGCCGTCGGCCATCCGCTGCGCCTGGGCCAGAACCACCACAGCGTCTCCCGGCGCGGCACCGTCCGCGGGGTGCACTACGCGGACGTACCCCCGGGCCAGGCCAAGATGGTGACCTGCGTCAGCGGCGAACTCCTCGATGTGGTGGTGGACTTGCGGGTGGGCTCGCCCACCTTCGGCCGCTGGGACAGCGTGCGTCTCGACCCCGTCTCGTACCGGGCGGTGTATCTGGAGGAGGGCCTCGGCCACGCCTTCATCGCGCTGCGGGACGACACGGTGGCGGCCTACCTCAACTCGGAGGAGTACAACCCGGGCGCCGAGCACGAGATCGACCCCTTCGACCCCGCGCTCGGCCTGCCCTGGCCCAAGGACCTGGAATACCTGGTCTCCGCGCGCGACCGGAACGCCCCCGGGCTGGCCGAGGCCGAACGGGCCGGTCTGCTGCCGTCCTACGAGGTCTGCCGGGCGCTGCACGCCCGGCGCGGCTGACCGGGCGCTGCACACCCGGCCCGGCTGATCCCCATCCACCGATCGGTTGATGCGGTCGATCGGCCGGTCGGTGGAGGGAGGATCAGCCCGGTGGGCAGCCGATGGGCCGATCCCCCGGGGATATCCGCTCCCTACGGTGGAAGAGTGAAGGAACCGAGCGAGGAGGACCCGGGCCGATGCCGCTGATCGAGGTCAGTAACCTGCGCAAGGAATACCGCAATCACGTGGCGGTACAGGACGTGTCGTTCTCCGTGGAGGAGGGCGAGATCTTCGGCATCCTCGGCCCCAACGGGGCGGGCAAGACCACCGCCGTGGAGTGCATCGAGGGCATGCGCAAGCGCGACGGCGGCGCGATCTCCGTGATGGGTCTCGACCCGCTGAAGGACAAGGACCTCGCCGAGCTGCGCGAGTCCATCGGCATCCAGCTCCAGCAGAGCGAGCTGCCCCCCAAGATGAAGGTGTGGGAGGCGCTCGAGCTCTACAGCACCTTCTACCGCGACCCCGTCGACTGGCGCGAGCTCATCAAGGACTGGGGCCTGTCCGGCAAGGCCGACACGGCCTACGGATCGCTGTCCGGCGGCCAGCAGCAGCGGCTGTCCATCGCGCTCGCCCTCGTCGGCAAGCCCAGGATCGCCGTCTTCGACGAGCTGACCACCGCGCTCGACCCGCACGCCCGGCGCGAGACCTGGAAGCTGATCGAGAAGGTCCGGGAGCAGGATGTGACCGTGCTGCTGGTCACCCACTTCATGGAGGAGGCCGAGCGGCTCTGCGACCGGATCGCCATCATCGAATCCGGCCGGGTCGTCGCCCTCGACACCCCCTCCGGGCTGGTGTCCCGGGTCGATGAGCAGCAGATCATCCGCTTCAAGCCGTCCGTCCCGATGGACGATGAGCTGCTCACCTCGCTGCCCGAGGTGAGCAGTGTGACCCGGTCCAAGTCCCAGGTGACGGTGGTCGGCAAGGGCAATGTCGTCTACGCCGTGATCTCCGTCCTGGCCCGCAATCAGATCGTGGCGAACGAACTCCGCCTGGAGCAGGCGAGTCTCGATGACGCCTTCGTCGCCCTGACCGGCTCCAAGCCCGCCAACTAAAGCCGCCGAGGAGACTTCTGCCATGTCCGGGCGCACCAAGCTCACCTACGTCGAGAGCAAGCTGTTCCTGCGCGATCCCACCGCGGTGTTCTTCGTCATCGCGCTGCCGATCATGCTGCTGGCCATCTTCCACTTCGTCACCACCAAGTCCGACGACGACGCCGCCACCAAGGCGTCGATGGCCGCGTTCGTCCCCGCGATGGCCATGTCGCTGTGTCTGACGATGCTGGCCCTCAACCTGCTGCCCACGACCCTCGCGACCTACCGGGAGAAGGGCATCCTGCGGCGCATGGCCGCCAGCCCCATCCATCCGGGGAACCTGCTGCTCGCCCAGCTCTTCATCAACCTGGTCACCGCGGCGGTCTCCGCGGTGCTGGTGCTCATCGTCGGCAAGACCGCCTTCGACACCAAACTGCCCGGTGACGTCCCCGCCTTCCTGGTGAGCTTCGTCCTGGGCACCTGGGCGCTGTTCTCCATCGGCCTGGTGATCGCGGCCGTGGCGCCGAGCAGCAAGTCGGCCACCGCGATGGGCCTGTCCCTGCTCTTCCCCAGCCTCTTCTTCGGCGGCGCGTTCCTCCCCAAGGAGGACCTGCCGGAGACGGTGTCCACCATCGGCGACTACACCCCGCTGGGCGCCGCGCTCCAGGCACTGCGCGACTCCTGGGAGAACCAGTGGCCGCAGACGCTGCACCTGACCGTCCTCGGAGTGATCGCGGTGGCGGCCACCGCGGCCGCGGCCAAGCTGTTCCGCTGGGAGTGAGGTGAGCGCGTCCAAGGACGACGGCGGACGGTGGGAGCGGCACTCCGACATCCTGTTCGGAGGGCTGCCCTACCTTCTGCTGTTTCTGTCCACGGCCCTGAGCCTGGTCCACGGCCCGCCACCGGCCCGGCGGCTGCTCACCACGCTGGGCCTCGCGGCCGTGGCCGCCGGCTGGATCCTGGCCACCTACACCCTTCCCACGGGCCGCCGCAGCAGACAGCCGTACGGCACGGTGCGCACGGCCGTCTACTTCGCCGGGCTGCTCGCCCTCTCCGCCGCGCTGATGGCGCGGGACCAGGTGTTCATGCTGTTCGCCGCCACCGGGTTCCTCCAGGCGCTGGTGCTGCTGCCGACCGTCTGGGCGCTGGTGTCCGTGGCGGCCACCTCGTTCGTCGTCAACACGGTGCCGGACGGCTTCCCCCGGCCCACGACCGGCGCGGTGGTCGGCTATCTCGCCGCCATCGCCTTCCAGACCGTGGTGATCGGCTGGATCAACCTGCTGTCGAGCAGGCTCAACGAACAGCATCAGCGGCGCAAACGCACCGTGGCCGAACTCCGCTCCGCGCTCACCGAGAACGCCGGACTCCACGCCCAGCTGATCACCCAGGCGCGCGAGGCCGGAGTGCTCGACGAGCGCCAGCGGATGGCGGGGGAGATCCATGACACCCTCGCCCAGGGGCTGGCCGGCATCATCCGGCAGCTGGAGGCCGCCGAACACGCCGAGGGCGACCGCCAGATGTGGCGCCGCCATCTCGTCGCCGCCAAGGACCTGGCCCGGGACAGCCTCGCCGAGGCGCGCCGCTCGGTCCAGGCGCTCCGCCCCGAGCAACTGGAGTCCCGGACCCTGCCGGACGCCCTGGAGTCACTGGTCGAGGGGTGGTCACCGGAGCGGGAGCCGAAGGTGGCGTTCGCGACGAACGGGACCGCCATCCCGCTCCACGCCGAACTGGAGGCCACGCTCTACCGGGTGGCGCAGGAGGCCCTCGCCAACATCGCCAAGCACGCCCGGGCGTCCAAGGTGGGCATCACCCTGTCGTACATGGAGGACGTGGTGGTCCTGGACGTGCTCGACGACGGTGTCGGATTCGACCCCGCGGCCGCGGAGGCCGAGGCCGGTACCTCCGGCGGCCATGGCCTCGGGCTGGTGGCGATGCGGCGCCGACTGGGCCGGGTGGCCGGTACGTTGGACATCGAAAGCGCCCGTGGCGAGGGCACCGCCATCAGCGCGGCCGTCCCCGCGATCCCCCAGGAAGCCGGTGCATGAGCGGAAACACCCCCAGCGGAAACACCCATGGCGGCGACACCCCCGGCCCCGGCCCCAGCCCCATCCG
The DNA here is from genome assembly GCF_052665095.1 of Streptomyces sp. NEAU-174. Taxonomy (NCBI): domain Bacteria; kingdom Bacillati; phylum Actinomycetota; class Actinomycetes; order Kitasatosporales; family Streptomycetaceae; genus Streptomyces; species Streptomyces sp. NEAU-174. Next base: position 267,132 of record NZ_JBQTCE010000002.1, on the reverse strand, counting down.
TATCCTCATCGTCGACGACCATCCGGTGGTCCGCGACGGGCTGCGCGGGGTGCTGGAGCGGGACCCCGACTTCACGGTGACCGGCGAGGCCGGTGACGGAGCCGAGGCCGTCGAACTGTACGAGCGGCAGCCGGCCGATGTGGTCCTGATGGACCTGCGCATGCCCCGAATGGGCGGCGTGGAGGCCATCAAACGGCTGCTGCGCGGCGATCCGGAGGCCCGGATCCTGGTGCTGACCACCTATGACACCGACAGCGACGTCATGGGCGCCCTGGCCGCCGGGGCGACCGGCTATCTCCTGAAGGACACCCCGCGCGAGGAGCTGACCCGCGCCGTGCGATCCGCCTCCTCGGGCCAGTCCGTCCTCTCGCCCGCGGTCACCGGACGCGTTCTCGGCCAGGTACGCAAACCCACCCAGGGCCCGCTGAGCGAGCGTGAACTCCAAGTGCTCAGGCTTATCGCGGACGGGGCCACGAATCGGCAGGCCGCGGCCGCGTTGTTCATCAGCCAGGCGACCGTCAAGACGCATCTTCTGCATGTCTACGAGAAACTCGGGGTGAAGGATCGCGCGGCAGCGGTCAGCGAGGCCCATAAACGACATCTATTCGAATGACACCGCAGGTCGGGGCCTTGATAGGGGTGCTCGATAGGGGTGGACGAGGGTAGGGGTTGTTCCGCTCGAAGCGGCGCCAATACGGTGGCGATATGGGCCACATCCGAGATCGGCAGGCCGTTGTCATCGGCGGCACCGGATTCATCGGGCGACATATCTGTAGAGCTCTCGCCACGCGCGGATATGAAGTCCTGGCAATAGCGAGAAAACCCGTAGAACCCATTTCCGGAGTCGGATTTCTGGCGCTTGACGCGGTATCCGCGCCGAGCGAGGACATCGTCCGGGCCGCACAGTCCGCCGATCTCGTCGTCAACGCCGCGGGCGACAGCTGGGAGGGCGACGAGGCGAGCATGACGGCCTCGCACATCCCGCTCGTGGACCGGCTGGTGGACGCCGTGGCGGCCCTCCCCAGGCGGCCGCGCCTGGTCCATCTCGGCTCGGTGCACGAGTACGGCCCCGTCCCCGACGGCACGGCCATCGCCGAGGACCACCCCACCGCCCCCCGCACCCCCTACGCCCGCACCAAGCTCGTCGGCAGCCGGATCGTCCTGGGCGCCGCGGACGCGGGCCGTATCGACGGCTGCGTGCTGCGCGTCACCAACGTCTGCGGGCCGGGCACCCCGCGCGGCAGCTTCCTCGGCGGGCTCGCCCACCGGCTGCGCCACACCACCGAGGACGCTCCGCTCACCGTCACTCTCGTCGACGACCGGCGCGACTTCATCGACGTCCGGGATGTCGCCGAGGCCGTGGTGCAGGCCGCGAGCAGCCCGGTGACCGGCCGGGTGCTCAACATCGGGCAGGGCGACGCCTTCAGCATGCGCGAACTGGCCGGGCTGCTGATCGCCGCCTCCCAGGTGCCCGACCGTCTGGTGCGCGAGGAGAGCGGCGCCGTGCACAGCAAGGGCGGCAGCTGGACCCAGGCCGACATCCGCCTCGCCCGGCGGCTCATGGGCTGGTCCCCGAAGGTCGCCCTCAAGGAATCCCTCCACGACCTGTGGGCCGCCTCCGCCGCCTCCAGCCGGCCGGCTGCCGCGGCGGCCCGTACCGAAGGACACTGATGCAGTACACCTATCTCGGCCGCACCGCCCTCAAGGTGAGCCGACTGTGCCTGGGCACCCTGAACCTCGGGGTCAGGGCGAGCGACGAGGAGAGCCACGCGATCCTGGACACCGCCCTGGACCACGGGGTCAACTTCATCGACACCGCCAACCAGTACGGCTGGCAGAAGCACAAGGGCTACACCGAGGAGTTCCTCGGCGGCTGGTTCGCGGGCGGAGGCGGCCGGCGCGAGAAGGTCGTGCTGGGCACCAAGGTCTTCAACCCGATGACCGACTGGCCCAATGACTCGGGGCTGTCCGCCCGGCACATCATCGCCTCCTGCGAGGACTCGCTGCGCCGGATGGGCACCGACTGGATCGACCTGTTCCAGATGCACCACATCGACCGTCACGCCCCCTGGGACGAGGTGTGGCAGGCGATGGAGACGCTGACCCGGCAGGGCAAGGTGCGCTACGTCGGCTCGTCCAACTTCGCCGGCTGGCACATCGCCGAGGCCCAGGAGGCCGCGGCCCGCCGCCACTTCCTCGGCATCGTCTCCGAGCAGAGCGTGTACAACCTCGTCACCCGCCATATCGAACTGGAGCTGATCCCCGCCGCCCAGCGGTACGGGGTCGGGGTGCTCGCCTGGTCGCCGCTGCACGGCGGGCTGCTCAGCGGGGCGCTGCGCAAGCTGGCCGAGGGCACCGCGATGAAGACCGCCCAGGGCCGGGCCGCCCAGGCGCTCGAGGTCCACCGGGACGCCGTCGCCGCGTACGAGAAGCTGTGCGACGGCCTCGGCGCCGACCCGGCCGAGGTGGGTCTCGCCTGGGTGATGGGACGCCCCGGCATCACCGCGCCGGTCATCGGGCCGCGCAGCCTGGACCAGCTGACAGGGGCCTTCAAGGCCATGGAGCTGACGCTGTCCGACGAGGTGCTGGCCGAACTGGACCGGCTGTTCCCGCCGATCGGCAACGGCGGCCCCGGACCGGAGGCATGGGCGTGGTGAGCACGCTCCAGGAGCGGCTGATCCGCTCCGCCGCCACCGTCGACAGCTCGGTGACCCTGCTCGCCGACTTCCAGCGCTGGTTCCGCGAGCGCGTCGACGCCGACGAGTCCCGGATCGAGATCATCCCGTTCGAGGCGATGCGCGGCTGGGACTTCGCGCCGGACACCCACAACCTGGTCCATGAGACCGGCCGGTTCTTCACCGTCGAGGGCATCCGGGTGCGGATGCCCGGGGCGCCCGTGGAGGAGTGGAGCCAGCCCATCCTCCACCAGCCGGAGATCGGCATCCTGGGCATCCTGGTCAAGGACTTCGACGGCGTACCGCACTTCCTGATGCAGGCCAAGATGGAGCCGGGCAACCACGGCGGACTCCAGCTGTCGCCCACCGTCCAGGCCACCCGCAGCAACTACACCCGGGTGCACAAGGGCCGGGCGGTGCCGTATCTGGAGTACTTCCAGCGGACGGAACGGCACCGGGTGCTCGCCGACGTCCGCCAGTCGGAGCAGGGCAGCTGGTTCTTCCGCAAGCGCAACCGCAACATGCTGGTCGAGGTGGCGCCGGAGACGGACGTCGAGGTGCGCGACGGCTTCCGCTGGCTGACGCTGGGCCAGCTGCACCATCTGCTGGCCGTGGAGGACCTGGTGAACATGGACGCGCGCAGCGTCCTGGCCTGTCTGCCGCACTCCCCGCTGGACCCGGAGGAGACCTTCTCGGCCGCCGGATCACCCGGGCCCGCGGAGCCGGAACGGCCGGGGCGGCACACGCTCCACCGCGACGCCGACATCCTCAGCTGGATCACCGGACTGCGCACCGAGCGCGAGGTGTTCACCGAGCGGATACCGCTGCGGGAGACCACCGGCTGGCACCGCAACGCCCACCGCATCTCCCATGAGAGCGGGCGCTTCTTCAGCGTGATGGCCGTGGACGTGACGGCGGGCGGCCGCGAGGTGGGCGGCTGGACCCAGCCCATGATCGAGCCCCATGGACCGGGCGTGGCCGCCTTCCTGCTGGCCTACGCCGACAAGGTGCCGCATGTGCTGGTGCAGGCCCGCGCCGAACCCGGCTACACGGACGTGGTGGAACTGGCCCCCACCGTGCAGTGCACCCCGCGCAACTACACCCATCTGCCCGAAGGCGCCACACCGCCGTTCCTCGAGGAGGTGGTGGAGGCACCGGCCGACCGGGTGCGGTTCGACACCGTGCTCTCCGAGGAGGGCGGCCGCTTCTTCCACGCCTTCAACCGCTATCTGGTCGTGGAGACGGAGCTGAGCGCCGTCCCCGAGGAGCCGCCGCACTACCGCTGGATGGCGGTGCGTCAGCTGCTCGACCTGATCCGCCACAGCCATTACGTCAACGTCGAGGCCCGCACGCTCATCGCCTGTCTGCACTCCCTGGCCGTATAGGGGGGCGCCTAGGGGGCGCGACCCGGACGGAGCTAGGGGTTATTCGGATCGTGGCCGCTGCCATAGCCTCCGGGACACAGGGTGCCCGGAGCGGTACATCGGAGGACATGTCATGCAGGACATCATCAGCGCCGTGCTGGCAGAGGATGCGGTGGCCGCGGACTTCGCCGCCTTGGACCTTCCCGAGTCCTATCGGGGCGCGGTGATCCTCAAAGAGGAAGCCGAGATGTTCGAGGGCATGGCCACCAAGGACAAGAACCCCCAGAAGTCGCTCCACATCCGCGAGGTGCCCACCCCCGAACCGGGCCCGGGCGAGGCGGTGATCGCGGTCATGGCCAGCGCGATCAACTACAACACCGTCTGGAGCGCGATCTTCGAGCCGCTGCCGACCTTCGGCTTCCTGGAGCGCTACGCCCGCACCGACGACCCCGGAGCGGCCCGCCACGACCGGCCCTACCACGTGCTCGGCTCCGACCTGGCCGGTGTGGTGCTGCGCACCGGGCCCGGGGTGCGCCACTGGAAGCCGGGCGACCGGGTGGTGGCCCACTGCCTCTCCATCGAACTGCGCTCACCGGACGGCCATGACGACTCCATGCTCGACCCCGAGCAGCGCATCTGGGGCTTCGAGACCAACTACGGCGGGCTCGCCGAGCTCTCGCTGGTCAAGGCCAACCAGCTGATGCCGATGCCCGCCCACCTCACCTGGGAGGAGGCCGCGTCCTCCGGCCTGGTCAACTCCACCGCGTACCGGCAGCTCGTCTCCCGCAACGGCGCCCAGATGAAACAGGGCGATGTGACCCTCATCTGGGGCGCGGCCGGCGGCCTCGGCTCGTACGCGACCCAGCTGGCCGTCAACGGCGGGGCGATCCCGGTGTGCGTGGTCTCCGGGCGGCGCAAAGCCGAACTGGTCCGCTCCATGGGGGCCGAGCTGGTCATCGACCGGGCCGAGGAGGGCTATCGGTTCTGGAAGGACGCGACCACGCCCGACCCCAAGGAGTGGAAGCGCTTCGGGTCCCGGATCCGCGAACTCACCGGCGGCGACGACCCGGACATCGTCGTGGAGCACCCCGGCCGGGAGACCTTCGGCGCCAGTGTGTTCGTGGCGCGGCGCGGCGGAACGATCGTCACCTGCGCCTCGACGTCCGGCTACCGCCACGAGTACGACAACCGCTATCTGTGGATGTCGCTCAAGCGCATCATCGGCACCCACTTCGCCAACTACCGGGAGGCATGGGCGGCCAACCGGCTGATCGAGAAGGGGATGGTGCACCCCACGCTCTCCAAGGTCTATCCGCTCGAGGCGGTCGGCACGGCCACCCAGGACGTCCACCGCAACCGCCACTCCGGGAAGGTCGGCGTGCTGTGCCTGGCCCCGGAGGAGGGGCTGGGGGTGCGCGACCCGGAGCTGCGCGAACGCCATCTCCCGGCCGTCAACCGCTTCCGGCAGGACTGAACCGGTTCGCAGAGTTGGGTGTGTCGTCCCCCTCGACGAGGCCGAGCCGGCGCAGCGCCCGGCCCAGCCCGGCCGGGTTGAGCAGCCCCAGCGGCGCCGGCAGCCGATGCCAGGGCACGCAGCGGTCGACCAGGCCGAAGGCCGCCCGCACCGGCAGGTCGAGGGCGGCGCGCACGGGCAGGTCGAGGGTGGCGCGCACCGGGACGGGCAGTGGCGCCGTGGGCCGCTGCTCGGCGGCGGGGAAGCGCAGGCCGAGCCGGTGCGCCGCGGCGGCCTCGTACGCGGCCTTGCGGGCCCGGTTGAGGTTGCCGAGCGGACGGAACTCCTCGGTGGTGTGCCAGGGGTTGAACGCCAGCTGCTCGACCCGGCGGGCCACGGACCGGGCCCGGGCGCCGTCCAGGTCCTGGCGCGGCACGGTGAGCACCGCGACCGGGACCACCGGCGCGTCGCTCTCCCGCCACTCCACCGAACCGTCCTCGACCGGGGTGCGGCGGTCGTCCAGATAGCGCTGCACACACAGCTCGAAGGCGATGTCACCGGTGGACAGCCGCATCGCCAGCTCACGGTGGAGATAGTCGGGGTCGCCGCCGTCGGGCGGGGGCGCGGGGGTGCCGCCGGGCGCCGGACGCAGCTGGTAGCGCACCGGACCGGCCGGGCCCCACAGGATCGCGCCCCGGCTCCAGAAGGTCTCGCGGGCCAGCGAGCCCACCGTGTGGCGGGTGGCGATCCGCATATTGCGGCGCATCCGGTCGGCGGTGGCCCAGCCGACCGCCAGCGGCAGCCGGACGAAGAGCCCGAACGCCTTCTCCACGGTGCTCCCCGCGCCCGCCGTGGCCTTGGCGAAGGCGATGAACTCATGCGCGTCGGCGGCGTGGGACACCGGGAAGCTGGTGGCCAGCAGATCGTGGGTCTCCTCAGGACCGGCCTGGACCCGTACCGCCAGCCGGCGCAGATCGGGCGTGGCGCCGTACCCCTCGGAGCCGCTCGCGCTGGACAGCCGCACCACGGCCGGGTACTCGGCGCCCGGCCGGGCGTATCCCACGCACAGCTCCGGCGGAAGGTCGTCGCGGAACCGCAGCCTGGCGTTCTCCACGCCCAGCGCCGCCTCGCCGCGGAAGGCGCGCAGCGGCCGCGGGGCGCCCGAGCCGTCGGTGCCGTCGGAGTACCGCTGCATCCGCATCAGCTCGTGCGTCAGCTTCTGGAAGCGCAGCCGCTCGGCCTCGGGGCTGCCGCCCTCGTACGCCTCATAGCCCTCGTACGCCGCGCCTCCCGTCCCGCCCGCCACCTCGTGCCGTACCGCCTCGCCGCGTACGGACTGCTGTCCGGTGTTGACCATGGGGAACGCTCCGTACGGGGCAGGCAGGGACGGTAGGGAACACATGAGACGCTAAGGGAGGGTGCGCGGGGCCGCAGCCCGGAGCGGTGCACCGGGGGGAATGGGTCACCCGGGCCGCCGCGGGTGGTTCCGCTCCGTCCTGCGGCACACTGGTGGCATGCCGGAGCTGCCCGAGGTGGAGGCCCTCAGCGCGATCCTGGCCGAGCGCGCCGCCGGCCGGGAGATCGCCCGTGTGCTCCCCGTCGCGGTGAGCGTCCTGAAGACCTACGACCCGCCGCCGAGCGCGCTCGAGGGCCGGACCGTCACGACGGCGTCCCGCCACGGCAAGTTCCTCGACCTGGCGACCGACGGCCCCCATCTGGTGGTCCACCTCGCCAAGGCGGGCTGGCTGCGCTGGCGGGACGGACTCCCCGAGGCCCCGCCCCGGCCCGGCAAGGGACCACTCGCGCTGCGGCTGCTCCTGGCCGGTCCCGAGCGCTCCGGCTTCGACCTCACCGAGGCCGGTACGCGCAAGGGGCTCGCGGTGTACGTGGTCCGCGACCCGCGGGAGGTCCCCGGGATCGCCCGGCTGGGCCCGGACCCGCTGGACGACTCCTTCACCCTGGAGGCGTTCGCCGGGCTGCTGCGCGGCGTACGCCACCGGATCAAGGGGGTGCTGCGCGACCAGAGCGTCATCGCCGGGATCGGCAACGCCTACTCCGACGAGATCCTGCACGCCGCCCGGATGTCGCCCTACCGGCTGGCCTCGGACCTCACCGAAGCGGAGATCGCCGGGGTGTACGAGGCGATGGGCACCACGCTGCGCTCCGCCGTCGAGCGCTCCCGCGGCCTGGCCGCCACCGACCTCAAGGGGGAGAAGCGCGGCGGCATGCGGGTGCACGGCCGCGCCGGGCAGCCGTGCCCGGTGTGCGGGGACACCGTACGCGAGGTGTCCTTCCGCGACTCCTCGCTCCAGTACTGCCCCACCTGCCAGACCGGCGGCAAACCGCTCGCCGACCGGCGGCTGTCCCGGCTGCTCAAGTAGCCGCTCAAGTTGCTACTCAAGATGCCGCTCACGTGGCTGCTCACGTGGCGTACCTGCCGGGATCCGCCCCAAATGCCGCTCGGCGCCCGTTAGTTGAAGTGACGCTCTTGACCCGGGGAGCTCCGGACCGCCATATGGTGCTGTCGCAATCCCACGACACGACACCCCACGCCACGTCACGGAGCACCATGACCACAGCCCTGATCATCGGTGGCGGCATCGCCGGCACGGTGACCGCGATGGCCCTGCGGAAGGCCGGTATCGACGCGGTCGTCTACGAGACGTACCCCACGGACGCCGTCGACACCGGCGCGTTCCTCGTCGTCGCCGCCAACGGCCTGGAGGCACTGCGCACCATCGACGCCCATGAACCCGTGTTGAAGAACTCCTTCCCGGCCGGCCGCGTCGACTTCATCAGCAACACCGGCAAGCGGCTCGGCAACCGTCCCATGTCCGGCTCGCAGGACGGCGGCCTCGGGTCCGTGACACTCAAGCGCGCCACCCTCGCCCGGGTGCTGCGCGAGGAGGCGGTGCGCCGCGGCGTGCGCGTCGAGGGCGGCAAGCGGCTGCTCGCCGCGCACACCAGCCCCGACGGCCGGATCGTCGGCTCCTTCGCCGACGGCGGCCGCGCCGTGGGCGACATGCTGATCGGCGCCGACGGCATCCACTCGCTCGTCCGCAGGCTCATCGACGCGGCCGCGCCCCGGCCCCGCTACACCGGACAGCACACCGTCTGCGGCTACACCCGCGACGCCGACTCGCCTCCGGACCCCGATGCCTACACGATGATCTTCGGCAAGCAGGCGTTCTTCGGCTGCACCACCGCCCCGGACGGCGAGGTCTGGTGGTTCTGCAACGCCCCGGCCGAGGAGATGTCCAAGGCCGAGCTCGCCGCCGTCACCTCCGAGCAGTGGCGGGAGCGGCTGCTGACGCTCTTCGCCGAGGACCACACCCCCGCCGCCGACCTGGTCCGGGCCACCGGCGACACCATCGTGGCCACCGCCGCCTACGACATCGTCTCCACCCCCACCTGGTCCGAGGAGGCCATGGTCATCGTCGGCGACGCCGCGCACGCCTGCGCGCCCAACGCCGCACAGGGCGCCTCGATGGCCATCGAGGACGGCGTCGTACTCGCCAAATGCCTGCGCGATCTGCGCACGCCCCAGTCGGCCTTCGCCGCGTACGAGGCGCTGCGCCGGGAGCGGGTCGAGAAGGTCGCCGCGGCCAGTGCGGGCATGGCCCGCCGCACGGCGCCGGGGCCCGTGGCACGCGCCCTGCGCGATGTCACCATGCCGCGCAAGCTGGACCGGGCGGGCGCGGGCAACGGCTCCTCGGACTGGCTGACCGGCTACCGCATCGACTGGGACGAGCGGATCGACGCGCAGACGGCCCGCCGGCGCCGCTGACGTACGCCCGCCTCCGGGAACCGCCCCCGGAACACGGCCCCGGGGGCGGGGCCGGCCGGGCGCCACGTTTGGTCCGGGCTCTCACGGGCACTTGGAGCTCCCTGGCCCCGTATGCCCGGGAGATTCGTGTGAGCCCAGTACGCATAGTGATCGTCGGTGCCGGATTCGCCGGTTATCAGGCCGCCCGTACGCTCTCCCGCACCCTGCGGGGCGCGGCGGAGATCGTCCTGATCAATCCCAACGACTACTTCCTGTATCTGCCCCTGCTGCCCGAAGTGGCGGCCGGGATCCTGGAACCCCGGCGGGTCTCGGTCTCCCTCACCGGCACCCTGCCGCATGTCCGGCTGGTGCTGGGCGAGGTCCACGGCGTCGACCTGGATGCCCGCAAGATCTCCTGGCGAGACCCGGACGGACGGTCCGGCGAGATGGACTACGACCGGCTCGTCCTCTCCGTGGGCAGTGTCAACAAGCTGCTGCCGATCCCCGGTGTGGCCGAGCACGCCCACGGCTTCCGCGGTATGCCCGAGGCGCTCTACCTGCGCGACCACATCACCCGCCAGATGGAGATGTCGGGCACCGCCGACGACCCCCGGGAGCGGGCGGCCCGCCGCACCTTCGTGGTGGTCGGCGCCGGTTACACCGGCACCGAGGTGGCCGCCCACGGGGTGCTCTTCACCGACTCGCTGGCGCGGAAGAACGTCTCGCTGCGCGACACGCCGCGGCCCCGCTGGATGCTGCTCGACATCGCCCCCCGGGTCCTTCCCGAGCTGGACAAGAAGCTGTCCCGCACGGCCGACCGGGTGCTGCGCAAACGGGGTGTGGAGGTGCGCACCGGCACCTCGGTCAAGGAGGCCACCTCGGACGGGGTGCTGCTGGACGACGGCGAGGTCGTCGACACCCGGTCGCTGATCTGGTGTGTCGGGGTGCGCCCCGACCCGCTGGTGCAGCAGCTCGGGCTGCCGACCGAACGCGGTCGGCTCAGGGTCGACCAGTATCTGGCCGTACCCGGCTATCCCGACGTGCTGGCCTGCGGAGACGCCGCCGCGGTGCCCGATCTGACCCGTCCCGGCCAGTTCACCCCGATGACCGCGCAACACGCCCACCGGCAGGGCAAGGTCGCGGGCCACAATGTGCTGGCCTCACTCGGGCGCGGCACCGCCAAGCCGTACAAACACCACGACCTCGGGTTCACCGTCGACCTCGGTGGGGTGCAGGCCGCCGCGGACCCGCTGCACATCCCGCTGTCCGGCCCGATCGCCAACGCGGTCACCCGCGGCTACCACCTGATGGCGATGCCGGGGAACCGGGTCCGGGTCGCCGCCGACTGGCTGCTCGACGCGGTGCTGCCACGCCAGGGGGTGCAGCTCGGGTTGGTCCCGCCCTGGGCGGTGCCACTGGACACCGAGTCGCCCGAAGTCGCGCGGACCGCCCGGGCGGCGGCCGACCGCCGGTGAAACCTGGAAGGAGAACAATGCGACACGAACAACTCAGCGAGCTCGGGCAGCAGCTCCGCGTGGACTCGGTGCGTGCCGCCGCGGCCGCCGGGTCCGGCCATCCCACGTCGTCGATGTCGGCGGCGGACCTGTTGGCCGTCCTGATGGGAAACCATCTGCGTTATGACTTCGAGCAGCCCGACCACCCGGGCAATGACCACCTGATCTTCTCCAAGGGCCATGCCTCCCCGCTGCTCTACTCGGTGTACAAGGCGGCCGGGGCCCTCCGCGACGAGGAGTTCATCACCTTCCGCAAGCGCGGCAGCAGGCTGGAGGGCCACCCCACCCCCCGGCTGCCGTGGGTGGACGTGGCCACCGGATCGCTCGGCCAGGGCCTGCCGTACGGCGTGGGCACCGCGCTGAGCGGCAAGCGGCTGGACCATGTGCCCTACCGGGTCTGGGTGCTGTGCGGCGACAGCGAGATGGCCGAGGGGTCGATGTGGGAGGCGTTCGAGCACGCGGGCTACGAGCGGCTGGACAACCTCACCGCCATCATCGACGTGAACCGGCTCGGCCAGCGCGGGCCCACCCGCCACGAATGGGACCTGGACGCCTACGCCCGGCGCATCCGCGCCTTCGACTGGCACACCGTCGAGATCGACGGCCATGACATCGAGGCCATCGACCGCGCCTACGCCGAGGCGCTGTCCACCGTGGGCCGTCCCACCGCCATCATCGCCCGCACCATGAAGGGCCGTGGCGTGGCCTCGGTGGAAAACCGCGAGGGCATGCACGGCAAGCCGCTGAAGAACGCGGACGAGGCCATCGCCGAGCTCGGCGGCGTACGCAACATGGCCGTACCGGTGCTCGGCCCGCCCTCGGTGACCCCCACCCGGCCCGCGTCCGAGGGCCCGCCGGCCCTGCCGCGCTACAACACCGGCGACTCGGTGCCAAGCCGTGACGCGTTCGGCGAGGCGGTGGCCGCCGTCGGCACCGCCCGCGGCGATGTGGTGGCGCTCGACGGCGAGGTGGGCGACTCCACCCGGCTGGAGTACTTCCACAAGGAGCACCCCGAGCGGTACTTCGAGTTCTTCATCGCCGAGCAGCAGCTGGTGGCCGCTGCCGTCGGCATGCAGGCCCGCGGCTGGAACCCGTACGTCTCCACCTTCGCGGCCTTCTTCTCCCGGGCCTACGACTTCATCCGGATGGCCTCCATCAGCGACGCCGACCTCAACCTCGTCGGCTCCCACGCCGGGGTGGCCATCGGTGAGGACGGACCCTCGCAGATGGGCCTGGAGGACCTGGCCGCCATGCGGGCGGTGCACGGCAGCACGGTGCTCTACCCGTGCGACGCCAACCAGACGGCCCAGCTGACCGCGGCCATGGCCGGGGAGTCCGGCATCCGCTATCTGCGCACCACCCGCGGCGGAACGCCGGTCATCTACCCGCCTACCGAGAGCTTCCCCATCGGCGGCTCCAAGGTGGTGCGCTCCAGTGACGACGACCGGGTCACCCTGGTCGGCGCCGGGGTCACCCTGCACGAGGCCGTCGAGGCGGCCGACCGGCTCGCCGAGGAGGGCATCCCGGCCCGCGTCATCGACCTGTACTCGCTCAAGCCGGTGGACACCGAGACGCTGCGCGCCGCCGCCGAGGTGACGGGCCGGCTGGTCACCGTGGAGGACCACCACCCCGAGGGCGGACTGGGCGACGCGGTGCTCGAGGCGTTCGGCGACGGCCGTCCGGTGCCCCGGATGATCCGGCTCGCGGTGCGCATGATGCCGGCCTCCTCGACCCCCGCGGAGCAGCTGAGCGACGCGGGAATCGACGCGGACGCGATCGTCACGGCCGCGCGGCAGCTGGTCGGCAAGGGCTGAAACCAGGACATCTGCCGGAAGGAGCGGACTCATGGGTGTCAAGCACGGAATGCGCGTGGTGGTGGTCGGGGCCACCGGCAACGCCGGTACGAGCGTCGTCCGCGCGCTCGGCGAGGCCCCGGACATCGAGTCGATCGTGGGCGTCGCCCGCAGGGTGCCCAGCTGGTCGCCGCCGAAGACCACCTGGGTGCGGGCGGACATCGGGCGGGACGCCCGTGAGGAGGCCGACCTCGTACGGCACTTCGAGGGCGCCGACGCGGTCATCCACCTCGCCTGGCTGATCCAGCCCAGCCACCGGCCCGCCGTCACCTGGGCCACCAATGTGCTCGGCAGCAGGCGGGTCTTCGAGGCGGTGGCACGGGCCGAGGTGCCGGTGCTGGTGTACGCCTCCTCGGTGGGCGCCTACTCGCCCGGGCCCGAGGACGGCCGCCCGGTGGACGAGTCCTGGCCCACCGACGGCTGGCCGGAGGCCGCGTACTGCCGTGAGAAGGCGTATGTGGAGCGGCTGCTGGACGCCTTCGAACGGGAGCATCCGCAGGTCCGGGTGGTGCGGATGCGGCCCGGCTTCCTCTTCAAGGAGGAGGCGGCGGCCGAGCAGCGCCGGCTCTTCATGGGCCCGTTCCTGCCCCGGCGGCTGGTCCGCTCCACCTTCCTGCCCGCCGTCTTCGACCTGCCCGGGCTGCGGCTCCAGGTCCTGCACACCGACGACGCCGCCGAGGCGTACCGGCTGGCGCTCGGCCGTCAGGTGCGCGGCGCCTTCAACCTCGCGGCCGAACCGCCGGTGGACGGCGGGACGCTGGCCGGTCTGCTGGACGCGCGGACGATACGGATCCCGCGCTTCGCCGCCCGCTCGGCCATGGCCACGGCCTGGCATCTGCATCTGCTGCCGCCCTCGCCCCAGCTGTTCGACGCCGCCCTGCGGCTTCCGCTGATGGACACCACCCGCGCCCAGGAGGAACTGGGCTGGCGGCCCCGGCACACCGCGGTCGAGACGCTCCAGGAGTTCCTCACCGGGCTGCGGCGCGGCACCGGTATGGACCAGACCGCCCCGCTGGCCCCCAAGCTGCCCGGCGGACGGGCGCACGAGGCCGCGGCGACCGGGGTGGGGGAGCGGCCCTGACGGGTGGGCCCCTGCGCCCTGACGGGTGGGTCCCTGCCCCCCGAACGACCCCCAGCCGTGTGAGACGCGGCACATGAGACGGGCTCAGCGGCAGCACGCCGCCGGGCCCGTACCGCTGTGACCCTTGACCGCTCGTAACCCATGACGCGACTCCCGTACCCTTCTGCCCAGTTGGTCGTGACATCGACGAGGGTGGGGACACATGGGCGGGGTGGGGAGTCCGGCGCGCGGTCATGCCCGGCGCACGGGAACGGTGGCGGTCGCCGCGGCGGCCGCCGCACTGTGTCTGACGGCACCGGCCGAGGCCCGGCCCGCCACCGCGGACGATCCGTCCTACTCCGCCACCACCTCGGTGGGGGTGCACAACGCGTACGAGAAGGCCAAGTACCCCTACTTCGCGGACGCGCTGGACTCCGGGGCCTCGCTCCTCGAACTCGACGTGTGGACCAACGCCTTCGGCGCCGGCTGGCGGGTCTCACACTCCAACCCGCTCGGCAACGACAACAACTGCGAGAACGCCGCGGGCCCCGGCGAGCTGCGCACCAAGCCCCGCGACCAGAGCCTGGCCGGCTGCCTCGCCGATATGCGGGCCTGGCACCAGGCCCATCCGGGGCACCGTCCCATCCTCGTCAAGGTGGAGATGAAGGACGGCTTCAACGGCAAGAAGGGCCGCGGCCCGGCCGACCTCGACGCCCTCCTCGGCGCCACCCTGGGCGACGCGGTGCTGCGCCCGGCGGATGTGGTGGGCGGCCATGCCACCCTCGACGAGGCGGTCCAGGCGGGCGGCTGGCCGTCCCGCTCGGCGCTCGCTGGCAAGTTCGTCGTCGAGCTGATACCGGGCACGGTCGAGGAGAACAACCCCCTCGACACGCTGTGGACCGACCGCGAGTACGCCACCCATCTGCGGGACCTGTCCGCCGCCGGGAAGCTCGGCCAGGCCGCCGCCTTCCCCGCCGTCCACGGCGCCGCCTCGGGCGACCCGCGCACCCGCTACACCGACGCCGCCCTCCGGCCGTGGTTCGTGCTCTTCGACGGGGACGCGTCCACGTATGTCACCGGTGGCATCGACACCGCCTGGTACGACGACCGCCACTACCTGCTGATCATGACGGACGCGCACAACGTGGCGCCCCCGATCGACGGCACCAACCCCACCGAGACCCAGGCGCGGGACCGGGTGTCCGAACTCGCCGGGCGGCACGCCAGCTTCGCGACCGCCGACTGGTATCCGCTGCCGTCCGTGCTGTCCACCGTCGTGTCCCGTGGCTGAGCCGGGGTCAGCCGGCCCGGTCCCCGGAGCCGGTGTCGGGGTCCTCGAGCCGGAATCCGACCTTCAGCCCCACCTGGTAGTGCGCGATCCGGCCGTTCTCGATATGCCCGCGCACCTGGCCGACCTCGAACCAGTCGAGGTTCCGGAGCGTCTTCGAGGCACGGCCGATGGCGGAGCGGATCGCGTCGTCGACGCTCTCGCCGGACGAGCCGACGATCTCGGTCACCCGGTAGGTGTGGGCCATGGCAGTCTCCCCGGTCCGTGGGGTGGTCCGTTCGCTTCTCCCACGGTGCCTCACCGCGCCGGGCTGCGCGAGCCGGAGGGGCGGCCCCTACGGCACCACGGTGACCGGCCAGCGCCCGGCCTTGACCAGCCGTACGGCCACCGAGCCGATGAACCGGTGCCCGGCCTGCTCGGACGCGCCCACCACCACCGCGTCGGCCTTCAGCTCATCGGCCGCCTGGGCCAGTCCGTTGTACGGATCGCCCCGGAAGGTGTGGAACTCCCAGCGCACCTCGAAGACCCCGCGCAGCCGCTCGGTGGCCTCCCGCATCTCCCGCATCAGCTCCTCGGCCACCTCACCCGTGGTGTCGGCCACGGTGGCACCGAGCGCGGCGCCCGCGGCCAGCACCGGCTGGATGTAGACCACGACCAGCAGCGCCTTCTGGCGTCTGGCCAGCCCGGCGGCGTAGGCCGTGGCGCGCCAGGAGGATTCGGAACCGTCCAGTCCGGCCACGATGACCTTCGGTCCGTCGGTTCCCCGTTCAAAAGACGGAGGGAGTTTGTCCACCACATCTGCGAGGCTAGCGCCAGGGACGGTCCTGTGATCACCCGGCCCGTCCCGCGGTGCCCGCGCACCGCGACCGCGTCATGAGCGCCACCGTACGACAGGAGAGACAATGAGCGGCACCCACGGGGGCGAACTCCTCGCCATCAGCGACCTTCATGTGGCCTACCCCGAGAACCGGGCCATCGTGGAGCGGCTGCGGCCCGGCTCCGACGACGACTGGCTGATCGTCGCGGGGGACGTCGGCGAGGTGTTCTCCGAGATCGAGGAGGTGCTCGGCCTGCTGAGCGAGCGCTTCGCCAAAGTCATCTGGTCACCCGGGAACCACGAGCTGTGGACCCATCCCAAGGACCCCCTGGAAGTCCGGGGGGTGGCGCGCTACGAGGCGCTGGTGGAAATGTGCCGGGCGAAGGGCATCGTCACGCCCGAGGACCCCTACCCGCTCTGGGAGGGCATCGGCGGGCCGCTGGTCATCGCCCCGCTGTTCCTGCTCTACGACTACACCTTCCGCCTCGACGGCCTGGCCACCAAGGAGGCCGCGCTGGCCCACGCCCATGAGGCGGGGGTGGTCTGCACCGACGAGCACTTCCTGCACCCCGACCCCTACCCCACCCGCGACGCGTGGTGCCGGGCCCGGGTCGCCGAGACCGAGGCGCGGCTGGCGGCCGTCGACCCGGAGCTGCGGACCGTGCTCATCAACCACTGGCCGATGACCCGGCTGCCCACCCGGGTGCTGCGCTACCCGGACTTCGCGCTGTGGTGCGGCACCGAGCTGACCGCCGACTGGCATGTGCGGTTCCGGGCCGAGACGGTCGTCTACGGCCATCTGCACATCCCCCGGACGACGGTGGAGGACGGGGTGAAGTTCCAGGAGGTCTCGGTCGGCTACCCCCGGGAGTGGAAGGCCCACGGCCGGCTGCCCGAGGACCCGCTGCGCCGGATCCTCCCGGTGCCGGTGGCGTAGGCGCGTCCTGACGCGCGGGGTGTCCTGACGGGCCCGGAGGGCGGCGCCGTACGGTCTCGGCTGTGAACCCTGTCGAGGCGTTCCTCCCCGAGACCTACACCGCCGGTGTCCCGTACGCCCTGTTCGGCGCATTGCGGTCCACCCGGCCCGTCTGCCGGATCGACCTTCCGACACGGCCTCAAGACCCTCCCCGTGCGCTGGGGAACAGATCGGTAAAGGCCGTGGTGGAGTCGCCGACCGACCGTCCGAAGGGCTCGTCGAAGTCCCACACCAGGAAGAGCAGGAAGACGATGAGCGCGGTGAACATCACCGCGAGCATCAGCTCCCGGGGCGAGCGGCGGATCTGAAGGGTGAAGACCAGCCCGATCACCAGCGCCGCGCCCAGCACCAGGCCGAACCAGACCAGCGGGGGCATCGTGGGCCCCGCGCTCTGCTGCCGGGCGCCGCGCGCGTCGTCCACGGCGGCCACCTGATCCACCATCGGCTGATACGCCTGCGACTGGAGGTCGCTGTGCGGGGCCGCGCGGGTGACATCGTGGCGCAGGGTGGTCAGCAGCTCGGTGCCGCGGTCGGTGAGCTCACCCTTGTCGATCATCACCTTCCACTCGGTGTGCACCACATGGTCCACATACGCGTCCACGTCGGCGCGGATGCGGTCGCGCACCGGGCCGGGGTAGACGCTCGCCCGCTCGGCCACCTCGTGCAGCGCCTGCGCCTCCGTACGGACCCCGTCCTGCGCGGCGGAGCGCGCCTCCCAGACACCGGCGATGGCCAGGCCCAGCACGATCGCGTAGACCACGCCGATCATCATGATCATGTAGTCGAGGACATCGGGGGTCTCGTCCGGATCGTCCTCGTCCCCGAGTCTGCGGGAGTTGAGGACCGCCCCGGTGACCACGACCGCGCAGGTCCCGGCCATCACCAGGGTCATAATCAGCCATTCGGGCATGGATGAACCTCCCAAGCGGTTCGGCGGTGGGCCGTCAGCCGCGCCGCCCACCGCGCGCGCCGGAGCGCGAACGCGGACGGAGAGCGGCGGCCGCGAGGACCGCGGGCGCGGTGAGCAGCAGGGTGAAGGTGACCAGGGAGGTCCCGTTGTCGGGCTTCTCGCGCGCGGGTTTCTCGTACGCGTGCATCTCGACGGCACGGGTCCTGGTCGGTGCGGGAGCCGGCGCGTGGGGTGATGCCGGAGGCTGGGTGCGCGAGGGCGGCGGCGGAAGCGCGGGCGCGCGGGTGGGCCCCGGCGTGGGGAGCCGCGGAGCGGGCGTGGGGGAGGGGGCCCGCCGCGTCGGGGTGGCGGTGGGAGTGGGGGTCGGCTCGGGCGTACGGCTCGGTGTGGCGGACGGGCTGGGCGTGGGTGTCGCGGACGGCGTCGGGGTGGGCGTGGGAGTCGGCGACGGCGTGGGTGTGGGCGTCGGAGTGGGGGTCGGCGTGGGCGTAGGGGTCGGCGTCGGCTTGGGGGGCTTGGGCGGCTTGGGTGGCTTGGGGGGCTTGGGACACCAGCCGTACCGGGCGACGAGGCCGACCGGGCCCGCCGAGACGGCGACGCAGACACACAGGCCGGGACCGATCCGGATCCGCACCGAGGCGAGCGGTCCGTCGTCCCGGCCCCCGGGCCAGGACCGGGTATCGGCCGTCGGCCGGGAGGAGGCGGGCGCGGTCGCCGGACCGTCACCGTCCTCGTCGGCCAGGGCTGTCGCCCCCGCCGAGGTGAGGACAAGGGCAGTGGCCAGGACCCCCGCACGCCATACGCGCTGCCATCGCTTCACGAGGAGATGTTCGGCCGAACGGGCGCCCGCCAGCCGTGTGACCACCGGAATTCCCCCGAATAGGGGAATGGGCGGTGATGACATCGGCGCATCGAGGTTCAGCCGCGGATATTCCCCTCATACGTGACCAGTTGTGGCCGGGGCGAGGCCGCCCCCGGCCACAGTCGGCCCCGCCGGTCACGGCTCGCCGAAGCTCCCGTGCCGTCCCGCGCCCGCCGCGAACCGCGCCGCCCCGTCCAGCCCCTCGGCCAGCGCGGCCTGACCGTGGCGCAGCTCCCGCGCCATGGCCTCGTCCTCCGGCAGCCCCTCCTGCTCCAGCAGCGAGGCCCGGTCCGAGCGCAGACACGCCTGCGGAAAGCGGGCGATCCCGGCCGCCAGCCGCTCCGCCTCGGCCCGCGCCCGCCCCGGCGGTACGACGCGGTTGGCGAGCCCGATGGCGTACGCCTCGTCCGCCGGCACCGGCCGTCCCGTCAGCACCAGGTCCATCGCCCGGCTCGCGCCGATCAGCCGTGGCAGCCGCACCGTTCCGCCGTCGATCAGCGGGACGCCCCAGCGGCGGCAGAACACCCCGAAGACCGCGTCCTCCTCGGCGACGCGCAGATCGCACCAGAGCGCCAGCTCCAGCCCGCCCGCCACCGCGTGCCCGCTGACCGCCGCGATCACCGGCTTGGACAGCCGCAGCCGGGTGGGCCCCATCGGGCCGTCGCCGTCCTCGGCCACCCGGTTGCCGCGCGGTGTGCCGACCGCCTTCAGATCGGCCCCGGAGCAGAAGGTGCCGCCCTCGCCCCACAGCACCGCGACCCGCGCCTCGGGGTCGGCGTCGAAGGCGCGGAAGGCGTCGGCCAGCGCCATGGCGGTGGCGCCGTCGACGGCGTTGCGCATATCGGGGCGGGCGAGCACGACCGTGGTGACCGGCCCCGCCCGCTCCGTGCGAACCGTAAGGCGCGCACCGGCCGCGTCGTCCGGCCCGTCCGCGCCGTCCGTGGGCGTCACCGCGCGTCTTTCGGGCGGGCCCGCTCCAGGATCGGGCCGGTGTCGGTGCCGGGCGGCAGGGTGCCGAAGGCGTGCCCCCAGTCCCCGTCGAGCCGTGAGGCGCAGAACGCGTCGGCGACCGCCGGATGGCTGTACCGCACCAGCAGGCTGCCCTGGAGCACCAGCGTCATCTGCTCGGCCAGCCGGCGCGCCAGCAACTGCGCCCGCTCGGGGTCGGTGAGCTGTGGCAGCAGCCCGCGCAGCCGGTCCACGGCCGCGTCCAGCCGGGCGTCCGCCCCGGCCGCGGCGTCGACCTCGGCCAGGAACGCCTCCAGGGCGCCGTTCTCCCGGCCCAGCGCGCGCAGCACATCGAGCGCCGCGACGTTCCCCGAGCCCTCCCAGATCGACAGCAGGGGCGCCTCGCGATACAGGCGCGGCATCCCGGACTCCTCCACATAGCCGTTGCCGCCCAGGCACTCCAGGGCCTCGGCGGCGTGGGTGGCGCCGCGCTTGCACACCCAGTACTTGCTCACCGCGAGCCCCAGCCTGCGCAGCGCCGCCTCGCTCTCGTCCCCGCCCTCCGCGCGGTCCAGGGCGGCCGCGAGCCGCATCGCGAGGGTGGTGGCCGCCTCCGACTCGACCGCCAGGTCGGCGAGCACATTGCGCATCAGCGGCTGGTCGACCAGCTCGGCCCCGAACGCCCGGCGGTGCTCGGCGTGGTGCAGCGCCTGCCGCAGCCCGGCCCGCATGCCAGCGGCCGAACCGATGACACAGTCCAGCCGGGTGACGTTGACCATCTCCACGATGGTCCGCACCCCGCGGCCCGGTTCGCCGACCCGCCAGGCCAGGGCGGACTCGTACTCGATCTCGGCCGACGCGTTGGAGCGGTTGCCCAGCTTGTTCTTGAGCCGCATCAGCCGCAGCGGATTGCGGCTGCCGTCCGGCAGCACCCGGGGCACCAGGAAGCAGGTGACCCCCTCCTCCGTCTGGGCCAGCGTCAGGAAGACATCGCTCATCGGCGCGGAGGTGAACCACTTGTGGCCGGTGAGCACATAGCGGCCCGCACCGTCCGGCACGGCCCGGGTGGTGTTGGCGCGGACGTCCGAGCCGCCCTGCTTCTCCGTCATCGACATGCCCGCGATCAGGCCCCGCTTGCCGAGCGGCGGGCGCAGCCCGAAGTCGTAGGTGCGGGCGGCCAGCAGCGGCTCGTACACGGCGGCGAGCTCCGGCTCGGCACGCAGCGCCGGGACCGCGGCGTACGTCATGGAGATCGGGCAGCCATGGCCGGGCTCGGCCTGTGCGAACGCGTAGAACTTGGCCGCGCGCACCAGATGGGCGCCGGGGCGGGTCTCGCTCCACGCCGCCGCGTGCTGGCCGCTCTCCACGGCGACGCCCATCAGCTGGTGGTAGGCGGGGTGGTACTCGACCTCGTCGACGCGATGGCCGTAGCGGTCGTGGGTGTGCAGCACCGGGGGGTGCTCCTCGGCCATCCGCGCCCAGTCCTGCACCTCGGCGGAACCGGCCCGCGCGCCCAGGTCCCGCACCTCCTGTTCGCCCCAGCCGCCGTCGTGCCGCCGCAGGGCCTCCAGCAGGGCGGGGTCGTCCGCGGTGCTGAAGCCGATGAGCGGCGGGGCCTGGTTGAGGACCTCGTGCGTGGCGCTCATGGCAGACATCTCCTCGTTCGCGGTGGGCTCCCGGGTCCGGCCCGGCCTTACACTTCCAGTATGCGCGACGAAGAACTGTAATGGATAGGGTTTCGCGTAACCATGGACGACACCGGAACGCTCACCCTGCGGCCGCTGACCGCGCGCTCGGTCGTGCTCAGCACCCTGCTCGGTCTCCACCCGCCCCAGCTGCCCGCCCGCGCCCTGGTGCGGGTCGGCGCGCTCTTCGGCACCGCCGAGGGCACCATCCGGGTCGCGCTCACCCGGATGGTCGCCGCCGGTGACCTGGAGCAGAGCGATGGCACCTACCGGCTCACCGACCGGCTGCTGGCCCGCCAGGCGCGGCAGGACGAGAGCCGGGCCCCGCGCACCCGCCGCTGGGACGGCGCCTGGGAGATCGCGATCGTCACCTCCGACCGGCGCGAGGCGGCCGAGCGCGCCGCCCTCCGCCAGGCCATGGCCACCCTGCGCCTGGCCGAACTGCGCGAGGGCACCTGGATGCGCCCCGCCAACCTCGTCCACCCGCGCCCGGACGTCGCCGCCGAGCAGTGCGGCTGGTTCACCGGCGCGCCGGAGGGCGATCCGGCCGAGCTCGCCGCGCGCCTGTGGGACCTGGGCGGCTGGGCCCGCCAGGCCCGGCTGCTCGGCGCGGCGCTGGACGACGCGGAGGAACCGGCCGACCGCTTCACCGTCGCGGCCGCCGCCCTCCGCCACCTCCTCGCCGACCCCGTCCTCCCCGCCCGGCTCCTGCCGGAGGACTGGCCGGGGGCGGAGCTGCGCCGCCGCTACGACGCCTTCGAACGCGACTTCCGGGCGTGGCTGCCGCGGTACGCGGGCGGTTGACCACGGCGGGCGGCCGACCACGATGGCGTCCCCCGGCGGAAGACGCCGCCCCGCGCCCGGCTACGCCGATTCGCGGATCACCAGCTCCGTCGGGAGGACCAGCGCCGGTTCGATGCTCTCCCCGGCGGTCAGGCGCAGCAGCTGGCGGGCCAGGCGGCGGCCGATGCCGGCTATCGGCTGGCGCACGGTGGTCAGCGGGGGCTCGGTGTAGCGCGCGGGCTCTATGTCGTCGAAGCCGACCACCGCCACGTCGTCCGGCACCCGCCGGCCGGCCCGGCGCAGCTCCCGCAGCACCCCGATCGCCATCAGATCGGAGGCCACGAACACCGCGTCCAGCCGGGGCTCCCGGTCCAGCAGCTCCCGCATCGCGACCGCCCCCGACTCCTGGGTGAAGTCCCCGACCGCGACCCGCTCCGCGAGCCGCGCCCCGTCCAGCGCCGCCCGGTAGCCCGCGAGCCGGTCGATCCCGGCGACCATGTCCTGCGGGCCCGCGACCGTGGCGATACGGGTGCGCCCGGAGCGGATCAGATGCTCCACGGCCAGCGCCGCGCCCGCCGCGTTGTCCACCCCCACGTACGGCGGCGACGCCGGGCCCGGCACCCGCTCGTTGCAGACCACCGGGATGCCCATCCGGGCGAGCGCGGCGGGCAGCGGATCGGCGCCGTGCATCGAGGCGACCATGACCCCGTCCACATGGCGGGCCAGCGCGAAGCGCTCGATGCGGTCACGGCTGGCGGCGGAGCGGGCCATCATCAGCACCAGCTGCTTGTCCGCGGCCTCCAGCTCCTGGCTCACCCCGCGCACCACGCCCGGGAAGAACCGGTCGTCGGAGAAGACCCGGCCCGGCTCCTCGGGGAGCACCAGCGCGAAGGAGTCGGTGCGCTGGGTGACCAGGCTGCGGGCCGCCTGGTTGGGGATGTAGCCGAGCTCCTGGATGGCGCTCAGGACCGCCTCACGGCTGTCCTCACCGACCTTGGGCGAGCCGTTGACGACACGGGAGACGGTGGCGCGCGAGACACCCGCGCGCCGCGCCACGCTCTCCAGGGTGGGCCGGGGCCGGTGCATCCGCGCATACCTCGCTGTTCGATCGACTATGGGTCGATACAGCATGGATCAAGACCGGTCAGGGCGCGAGGACGCGGGCGCGGCAAACCGACGGGGAACCCCAGGCGGAGCGCAGTGCGCGGGCCTTGCGGATCCACAGCGAGAGCTCGTACTCGTCGGTGTAGCCGAGCGCGCCGTGCAGTTGGAGGGCGGTGCGCGCCGCCGTGTACGCCGCCTCGCCGGTGGCCACCTTCGCCGCCGCGACCTCCGCGCGGACGTCGCCCGTGGACCCCGACGCGAGCGCGCCGCCCGTGGGCCCGGACGCGAGCGCCACCGCGGCCCCGTACAGCAGCGGCCGGGCGAACTCCAGGCCGATGAGCGCGTCCGCCAGCCGGTGCTTCACCGCCTGGAACGAGCCGATCGGACGGCCGAACTGGGTGCGCTGTCGGACGTACGCCGCGGTGCGCTCCACCAGCGCGAGCCCGGTGCCGAGCGACAGCGCGGCCGTGGCGAAGGCGGCCCAGTCCGCGGCGCGTGCGGCGGCCGCGGCCACGGCCGGGCCCCGGGCGAGCAGCTCACCGCCGGGCAGCGGCCTGGCCAGCCGCCGGGCCGGGTCGAACGAGGGCTGGACCGGCCCGTGCCCCGGGGCCAGCCACAGCTCCTCGCCCGCGACGGCGAAGACGGCGTCGGCGGCGTCCGCGTCCAGCGCGTACGGTCCGCCGTCGGCCGCCGCGAGCGTCACCAGCGCCCGCCCGTCGGCGATCCGGGGCAGCCAGTCCCCGGCCACCTGTCTGCTCCGCGCCGTGCCGCCCTCGGCGAGACCGGCCAGCAGCACCGCGGCGGCGGCCGTCTCGGCCAGGGGCCCCGGCACGGCGTGCCGCCCCGCCGCCACATACGCCACGCCCAGCTCGACGGGCAGCGGCCCGACCCCCTCGTACGCCTCCGGTACGGCCAGCCCGGTCACTCCGGCGTCGGCGAGCCGCCCCCACACCGCGCGCCCCGGCGCGTGCTCGCCGCGCCCCCAGGCCCGGACGGCGTGCGGTGTGCCGGCCGCGCCGAGCATCCGGTCCAGGGTGCGGCCGAAGTCCGTCTGCGCCTGATCGAGCATGAACCTCATCCGGGGATCCCCTCGTCAGCCACCGGGCCCGTCACCAGCCAATGAGTTCGTCACCGGGGCCTCACCGGCGTCCCTTCGGCAGCCCCAGCAGCCGCTCGGCGATGATGTCGCGCTGGATCTCGTTCGTGCCCGCGTAGACCGGGCCCGCCAGCGCGAAGGTGTAGCCGTCGGACCACGGGCCGGGCGCGTCCGGGTCGTCGGCGGCGTCGGACAGCTCGCCGTGGGGGCCCAGCAGGTCCAGGGCCGTCTCGTGGAGGGCGATGTCCAGCTCCGACCAGAAGACCTTGTTCAGGCTGGACTCGGCCCCGAGCGAGCCCCCGGCGGCCAGCCGGGAGGCGCCCGCGCAGGCGAAGAGCTCATACGCGCGGGCGCCGATCACGGCGTCCGCGACCCGGTCGCGCAGCGCGGCCGCCTCGGTCCCCGTATCGCTCCCGGCCCCGTCCGCCCGCGCCCGCCACAGCGCCACCAGGCGCCGCGCCGCCGCGGTGAACCGGCCGGGGCTGCGCAGGGTCAGCCCGCGCTCGTTGCCCGCCGTGCTCATCGCGATGCGCCAGCCCTGCCCCGGCTCGCCGATGACGTCCTCGTCGGGGACGAACACCTCGTCCAGGAAGAGCTCGGCGAAGGCGGGTTTGCCGTCGAGGCGGCCGATGGGGCGTACGGTCACACCGGGCGCGTCCAGGGCGAACATCAGATACGTCAGCCCCCGGTGCGGTGCGTCCGCCGCCGGATCGCTGCGGAACAGGCCGAAGGCCCGGTCGGCGAAGGCGGCCCGGGACGACCAGGTCTTCTGGCCGCTCAAGCGCCAGCCGCCGTCGGTGCGGCGGGCGGTGGAGCGCAGCGAGGCGAGGTCGGAGCCCGACTCGGGTTCGGACCAGGCCTGGGCCCAGATTGTCTCGCCGCGCGCCATCGGCGGCAGGATCCGGTCGCGCTGCTCGGCGCTGCCGTGTTCGAAGAGGGTGGGGGCGAGCAGGCTGATCCCGTTCTGGCTCACCCGGCCGGGCGCGCCCGCCGCGTAGTACTCCTCCTCGAACAGCAGCCACTCGATCACCGACGCGCCCCGGCCGCCGTACTCCTCGGGCCAGGTCACCGCCGACCAGCGGTCCGCCGCGAGGGTGCGCTCCCAGGCGCGGTGCGCCGCGAACCCCTCGGCGGTCTCCAGGGAGGGGAGGGGAGCGGCGGGGGTGTGGGCGGCCAGCCACCGCCGGGCCTCGGCCCGGAACGCCGACTGCCGCTCGGTGAGATCGAGGTCCATCGGCCCAGCACCTCCTCCATCAGCGCCGTCGGCGGGTTCCCTAACAAGTGTTTGGTAGGTTACCGTGGCGTCGTGACGGACAACAAGGCGCCGTACGTCCCCGGCCACGGCCTCCTTACCGGTCGCACGGCCGTCATCACCGCCGCCGCGGGCACCGGAATCGGCGGCGCCACGGCCCGCCGGTTCCTCGAGGAGGGCGCGCGTGTCGTCCTCGGCGACGCCCATGAGCGCCGGCTCGAGGAGACGGTGGCCACGCTCGCCGGGGAGTTCGGCGAGGAGCGGGTCGCCGGACGCGTCAGCGATGTGACCGACGAGGCCCAGATCGCCGCGCTGTACGACCTCGCCGAGGAGCGCCACGGACGGCTGGACGCGGTGGTCAACAACGCCGGGCTCGGTGGCACCGCCCTGCTGACCGAGATGACCGACGAGCAGTGGGACAAGGTCATCGACGTCACCCTGAACGGCACGTTCCGCTGCACCCGCGCCGCGCTGCGCCGGATGAAGGCGGGCGGCCACGGCGGTGTCGTGGTCAACAACGCCTCGGTCGTCGGCTGGCGCGCCCAGGCCGGTCAGGCCCACTACGCGGCGGCCAAGGCGGGCGTCATGGCGCTCACCCGCTGCGCCGCGGTCGAGGCCGCCGCGTACCGGGTGCGGGTCAACGCGGTCTCGCCGAGCCTGGCCATGCATCCGCATCTGGTGAAGGTCACCACCCCCGAACTGCTCGCCGCGCTCACCGAGCGCGAGGCCTTCGGCCGGTACGCCGAGCCCTGGGAGGTGGCCAACGTCATCGTCTTCCTGGCCAGCGGCTACTCGTCGTACATGACGGGCGAGACGGTGTCCGTGAGCAGCCAGCACCCATGAGGCGAGAATGAGAACGTGCCGAATTCCACCAGGAACCGCGCTTCCACCGGAAACAGCGCGAAGAACAGCGAGAAGAAGAACCGCGAGAAGAAGAACAGCGAGAAGAAGCCGACCGTGACCCCGTCTCCCGAGCGACGGCGCGAACTGCTCTCCACCGCGGCGGAGGTCTTCGCCGCCCAGGGGTACAACGCGACCACCGTCCGCCGGATCGCGGACGAGGCGGGGATGCTCGCGGGCAGCCTCTACTACCACTTCGACTCCAAGGAGTCGATGGTCGACGAGATCCTCTCCACCTTCCTGAACGAGCTCTGGGCCGGGTACGACGAGGTGCTCGGCGCCGGACTCGGCCCCCGGGAGACCGTCGAGGCACTCGTCACCGAGTCCTTCCGGGAGATCGACCGGCACCGCGCCGCCGTCGCGATCTACCAGAAGGAGTCCAAGCACCTCGCCACCCAGCCGCGCTTCCGCTATCTCAGCGAATCGCAGGGGCGGTTCGAGCGGGCGTGGCTGGGCGCGCTGGAGCGCGGAGTGGCCGAGGGGGCCTTCCGCGCCGACCTCGACATCCGGCTGGCATACCGCTTCCTGCGCGACACGGTGTGGGTCGCCGCCTCGTGGTACCGGCCGGGCGGCCGGCACAGCCCCGAGGAGATCGCCCGCCAGTATCTGTCGATGGTCCTGGACGGCATCACTCCGCGAGAAGGACAGACACGCCGGGACCGGACTGAAGACACAACGACCGTAAGACCGTCATGACCTGAGGGATCTCAAGGAGCTGCCATGCCCGAGGCATACATCGTGGAAGCGGTAAGGACGCCGGTGGGGCGGCGGAAGGGCGGGTTCGCCTCCGTCCACCCCGCCGACCTCGGCGCCCATGTCCTGCGCACGCTGATGGAGCGCTCGGGCGCCGATCCGGCCGCCGTCGAGGACGTCGTCTTCGGCTGTCTGGACACCGTGGGCCCGCAGGCCGGGGACATCGCGCGCACCTGCTGGCTGGCCGCCGGGCTCCCGGAGGAGGTCCCGGGCGTGACCGTCGACCGGCAGTGCGGCTCCTCCCAGCAGGCCCTGCACTTCGCCGCGCAGGCGGTGCTCTCCGGCACCCAGGACCTGGTGGTCGCGGGCGGGGTGCAGAACATGTCGATGGTGCCCATCGGCTTCGCCAGCGGCCGGGCCGGTGAGCCCCTCGGGCTGACCGAAGGCCCCTTCGCGGGCTCGGAGGGATGGCGGGCGCGCTACGGCGACCGGCCGGTCAGCCAGTTCTACGGAGCCGAGCTGATCGCCGAGAAATGGGGCATCACCCGCGAGGCCATGGAGGAGTTCGCCCTGAGCTCGCACCAGCGGGCGCTGCGCGCCATCGACGAGGGACGCTTCGACCGCGAGACCGTCCCGTTCCGGGACGTCTCGGTCGACGAGGGGCCGCGCCGGGACACCAGCCTGGAGAAGATGGCCGCGCTCAAGCCGCTGATCGAGGGCGGGCGGCTCACCGCCGCGCTCTCCTCGCAGGTCTCCGACGGCGCCGCGGCCCTGCTGCTCGCCTCCGAACGGGCCGTACGGGAGCACGGCTTGACCCCGCGCGCCCGGGTGCACCATCTGTCGGTGCGCGGCGAGGACCCGATCCGGATGCTGTCCGCGCCCATCCCGGCGACCGCGCACGCGCTGAAGAAGACCGGGCTGACCATCGGCGACATCGACCTGGTCGAGATCAACGAGGCGTTCGCCCCCGTCGTCCTGGCCTGGCTGAAGGAGACCGGCGCGGACCCCGAGCGGGTCAACGCCAACGGCGGCGCTATCGCCCTGGGCCACCCGCTCGGCGCCACCGGCGCCAAGCTGATGACCACCCTCCTGCACGAACTGGAGCGCACCGGCGGCCGCTACGGCCTCCAGACGATGTGCGAGGGCGGGGGCCAGGCGAACGTCACGATCGTCGAGCGGTTGTGAGGACCGCGGCCACCGACTCGACGGACGGAGTCCGGCGCATCGCCGAGCGGTTGTGAGGACTCCGACCGGACGCCTTCCCGTGGCGACCGGGCCCGGCTCCGCGGATGATGGTGCTGCTCCGAGGGCGGGACCGAGGCCGGGAGGACAGTGCCATGGCGTGCGGATCGACCAAGCTCTGGAACGGCGAGGCCACCTGGTTCTGTTGTGGCACCGCCTGGGGTCCATGCGCCTCCACGGGCGGCGGCGCATGCGGCACCTGCCGGTCCAGCGCCCTTCAGGCCGCCTGGCCCAACGCCTCCAAGGCGTGCTGGGACATCACCCGCCCGGACCTGTGCGGCGAGGACATACCCCGCCGCGGCTGCGGCTCGGTGATGAAGGTGCGCCACGACTGCTCGGGCGCGAGCGTCTGTGTCACCGTCAGCGACTGCGGCCCGCGCACCCGTAGCTTCTGCTCCGAGTCCACCTGCTGTGACGGGGTCTGCCGCACCAACCGGGTCATCGACCTCACCCCCGCCGCCTTCTCCGCCATCGGCAGCCTGAGCTCCGGCACCCTGCCGGTCTCCATCTTCGAATGAGGCGGGCCCGGCCATGAGCGCGTACCGAACCGGCGACCCCCTCGACCGCCGTCGCTTCCTCACCACCGCCGCCCTCCGCGGCGCCACCGTCATCGGGGCCACCGCCCTGGGCGCGGTGGACGCCGACGCCGCCTTCGCCGCGCCGATGCGCCCCCTGGACCCGGCGGTCGCCGAGAGCGCCTTCGCCGAGGGGCGGATCACCGCGATCAACGACGACGTCCTGGCGGTCGCGGGCTCCTACGGTGACCACTCCCGGGTGCGGGTCACGGGCGCCACCAGCGTCTGGAAGGCCCGGGCCACCACCGCGGCCGACATCGAGACCGGCGACGGACTCTACGCCCGCGGCGTCCCGCTGCCCGACGGCACCCTCGCCGCCGACGCGGTGTGGGTCAACATCGTGAACCTCGACGCCACCATCCGCGGTATCGAGAAGACCCGGCTGCACCTCGCCCACGGGCACCACGAGATCGTCGGCAACCTCATGGCGGAGACCACCAGCGCCGCGTACGGCACCGCCTCGCCCACCGCCGATCTGTCCCGGCTCACCATCGGGCAGAGCGCCCAGGTGCTGGGCGCGTGGCGGCCGTCCGACGGCTCCGTGGACCTCGTCCGGGTCACGGTCGCCCCCGGCGCGGGGAGGCGGCGGTGAGCGCCCTGGCCTGTGCCCTCGCCCCGCTGGTGCTCGCCGGGGTGCTGGGGCCGGCCGGTGCGGGCAAGCTGTTCGGCCGGGGCACCGCCCGGCAGGCGCCCCGTACCGCGCTCGCGCGGCTGCTGCGCGACGGCGGCCGGGCCGCGCTCGCCCTCCGCACCCTCGGCGCGGTCGAACTCCTCCTCGCCGCCGCGCTACTGGCACCGCCCGTCACCCCGCTCCCGGGAGCGGCGGCCGCCCTCCTCGGCGCGGGCTTCCTCGGCTACCTCGGCTACGCCCGCGCCGCCGCGCCCGGCTCCTCCTGCGGCTGTACGGCGGGCCGCGACACCCCCCTCACCTGGCGCTCCTTCGTCCGCGCCGCCGCGGTCCTCGCGGGCGGGGCCGCGGCGGCCCTGGCCCAGCAGCCCTGGTGGACCGCGGCGGCCCGCCGTCCGGCCGCGGCGCTGTGCCTGGTCCTGGCCGCGGCGGCGGCCCTGACGGCCCTCTCCGCCGATCCCGACCGCCGCTGGCGGATGCCGCTGCGCCGCCTGCGGCTGCGGATCACCGGCCATCCGCTCGCCGCGACCGGAGCGCGGACGGCGGTCCCGGTCGCCGCGACCGTCGAGCTGCTGGAGCGCTCGCGCGCCTGGCAGAGCGTCTCCCGCGTGGTGCGCTCCGCGCTGCTGGACCACTGGGACGACGGCGGCTGGCGCATCCTCCAGTTCGCCGGGGTGTACGGGGGCGGCCCGGCCGCGAGGCCGGTGCTGGTGCTCTTCGCGGTGGACGCCGGGGCCAGCCTCGACACGGTGCGCGAGCCCGCCGTCCGGGTCAGCGTCATCGACGCGGACAGCGGGGCCCCGGTCATGGCCACGGCGTGAGGCCCGCCGAGCGGGCACCGACGGAGACCCGGACACCGCACAGGTGTTCCGGGTGGGCGCCCGGCGGAGCTCCCGGCGGAACGTCACCACCCCGAGTAGCCTGGACGGCACTGCCCAGGTCGAGCCGGTGGCGCGAGTAGGGGAGTGGGTATGTCCGAGAATCGGTCCGCGTCCGGCTCCTCCCGAGGGCCCAGGTCCTGGCCCTGGTGGCAGCGGCTTGAGGACGCGTTCGACCGGTCCGCGATCGGACGCGGATGGCGCCGGGGCAGCGAATTCGAGCTGCTGCACCGCGCGATGGGCTTCGCCGCCCTGGGCTTTCTCACCCTGGTGCCGCTGCTGATCGTGGTCGCCGCGGCCGATCCGGTGAACCGGCTCGGCTTCGCCCAGTGGCTGGCCGAGGGCCTCGGGCTCACCTCGACCTCACGGGACGAGGTGCAGCGGCTGTTCTCCCCGCCCAAGCAGGCGCTGGAGTCCACCACCGCCTTCGGTCTGGCCACGCTGGCCATCTTCGGACTGCGCTTCGGCACGGTGCTCCAGGTGGGCTACGAGAAGGTGTGGGAGTTGCCGGCCGGCCGCTGGCACACCGTCTGGCGCCATCTGGTGTGGCTCGTGGTGCTGATCTGCTATCTGCTGCTCTCCGCCCATCTGGCCCCCGGCTTCTCCCGGGTACTGGTGGCGGTGCTGGGCACGCTGCTGTTCTTCTGGTGGTCGCAGTATCTGCTGCTCGGCGGGCGGATCAGCTGGGGCGCCCTGCTGCCCGGTGCGCTGGCCACCAGCATCGGGCTGCTGGGGCTGCGGGTCTTCTCCCAGCTGGTGTTCTCCCCGCTGATCGCCTCCAGCACGGTCTCCTACGGCCCGGTCGGCACCGTCCTGGTCGTCCAGTCCTGGCTGGTCGGCGTCGGCTACGTGGTCTTCGGCGGTGCGCTCGTCGGGCGGGTGCTGCACGAGGACTATCTGCGGATGGTGGCCTGGCGCCGCAAGCGGCGCCGCGACCGGGCCAAGGCGGCCGAACCGCCCCGGTGACGCCCCGGCCCGCACGCTCCTCCCCGGGACGGCCACCCGGTCAGGAGCTGCGCCAGGTGACGAGGGGCCACGACCAGGCCGCCGCCCGGACCGCGGCGCGTTTCCGCCACCGCCTGACCCCCGGAACGCCGTCGCCCCGGGCCGGGGGCGCCTGGCATGCTGGCGGTGTGAACGGACCCGAGATCCACGTCAGCCTCGCTCCCGAGCTGCGCTTCTTCGCCGTCCCCGAGCGGCGCCGCCCCTGGACCGCCGTCGTCACCGACGGCGTCTCCACCCTCGGCCATGTGGTCGAGTCGCTCGGGGTGCCGCTCACCGAGGTGGGAAGGGTGCTGGTGAACGGCGAGGAGGCCGCCGTCTCGCGGGTGCCGGGCGCGGGGGAGGCCGTGGAGGTCCAGCCGGTCGTCCGCCCCCAGCGGGTGCCGGGCGCGCCGCTGCGCTTCCTGCTCGATGTGCACCTGGGCACCCTCGCGCGGCGGCTGCGGCTGCTGGGCGTGGACGCCGCGTACGAGAGCGAGGACATCGGCGACCCCGAGCTGGCCGCGCGCTCCGCCGCCCAGCGCCGGGTGCTGCTCTCCCGCGACCGGGGGCTGCTGCGCCGCCGCGAGCTGTGGGCCGGGGCGTACGTCTACAGCGACCGCCCCGATGAGCAGCTGCGCGACGTCCTCGGCCGGTTCACCCCGAGCCTGGCGCCCTGGACCCGCTGCACCGCCTGCAACGGGCCGCTGGAGGACGCCGACAAGGAGACGGTCCGGGAGCGGCTCCAGCACGGCACCCGGCGCACCTACGAGGTCTTCGCGCGCTGCACGGTCTGTGAGCGGGTGTACTGGCGCGGTGCCCACCACGCCCGTCTGGAGGCCATCGTGGCCGAGGCGATGGGCGAGTTCGGCGACGCCCGGGCCGCGCTGTCCTGAACCGAGCCTCACGACGCCCTCTCGGGGTGCGATGTGTGGGATAACGGGCGATTTGCCGAGTGGGCGCCTCGGTGGCCAGCCTGTTCTGTGGGCGTCGCCGAACTCGTGTGTGGGGGGCGTCCGCGTGGCGGACCCGCCGGTCGGGGTCCGCGCAACAGAGCCAGGGCACGTGTCGCCCCGCTGGCACCGTCCGGCCTCACCCCGTGCGGGGCGGGAGGCATCCCGTTGGCTTCCCCTCGGGCCAGGCAACGCCGTTCAGGCGCGGGAGGGCGCTCTTCCCGTCGAGTGTGAGCACGGCGACGGCTTTGTTGTAGGGGTAGCCCTGGTCGTCGGGGCAGATCCAGCCGCTTGCCCCACGGACGGCCATCCGGCCATGAAGCCTACGCAACACGATTCCGACATCCGAGGTGCTGGGCAGCGAAGAGGATGCGGGCGCCGATG
Organism: Streptomyces sp. NEAU-174; assembly: GCF_052665095.1. Lineage (NCBI taxonomy): Bacteria > Bacillati > Actinomycetota > Actinomycetes > Kitasatosporales > Streptomycetaceae > Streptomyces > Streptomyces sp. NEAU-174. The sequence goes on along the minus strand of NZ_JBQTCE010000002.1, from coordinate 234,492 downwards.
CGTGGATCGCTGCGATCGCGGTCAGGGCCGAGTCATGGACGGTGATCGTCTCCCCATCGGCCAGGTCGGGGGCTCCGATCTCCTTCGCCTGCCGCAGCGCGTCGTTCATCGCTCTTCTCGCGTCCGTCCTCTGCGCTTCAGTGCCCTCCTGGGGCGCCGTCTTGGCCCACATGTCTGGATGAGCGGCAGCGGTATACCGCACCGTGATGGATTGGCCCCGCAGTTTCCGGAGCAGCTCCCGCTCATGGGCTAGCTCGGTGGTGTCGCTGCCGCTGACTACCGTCACGTTCGGGTCTTTTCGGCATGCGCGATCCGTGAGTGCGGACAAAAACAGCCGTAAATGCGCAGGCCGCCCCGCGAAGAAGATCTCTTTGATACCAGCCTTCGGGGAGCAGATGCTGTCCACCATGTCACGGAACGTAGAGGAGCTGACGGGGGCTCGAGCGGACGACGAGTCGTAGGTGAGCCGACGCGGCAGTGGCTCCTGGGCCTTGTAGGCTTCCCGCAACCCTTCCACATAGGGGTCGCCGCGGCGCTGGTCCTCAACCAGAAGTCGTTCCTCGCGTTTTGGTGACGTCGAGAACGACGCCAACGCCCGCAGTTGGTCGCCCGCACTGGGCGAGGTCCAGGCCGTGTAGGGCGACGCTTCAGAAGCGCCGGAGGGCGGCTCCGGCGTGTAGCTCCCTCCCACCGTAGGCACTCCACGGGAGGCCAGGAATCTCACGGCATCGGCGATGTGCTTGTCTCCGGCGTCGAATCCCACGACGGCTCGTAGGCCATAGCGGGGATCATCCACCATGTCCAGGAGCTGACCAGCCAGTCGGCGCCACCCTCCTTCCGTCCTGCCGGGCTGTGCCAGGACAAGACGGATCGCAGGGACGAGTTCGCTCCTGTTGGCGCTGTGCTGGGCCATATAGGCGCCCTGAACCTGTTCGAGGATCCTTCGCCGGCCCTGCTCATCAGGGGCTGTCATCGGGGTCAGTAGGGCGATCGTCACGTGCGGCTTCTCCGCTGCTGCGTGGTTCTCCGCGGAGATGCGCTTGGAAGTCTGGTCCAGTTCAGGGGTGAAGACGATCGAACCATCAGAGACGCCGACACATTCATCACCCACCCGGGTGAGCCGCACGTCGCAGCTGAGCTTCGGGCGATCACTGCCGAGTCCGGCCGTGAGCAGTGCCGTGGCCGCTACCGCACCGATCACTCGGGCTTGTACCCGTGTGAGCGTCGGCCGCTGCCTGCGCCGCCGCCCCGGTGTATCGGCGGGGGCCACGGGCAGGGCCGGCGATGCTGGCGGTGGCGGTGGCGGTGGCGTCCAACGATTGTGGGCGAGCGCGATGGAGTGCCCGTCGTTTCGAGCGCGCTGCTGCGGAATGGGGCGGCGCGGTCGGGCATTCGCAAGCCTTCTGCGCACGTGCTGGAAGACCTCATCCGTGCGCAACAACTCCGAGGCCCCAGGGACGCCTGCCTCCAAGGCCGCCAGCAACTCGCCGGTGAAGGCGGTGTACGTCTCGCCGGGAGGCGCCAGGGCCGGAGCGGTCTTGGCGGCGGACGTCATGATGTAAGTGCCCTCGACCCGGGCCCTGTTCGCTACCACGTCGTCGGCGCCCATATAGCCCTTCAGCGCGCTGCCGCTGTAACAGCAGTCGAGGATGACGAGTCGGCTGCGGGCACGGCAGTTGGTCACGAGTTCGTGCCGAACGCGTTCGTAGTGGACCGCGCGATACAGACGCCTGTGGTCGGACCGAGGCACCGCGAGATGAAGCTCCCCGGACTCCGAAAGCAGCCCGTGCCCTGCGAAGTACACCAGCAGCGCGTCTTCGGCGGCAGTAGCCGCCGTATGGAGCGCGTCCAGCACGTCATCGCGCGAGACTGTGGGGGCATCGGGCCCGGACGGAGGAGGAAGGACCAAGCAGTGCTCTGCGGGCAGGTTCCACGAATGAGGAGAGGTGAGGATCTCCTGAAGCCTTCGCACGTTGTTGGCGACAGCCGGCAGGTCGTCCAAGGTGTCGTAAGAGGGGAAGCCGACAATCACCGCCCACGACCGTGCGGGGTCCGGCAGGCTCATCGACTGCCGTTCGGAAGACTGCTGCCGCCGTCCTGCCCCTCCCCAGCGGGGCGGGGATCTGTCTCAGGGCCGGAGGTGGTGGTTCGCGAAGCTGCCGCGGTCAGCTGCTCGACGACACGCTGGATCGTCTCCTGCGACGCATCGTGCAGGGTGAGGGAACCACCGGGGAACGTCACCGTAACGGCGGGAGCGGTAGGACGCGCGCCGCGCCAGGCCGCGTAGGCCAAGGCCACGTTCAGCGCCGTCAAACCATGCCCGACGACGAGGTTGATGATCTCGACGGCACCCATGGTGCCGGCGGACGGCACCGCGGAACCCAGACTGACATGGTCTTGCCGGAGAATGTCCTGATCCTCCCGAAGCCACCGATACAGGTCGAGGAGTACCTCCTCCTTGCCCATCGACTCAACCGTGATGCCGACCTGCATCGAGCCCTCCCGTCGTCGCCTCGCGCGTCCACGATAGGAATAATGCAGCATGAGATGCGCTTGGTGTGGGGGCGATCTCCAGGTCCATCGCCTCGCACACCTGCCGCGCACGCAGCGGCGCGGATCCGCCTTCCGCCGCGCATTCCCAACTTGGTGAGGTAGTACATCACCGCGCCACGCGGCGGCAGGTCGTGCGGAAGCAGGTCCCACTGGCAGCCGGTGCGGCCCTGGTAGAGGAGCGCATCGACGATCTCCCGCATCTCGTACCGGCCCTGGTGGCCGCTGACCGATTGGTGTGCGGCCTGCCGCGCGGCGATCACCGGCTCGATCAGTGCGTCTGGTAGGGCTTGCGTTCGCTCACGGTGTTCAGCCCAGCACGCCCATCCCCGCCGACCGGCGGGGATGCCGCAGTCCGACACATTCAGGTGACGGCAAATCGCTCATCAACCCACATGCCTCCCTCTCGGAGCACGACCCCCTCTCAAGGCGCCTCGGCCAGGCCGGCCTCCGGAAGCGTGGTGTGGAACGCCGGGTGGGCGTGCAGCCGCCGCACGTAGGCGCGCAGCCGCCCATGGCGGGAGACCCGGTCGGCCGCGTCGGCGTCCAGCAGGGGCCGGTGCTCGGTGTCGAGTTGGACCAGGGCCACCCACAGGTCCACATCGGCGGCGGTCAGCTCCTCGCCCAGGGCGTACGGCGCGGCCGTCAGCCCGCGGTCGAGCCGGCCGAGGGCGGTCAGCAGCCTCTCCAGCGCCGCGTCCCGGCACTCCGCCTCGGCGGCCGTCCCGGCCTGCCGGGCGGCGTCGGTGATGTCCGCGTCGAGCAGGTCCCGGAGGGCGTCGATGTCCGTGGCGAGGGCCGCCGGGCGCAGCCGGGGGCGTCCGGTCCCGCTGTCGTCGCTCAGATGGCCGGCGAGGTCGCGCAGGATGTCGGGCGTGTGATTGCTGACGACACGTCCGGTCCAGCCGTCGCACAGCGCGGGCGCGTCCACCGGTCCGCTGTAGCGGTGCCAGGTGGCCTCGTAGGCCCCGCGGAGCGCGGCGTACGCCTCGGGGGTGTCCTGCGGGAGCCCGACGAGGGTGGTGGCCACGGTGTCCCGCAGCCCGAGCAGATCGAGGGTGATGGAGACGCGCAGTGAGAGCGGACAGTTCGCGGAGAGGTAGAGCCGATAGCGATGCGGCACCGGATAGAAGCCACCGGCGAGGTCGACGCCGATGCGGCTGCGGAAGCGGTGCGGGGGCGCGGGCGGGGCGATCCGGGGGCGGGGTGAGCAGGGGTCGGGGTCGAGAAGAGCGGCAGGACCTGAACTGACCGGAAACGTCTCGGACATGGCTCTCCAAGGCAGTGACGGAAGCCCCGGCCACCGCCGGTCGAGGGCGGCGCCGGTGGCACGACGGAGGGGAAGCCCGCGCGGGGCACCCGCCGGGCGGGGCCGGGACACACCCGACCCCGGCGCGCGGGACCGCGCTCGGTGACCGTGTCGACTCGGGCCGACTCAGAGAGCTGGACTGGAGGCGCTACAGATGCGCAGCAGATCGATGTGCAGCCGTCTGGTCAGGAGGCGGAGCCGGCGGAGCGGGGACAACGGACGGGGACGCCGGCGGACGCCGTCCCCGTGGCTGTCGGTCCTGGGCATCTCCACCGATCCCATCATCGGGGGCTCGCGGGGCAGCGAGACCGCGCTTGTCCCGTCCACGCCGACGGAACCTGGTCGTCACCCGGGGGCACCCCGTCGCGGGAGAAGGGTTGCCTGTCAACGAGCCGGGGCCGATGACCCACCTGAGCGGGGGTTCCGCACGGTGGGCGCTGACAATCGTGACCGTCCCTGACAGTGTCGTCGCGCTCCGCGAGGGCGTCAACCCATGCCGGAGCGGCCAACACCGGCCGACCGTACGGCGGATGTACGGCGCCTTGGCACAACGGCCTCACAGGTGGCTCAACCGGCTCAACCGGCTCAGCGGAACGGCCGGTCCGCGCCGCCGGTGTCCCGCTCGATGAGGACCATGGCCGCGTCGTCCGTCAGCCGTCCCTCGGTGTGCCGGACCAGGGCGTGGCGCAGCCCGTCCAGGTACTCGGACGGGGTGGCGCAGTCCAGCGTCTCCATGGCCCGGTGCAGCGGAAAGAACTCGTCGCAGTCGTTGCGGGCCTCGATCACCCCGTCGGTGTGCAGCAACAGCCGGTCACCGGGCAGGAACGGAAAGGTCTCGACGCCGATCGCGGGAGGGCCGAGGAACTCCTCGAGGCCGAGCGGCGGCAGCGGGCGCGCCGGGTCCAGGGAGCGCACCTCGCCCTCGTGCATCACCAGGGGCGGCGGATGGCCGCGGTTGACCAGCTGCACCAGCGAATCGTCCGTCACCACTTGGGCGAGGAGCACGGTGACGAACTGCTCATCCAGCTCCCGCGGATCCTGTAGCTGGGAGCGGTCCAGCAGCTCGTACTCGCGCGCCAGCGCGGCCGCACAGCGGTGCATCACCTCGGCGAGGTCCTGCTCGTAGTGCACCGCCTCCCGGAAGGCGCCCACGACGGCCGCGGCGGACCGCACCGCGGCCAGCCCTTTTCCCCGCACATCGCCGACGATCAGCCGCACTCCGTAGCGGGTGCACATCGCCTCGTAGAGGTCCCCGCCGATCTGCGCACCGCGCTCGGCCGCCAGATAGACGCTGGCGGTGTTCACCACGCCCATCCGGGCGGGCAGCGGCCGCAGCACCACGTTCTGGGACACCTCGGCGATCCGGCGGATATGGGCCAGTTCGCGGTCCCGGCGCACCCGCACCGCGCAGGTCGCCACGCTCGCCACCGCCACCACCAGCAGGGCCAGCAGATTGGTGTACAGCTGCGGGGTGCCCCAGGCGTCGTTGTGGATGGCGGTGATCGCGCTGACCACGCCCGCCAGGACCGCCACCCCGCCGGTGCCGACCGGCCCCATGGTCACCGCCGCCAGCGCCGGCGCCGGGGAGAGCAGGGGGCCGGTGTAGAGGGTGTGCGCGGGGGAGAGCTCGATGCCGAGTACCGCCGCCAGGACCAGGAACGGCAGACACCGTGTGATCGCGAACAGGGTCTGGCTGCGACCGCTCACCCCAGGGGTGGCGCGCATGAATCGCATAATTGGGTACTTTATCCGATGAAGACCCCCGAACGGGGGCGCTCTCCACAGCGCGCGACGGAAGCCCCGGGCGTAGCCTGACGCTATGCCCGAACTTCCGGATGTCGAGGGGTTCCGGCGGACGCTCGCCTCCTGCGCCCAGGGCCGCCGCGTCGAGCGGGCGGAGGTGGCCGACCCGGGGGTGCTGCACGGGGTGACCGCGCAGCGGCTGAAGCGCGACCTCAAGGGCCGCCGCTTCGCGGCACCGCGCCGCCATGGCAAGTGGCTGATCGCCCCCACCGACGGGCCCACCGTCGTGCTCCACTTCGGCATGACCGGGCGGCTGGTCTGCGGGGCGGACTCCGAACCGGCCGGCCGGTTCCAGCGCGTCGCCTTCGACCTCGACGACGGCCACCGCCTCGGCTACGAGGACCAGCGCAAACTCAAGGGCATCTGGCTCGCCGCCACCGACGACGACATCGACCGGATCATCGGCGACCAGGGCCCGGACGCGCTCTCGCTGAGCCGGGCCGAGCTGGACCGGCTGCTGGAGGGGCGGCGCGGACGCGTCAAGGCCACCCTGACCGACCAGGCCGTGATCGCCGGACTCGGCAATCTGCTCGGCGACGAGATCCTGTGGCACGCCCGGATCCATCCGCAGCGGCCGGTGAACGCGCTGACCGACGGCGAGCGCGATGGGCTGCACAGCGCGCTGCGCGAGGTGCTGCGCGCCTCGGTGCGGGCGGGGCGGGTGCCGGACGACCCGGACTGGCTCACCGGGCGGCGCGACGATCCGGATCCGCACTGTCCCCGCTGCGGCAATCCGCTGCGCCGCGGCCGGATCTCCGGGCGGACGAGTCTGTGGTGCCCGCACTGCCAGCGGGAGGACGACTGACGGCCGACCGGGCCGGCCGCGCCCCCGCGTCCCGCCCGCCCCTCCCGCCGTGGCCGGTGGTCAGGAGATATAGGCCGGTGGTCAGGAGATGTAGGCCGTGTAGGACATCACATCGCCCGCCTTCACCCGGTACTCGGGATCGTCCCGGGTGAAGGTCTCCTCGATGTCCAGCACGCTGCCGTCGTCCGGGTCGAGGACGATCAGATAACGGCCCCCGGGGGTGCCGGTGAACCGGAAACCCTGCCCCTCCCGGCCGAGCCGGTCGGTGACCCTGCCCGCCGGGCGGAGCCCCTCGATCCCGGAGAGCAGGGTGACGATGTCCGCCCGCTGGCGCGGTCCCGGGATCCACACCGTGCGGAAGGACCCGATGGCCGAGAGCAGCTCTTCCGGGTCGCGGTCGGCGCCCGGGGACCAGACGGCGAGATACTCGCGCAGCGCGGAGGCACCGGCCGGGGGGTCCTCGAAGTAGCTCTGGTTGGCGCCGTTGATACCCGGTGGATAGTGCGCCTCGCTCAGCACCTTGCCGTCGTGGACCGTACGCGGCGGGGGACCGTCCTCGATCACCGGGCGGCCCGGATGGCGCGGATCGGTGGCCACCTCCAGCGTGGATCCGCTGCCGTCCGCGTTCCAGCGGGTCAGCCACTCCCGGGGCAGCGTCACCGCGTCCTCGCCCGACTTCATGCTCAGCGCCCAGCTCTGGTAGTGGCTGCCCCGCTCGCTCCTCCCCGGGGACTCCTCGGCCGCCGCCCGCGCCCGCCGGGCGATCTCGGCGAGCGATACGTCCGCCCGGGAGACATGCGCCACCAGCGGCAGCGGCCTGGGCGCGGCCACGGCGGGGGAGGAGCCGGTGCCCGAGACGGTCAGCGCCAGGGCGACGACCGTCGCGGCCGCCGCGGCGCCCAGGCTCCAGATCGCGCGCCGCCGGACGGTACGGCGCCGCCGGTCCCGGGACGGCAGCCGCCCCAGCAGCAGCTCGGCCCGCGCGTCCAGCGGCCGGTCCCGCCAGGGGCCGGTGTCGGCGGACACGGGGTTGGCCTCGCGAAGCAGATCCAGTTCGTCGGTCATGGCTGTCCATCCTTGTCGGCCCTGTCAGCGCTCCGGGCCCTGTCGCCCTTGCCGCTCGTGCACCCCAGTGAGATCCGGTCGTCCCGGCGCAGGGTCTCTATCTGCTCCCGCAGCCGCCGCCGCGCCCGGTGCAGCCGCATCGCCGCGGCGGACCGGCCGCACCCCAGCACGGTGCCGAGCTCCTCGACGGTCAGCTCCTCCCACGCCGTCAGCCGGAGCACCTCCTGGTCGGCCTCGGCGAGCCGGGCCAGCGCCTCCAGCACCCAGGAGCCCGGCCGCTCGGCGTCCGGGCTGGCCACGGTACGACCGCCGCGCGTCACCTCGTGGTGGCCCAGTTTGAGCAGCAGTCTGCGGTAACGGCCCTTGCCGCGCACGGTGTTGGCCAGACAGTGCCGGGCCACTCCGTACAGCCACGGCAGCGGTGACTCGGGCAGTTCGGCCCGGCGCCGCCAGGCCACCGCGAAGACCTCGGCGACCACTTCCTCGACGTCCCATGCCTGGTCGTCCAGCCGCCGTGCCACAAAACGGCTGACCGCCCAGTAATGCTCACGGTAGGCGGCGTCGAAGGCGTCGTCGGTGCTCATGATCCGAAGGTGTCCGGCACACCGCGGATCATCACACATCGCGGCGGGCAATTCCGACCGGCCGCCGGAGTGATGATCCACGGGGTGCCGGACACCTAGCGGTCATGAGGAACAACACCGTTGTCGCGGCGGCGCCGGCCGCCCCGCCGTCGCGCCGCCCCGGGCCGGGGGCCACGGCCGTGAAATGGCTGACCACCACCGATCACAAGACGATCGGCACGCTCTACCTGATCACCTCGTTCGCCTTCTTCTGCATCGGCGGGGTGATGGCGCTGCTGATGCGCGCCGAGCTGGCCCGCCCGGGTATCCAGATCATGTCGAACGAGCAGTTCAACCAGGCGTTCACCATGCATGGCACGATCATGCTGCTGATGTTCGCCACCCCGCTGTTCGCGGGCTTCACGAACTGGATCATGCCGCTCCAGATCGGTGCGCCCGATGTGGCGTTCCCGCGGCTGAACATGTTCGCGTACTGGCTGTACCTCTTCGGCTCGCTGATCGCGGTGGGCGGGTTCCTGACCCCGCAGGGCGCGGCCGACTTCGGCTGGTTCGCCTACTCCCCGCTGTCGGACGCGGTCCGTTCGCCGGGTATCGGCGCGGACATGTGGATCATGGGTCTGGCCCTCTCCGGCTTCGGCACGATCCTCGGTGCGGTCAACTTCATCACCACGATCATCTGCATGCGCGCTCCGGGCATGACGATGTTCCGCATGCCCATCTTCACCTGGAACGTGCTGCTGACCGCGGTGCTGGTCCTGCTCGCCTTCCCGGTGCTGGCCGCCGCACTGTTCGCCCTGGAGGCGGACCGTAAATTCGGGGCGCATGTCTTCGACGCGGCCAATGGCGGAGCGCTGCTCTGGCAACACCTCTTCTGGTTCTTCGGCCATCCAGAGGTGTACATCATCGCGCTGCCGTTCTTCGGCATCATTTCCGAGGTCATTCCGGTCTTCTCCCGGAAGCCGATGTTCGGTTACATCTCCCTGATCGCCGCGACCATTTCGATCGCCGGTCTCTCGGTGACGGTGTGGGCCCACCACATGTATGTCACCGGCGGAGTGCTACTGCCGTTCTTCTCGTTCATGACGTTCCTCATCGCGGTGCCGACCGGTATCAAGTTCTTCAACTGGATCGGCACGATGTGGAAGGGGTCGCTGAGCTTCGAGACCCCGATGCTCTGGTCGGTCGGCTTCCTCATCACCTTCGTCTTCGGCGGTCTGACCGGTGTGATCCTGGCTTCGCCGCCGATGGACTTCCACGTCTCGGACACCTACTTCGTGGTCGCCCACTTCCACTACGTCATCTTCGGTACCGTGGTCTTCGCCATGTTCGCCGGATTCCACTTCTGGTGGCCCAAGTTCACCGGCAAGATGCTGGACGAACGACTGGGAAAGATCACCTTCTGGACCCTCTTCCTGGGCTTCCACGGCACGTTCCTGGTGCAGCACTGGCTGGGCGCCGAGGGAATGCTGCGCAGAATTCCCGACTACCTGGCGGCCGACGGCTTCACCACCCTGAACACCATCTCGACCATCAGCTCCTTCGTCCTCGGCCTGTCGTTCCTGCCGTTCCTCTACAACGTCTGGAAGACTGCCAAGTACGGCGAGAAGGTCGTCACCGACGATCCCTGGGGCTATGGACGTTCGCTGGAATGGGCGACCTCCTGCCCGCCGCCGCGCCATAACTTCGTCAGCCTGCCGAAGATCCGTTCCGAATCCCCCGCGTTCGATCTGCACCATCCCGATGTCGGCCAGAAGGAGAGTGTGGCGTGAGTATGGCCAGAGCCGCCGAGCCCCCCGGTATCGCCGCCGGAATCAACCAGATCGAGGGCTACCTGCTGCTCCAGGGCGAGCGGGACGCGGCCCGGGAGCGGGCCCGCCGCCTCACCGGCCGGCTCGACTGGCTGACCTCCGCCCAGCGGGCGGAGGTCGAGCGGGTCTACGTCCAGGACCAGCTGGCCGTCACCGAGCAGACCCTGCGCACGGTGGTGCGGCGCTGCGAGGAGCTGCGGGCGGAGTACCAGGAGGTCTACCGCACGCTGCGCCGCCGGCTGCTGCTGACCTGCCTGCTCGGGGCCGCGGCCCTCGCCGGTGGCCTCGGCGCCGCCCTCACCGTGCGATAGGCGCCGTCTCGGCCGGGACCGGAACCGTCCCCGACCCGGGGCCGAAGTCGAACCAGGCCGGGGGCGCGTCGCCCAGCGCCCGGCCGGTGTAGTCGCTCCAGAGGTCGGCGACCCGCTGGACACGGGCGTTCCGCAGGGGGATCTGCTTCCGCTTCTTGGCGTCCTCGCCGAAGAGGGCGACCGCGGTGACCAGGTCCGGGGTGTAACCGACGTACCAGGCGGCCCTCTTGTCGTCGGAGACCCCGCCCTTGCCCGCCGAGGGCCGTTTGACGGCGCGTACCGCGCTCGCCCCGCCGTTCTCGATGAGGCTCCGGGTGATCAGCTGGGCGGCCGCGGGGGCGATCGCCTGGTCGCCCACCGCCTTCGGCGGCCCGGCCGTCTCGTCGCCGCGCCGGGCGGACTTCACGATGCTCGGGGTGACCCGCTTGCCCCCGTGGTCGAACGAGGCGTAGACACCGGCCATCCTCAGCGGGCTCGAGCCCATCAGCCCCAGCCCGACCGACTCCTTGGTGGCGAAGCCGCCGCCGTCGGTGTCCATGCCCAGCGCCCCGGCGGTGCGCTTGACCTCCGGCAGTCCGCCGGCGGTGGCCCCGCCCCGCATCTTGGCGTCCAGGGACGCGGCGGCGCTGACCGGTTCGAAGACGGGGCCCACCTGGTAGTCGCCGCGGGTCGCGTTGGACAGATAGTGCCGGGTGTAGTCCCGGCCGCCGTAGAGCGCGACGATCCGCCCGTTCCTCGGGTCCACCGAAACCGCGCCGCCCTGGGTGGCGGCCGCGTCCGCGCGGCCCCGCTCGCCCTTGGCGGAGCCGTCGAGCCCCTGGTGCATCGTCTCCTCCAGCGCCCGCTGTTTGGCCGGGTCGACGTTGAGGGTGATGGTCCAGCCGCCCGCGGCGAGTTCCTGTTCGCCGACGCCGGAGGCGATCAGCTCATTGCGGGCCGCGTCCACGAGATACCCGGCCTGGCCGCCGAGACCGGGGGCGGGCTCGGGGGCCACCGGCACGGGGAAGCGCATCCGCTTCCGCTCCGCGGGGTCCAGCCAGTGCATGTCGACCATGTTGTCCAGGACGTAGTTCCAGCGCCGGGTGACCAGGCGCTTCGCCTTGGGGCTCGCGACGGCCCAGTCGTACTGGCTCGGGGCCTGCACCAGCGCCGCGAGGTAGGCGCCCTGCTCGACGGTGAGGTCGTCCACGTCCTTGTCGTAGTACGCGCGGGCGGCGGCCTGGACGCCATAGGCGACGCGGCCGAAGTAGCTGGTGTTCAGATACCCCGCGAGGATGTCCTCCTTGGAGTTGCGCTGATCGACCTTGAGGGAGATCACCAGCTCCTTGATCTTGCGGGTGGCGGTCTGCTCCTGGCTCAGGTAGTAGTTCTTGACGTACTGCTGGGTGATGGTCGAGCCGCCCTGAGTGCCCTTGCCCGTCACGGTGTTGACCAGCCCCCGCAGGATGCCCATCGGGTCCACGCCCGAGTCCTTGTAGAAGGACTTGTTCTCGGCCGCCACGAACGCGTGCTGGACACCCGTGGGCACCCGGTCGAGGGTGACCATCTCGCGGTTGATCTCACCGGTGCGGGCGAGGATCGAGCCGTCGCTGAACTTGTAGACGTTGCTCTGCGCCTTCGCCTGGGCGTTGGCCTTGGGGATGTCGATCGAGTAGTAGAGCACCGTGAACGCCCCGATCAGCAGGGCGCACAGGGCGGCCACGTAGGCGAGCAGCTTCCGCCAGGTGAAGAACCGCCGGATGCCGGTCCGCTTCCGCCTCCCGCTTCCTCTCGCTCCGCGCCGTCGGCCCGGGGGTCTGGTGTCCCGCGGCGTCTGCTCCGAGTCCGGTGTGAACCGTACGCGTAGTGCCGTCAGGGGACCTGCCATGCCGATTGCTCCTCCGTCGATCCCGGCCGCGAGGTTTCGCGCGGGTCGGCGCCATCCTCCTCAGCGAAGATCTTCGGAACCGCAACGGACGGTCTCGGCGGGGGCTCGGCCGGGTCTCGACTTCCGCTCGACGGTGTATCAGCCGTGTATCGGTCCGGGCTCCGGCGATTCGGGCCGCTCGGGCAGGCGCAGGGTGGCGACCGCGCCGCCGTCCGGTGCGTTGCCGAACTCCAGCGTGGCGCCGATGACCTGAGCCTGGCCGGCCGCGATGGTCAGCCCGAGACCATGGCCCCGGCCCCGCTCCCGGACCCCGGTGCGGAACCGCTGCGGGCCCCTCTCCAGCAGATCGTCGGGAAAGCCGGTGCCGTGGTCGCGGACCGTCACGGTCCGGCCGTCCGCCGCCACCGTCACCTCGACCGGTTCGCGGCCGTGGCGATGGGCGTTGACCACGAGATTGGCGACGATACGGGTCAGCCGACGGGGATCCGTCCACACCTTCGGGCCGTCCGCGGCGTCCCGCTGTCCGGTGTCCTCCGCCGGGCCGTCCCGCTGTCCGGCGTCCTCGTGGTCCTCCCGCTCGCGGTCCTCCCACTCGCTGTTCTCCTGCCCGCTGTCCTCCGGCGTGCCGGTCCGCAGCCGCGCCGACAGCCCGGTGCCCGCGATGGCCTCCTCGAGCACCGGACCCAGGGGGCAGGGGGACAGATCGGCCTCCTCCGCCCCCGCGTCCAGCCGGGAGATCTCCAGCAGCTCCTCGACCAGCGTGCTCAGCACCCGCACCCGGTCCCGCACATACCCGGCCGCCTCGCCGGGCGGGAGCAGCTCGGCGGCGGTGACCAGACCCATCAGCGGAGTGCGCAGCTCATGCGCCACATCGGCGGTGAACCGCTGCTCGTCGAGCAGCCGCTCCTGGAGCGCGGCGGCCATCGAGTCCACGGCCCCGGAGATCTCGGCGATCTCGTCGTGCGGGCGGGTGGCGGGGGAGATCCGGGCGTCCAGGTCCCCGGCCGCGATCCGCCGCGCGGTGGCCGCCGCCAGCCGCAGCCGCCGGCTCATCCGCTCGGCGGTCAGCACACCCAGCGGCAGCACCACGGCGGTGGTCATCAGCCCGGCCAGGATGATGTTGGTGTCCAGCGCGCCGATGTCGCGCATCGCGGTGCTCATGTCGAGGCGTACGGACAGGACTTGGTCATCGGCGGGCCGGGCCGCCCACATCGCGGGTCCGCCCGGGCCGGTGGTGAACTCGGTGCCCTGATGGCCCTTGTCCACCAGGCGCCGCAGATCCCCGGGGAGCCCGGGCGCGTCCAGCACCGCGCCGGAGCCCTGGACGCCGCCGGTGCGGGCGTAGATGACCGCGGCGCGGTCCAGTGTGGTGCGCGCCCCGTCGCGCGCCTGGGACAGTTCGCGGTCGCGCGAGGCGTGGTGCACCAGGACGCCCACCGCGGCCGCGGCGGCACACGTCGCCGCCGCCACCAGGGCGACGATCCGCCATCTCAGCGTCATCGTCAGCGCCGCAGCTTGTAGCCGAAGCCGCGGACCGTCTCGATCCGTTCGGCGCCTATCTTGGCCCGCAGCCGCTGCACATGGAGGTCGACCACGCGGGTGTCGCCCTGCCACGCGTGGTCCCAGACCCGGCTGAGCAGCGTACGGCGCTCCAGGACCACCCCCGGCGAGCCGGCGAACTCCAGCAGCATCCGCAGTTCGGTGGGGGTCAGGGCCAGCGGCTCTCCCGCGCGGCGCACCTCCATACCGCGGGTGTCGATGGTGAGATCGCCGAAAGCGAGGGTGTCGGGATCGGCCGTGTCGTCCGATCCCGGAGCCCCGGCGCGCGGGGCGCGGGCCACGGGGGTGAAGGAGGCGCGGCGCAGCAGCGAGCGGATACGGGCCACCAGGACCGCGCTCTCGCACGGCTTGACCACATAGTCGTCGGCGCCCGCCTCGAGACCGGAGACCACGTCCAGGGAGTCACCGCGCGCGGACATCATCAGGATCGGCGCCAGGCTGAACTCGCGGACCCTGCGGCACAGTCCGATGCCGTCCAGCTCGGGCAGCATCACATCCAGCAGCAGCAGATCGGGCTGTTCCTCCCGGAAGATCTCCAGCCCGGTGAGGCCGTCGCCCGCGGTGGACACGGTGAAGCCGTACCGCTCCAGGGCCATCCGCACCGTATTGCGGATCACCTCGTCGTCCTCGACGAGCAGCAGCTGCGCCTCGGTCGGGGAGCCCGGGCCGGGCGGGGTGAAGGCGGTGGTCATCGCGTCGTCCTCGTCTCCGTACGGGTACCCGTGTCCGCCGCCGTGCCGGTTCTGCTCGGCAGAGCCCCCGGTGCGGCGCCGGGGGCGGCGGTCCGGTCGGCGCCGCCCTCCCCCGGAGCCGGGGCCCGGGTGGCCGCGCCGCCCTCCGGGACCGGGGTCCGGGTGGCCGCGCCGTCCTCGGGGGTCACGGCCGCCATGACGGTGCCGTTCCAGCGGAAGCGGGTGGTGACCCGGCCGTCCTTGCCGATCGCGGAGATCAGCAGATCGCGGCCGAAGGTTTCACCGGTGAGCCCGGGCGGGCCCCAGTAGATGAGCACGGGGCGGACCGTGCGGCCCGAGGCGGTGTAGACCTGGAGCAGCGTCCGCTCGAACACCGGCAGATCGGCTGCCACCACCAGTTCGTCGCGGCCGTCGCCGGTCAGATCCCGGTGGGCGGTGTCCCGCAGCGGGCAGTGGCTGCCGTCGGGGCACAGCGAGACCTCCTTCTGCACCACCGAGGGCACATTGGGGTCGTGGAGCAGCAGGTTCTTCGCGGACAGGGCGGCAAGTCCGCCCGAGGGCACCCTGACCCTGTCCACCGGCAGATAGCGGGCGAAGTCGGGCTTCTCCTGGGGCGTGGCCACGGTCGGCGGGGTGTACCGGGGCCACAGCGGAACCGCGCTGGCCGGTGCCGAGAGCGAGGGCGCCACGCCGTCGTCCCGCACCCCCGCCTGGGCCGCGCACCCCGCGGCGGTCAGCACGGCGGCGCACGCGGCCACCACGGCGGGCAGGAGGGCGCGGGGCGGCCCGGGGCGGGGGCGTCGCGCGGTGCGCGATCCGGTGGGGAGTGAACGCATGGCCGTCTCAGCCTACTGAGCGACGGAGGCGTGCCGCCCGGGACCCGTGAGGTACCGGCCGGGCCGCCGAAGACGACAGGCCCGGGGCGGTGCGCCCCGGGCCTGTTCGGTGTGATGCGGCGTCACATGATTTGCGTCACTTGATGAATTCCGGGCGAACGCGGGCCGGCCAGGTGCCGACGGTCAGCATGCCGGCCGCGTAGGCACGCGAGACCAATGCCGCCCGGTTGGGGGCCTTCATCTTCCGCAACATGGATCCCACGTGGTATTCGACGCCCTGTCTGCTGAGATAGAGCTTGGCGGCCATCTGCACGGTCGACGCTCCGGTCGCCACGCCCTCGAGTATCCGGGCCTCCAGCGGCGACAGCAACTTCTGGCTGGTGGGGGTTGGTTCCTCCTCGGGTCGTTCGTCATCCGGTTTGACCATCACGACGATGGCCGCGAGTCGGTCGGACCGGCCCTGGATGGCCGTGCCGGTCAGCTTTCCCGAGAACACCCGGCCCCGTGAGTGGTAGCCGAGGACGCGCTCGGTGAAGCGGGTGCGCCGCCCGTCGTGCAGTCGCGAGAAGTGTTCCCGCAGCACGGAGGGGGAGCTGGGGTGCAGCAGGTCGAACAGGCTGCGGCCGCACAACTCGGCGGACGAGGCGCCGAAGTGTCGGAAGAAGTCCTCGTCCCCGGCCACCACATGGAGGTCAGGGGCGAGTGTGGCCATTCCGGTGGCGTGCCGCGAGGCGGCCGGCACTGCCTGTCCGGGCACTCGAGGGGCACTCTGAGCGCTGTGGGGGAGGGCCAAGAGGAGTCACCGCTTTCGGTCGGTTCGTGACGGAGTGGTCAGTCCGTCTCGGGTGAACCCCCAGGTGACGGAGGGTCGGCGCATCGCGGCCACGCAATGCGCCGGACCCCAGGGGGAATTCAGTAACGGGTGTTAGGCCCGCTTCCTGGTGTATACCAACGCTACGGCGACTGTGGGGTGCCCGTTTCCAACAGAGTTCTGCCCGTTTTATGACCGCTTTGCGGACGAAATCGATCCGGCACGAAGCCGCTGGTCGAAACGTTACGCCGCGGCCTTCGCGGATCTACGCGTTTGCGAACGACTCCCGGAACGGGCGCTCCTCGAGCTCGAGCGGCCGGTCGTGCGGCCCTGGCCGCGGCCCGCGCCGCGCTGCTCGGACGGCTCGGCCATGATGCCGCCCTTGCGCAGCACCGCGTAACCGACCCCGATGCCGATGGCCACCGGCCATTCGATGATCTCCACGGCGCCCAGCGCGCCGAGCCCCACGTACAGCGGGAGTCCGCCCTTGGCGGGCAGCACCCGGCGGGCCACCTCGATCGGCTTCATCGCCGCCTTCGCCGCACCACCGGTCGCGCGGGTGGTCGCGTGGCCGACCGTCCCGAAGGTCTCCTTCGTGGCGTGGCCCACGGTGTCGAGGGTGTCCCTGGTGGCGTGGCCGACGGTGTCGAACCCCTCCTTCGTGGCGTGGCCCATGGCATTGAACGTGGGCACCGTGACGGTCAGGCGGCGCTTGCCGTCGCTGCGCGATGTCTCCATGGGGCCCTTGGCGGCCTTCGCCGTCCGCTGCCGCTGTGTGGTCTTCGACGGCCTGGTGGCCTTCGTCGTCCTCTTGGCCTGCGAGGGCTTCGAGGTGGCCGACGTGGTCTGGGACTTCGTCGTCGACTTGCCGCCGCGCGCCGGTGCTGCCGTCTTCTTCGCGGCGGTCGAGGAACTGCGCTTGCGTGACGTAGCGGGAGTGCTCACTGTTCTCACGTCCACACGGTGATGACGAATGGAATCTTCTTCCCTTTTCAGGGTAATAGGGATGAACCGGGCAGGCCGCCCGGAGAGCGGAGGTCCCTTGATGTCACCGCTGCCGTCGCTGTCAGCACTGCGTCTGCCCCTGCCGTCCGCGCTGCTGCTCGCGCCCATCAAAAGCGGTGTGGCCGCGGGCGTGCGGGATGCCGCCGGAGCCGTCGGACGGCTGGTCCGGCCCTCCGAGCGCGGGATCTGGTCCTACCCGGGGCGGTACTACATCGAGGTCCGCGGGGTGCACGGCATCGGCGGCGAGCAGGTGGCCCGCCGGGTGGAGCGGGCGCTCGAGGAGCATCCGCGGGTGCGGTGGGCCCGGGTGAACTCGCCCTCCGAGCGGGTCGTGGTGGCCGTGGGCAAGCCGCCCCCGTCCGAGCTGGATCTGATCGCCCGGATCGAGCGCGCCGAGGTCCAGGAGCCCGCCGGGCCCACCGAGGAGTTCGACGAATGGGCCCCCGAGCCGCGCCACCCCTCCGGCGGTGCCAGGGACGCCCAGTCGCTGGCCGTCGTGGCCGCGGACGTCGTGGGCCTGAGCGTGGCGACCGCCCTGCGGCTGGCCCCCTGGCTCAAGCTGCCCACCGAGGTGGCCGCCGCCATGTCCGTCATCCAGAACCACCCCCGGCTGCGGCGCCTCGCCCTGGCCGTCACCCGAGGCCGGCCGACCGAGCCGACGCTGCCGGTGCTGAGCGCGCTGACCCAGGGCGTGGCCACCCGGGGCGGGGGGCTCGTGCTCGACCTCATCCAGCGGACGGCCCTGTGGCGGGAGGCGGAGGCGGAGGGCCGGGCCTGGGCCGCGATGGAGCCGCACCTGGTGCACGGCCCCCAGGACGTGGTGGCCGAGCCCATCGTGGTCGAGCGGCCCGGACCGTCCCCCAAGGACACCGTGGAGCGCTTCGCGGAGCGCTCCATGGCGGTGGGGGCCGCGGCCGGCCTCCTCACCGCGCCCTTCGCCGGCCCGCGCCGCGGTTTCGCCGTCGGATTCTCCTCCGTGCCCAAGGCGCCGGGGGCGGGCCGGGAGGGGTTCGCGACCAGCCTCGGCCGGTTCCTGGCGCTGCGCGGCGTCCTGGCCATGGACCGCAGCTCGCTGCGGCGGCTGGGCCAGGTCGACACCGTGGTGCTGGACGAGGCGGCGCTGCGCGGCGACCGCTACGAGCCCATCGACCTGGAACTCCTCGGCGGCGCCCACCCCGAGCGGACCACCGAGCGGCTCTTCGACCTCTTCGACTCCGACGAGCCCCTGGAGACCCGCCGCGCAGGCGGATGGGTGCTCGGTCCCCTGGACCGGCTGGAGCTGACGGGCCGCACCGGGCAGCAGACCGCGGCGCGGCTCCGCCGCAGGGGCAGCGAGCGGGTGCTCGGCCTGGCCCGGGGGAGCAAGCTCCAGGCGGTGGTGGGCCTCGCGCCACAGACCGTGCCGGGCGCCGGGGCCGTGGCGGCCGCCGCCCGCCGGGCGGGGGCCCGCATCGTCCTGGCCACCGACCGGCAGCAGCCCACGGACATCACCTTCGCCGACGCGGTGGTTCCCTCCGGCGGTCGCCTGGTGGCCTCCGTACGCTCCCTCCAGGCCGACGGCGCCGTGGTGCTGCTGCTCTCCGGCAACCGCCGGGCCCTGGGCGCCGCCGACTGCGGCATCGGGGTGCACCGCGACGGCGAACCCCCGGCCTGGGGCGCCCATCTGCTCGTCGGCGCCGACCTGGAGTCCGCCGGGCTCATCGTGGACGCCGTCGGCGTGGCCGCGCGGGTGGACCGGGAGAGCGCCCTGCTGTCCGCCGGCGGCAGCGCCATCGGCGCGGTGGCCGCCCTCCAGGCGCCCCCGGACCAGGCCACCGCGCGCGGCGCGGCGTCGGGCACCACGGCGGGGACCCTGGCCTTCGCCCTGGGCAACTGGCGGGCGCGCCAGCTCCTGGGCCGCCCCATGGACCCGCCGGTGACCACCACCCCCTGGTATCTGATGCCGGTCCCCCGGGTGCTGGAGCGGCTGCGGACCAGGCCCGACGGGCTGACCCCGGAGGAGGCGGCGTCCCGCACCGCGCAGGGGCCGCGCCGGGGCGAGCCCTCCCGCACCACCCTGCCCGCCGCGTTCATCGAGGAGCTGGCCAACCCGCTCACCCCGGTCCTGGCCGCCGGAGCCGCCCTGGCCGCCGCCGTGGGCTCGCGCACCGACGCCGCGCTGGTGGCCGCCATCACCGGCGTCTCCGCGCTCGTCGGCGGATTCCAGCGGGTCAGGACCGAGCGGGCGCTGTCCGAGCTGTTCGCCCGGTCGGCGATCGGCGCCCGGGTCCGCAGGGGCGGTGCGGAACGCCTGGTGACCGCCGGGGACCTGGTCCCCGGCGACATCGTCGTGCTGGGCCCGGAGGACGTGGTGCCCGCCGACTGCCGGGTGCTGGAGGCCGAGGGGCTCGAGGTCGACGAGTCCTCGCTGACCGGCGAGTCCCTGCCCGTGCACAAGTCCCCGTCACCGGTCGTCGGCGCCCACCTCACCCAGCGCCGGTCGATGCTCTACGAGGGCACCACGGTCTCCGCGGGGCGGGCGGAGGCCGTCGTCGTGGCCACCGGACCGGCCACCGAGGTCGGCCGCAGCCTGGCCACCGCCCGCCAGGCCGCCCCCGTCACCGGTGTCGAGGCCCGGCTGACCGCGCTCACCCGCTCCAGCGTGCCCATCGCGGTCGGATCCGCCGCCGCGGTCGCCGGCGCCGGACTGCTGCACGGCCTGCCGCCCACCGAGAACCTCGCCTCCGCCGTCAACCTCGCCGTGGCGTCCGTCCCCGAGGGACTTCCGTTCCTGGTCAACGCCGCCCAGCTGGCCGCCGCCCGGCGGCTGGCCGACCTCGGCGCACTGGTCCGCAACCCCCGCACCATCGAGGCCCTCGGCCGCGCCGACGTGCTGTGCTTCGACAAGACCGGAACCCTCACCGAGGGCACCCTCCAGCTCGCCGCCGTCAGCGACGGCGGCGGCCCGCTCCCCGCCGACCGGCTCGACGCGCCCCGTAAGGCGGTGCTCGCCGCCGCCCTGCGCGCGACCCCGCCGGCCCGCCAGGCCGAGCCCATGGCGCACCAGACCGACCGCGCGGTGAGCGTCGGAGCCCGCCGGGCCGGGGTCGGGGTGCGGCGCGGGGCGCCCCGCTGGCGCCGTACCGACTCGCTGCCGTTCGAACCCTCCCGCGCCTACCACGCCACCGCCGGGCGCACCTCGCACGGCGCCCTGCTCAGCGTCAAAGGGGCGCCCGAGGGCGTCCTGGAGCGGGTCGCCCGGCGGCGCGCACCGGGCACCGGACGGGCCGTCCCACTGGACGCGGAGGACATCAAGAAGCTGGCCGACGCCGCCGAGGAGCTGGCCGGAGCAGGGCGGCGAGTGCTGGCGGTGGCCGAGCGCCCGATGCGGGAGGGCGAGGACCTTACCGACGACACCGTGCGGGACCTGGACTTCCTCGGCTTCATCGCGCTCGCCGACCCCGTCCGCACCAGCGCCGGCCCGGCCACCGAGCGGCTGCGCGAGGCCGGGGTGCAGACGGTGATGCTCACCGGCGACCACCCCGCCACCGCGGACGCCATCGCGGCCACCGTCATGGACGTCCCGGAGCCCAAGGTGAGCACCGGTCCTGAGCTGGACGAGATGGACGACGAGCGGCTGGACGAGCTGCTGCCCACGGTGGACGTGATCGCCCGGTGCAGCCCGCACCACAAGGTCCGCATCGTCCAGGCGTATCAGCGCCTCGGCCGGGTGGTGGCCATGACCGGCGACGGCGCCAACGACGCCCCCGCGATCCGGCTCGCGGACGTCGGGATCGCCCTCGGCCGGCGCGGCACCCCCGCCGCGACCGCCGCGGCGGACCTCGTCGTCACCGACGACCGCCTGGAGACCATCGTCTCGGCCCTGATGGAGGGGCGCGCCATGTGGGCCTCGGTCCGGGCCGCCCTCGCCATCCTCATCGGCGGCAACTTCGGCGAGGTCACCTTCAGCGTGGCGGCCTCCGCCCTCACCGGCACCACGCCCCTGAGCGCGCGTCAGATCATGCTGGTCAACCTGCTGACCGACCTCGCGCCCGCGCTCGCCATCGCGGTGCGCGAACCCACCGGGCACACCGGCGAACGGCTGCTCAAGGAGGGCCCCAGCCGCTCGCTGGGCGTGGCGCTCACCAAGGACATGCTGCTGCGGGGCGTCATCACGGCCGCCGGGGCCGGACTGGCGTGGACTGGCGCCCGGGTCACCGGCCGGAGCCGCCGGGCCAGTACGGTGGCGCTCGCCGCCCTGGTCGGCACCCAGCTGGCGCAGACGCTGACGACGGGCGGCCTGGACCCGCACGTCCTGGTCGCCGGCCTGGGCTCCGCCGCGGTGCTCGCGGCCATCATCCAGACCCCGGGCGTCAGCCAGTTCTTCGACTGCACCCCGCTCGGCCCGTTCGCCTGGGCCATCACCCTGGGCTCCATCACCGTGGCCACCCTGTTCGGCCCCGTCCTCGCGCCGATGCTGCGCCTCGACAGCAGGCCGCCCGAGGAGGAGGCGGAGGAGGGGCGCACGGACGCCGCGGACGGTGCGGTGGCCGCACCGCGGTGAGCACCGAACCTCTTGCGCCGCCCCGCCCGAGCGATAGTGTTGAATGTCCCGGTTTGAGATGGCGGGGGCGGGTCGGTGCGGAGGAGGGCGTGATGCGGAGCCGAGAGCGGTATGAGCTGGTCTTCCTGGATACGACCGCCCCGGACCCGGGAGCCGAGGATGTCGTGGTGGTGCACCGCACGGAGAGCAGCGGTCCGGGCGGCCACCCCGTGTACGTGGACGACACCGGCATCGTGCGGGCGGAGATCAGCGACCGCGCGGAGGTACGGATGATCGCCAGCGGCGGCCATCAGGTGCACGCCGCCACGGTCAGCGCCCGCCCGGTGTCCTGAGTCACCCGTCCGGCGCCCCGAGCCGTCTGTCGTTTCCGCAGGTCGGCGCCGTTGTCAGTGGGGCCCGCTAGGTTTGGCGCCGATGGGAGTCCGAAGAGCGATCGAAACGATCGAGGTGCGGCGATGAGTGATGTGGCGTCGGTGGACGGCGCGGCCGGTGTCGAGCTTCAGCTGGAGCCGTACCGCACGCAGCTGACCGGTTACTGCTATCGGATGCTGGGCTCGGCCTTCGAGGCCGAGGACGCGGTGCAGGAGACGATGGTGCGCGCCTGGCGGGGCCTGGACCGCTTCGAGGGCCGGTCCGCGCTGCGGTCGTGGCTCTACCGCATCGCCACCAATGTGTGCCTGGACATGCTCAGCGGGAGCAAGCGGCGGGCCCGGCCCATGGATCTGACCTCCGCGGCCACCCCGTTCCCGGCCACGCTCGCCGAGCAGCCGGAGGCCACCTGGATCGGGCCGGTGCCGGACGGCCAGGTGCTGCCGGACGGGGGAGACCCCGCCGAGGTGGCGGCCCAGCGGGACGCGGTGCGGCTCGCGTTCATCGCCGCGCTCCAGCACCTGGCGCCCCGCCAGCGGGCGGTGCTGATCCTGCGCGAGGTGCTGGCCTGGAAGGCGAGCGAGGTCGCCGAGCTGCTGGGCACCACCGTCGCGTCGGTCAACAGCGCGCTCCAGCGCGCCCGGGCCACCCTCGCCGCGAGCCAGGTCAGCGACTCCGACCCGGTCAAGCCGCTGGACGAGGAGCAGCGCGCGCTGCTGGCCCGCTATGTGGACGCCTTCGAGCGCTACGACCTGGACTCCCTCACCGCCCTGCTGCACGAGGACGCCACGCTCTCCATGCCGCCGTACGAGCTGTGGCTGCGCGGCCACGAGGACATCCGGCAGTGGCTGCTGGGCCATGGCATCGGCTGCCGCGGCTCCCGGCTGGTCCCGACCGTGGCCAATGGCATGCCCGCCTTCGGCCAGTACCGCCCGGGCGGCGCCGACGGCCGCCATGAGCCCTGGGCGCTTCAGGTCCTGGAGATATCAGGGGGCCGGATCACCGGGCTCAACTCCTTCCTGGACACCGAGCGCCTCTTCCCGCTGTTCGGCCTCCCCGCCTGGCTCGGGCCCGAGGGCGTGGCCTAACGCAGCGGGGGCCGTCAGGGCCTCGTCCAGCCCCGTCCAGGCGAGCAGCCGCCGCAGTTCGCCGCGGGCGTTGCGGAGCTGGATCCCGCGCCCCAGCCGGCCGGCGGTCAGCCGCAGCCGGGCCAGGGCCTCGACCACGGCCAGGTCCGGCCGCGCCACCCCGCCCACGTCCACGGTGACCGGCCCCGGACCGGCCCGGCGCGCCAGTGCGGTCAGCCGTTCGCACAGCCGCGCCACCTCGGCGCGGGTGACCGGCTGGGCCAGCACCAGCACGGCCGGGGACGGCATGGGCGGATTCTCGGGCTCGGGACCGGTCAACGTCCACCTCCTGTAGCGGCGTTCACCGGTGCAGACCGCCCGGCCCGGGAAAAATCATCGGAGAACATGCGGCCGTGCCGCACGTTCTCCGACAATGGCGGGTCAGTTGTTCTGGACGAACTGCTTCGCCAGGCCGTCGCCGACCGACACGGCCTTGCCGTGGTTCTCGATGGGGGAGACGGAGGAGTTCTTGAACAGGATGTACGTCACCCCCGACTCGGCGCCGCCGGTCTCCGGGTCGGGGTCGATGCCGAGCGCGTTGGCCGTGGCGTAGGACGCCTCACCGATGATCTTGTTCGGTCCGGTGTCGCCCACCACCGCGTACTCGACCTTGTTGTTGTAGATGACCGCGACCACGCCGCCGCCCTTGATGCCGGCCTGCCGGTAGTCCCAGGTGGAGCTCGGGCTCGGCACCACGACATACGGCAGCTTGTCGGCGATGAGGGGCTTGCCGTCCGACTGGTGGAAGGCGGTGTCGTCCTGGAACCACGGGTCGGTGTCCTCGTTGCACCGGGAGGTCACCTGGCCATCGCAGTCGACGTCCATGTCGGCCTTCCAGAAGACCGCCCCATTGGCACCGCAGACCGGGACGGTGGCCGATGTCTCGTCGTCGGTGCGGTACTTGCCGCTGGATATCTGGGAACAGCCCTGCACCTTGGCGAGCAGCTGCGCCGCGGTGACCGTGCCCTCCTTGGTGGACGCGGGGGCCGGCGCGGGTCCCCGGGTGTTGGCGTGGGCGCCGGCGGTGACGGAGCCGGCCAGCAGACCGGCCGTGGCGATCACGAACGCTAAACGCTTGCGCATAGGACACCCCTTTGTTAGGAACCTTTCCTAACCTCGACGGGGGCATCTTGGGCGAGTTGATAAGCTCATGTCAATACGCTGGCGCCGCGGAAGCCGATGCGCATTGCCGCGCGAATCGGCGGCGTTCGCAGCAACTTCCCGCAGACGCTCTCTCAGCCCGTGGCCCGCACCAGCTTCAGCAGCCGGGTCACCTCGCGCGCCACCGCCGCACGCCCGGCCGCGACATACCGGCGGGGGTCGACTACCTCGGGGTGGCCGGCGAGATGGTCGCGGATCGCCCGGGTGTAGGCCACGTTCAGATGGGTGGCGATGTTCACCTTCGTCAGCCCCGCCTCCACCGCCCGGGTCAGATCCGCCTCGGGAACCCCGGAGGAGCCGTGCAGCACCAGCGGTACCGGCACGGCCGCGCGCAACGCCGCGACCAGCGGCAGATCCACCACCGCGGCCTTGACGACCATGGCGTGCGAGGTGCCCACCGCGACCGCGAGCGCGTCCACCCCCGTGGCCGCCACATAGGCGGCGGCCTCGGCCGGTTCGGTCCTGGCGCCCGGCGCGTGGACGCCGTCCTTGCCGCCCACCTCGCCCAACTCGGCCTCCACCCACACCCCCTGGGCATGGCAGCCGGCCGCCACCTCGGCGGTCGCCGCCACATTGCCCTCGTAGTCCAGGGCCGAGGCGTCGAACATCACCGAGCCGAAGCCGAGGTCCACCGCCTCCCGCACCAGCTCCGGCCCGGTGGCGTGGTCCAGGTGCACGGCCACCGGCACCCGGGCCGCGCGGGCCACCTCCACGGTCGCCCGCCCGATGGCGGCCAGGGCGCCGTGATACCGCACCGCGTTCTCGCTGATCTGGAGGATCACCGGCGCGCCCGCCGCCTCCGCCCCGGCCACGATGGCCTGGGCGTGCTCGATCTGGATGACATTGAACGCACCCGCGCCGAGCCCGGCCCGCGCGGCCGCCCCGACGATCTCTCCGGTGGCCACCAGGGGCATCAACCGGCTCCTTCCACCCGTTCCCGTGTTCCGGCCGTATCCGTCCTGCGCCCGGCCCCGCTCAGCCGAGGATCACCGAGCGGGTGAGATGGCGCGGCTCGTCGGGGTCGAGCCCGCGCGCCGCCGCAATCGCGACCGCGAGCCGCTGCACCACCACCAGTTCGGCCAGCGGGTCGCGGCCGAAGCCGGCGACCCGGCCGCCGGTGCGGGTGATCTCCTCGTCCGCCACGTCCGACGCCCCCTCGCCCAGCCACCACACCACGCTCCGCGGGCCGGTCACGCTGATCGGGCCGTGCCGGTACTCCTTGGCCGGATACGCCTCGGTCCACGCTCCCGCCGCCTCGCGCATCTTGAGCGCGGCCTCCTGGGCGACCCCGTAGGTCCAGCCCCGCCCGAGGAAGGTGAACTGCCCGGCGTCCACGAGCGGCCCGGGCAGCGGCTCGGCGAGTGCCGCCTCCCCGTCCGCCTCCAGATGGTCCAGGGACACGCCCAAGTGGGCGCGGAGCAGGGCGAGTTCGGTGGTGGCCCAGCGGGTCTGCACCACCGACCGCTCATCGGCGAAGTCGAGCACCACCGCGGCGTCCGCGGCGCCCACGACCGGGGAGTCGGGGACCGCCGTGACGACGGTGGTGGGCACCCGGCCGCGCACCGCGCCGAGCAGCTCAAGCACCTCGGTCGTGGTACCGGACCGGGACAGCGCGACCACCCGGTCGTAGCCGCGGCCGAGCGGCATCTCCGACGCCGCGAACGCGTCCGTCTCACCCTGGCCCGCCGCCTCGCGCAGCGCCGCGTACGACTGGGCGATGAACCACGAGGTGCCGCAGCCGACGACGGCGACCCGCTCACCCGCCCCGGGCAGCGCCGCCCGTACGGGCCCCTCCGGATCCCGGGCCAGGGCGATGGCGCGCCGCCAGCAGTCGGGCTGGCTCGCGATCTCGGCCTCGGTGTGGCTCATGGGGCTCCCCTCGTCGCACGGATGACCCGCGCTATGGATGCGTGGAGTATGAATGCGTGGAGTTGCTTCGTACGGGCTGATAATGCGCAGAATCATGCACGGAAGTCCAGAGCCGATGCATGCGAGGAGCGGGTAGGGTGATCGGCGTGAAACGGCCCGAGCGCTGGAACGCCCTGCTGGATCTGCTGGCCAGGGACGGCAGGATCGATGTCGAGGAGGCGGCCGCCGAGCTGGCGGTGTCCGCCGCGACCATCCGGCGCGACCTGGATGAACTCGCTCAGCAGCAGATGCTGACGCGCACCCGCGGCGGCGCGGTCGCGCACAACCTCTCGTACGACCTGCCGCTGCGCTACAAGACCGCCAGGCGCGCCTCGGAGAAGCAGCGCATCGCCGCGGCCGCGGCCCGGATGGCCGAAGCGGGCTCGATCGTGGGACTCAACGGCGGGACGACCACCACCGAGGTCGCCCGCGCGCTCTCCACGCGCGGCGACCTCTCCGCACCGGGCGGCGGCCCGGCCGTCACGGTCGTCACCAACGCCCTGAACATCGCCAATGAGCTGGCGGTGCGCCCCCAGGTGAAGATCGTGCTCACCGGTGGGGTGGCCCGTCCGCAGTCCTTCGAGCTGATGGGGCCGCTGGCCACCGGGGTACTGGACCAGGTGTCGCTGGACCTGGCGATCCTCGGCGTGGACGCGCTGGACACGGTCCAGGGCGCGACCGCCCACCATGAGGGGGAGGCCAGCATCAACCACCTGATGGCCGGCCGGGCCACCCGGGTGGTGGTCGTGGCCGACAGCTCCAAGCTGGGCCGCCGGGCGTTCGCCCGGATCTGCGCACTGGACGAGATCGATGTGCTGATCACGGACACCGGCGCCGATGAGGAGCTGGTCGCTCCGTACACCGAGGCCGGTGTCCGCGTGATCAGGGCCTGAGCTCTGATCAGGCCCTGAGGTGTCGTACGCCTACGCCTACGCCCTCGCGGCGGTCAGCAGGGCCGCCACCCGCTCGACGGCGAACGCGTAGCCCTGGACGCCGCAACCGGCGATCACCCCGCTGGCCAGCGCGGAGACATAGGAGTGGTGCCGGAAGGCCTCCCGCTGGTGGATGTTGGAGATGTGCACCTCCATGATCGGCAGACCGTCGCAGGTGGCCAGGGCGTCGCGCAGGGCGACCGAGGTGTGGGAGTACCCCGCGGGGTTGATGATGACCGCCGCGTGGCGCTCCCGGGCCTCATGGATCCAGTCGATCAGCTGGCCCTCGTGGTTGCTCTGCCGGCAGTCGGTCGTCAGACCGTGCGGCGCGGCCGTCTCGGCCACCAGCTTCTCGATGTCGGCCAGCGTGTCGGTGCCGTAGATCTCGGGTTGCCGACGGCCCAGGAGGTTCAGGTTCGGCCCGTTGAGCACCATGATCGTGGAGCGGTCGCGCATGGGGGTGGTGGTCATGGCGGGTGGTCCTTCCTGGGCGGTCGGCACTTCGAGGGGCGGTTCACCGGGGGCACCGACCCGCGACGCATCGTAGATCAGGGATATGACACCACGGTGGACGGCACGGTGGAGGTGCCCGAGGTGGGAGATCCGGTGTCATTGATGACGCGCTCGTACTGGCCCTGGCCGCCGAGCGAGACGACCAGCAGATTGTGGAACTTCACCCCCGACGCGTTCGGCGCGGCGAAGCCGTGGTGCTGCACGATGCTCGGGTCGACGTTGTAGTAGCAGTAGCTGCCGAGCCCCCATCCCTCGTGCGTGGTCACCGAATCGGCCACCTTGTAGGCGGCGTATCCCTTGATCGAGCCGTTCTGGATGGCCGCCTGGTTCGGGGCGTCGTACGCCTTCTCGTTCTGGAAGAAGATGGTCCGGCCCCGCTGTCCGAACCACTGCACGTCGTACTTGTTGAAGTGCTCCACGAACAGCCCCGTGGCCAGCACGTCGTCGCCGTTGACCCGGACGCCGTAGTCGGCGCGGTTGGTCTCCCAGCCGACCCCGTCGCCGTGGTCGGCGCGCCAGACCCAGGTGTGGTCGACGATGGTGTGCCGGCTGTTGATCACCATGCTGGTGGTGGCCTTGCCGGGGCCCGCGCCACCGATGCGGATGAACACGTCCTGGACGGTGGTGGGATTGGCCGAGTGGTCGGCGGAGGCCCCTTGCGGGCCGACCTCCAGCAGCGTGGCGGAGTTCACCGGTCCGGCGTCGATGAGGAAACCGGCCAGCCGCACCCCGTCGACATCGGCGATCTTCAGCGCGGTGACGCCGTTGTCGGGGATGAGCGTGGCGTAGCCGAGCCCGAGGACGACGGTGTTCGCGCGGTTCACCTGGACCGGCCGGTCCAGGTGGTAGATCCCCGGGGTGAGCAGCAGATGCAGCCCCTGGGTGAGCGCCTCGTTGAGGGTGGCCGCGGTGACACCGGGCTTGGCCACGTAGAACTGCGACAGCGGCAGCGAGGTGCCTCTGGGGGTGCCGTTGCCCCAGGTGACACCGCGGGCGTTGGTCCGCTTCTCGGGCAGGAAGACCCGGTACTCGTTGCCGTTGAGGTACAGGAAGGGCTTCTCCCGGGAGATGGGGGTGGTGTTGAGCGTGGTGTACGGCGGGTTGGGGAAGGTCTGCCCGGGCGCGCCCTCCACACCGGAGAACACCATGTTCCACACGCCGTTGAGCCAGCCGCCGATCGCGCTGTCGCGGGTGTACCACTGCTGCTGGGAGTACGGCCCGACCTGGCCGTCGATGCGGCTGTCGGCGATGTAGCCGCCGCTCGCCCAGCCGTAGCCGTTGGGGGCGAGGTTGAGCCCGCCGCGTACGTGCATCCGCCGGAAGGGGGCCGCCTGCGCCACGGCCCAGCGGTTGGTGCCGTTGACCGGTACGACCGCGAGGTTCTCCGCCGAGCGCCAGAAGTTCTGGGTCGCGTTGCCGTTGAACCACCCGGCGTCCACCGTGATGTCGCCGTTGATGGTCGTGTCGTCGGGGGACAGCCCCAGTCCGGCGATGGAGGTGTAGAAGCCGATCTGGGCGTTGAGTCCGCTGTAGCTGCCGGGCTTGAACAGCAGGGCGTAGCGCCCGGTGCCGAACTGCGCCGACTCCTGCTTCTTGAACACCTCGTCCAGCTTGGCCTGGATGCCGGGCGTGGACGGGTCGAAGACGATCACGTTCGGGCCGAGGTCGCCGCCGCCCGGCAGGGCCTTGGGGCTCCTGGACCGGCCGGAGGGGGCGGCGGCCGCGGAAGTGGCCAGGCCGCCGAGGGCGGGAACCGATGCGACGGCGGCCGCGGCGCCGAGCACCGCCCGGCGGCCGACCGCGGAGCGGCCGGAGGAGGAAGGCGTGGGGGAAGACGTGGGGGAAGGCGTCATGGGGGCGTCTCTCCTGGTTCAGTAAATGAACGGGATGGGGGGTGAGGGAGCGCTCTCTTGCCGTCGCATGCTTCATCCGTGTGAACGACTCGTCAAGAGTTGTGACCGCAGTCCTTACATGTTGTTGCTTTTTGAACGTCAACTGCCCTGGTGGAACCGCTGGTTCGGGGGAACTTGGGGAGGTTTGTGGTCGGCCGCGCCTCTGGTCGTTGTGTTCAAGAGGGAAAGGGGAATCGGCGTCTGATCCTTTCCGCTCGACGCCTTGACACCTTCGCGTCCCCGCCCGGACACTCCCATTTCGGAGAGCGCTCTCCCATTGTTGTCACGGCCGGTGACGGCCCGTCATACGGGCGGCCCGGCCCGCACCCACGGCGTCGCGAGTCCTCGCCGTGCGAGGACCGCCCGGCCACCTTCACCCTCTCCCCATGTGGCAGGAGTCTCCATGGCACGGAGATCGAAGATCGTTTCATCCACCCTGATCGCGGGCGCGCTGCTGCTGACCTCGCTCGGGCTCGGTGGAATCGCGATGAGCGCCGAGACGCCCGCGGCGAAGTCCGCGGGCGGCGGTGTCACGGCGGTCCACGCGGCCCACGCGGCCCAGGCGGGGCACACGGCCCACGCGGCCCATGCGGGGCACACGGCCCACGCGGGGCACGCCATGGCGGCGTCGTCCGCCGCCTCGCCAGAGGACCCGGACGGCGACGGCTACATTCCCGCGAACCCGCCGGTCACCGGCGTCACCCCGTCCACGAAGGAGCCGCCCCATCGCTACTTCCACGAGTTCCAGGCCAACTGCTCGGTGAGCCACACCAAGGCGGACGACCCCATCGTGTATCCGCAGCGGCCGGGCGCGTCCCATGACCACACCTTCATGGGCAACACCACGACCGACGCGGCCAGCACCACGGCCTCCCTCGACGCCGGCCGCACCACCTGCAAGGCGCCGGGGGACAAGTCGGGCTACTGGATGCCCACGCTGTTCAAAGGCGACAAGCCGGTGCTGCCCACCGGCCCGCAGACCATCTACTACAAGGCGGGCGTGACCGACTACACCAGTGTCCGGCCGTTCCCCAAGGGCTTGCGGTTCGTGGTGGGCGATCCGACGCAGACCGCCGAGCAGTTCCGCCGTCACCCCGGCTTCGTCGAGGGCTGGGAGTGCGGCGACAGCTACTTCAACGTCGAGTTCCCCAAGGACTGCCCGAGCCGTCCCGAGGTCCAGCTCAACATCCGTTTCCAGGCGCCCAGTTGCTGGGACGGCAAGTACCTGGACACGCCCGACCACCGCAGCCATATGGCCTACCCGGTGGTCAATCCCGGTACGAACAACAACGTGTGCCCCGCAGACCACCCGGTGGCGCTGCCGATGGTCGAGTACAAGATGGCCTTCCCGGTCAACGGTGACCTCTCCCGGGCGAGGCTGGCCAGCGGCCCGAGCTGGTCGTTCCACTACGACTTCTTCAACGCCTGGGACGCGCCGACGCTCAAGGCGCTGGTCGACCACTGCGTGGTCGGGGCGCTGCAATGCGACGCCCGCGGCTATGACCAGACCCACCCCGAGGCCGGAGCGGCCCTCGACGAGAACTACGAGCTGCCGTAGCCGCCGCACCTGCACGTAGCACCGCGGCTGCCGTAGCCGCCGCACCTCCCGTACCACCGCGGCCCGGCCGCCCGCGGGACACACCGCCGCGGCCGGGCCGTCCGCACCCGACTCCCCCCGCCGACACACCGAAAGACACCACCATGACCCGGATCCGTACCGCCCCACGCCGTATCGCGGCGCCCCTCGCCGCCGGTCTGCTGGCCGCCGGCGCCCTCGCGCTGCCCGGCCAGCAGGCACACGCCGCCGGAAGCGTCGTCAAGGTCACCGGCACCCAGGGCGAATGGCGGCTGACCGTGGACGGCCAGCCGTATCAGATCAAGGGCCTGACCTGGGGCCCAGCCATCGCGGACGCCGACCGCTACCTCCCCGATCTGCGGTCGATGGGCGTGAACACCATCCGCACCTGGGGCACCGACGCCACCAGCAAACCCCTCTTCGACTCCGCGGCCGCCCACGGCATCAAGGTGATCGCCGGATTCTGGCTCCAGCCCGGTGGCGGCCCGGGCAGCGGCGGCTGTGTGAACTACCGGACGGACACCGCCTACAAGGATCAGATGGCCGCCGAGTTCACCAAGTGGGTCTCCACCTACAAGGACCACCCGGGCGTGCTGATGTGGAACGTGGGCAACGAGTCGGTGCTCGGCCTCCAGAACTGCTACAGCGGCGATGAGCTGGAGCGGCAGCGGGACGCCTACACCACGTTCGTCAACGACATCGCCAAGAAGATCCATGCCATCGATCCCGGCCACCCGGTGACCTCCACCGACGCCTGGACCGGCGCGTGGCCGTACTACCGGAAGAACGCCCCCGACCTCGATCTGTACGCCGTCAACTCCTACAACGCCGTCTGCGACATCAAGGCCACCTGGGAGCAGGGCGGTTACACCAAGCCGTACATCGTCACCGAGACCGGCCCGGCGGGGGAGTGGGAGGTCCCCGACGACTCCAACGGTGTCCCCGAGGAGCCCACCGACCAGGCCAAGGCCGCGGGTTACACCAAGGCGTGGAACTGCGTCACCGGCCACAAGGGCGTCGCGCTCGGCGCCACGATGTTCCACTACGGCACCGAGGACGACTTCGGTGGCGTCTGGTTCAATCTGCTGCCCGCCGGCCAGAAGCGGCTGTCGTACTACGCGGTGAAGAAGGCGTACGGAGCCGACACCTCGCGCGACAACACACCGCCGGTCATCTCCTCACTGGCCGTGGAGGGCGATGCCGCCAAGGTGGAGGCGGGCCGCGATCTGACGCTCGCGGTCAAGGCCACCGACCCCGACGGCGACGCCATCTCCTACCAGGTGCTGGGCAGCACGATGTACCTCGACAAGGACAAGGGGCTCATCCCGCTGCCCGCCACCGCCCTCGGCGGCGGGCGGCTGAGGGGCACCGCGCCGGACCGCCCCGGGGTGTGGAAGGTGTACGTCAAGGCCACCGACGGCAAGGGCAACGTCGGCGTCGAGACCCGTTCCGTGCGGGTGGTCCCGCCCGCCGTGAACGGCACCAACGCGGCCCTCGGCAGGCCCGCCACCGCCTCCTCGTACCAGACGGGCGGCGGCGACTGCCCCTGCGCCCCGGCCAACGCGGTGGACGGCAAGGCGGACACCCGCTGGGCCGCCGACTGGAGCGATCCGCAGTGGCTCCGGGTGGACCTCGGCGCGTCCACCTCCTTCACCCACGTCCAGCTGGTGTGGGAGGCCGCCTACGCCAAGGCGTACACCATCCAGACCTCGGACGACGGCAGCAACTGGCGCACCGTCCGTGAGGTGACCGATGGCAACGGCGGTGTGGACGACTTCGACGTCTCGGGCACCGGGCGCTATGTGCGCGTCCACGGCACGGCCCGTGGCACCGGCTACGGCTACTCGCTCTACGAGTTCGGCGTCTACCGCTGAGCCGCTGAGCCGCTGAGCCGCTGAGCCACTGCGCCACTGCGCCACTGCGCCACTGAGGACGGTGGCGGGAGAGCGCTCTATGCCCCCGGGGCGCACGGCCACTAGGGTGCGGACATGAACCGACAGGCCCCGACCTTGGAGGATGTCGCCCGGGAGGCCGGTGTCTCCCGGGCGACCGTGTCCCGGGTCGTCAATGGCGTCCGCAATGTGGATCCGGCCATCCAGGACCTGGTCCGGCTGGCGATCGAGAGGACCGGCTACGCGCCCAACCGAGCGGCCAGATCGCTGGTGACCCGGCGCACCGGCACCGTGGCGCTCGTCGTCTCCGGGGCCGGGAACGGGTCCGGGGACACCTCGGAGGAGGAGCAGAACGCCTTCGCCGCGCGGGTGTTCGCCGACCCGTTCTTCGGCCGGGTGGTCGGTGGCGTGGTCGGATTCCTGCGGCCGCGCTCGATGCACCCGGTGCTGATGTTCGCCGAGTCCCCCGAGGCCCGGCAGGAGGTGGTGAGGTATCTGCGGCAGGGGAACGCGGACGGGGCCCTCGTGGTGTCCACCCACCCCGACGATCCACTGCCCGCACTGCTGGCCGAGGCCGGACTGCCCGCTGTGCTGTTCGCCCGGCCCGTGCGGCCGGTGGCGCTGAGCCATGTCGACCTGGCGCACTGGGACGGTGGCCGCATCGCCGCCGAGCGCCTGCTGGCCCGGCGGTGCCGGAAGGTGGCCACCGTGTCGGGGCCGTGGGCCGTGGCGGCGAGCCAGGAGCGGCTCGCCGGATTCCGCGACACCATGGCCCGCGGCGGCCATCCGTACGTTCCGGTGGCCGAGGGCGGCTTCACGCTGGACAGCGGGGTGGCGGCGATGACCGCGCTGCTCGCCGAACACCCCGATGTGGAGGGGGTGTTCGCGGCGAACGACCTGATGGCCCAGGGGGTCTGCCAGGTGCTGCGGGAGCGGGGCCGGCGGGTGCCCGAGGATGTGGCGGTCGTCGGCTTCGACGACTCCAGCGTGGCCGCCACCTGCCGGCCGCCACTGACCACGGTGCGCCAGCCGGTGGAGGACATGGCGGCGGCGATGGCCCGGCTGCTCGACGAGCACGTCCGGGGCCTGCGCACCGATCCGGTCGCGGTCCTCTTCGAACCGGAGCTGGTGGTACGGGAGTCGGCGTAACGGCACGCAGGAGTCGGCGTAGCCGTACGCCGGCCGCGTGCGTCGGCCCTACGTGTCGCTCTTACGCCAGCCGCGTGCCCAAGGTCGTGCGCCACGCCGGGGACGGCTCCGGCGAGGGCCCGGCGGGCAGACGGCGCCCACCGCGGGCGAAGAAGTCCGCGAGCGGCAGGATCGCGGCGCCCACCGTCACCGCGTCCGGCCCCAGCGCCCCCAGGTCGATGCCGACGCGTCCGGACGGGTACGGCAGCGCGTACGAGAGCGCGTGGCGGCGCACCGAGTCCAGGAAGCGCGAGCCGAGCTGGAGCCCGGCCCAGCCGCCGACCAGGATGCGCTCGGGCTGGAAGAGGTTGATCAGGTCGGAAAGACCCGCGCCCAGGTACTCCGCCGTCTCGGCGAGGACGGCGGCCGCCACCGGGTCCGGTGCGCCACCGTCCGCGGGGTAGGCGGCGGCCAGCATCGCCGTCAGGGCGCTCTCCTCATCGGTGTCGGACGGCGGCTGTCCGCCCGCCTCCTGCCAGCGCTCCAACAGCGCCTCCGCGCCCGCGTACGCCTCCAGGCAGCCCAGCGCCCCGCAGCGGCACCGGCGGCCCCGCACCCGCACGGTGAGATGGCCCCACTCCACCGCCCGGCCGTGCTCGACGTCGTCGGTCACGACGCAGGCGCCGACGCCAGAGCCGAAGAGCACCACCACCGCGTTGCGCGCACCGCGCCCGGCGCCGAACCACATCTCGGCCTGACCCAGCGTCTTGGCGCCGTTCTCGATGAAGTACGGGACCTCCTGGGGGAGATGGCCCGGTCCGCGCAGCATCCGCTCCAGCGGGACCGCCTCCCAGCCGATCGGCTGGCAGTGCACCACCGCACCGCCCTCCTCCGCACCGCCCTCCTCGGAGTGCTCGACGATGCCGGGGACGCCGATGCCGACGCCGAGGAGCCGATCGGGGGTGAGCCCGGCCGCGGCCAGGACCTCGGCGATGCCGTCGCGGATATGGCCCGCGATCAGCTGGCTGTCGTAGCGGTCCCGGTGTCCGGCGCCGCGCGTGGGCAACGGCCGGTCGGCATGGGCCCGTTCGGCCAGCGCGAGGTCGAACAGCTCGACGCGGACCCGGGTCTCGCCGACGTCCACCCCGATCATGTGGCCGCTGTGCGGGGTGATCCGCAGCAGGGTGCGGGGGCGGCCGCCGTCGGAGTCCACGCTCCCGGCCTCCTCCACCAGCTCCTCGGCGAGCAGTTCGGCGACCACATTGCTGATGGAACCTGAACTCAGCCCGGTCACGGGGGCCAGCGAATAGCGGCTCATCGGCCCGTCGAAGTACAACCGGCGCAGCACGGCGGCACGGTTCTCCCGCCGCAGGTCACGAACCGTACGGCCGTTGTTCGCCGTCACCTGGCCTCCTCAACTCCGGGCTCCGCGCCGCAAGATACCTCCGCCGGATCTCTTGACGCGACCTTCTCTTGAGGTTTAACTCACGTCCTAAATTAAGCCGTGAGAGGCTTCGGGAGTTGAACGCGGTGGCGTACCCGGGCCCTTCTTGGCACTCACCCTCCCGGAAGGGACACCAGGAGCCATGCGCAGCATCCGAGTCGCGGCCATAGGCGCCGTCACCTTGTCACTCGCCCTCGCCGTCTCGGCCTGCGGAGGCGGTTCCTCGACGGCCGGTGGCGGCGGATCCAACGACTCGCCGAAGACGCTCACGTACTGGGCCTCCAACCAGGGCGCTAGCATCACGGTGGACAAGAAGGTCCTGAAGCCCGAGCTCGACAAGTTCGAGAAGAAGACCGGGATCAGAGTGAAACTCGAGGTCATTCCCTGGTCCGAGCTGCTGAACCGGATCCTCACCGCCACCACCTCCGGCCAGGGCCCGGATGTGCTGAACATCGGCAACACCTGGAGCGCCTCGCTCCAGGCGTCCGGGGCGCTGCTGCCGTGGGACGACAAGAACTTCGGCAGCATCGGCGGCAAGGACCGCTTCGTGGCCTCCGCCCTCGGCTCGACCGGGGTGAAGGGCGAGGACCCGGCCGCGGTGCCGCTGTATTCGATGGCGTACGCGCTCTACTACAACAAGAAGATGTTCGCCGACGCGGGCATCTCCAAGCCCCCCGCCACCTGGGACGAGCTCGTCGCAGACGGCAAGAAGCTCTCCAAGGACGGCAAGTGGGGGCTCGGCGCCGAGGGTGCCAACCTCTCGGAGAACATCCACCAGGTCTTCGTCTTCGCCAAGCAGCACGGTGCCGACTTCTTCACCGCCGACGGCAAGCCCGACTTCACCTCGGACGGCGCGGTCACCGCGATCAAGCAGTATGTCGACCTGATGGCGAAGGACAAGATCATCGCCCCGGGCAACGCCGAGTACGCGCAGAACCAGTCCCTCAGCGACTTCGCCAAGGGCAAGACGGCCATGGTCCTGTGGCAGACCGCCTCCGCCACCTTCGCCTCCCTGGGCATGAAGGACGACGAGTGGGGCGTGGCCCCGGCGCCCGTACGCTCGGGCACCCCCGGCACCGGCACCGCCGTCAACTCGATGGTCGCCGGTATCAACCTGGCCGTCTTCAAGAACACCGACAACCACGACGGCGCCCTGAAGTTCGTGAAGTTCATGACCAGCGACGCCGAGCAGAAGATCCTCAACAAGGCGTACGGCTCCATCCCGCCGGTCAAGGCCGCCCAGTCCGACCCCGCGTTCAACAACCAGGCGACCGCCGCCCTGCGGGACACCCTCGCCAAGAGTGCCGAGGCGCTGCCGCAGGTGGCCGACGAGTCGCAGTTCGAGACGTCCGTGGGCACGGCCGTCAAGGAGCTGTTCGCGGACGCCGCCGCCGGACGCCCGGTGACCACCGCGTCGGTGAAGGCCAAGCTGGAGAAGGCCCAGCAGCAGATGCCGGCGAAGTGAGCGCGGACACCTCATGACCACCACGACCGCCACCGCCGAGGCAGACCGGCGGACCGTGTCGGGGAGCACCCCCGGGGCGGCGCGAGGCCCGCGCCGCCCCGGGCGGCTCCGCCGCATCGGACTGCCGTATCTGCTGCTCCTGCCCGCCCTGGTCCTCGAGCTCCTGGTCCATCTGGTGCCGATGGTGATGGGCATCCTGATGAGCTTCAAGGCGCTCACCCGGTTCTCCATCCGGGACTGGAGCGCCGCGCCCTGGTCCGGATGGGACAACTACACGATCTCGGTGGACATCAACGCGCCGGCCGGTGAGGCGCTGCTCCACTCGTTCTGGGTCACCTGCGGCTTCACCGTGCTGTCCGTCGGGCTGTGCTGGCTGCTGGGCACCGCCACCGCCATCTTCCTCCAGGACACCTTCCGCGGCCGGGGTGTGCTGCGCACCCTGTTCCTGGTCCCGTACGCGCTGCCCGTCTACACGGCCGTCATCACCTGGGCGTTCATGTTCCAGCATGACAACGGGCTGGTGAACCACGTACTCCACGACCAGCTGGGCCTCACCGACAAGCCCTCGTTCTGGCTGATCGGCGACAACAGCTTCATCGCCCTGCTCACCGTGTCGGTGTGGAAGGGCTGGCCGTTCGCGTTCCTCGTCGTCATGGCCGGACTCCAGAACATCCCCAAGGAGCTCTACGAGGCGGCCGCACTCGACGGCGCCGGGATGTGGCAGCAGATCCGCCGCATCACCCTGCCCTCGCTGCGCCCGGTCAACCAGGTGCTGGTGCTGGTGCTGTTCCTGTGGACGTTCAACGACTTCAACACGCCGTATGTGCTGTTCGGCAAGGCGGCGCCGGAGGCCGCGGACCTCATCTCGATCCACGTCTACCAGACGACGTTCGCCACCTGGAACTTCGGCACTGGGTCCGCCATGTCCGTCCTGCTGCTGCTCTTCCTGCTCGTGGTGACGGGCCTGTACCTGCTGCTGACCTCCCGACGAAGGAAGACGGCCGATGTCTAGCACCTCCCCGGCGCAGCCCCGCTCACCGATGGCCGCCCCCCGGTCCTTCCTCTGGGCCCGCCGGATCTTCCTCACCCTGCTCACCGGGTTCGTGCTGCTGCCGGTGTACGTCATGGTCTCCAGCTCCCTGAAGCCACTGGAGGACGTCTCGGGGACGTTCCGCTGGCTGCCGAGCGGGCTGACCATCCGCCCCTACATCGACATCTGGTCGACGGTCCCGCTCGCCACGTACTTCCTGAACTCGGCCATCGTGGCGGGCGCGGCCACCGTCTGCTCGGTGGTGATCGCCGTCTTCGCCGCGTACGCGGTCAGCCGGTACCGGTTCCGGGGCAAGCGGGTGTTCACCGTCACGGTCCTGTCCACCCAGATGTTCCCCGGGATCCTCTTCCTGCTGCCGCTGTTCCTCATCTACGTGAACATCGGCAACGCCACCGGTATCGCCCTCTTCGGCTCCCGGGGCGGCCTCATCCTCACCTATCTCACCTTCTCGCTGCCGTTCTCGATCTGGATGCTCATCGGGTACTTCGACTCGGTGCCGCGCGATCTGGACGAGGCGGCGCTGGTGGACGGCTGCGGACCGCTGGGCGCGCTGTTCCGGGTCGTCGTCCCGGCCGCGATCCCCGGCATCGTCGCCGTCGCCGTCTACGCGTTCATGACCGCCTGGGGCGAGGTGCTCTTCGCGTCCGTGATGACCAACGACACCACCCGGACCCTCGCCGTGGGGCTCCAGGGCTACGCCACCCAGACCGAGGTGTACTGGAACCAGGTGATGGCCGCCTCGCTCGTCGTCAGTGTCCCCGTGGTCGCGGGCTTCCTGCTGCTCCAGCGCTACCTCGTGGCGGGACTCACGGCCGGAGCCGTGAAGTGACCGGCCTTCCCACGTGTGACCTTCCCACCTCCGACCTTCCCACCTCCAGTCTTCCCACCCCTGACCTTCCCACCCCTGACCTTCCCACCTCTGAAAGGACGTACGTGTCCGAACTCCTGGACCTCACAGCCTTCCCGCACGACTTCCTGTGGGGCACGGCCACCTCCGCCTACCAGGTCGAGGGAGCCGTCGCCGAGGACGGACGGTCGCCCTCGATCTGGGACACCTTCTCGCACACCCCCGGCAAGGTGGCGGGCGACGACCACGGCGATGTGGCCTGCGACCACTACCACCGCTGGCGCCAGGACATCGGGCTGATGAAGCGGCTCGGCACCAACGCCTACCGGATGTCCATCGCCTGGCCACGGGTGGTGCCGGGCGGCGACGGGCCGGCCAACGCCAAGGGGCTGGCCTTCTACGACGAGTTGATCGACGGCCTGCTGGAGGCGGGCATCACCCCGTCCGTCACCCTGTACCACTGGGACCTGCCCCAGGTGCTCCAGGACCGGGGCGGCTGGCCCGAGCGCGACACCGCGGAGCACTTCGCCGCGTACGCCTCGGTGGTGGCCGACCGCCTCGGCGACCGGGTGCGCCACTGGACCACCCTCAACGAGCCGCTGTGCTCGGCCTGGATCGGCCACCTCGAGGGCGTGATGGCGCCCGGGCTCACCGATCTGACCGCGGCGGTCCGCGCCTCGTACCACCTGCTGCTCGGCCACGGCCTGGCCGCCCAGGCGATCCGGGCCGCCGCGCCACGCGCCGAGGTCGGCATCGTCAACAACCTCAACACCGTGGAGGCGGCCACCGACCGGCCGGAGGACCGGGCCGCCGCACGGCGCATGGACGGCCACACCAACCGCTGGTGGCTGGACCCGGTGCACGGCCGTGGCTTCCCCGCCGATATGCGCGAGGTGTACGGGGTCGAACTGCCGGAGCGCCCCGGCGACCTGGAGACCATCGCCGTGCCCCTGGACTGGCTGGGCCTGAACTACTACTTCCCGGCCACCGTCACCGACGACCCCACCGGCCCGGTCCCGCACGCCCGCGCCGTCCGCCGCCCGGACGTCCCGCGCACGGGCATGGACTGGGAGGTCGACGCCTGCGGCATCGAAAGCCTGCTGCTGCGCCTGACCGGCGAATACGGTGCCCGCAAGCTGTACGTCACCGAGAACGGCTCCGCCTACCCCGATGTCGTACGGCCGGACGGGACCGTGGACGACCCCGAGCGCCAGGACTACCTCGTCCAGCACCTCGCGGCCTGCGCCTCGGCGGTCCGCAAGGGTGCTCCGCTGGCCGGGTACTTCGCCTGGTCGCTGCTGGACAACTTCGAGTGGGCGTACGGCTACGACAAGCGCTTCGGCCTCGTCCATGTCGACTATCGCACCCAGGTCCGCACCATCAAGGGGACCGGCCACCGCTACGCGGAGATCATCCGCGACCACCGGGGCCGGGCCCGCCGAGCCGCCTAGGGGGTATTCGACGGACGTTGACGCCTGCGGCGGGCTTGTTCCCCTCCCCGCCCCTTCCCGAAACCGGGACTCCGCCCCAGCCCCCGAAACCGGGGCTCCGCCCCAGGCCCCGAAACCGGGGCTCCGCCCCAGGCCCCGGGCTGGTGCTTCGCCTGGGACTCCCGGTTGGGGCTCCGCCCAGACCCCGGGCCGGGGCTCCGCCCAGACCTAGGGTTGGGGCTCTGCCTCGGTCTCTGGTCCGGGGCTCTGCCCCAGGCCCCGGGCCGGGCTTCGCCTCAGTCTCCGGGCTGGGGCTCCGCCCAGGCCCAGGGTTGGGGCTCTGCCTCGGTCTCTGGTCCGGGGCTCTGCCCCAGGCCCCGGGCCGGGCTTCGCCTCAGTCTCCGGGCTGGGGCTCCGCCCAGACCTAGGGTTGGGGCTCTGCCTCGGTCTCCGGGTCGGGGCTTTGCCTCAGACCCCGGGCCGGGCTTCGCCTCAGTCTCCGGGCTGGGGCTCCGCCCAGGCCCAGGGTCGGGGCTCTGCTCAGTCTCCGGGTCGGGGCTTTGCCTCAGACCCGGGGTTGGGGCTCCGCCTCAGATTCCGGGCTTGGGCCTTGCCCAGACCTAGGGTTGGGGCTCCGCCTCAGTCTCCGGTCCGGGGCTCTGCCCCAGTCTCCGGGCTGGGGCATCCGCCTCAGTCTCCGGTCCGGGGCTCCGCCCCAGTCTCCGGGCTGGGGCATCCGCCCAGACGCAGGGGCGGGGCTCTGCCCTAGACCCGGAGCGGGGCACCGCCCAGACCCCGGGTCGGGGCTCCGGCCCTTCCCGCGGTATCGATATGCGGTTCCGCCGCGGGGCGGGGCTTCGCCTCCAGACCTCGGGGTCCAGGGGCGGAGCCCCTGGTAACGGGAAGGGGCGGGGAGGGGAAAAGCCCACCCGCGGCACACAGCCACAACGCAAAGCACATCGGCACCACGGCACACCGGCACACCGGCACTTCGGCACGAACACCCATCGGCACCACACCGTGCACCCCCACAACCTCCTCGAGGAGAGCCGCATGCCATCCCGTACCCCCCGCATCCTGCTGAGCGCCCTCGCCACCCTCGCCACGGTGGCGGTACTGACCACGGGCCCGGCCCTCGCCACACCCGCCTCGCACTCCACCGCGGCCGGCGCCCACGCGACCGCCCAGGCGACGTGGGACACCGACCGGGCGGCGGCCGCGTATGCCGCGAACCACGGGGCCGTCACCGCGTCCGGCAGCGAGAACGACGGCACCGCGCCGGGCCTGGCCTTCGACGGCAATGGATCGACCCGCTGGGCCAGCCCGTTCACCGACGACGCGTGGATACGCGTCGACCTCGGCGCCACCATCCGGATCGACCGGGTCGTCCTGGACTGGGAGGCCGCCTACGGCAAGAAATACGTCCTGGAGGTGTCCAAGAACGGCACCGACTGGACCCCCTTCTACACGGAGGACGCCGGGACCGGAGGATCCCTCACCGCCCACACCCACCCTCAGGACGTCGTCGGACGCTACGTACGGATGCGCGGCATCGAGCGCGGCACGCCCTACGGCTACTCCCTGTACTCGTTCAAGGTGTACGGCGGAGAGCCCGCACCGGCGTCCACGACCCGGACCAATCTCGCCCTGAACCACCCCGCCTACTCCAACTACTACCAGCACGCGGGCAACTCGCCCGCCTTCGTCACCGACGGCGGCTGGCCCGCCAACCTCAAGGACGACCAGACCCGCTGGTCCAGCGACTGGAACGCCAATCGCTGGGTCTCGGTGGACCTCGGCGCGACCTCCACGATCGACACCGTCGACCTCTACTGGGAGGCGGCCTACGCCGTCGACTACCAGGTGCAGGTGTCCGACGACAATCGCACCTGGCGCACGGTCTACCAGCCCTCCGCCGCCGAGGTGGCCGCCCGCCGCGCGGATGTGAAGTCCCCCGCGGACGCGGTGGGCCGCCATGACACCGTGAAGCTGTCGCAGCCCGCCACCGGCCGCTATGTGCGGATGCTGGGGAAGGAGCGCCGCTCCTTCTACAACCCGGCCCCGGCCACCGCCCAATTCGGCTACTCCCTCTACGAGTTCCAGGTCTGGGGCACCGGCGGAAGCGCCTCCGCCGCGTACCCCGCCCTCCCCGGTGAACAGTCCGGGGCGTATCGGACGACGTTCTTCGACGACTTCACCGGTGCCTCCCTCGACCGCTCGAAGTGGCGTGTGGTGCGGACCGGCCAGGAGATGGGGTCGGTCAACGGCGAGTCGCAGGCGTATGTCGACTCCTCCGACAACATCCGCACCGAGAACGGCAATCTCGTCCTCAGGGCGAAGTACTGCAAGGGCTGCACCCAGGCGGGCGGCGGCACATACGACTTCACCTCCGGCCGCATCGACACCCACACCAAGCTGGACTTCACCTACGGGCGGGTCAGCGCCCGGATGAAGCTGCCGGTCGGCGACGGCTACTGGCCCGCGTTCTGGCTGCTGGGCAGCGATGTGGACGATCCCTCGGTGTCCTGGCCCTCCTCCGGTGAGACCGACATCATGGAGAACATCGGCTACGCCGACTGGACCAGCACCGCCCTGCACGGCCCCGGCTATTCGGCGGACGGCAACATCGGCGCCCGCCAGACCTACCCGGGCGGCGGCCGCGCCGACCAGTGGCACACCTACGCGGTGGAGTGGACACCCACCGGGATGCGCTTCCTCGTCGACGACCGGGTGGTCCAGGAGACGAGCCGCAACAAGCTCGAGTCCACCCGCGGCCAGTGGGTCTTCGGCCACAACCAGTACGTGATCCTCAACCTCGCCCTGGGCGGGGCGTACCCGGCCGGGTGGAACAAGGTCACCACCCCCTACTGGGGCCTGCCGCAGTCCAGCGTCGACCGGGTCGCGGCCGGGGGAGTGCAGGCGGAGGTGGACTGGGTGCGCGTCGAACAGAAGGGGTGAGCGCTGCATCATGGACCGTTGGCGGGCGGCCGCCGTGGCCGCCCGGCATCGGGAAGCAGCGGAAGAAGAAGGAGGAGGAGCGCCGATGAGGGTGGCGTTGCACTCGGTTCTCAAGGAGGGCCAGGAGTCCGGTTATGAACAGGTGCACGCCACGGTCCCGGAGGACCTGCTGGTGGCGCTGCGCCGGGCCGGGATCACCAACTGGCGGATCTGGCGCAGCGGACGCCATCTCTTCCACCTCGTGGACTGCGAGGACTTCGCGGCCGCGATGGCGGCGCTGGACGAGGACCCGGCCAACCAGCGCTGGCAGGAGTTCATCGGCGCGTACGTCGACCACTTCGAGGACACCGGCGGCTCCCCCGCCGAGGCGGAGCGGATGGCGCTCGGCGAGGTCTGGGAGCTGCGCGCCCAGGCCGAGGCCGCCGAGCGCGGCTAGAGGGCGCCCCCGGGGCTCCGCCCCTGGACCCCCGGGGTCTGGGGCGAAGCCCCGCCTTCCAGCCCCTCCAGGGGGCACCTCCCAGCGGTAGCTGGGGGAGCTTGAGGAGCGGGGCCTTGGGGTGGCGCCCCGCCTTCCAGCCTCTCCGGCGCTTGAGGAGCGGGGTCTTGGGGTGGCGTCTCGCCTTCCAGCCCCTCCGGCGATTGAGGAGCGGGGTCTGGGGCGGAGCCCCAGTTGTGGGAAGGGGCGGGTAGGGGACCAGCCCGCCGCAGGCGTCAGGACTGGCGTCACGACAATCGGCCGAACCGGCGGAGCCTACCGATCCGGACCGTTCGGCGCAGCCATTCATCAGACCTTGAGTACGGATGAGAACGGGGCGAACGCATCCCCGTACGACGTGGTGGCCCCGCGCGGGGGCGTGACGGAACGCAGCAAGCGCTCCGCACACACCTGCCGCGCATCCCCGACTGGAGGTCACTGAGTTGAGCCACCGACGTGTGAACAAGCGGACCCTCGCCATTTCCGGAGCCGCCATCACCGCGCTCGGGGCAGCCGCCATTCTGCTGCCCAACGCGAACGCGACCCCGGACGAGTCGTCGGGCGCCAAGACCTTCTCGTCCCCGGCCGCGGTGAAGCTCGCGAGGAGTCTCGCCTCGGACCTCGGTGACAACGGTGCGGGCTGGTACTACGACAACGGCAACCG
Organism: Streptomyces sp. NEAU-174; assembly: GCF_052665095.1. Lineage (NCBI taxonomy): Bacteria > Bacillati > Actinomycetota > Actinomycetes > Kitasatosporales > Streptomycetaceae > Streptomyces > Streptomyces sp. NEAU-174. The sequence goes on along the minus strand of NZ_JBQTCE010000002.1, from coordinate 190,111 downwards.
CCAGCTGGTCATGAATGTGGTGGACGAGGACTCGGCCGAGGCCGTCCGGGCCAAGGGCGCCGTGGCGAAGGTCGTCCAGAACAGCATGGCCGACTTGAAGGCCGCCACCCAGACGCTGAGCAGCGATGCGTCGGTGCCCGGCACCGCCTGGTCGATCGACCCGGTCACCAACAAGGTCCAGGTGACCGCCGACCGGACGGTGACCGGCACGAAGTGGGACACGCTGACCAAGGCGACGGGTCAGATGGAGGGCACGGTCAGCGTCAAGCGCAGCAAGGGCGAGTTCAAGAAGTTCGACGGCGAGGAGGCGGCCCAGCCCGGCGACAACGGCGGCGCGGGCGCCGGGGACGCGGCGGGTGACGCGGGTGACGCGGGTGCCGGGGACGCCGCCGGTGCGGCAGGCGGAGCGGGTGACGCGGGCGCCGCAGGCGGTGCGGGCGACGCCGGTGCGGGCGGTGCCGGTGACGCCGCTGGTGGTGCCGGTGACGCCGGAGGCGGCGGTGACGCCGCGGCCGGTGGGCTCGACGGCGGCGATGCCATCTTCGGCGGTGGCGCCCGCTGTTCGCTGGGCTTCAACGTCAGCGTCGACGGCGCGCCGGGCTTCCTGACCGCGGGCCACTGCGGCAACGAATCCCAGACCTGGACCTCGGACGAGGCCGGTGCCCAGCAAGTGGGCACGGTGCAGGACTCCAAGTTCCCCGAGAACGACTTCGCGCTGGTGATGTACGACGACGCCACCACCCAGCCGTCCAGCACGGTCGACCTCCAGAACGGCAACACCCAGGAGATCGGGCGCGCCGTCGAGGCGAGCGTGGGCCTGAAGGTGCAGCGCTCCGGCTCCACGACCGGGGTCACCGACGGCACCGTCACCGGCCTCAACGCCACGGTGAACTACGGCAACGGCGACATCGTCAACGGCCTCATCCAGACCGATGTGTGCGCCGAGCCAGGCGACAGCGGTGGCGCGATGTTCGCCGAGGACGCGGCGGTCGGGCTGACGTCCGGCGGCAGCGGCGACTGCACCCAGGGCGGTGAGACGTTCTTCCAGCCGGTGACCGCCGCGCTGGAGGCCACCGGCGCGGTCATCGGCGCGGACGGCGGCGGCGCCGGTGGCGGTGACGCGGCCGGTGGCGCAGGCGATGCTGCCGGTGGCGCCGGTGACGCCGCGGGCGCGGGCAACGCCGGAGCCGGTGACGCGGGCGCCGGTGACGCGGGCGCCGGTGACGCGGGCGCGGCTGCCGGGGCCGGTGACATCGGCAGCGACGCGGGCCAGGGTCTCAACTGATCCGGCCCACCCCATGAACGAGGTCCCGGGCGCCCTCCTGCCCCAGTGCCCGGGGCCTCCCCCTCTCCACGACCCGCCACGACCCCTCCACGACCACCCTCCGGCCCTAGCCGGAGCCGGAGACCGGAAGCCCCGCCGCCTCCGCCGCCGCGCCGAGCACCTCGCGCAGCATGGCCGGGGTGAGCCGTCCGGTGAAGGTGTTCTGCTGGCTCACGTGGTAGCAGCCGAAGAGCGTGAGCGGCGGCCCGTCGTCGGCCGCCCGCAGCGTGGCCCGCGCGCCGTGTCCGAACACCGGCCGGGGCCGGGGCACGGCCCATCCGGCCGCCTCCAAGGCGGGCAGCACGGCCTGCCAGCCGAAGGCGCCGAGCACCACCGCGGTCCGCAGCGTCGGCCGCAGCAGCCGCAGCTCCCGGGCCAGCCACGAGCGGCAGGTGTCCCGCTCCTCGGGGGTGGGGCGGTTGGCGGGCGGGGCGCAGTGCACCGGCGAGGTGATCCTGACCCCGTACAGCTCCAGACCGTCACCGCGGTGGGTGGCGGTCGGCCGGCTGGCCAGCCCCAGGTCGTACAGCGCGGCGTACAAGAAGTCACCGGCGCGGTCGCCGGTGAACATCCGGCCCGTGCGGTTTCCACCGTGGGCGGCCGGTGCGAGTCCCACGATCGCCACCCCGGCGTCCGGTGGCCCGAACCCGGGCACCGGCCGCCCCCAGTACTCCCAGTCGGCGTAGGCCCGGCGCTTGGTGCGGGCGGCCTCCTCCCGCCACTGGACCAGCCGGGGGCAGGCGCGGCAGTCGATGACCCGTGCGTCCAGCTCGGCGAGGGTTTCGGCGCCGGGGGCCTGACGGGCGGGGTAGGAGCGGTCGGGTTCGGTGGTGGTCATGTTGGGGGCTGGTGCCCCGTGTCCTTGCGCAGGAAACGCCGCAGCCGGGTGAGCGACCAGGTGTTGATGACATCGTCCGGGGTCAGCCAGCCCCGCTGGGCCATGCCCACCCCGTACCGCATGTTGTCCAGATCCCGGGTCGAGTGGGCGTCGCTGTCCAGGGCGAACACCACCCCGTGCGACTTGGCCCGCAGGATGTTCTCGTCCGAGAGATCGAGCCGGTCCGGATGTGCGTTGATCTCCAGCGCGGTGCCGGTGCGGGCGCAGGCGGCGAACACCTCGTCCAAGTCGGCGTCGATTCCGGGCCGCTTGCCGATCAGCCGGGTGGTCGGATGGCCGATGACATGCACGTACGGATTCTCGCAGGCCCTCACCAGCCGCCGGGTCATCGCCTTGCGGTCCAGGCCGAACTGGGTGTGCACCGAGGCCACGCACAGATCGAAGTCCGCGAGGAAGTCGGGCGGCCAGTCCACGTCCCCGTCGACGTCGATGTTCAGCTCCACGCCGTGCAGCAGCCGGGTGTCCCCGCGGCGGCGGCCTCGGTCGAGCGCGCGCACCCGCTCCCGCTGGGCCAGCATCTTCTCCTCGGTCATCTGCTGCATATACAGCTTGGGCGCGTGATCGGTGATGGCGTAGTACGCGTAGCCGCGCCGCTCCGCCTTGGCGATCATGTCCTCCAGCGATTCCAGCCCGTCGGTGAGGTTGGTGTGGGTGTGCAGATCGCCCCGGAGGTTGGACTCCTCGACCAGCCGGGGGAGTTGGCCTTCGAGGGCCGCCTTGACCTCGCCCCGGTCCTCGCGCAGCGTCGGCGGGATCCAGTCCATGCCGAGCCGGGCGTAGACGTCCTCCTCGCTTCGCGAGGCGATGGTCTTGCCGCTCTTGGTTTCGAAGAGGCCGTACTCGGAGAGCTTGAGGCCATGGCGCACCGCGATCGCGCGGATGCGGATGTTGTGCGCCTTGGAGCCGGTGAAGTAGAGCAGTCCCGCGCCCCAGGAGTCCAGCGGCAGGACCCGCAGATCCACCTGGAGCCCCTTGGTGGTGCGGATCGAGGTCTTCTTCTGGCCGTGGGCGATCACCTCGGAGGTGAGCGGCAGCCGGGTGAACGCCTCCATGAACGGGCCGGATTCCTCCGCCGCCACCAGGATGTCCACATCGCCCACGGTCTCCCGCATCCGGCGCAGCGACCCGGCGTACGCACACCGTCGGCAGCCGGGCACCTTGGACAGGGCGGAGACGATGTCATCGGCCACGTCCATGGCCTCGTCGAGCGGGATGCGGTTGCCCGCGGCGCGCATCAGCCCGATGCCGTGCAGGATGTTCTCCTCGGACTTCGGCCCGAAGCCCTTGAGATCGCGCAGCTGGTGATCCTCGATGGCCTGGGCCAGCTGGTCGATCGAGGAGATCTCCAGCTCCTCGTAGAGGATCATGGCCTTCTTCGGCCCGAGCGCCGGGATGGCGGTCAGCTCCCGCACCCCGGCCGGGATCGCGGCGCGCGCCTCCTCGACGGCGGGCATGGTCCCGGTGTGCAGATACTCGACCACCTTGTCGGCGATCGACCGGCCCACATTGGGGATGTCCCGCAGCGCCTTCGCGTCGAACTGCGAGATGTCGGCCGCGTGGCCGCCGATCGCCCGGGCGGCCTTCTCGTACGCACGCGCCCGGTACGCGTCCCCGCCCGTGATCAGGAGCAGATCGGCGTATTCGCGCAGGAGGGCTTCGACCTCCTCGTTGGAGCGAGCCATGACAGCGATTTTAGTCGGCTCTGGCGATCCCGGTGAGGTGGAGGGATCCTGGTGTCAGAAGCGAAACGGCGATCCGCGCGAGTCGGGTCGACCGGTTTCTGCCGTGGGTGTCCCCGGGTTTGGGGGAGGTCATGGACGTTGGATTCCTGAAGCCGTTGTTCGACCGCCCCGGTCCATGGGCGGGCGTGTACATGGACACCTCCCGCAGCACGGAGGACGCGCCCAGGCGGCGCAGGCTGCGGGAGCGGTTCGTGGCGGATCAGCTGACCGGCCAGGGCGCCGACCGCGCCACCTGTGACGCGGTGGTCGAGCGGCTGGCCGGTGAGCAATGGGCCAGGACGTCCGCGGGGCGGGCGCTGTTCGCCACCGACGGCGAGGTGGTGCTCGACCTGCCGCTGGCCACGTCCCCGATCGATGTGGTCACGTCCTGGTCGATGCTGCCGCGAGTGGCGCCGCTGGCCGCGTTCAGGGGTGAGTGGCCGGCCTGTCTGGTGGCCTTCGTCGATCAGGCGGGGGCCGATCTGGAGCTGCGCGACGACACCGGTGCCCGGCCGGCGGGGCGCGCCGGGGGCCGCAGGGCGCATGGCCGGGGCCACCGGTCGGTGCCCGCCGACCGCCACGAGTGGCACTACCGCAACCGGGTCGGGAACACCTGGGAGCAGACCGCCGACCGCGTGGCCGACGAGCTGATGCGGCAGTGGACGGACAACGACGCCGACCTGCTGATCCTGGCCGGTGACCCGCGCGAGCGCCGGGCCGTACGCGACCGGCTGCCCGAGCCGCTGCGGGCCAGGACGGAGGAGACCCGCCACGGCAGCAGGGCCGCCGGCTGCTCGGAGCAGCTGAACGCGGAGATCGACCACGCCCGGGCGGAGTACGCCCGCGCCCATCTGGAGACCGTCCTCGACCTCTTCCGCGCCGGGCGGGGCCGCCCCGGCGGACCGGCGCTGAGCGGACACGACGGCACCGGGCCGCCGAGCAGCGGTGCGGCGGAGGGCGTACCGGCGGTGGTGGAGGCGATGCGCCGCCATCAGGCGGCCACGCTGCTGCTGGGGCACGCGGGCGGCGATATGCGCCATGAGGTGTGGATCGGTCCTGACGCCGATCAGGTGGCCGTGCAGCGCTCCCAGGCGCGCGCCATGGGCGTCAGAACACCCGAGCCCGCCCGCGCGGACGACGCGCTGATGCGGTCCGCGACGGTGGCCGACACCGAGGTGCTGGTGGTGCCAGAGGGGCTCCAGGGACCGGCCGGGGGCCTGGGCGCGGTGCTGCGCTGGCACGCCTGAACGAGGCGCCTGAACGAGGCGCGGGGACCGGGCGCGGAGCGTCGGCGCTCCGCGCCCTGGCCCTTCCGGATGCGCAGAGTTCGCCTGGAAGGGCCATTTCTCAGCGGGGCTGGTTGACATGGCTCGCTCAGCTCTCTACGGTCCGTTGGTTGTTAGGAAACCTACTTAACCAATGCTCTGCCTGCCCTCAGGGAGACATCCGTGGTCCTCCGTCCGGCACCCTTCCGGCGGCGGGCGCGAGCCCGCGTCCGACGCGCTCTGACCGCCTCGCTCGCCGTCGGCGGCCTGCTCCTCACCGTCTCCCTCACCACCGGCGCCGCGCCCCCGCGCGGCGGACCGGCGGCGGGCGGCCCGACCCCGGTGACCCGGGTGGGCGCGGCCCCGGGCACCGCCACCCCGCTCGCGGGCTTCGCCACGCAGTCCTCGGCCAAGGTGTCCGACACCCCCGCGGCCATCTCCACCCCCGGCTACCCCGCCTCCGGCTGGCACCCGGTGGGGCCCAGGTCGACGGTGCTCGCCGGGCTGCTCGCGGCCGGTGCGTACCCGGATCCGTTCTACTCGACCAACCTCGAGAAGATCCCCGCGGCCGACTTCACCGTCCCCTGGTGGTACCGCGGCGACTTCACCGTGGCCGACACCTCCCGCCGCACCTATCTGGACGTCAGCGGTGTGGTGTCCGCCGCCGATGTGTACGTCAACGGCGCCCAGGTGGCCACCAAGGACCGGATCGCCGGTGCGTACACCCGGCATGAGCTGGACGTCACCGATCTGGTCAGGGCGGGGACCAACACGGTGGCGTTCCGCGTCCAGCCCAACGATCCGCGGAAGAACCTCACGATGGGCTGGATCGACTGGCTCCAGCCCCCGCCCGACGAGAACATGGGCATCGTCCGCGATGTGCTGGTCCGCCGTGGCGGCCCGGTGGCCCTGCGCGACGCGCATGTGACGACCCGGCTGGACACCGAATCGCTCGCCTCCGCCGAGCTCACCGTCAAGGCGCGGGTCCGCAACGACTCCGCCTCGCCGGTCACCGCCACGGTCTCCGGCACGGCCGGCCCCGCCGCCATCAGCCGTACGGTGCCGCTCGCCCCGCACGAGACCAAGGCCGTCGCCTTCACCCCCGCCGACTTTCCCCAACTGCGCCTGGACCGGCCCAAGGTGTGGTGGCCCGCCGGGATGGGCGACCAGCCGCTGTACGACCTCGACCTCACCGCCACCGTCTCGGGCACTCCCTCCGACACCGCCCACCACAGCTTCGGCATCCGCGACGTCAAGGCGCCGCTCAACGCCGACGGTGCCCGCCAGTACCGCGTCAACGGACGCCCGCTGCTGATCAAGGCGGGCGGCTGGTCCCCCGATGTGTTTCTGCGCTGGGACGCCCGCTCGGTGGAGGACCGGCTGAAGTACACCCTCGACCTGGGGCTGAACACCGTCCGCCTCGAAGGCCATATCGAGCCGGACGAGTTCTTCGACCTCGCCGACCGCTATGGCGTTCTGACCCTCCCCGGCTGGGAGTGCTGTGACAAGTGGGAGGGCCAGGTCAACGGCGATGAGACGGGCGAGAAGTGGACCCCCGCCGACTACCAGGTCGCCAAGGACTCGATGGCCGCCGAGGCCGCGCGGCTGCGCGACCACCCCAGCGTCATCTCCTTCCTCATCGGCAGCGACTTCGCCCCCGACGCCACCATCGAGAAGAACTACCTGGACGCCCTCGATGCGGCGGACTGGCCGACCCCGGTGATCCCCGCCGCCTCCGCCAAGTCCTCCCCCAAGCTGGGGAAGTCCGGCATGAAGATGACCGGCCCCTACGACTGGGTGCCGCCGGACTACTGGTACGCCAAGCGGGAGGGCGGCGCCACCGGCTTCAACTCCGAGACCAGCGCCGGACCCGACATCCCCACCCTGGACACGCTCCGCCGCATGATGTCCCCGAGCGAACTGGAGACCCTGTGGCGGGATCCGTCGGCCAAGCAGTACCACCGGTCCCCGTCCGGCACCTTCGGCGACCTCAAGCTGTTCGACAACGCGCTGATCGGCCGCTACGGAAAGCCGACCGGGCTGACGGACTACGTGCGCAAGGCCGGGCTGGCGCGGTACGAGGCGGTGCGCGCCCAGTTCGAGGCGTACGCGCGCAACTTCTCCGACACCTCCCGGCCCGCCACCGGTGTCGTCCACTGGATGCTCAACAGCGGCTGGACCTCGCTGCATTGGCAGCTCTTCGACCGCTATCTGGATCAGGGCGGGGCCTACTACGGCGCCAAGAAGGCCAATGAGCCGCTGCACATCCAGTACTCCTACGACTCCCGCTCGGTGGTCGTGGTCAACAGCGAGCACACCGCCGCCACCGGCCTCACCGCCCGGGTCAGCCTCTACACCCCCGACGGCACCCGGAAGTTCGACAAGAGCGCCACCGGTCTGCGGGTGCCGGGCGACGGTGGCAAGGCCACCGCGCTCACCGTCCCGGCCGAGGTGAGCGGGGTGTCCGGTGCCTATCTGGTCAAGCTCCAGCTCACCGATGGCGCGGGCAAGGAGGTCAGCCGCAATGTGTACTGGCTCTCCACCGAGAAGGACGTGCTCGACTGGGACAACACCGACTGGTACTACACCCCCACCACCTCGTACGCGGATCTGACCGGGCTCGACGACATGGCCGAGGCGCCGGTGTCCGCCACCGCCACCACGACCGGCGGGCCGGACTCCACCGCCACCACGACCGTCACCCTGCGCAACACCGGGAGCGGACGCACACCGGCACTGCTCGTGGACGCCCATCTGGTGAACGGCTCGGGCAAGCCGGTGCTGCCCGTTCGCTGGTCGGACAACGAGGTGAGCCTGTGGCCGGGCGAGTCGGTGACGCTCACCGCCACCTATCGCACGGCTGACCTGGGCGGTTCGGCCCCCTCGGTCCGGATCTCGGGCTGGAACACCGCCACCCGCACCGTCCCCGCGGCCGCCAAGGCCCGCTGAAGGCCCATGTCCTGAAATCGTGTCGAAAGGAATTTTTTCGGCGAGTCCGATGCATGGAGCAAGTTCACACTTTTGTATGCTTTCTCCAGCGCGTCGTTCCCCCGTGTCGGACAGTCACTGTCCGTACGCTCTCGAAAGGGGCTCCATATGCACACCATGGAGGTTCGCCCGCCGGTACCCAGCCGTTCCAGCAGCAGATGGCGTCGATACGGCCGACTCGCCGCCGCCAACTTCGTCCGGGGGGCCTCGTATGCGTGCGGCACCGCGGCCATCGGTCTGATGGCGTGGTGGGTGCAGACCCGCTGACACACCCCACCCCATCACCCTGACCCGAGCCGGAGCCCCTGACCCCGATCGCCCGCGGTCCGCCGCGACGGCCGTGAGTGGCCGTCGCGGCGGCCGGACTACGCCTGCGGATGTGGCTGCGAGCGGAAGCGGGGGAAGTGCATCCCCCGGTGCTCGGCGCGTGGGGCGCCGGGTCCGCCGAGACTGGCGCGCAGCTGGATGCCGTGCATGATCTCGATGATGCCCAGCGCGAGCAGCCAGATACCGGCCACCACGGTGAGCGCCGTGATCGAGCCGAAGGGCGCCACGATCAGGATGATCCCGCCCAGGATGGTGAGCGCGCCGAGGAACACCTGCCAGCCCCGGGCGGGCATGCCCTCACCGGAGATCGCCATGGCGGTCATCATCACGCCCCGGATCAGCCAGGCGAAGCCGATCCAGAGTGCGAGCAGCAGGATCGACTGGGCCGGTCCCCGGAAGCAGAGGAGTCCCAGCATCACACTCAGCGCGCCGGTGATGAAGCTCAGCACGCGCAGCTGCCGCGGGATATGCGAACCGAAGGCCCCGGCCAGCTGGAAGATCCCGCTGATCAGCAGATACGCGCCGAACAGGACGCCGATCACCACCAGGGAGGGACCCGGCCACGCCAGCACCATGATACCGAGCGCGATCGCCACCAGACCCGCGGTCACCAGGACCTGCCAGGTGGTGTTGGACAGCATGTTCTGCATCGTGGCGTAGGGGTTGCCCGCATCGGAGGGCCGCTCTCCCGGCCGGCCGTAGGGTTCCTCTCTCGGCTGCCCGGGTCCTTGCGGACTGTCGGAGGAGTAAGTCATGGTCGTCCACCTCCTCGGGGGGACACGATGGCCGTAGTCCACAGATCCATCGTCCCTCCGTGCCGGTTCCAGCGCCTCGCGGGCGGTGGAACCGCATGGCAAGGTGGTGGTGAGGCCGTGTCCTGGTGCGCGTCATAGGGAGGCCCGACATGGACGACCGGGAGTTCTTCCAGACGGTGGCGGACCGCACCCAGCTGTCACGGCAGGAGGCGGCGGATGTCACCCGCGCCACGCTCGAGACCCTGGCGGCCCGGCTGAGCGCGGGCGAGGCCCGCGACCTGGCCCAGGAGCTGCCCGGACACCTCCGGGAGTCCCTTCGGCGCGGGCCGGGGGAGATGGAGATCTTCGACCCCGAGGAGTCGGTCCGCAGGGTGCACCTGCGCACCGGGCTGTCCGAACCCGAGGCCGACCGGGGTGTCCGGGCGGTCCTCGCCACGCTCCGGGAGGCCGTCTCCGCCGAGGAGTACGGCCACGCCATGTCCCAGCTGGGCAGCGAGTTCGCGAGGATGGCGGAGTCCGTGCGCTGATGCGCCCGCGGGCGGTGGGCTCATCCGGCCCGCCAGCCGCTCCACCGCCCGACGGTGATCTCCACGACCGGCCCGCGCGGCGGCCGGTCCCGGTACTGGACCGGGTAGGTGTCCACGAGCAGCCGGACGTAGTCAGCGGACACCGCCGACTCGTCCGCCGGTGGCAGGACGCGGGCCGTGCCGTCGGCCCGCGCCCACCACAGGTGGTCCCAGTTCTCGTCGTAGTCGTCCACCAGGAGGCATACGGCGGGGTGGGCGCGGATGTTGTCCAGGCGCTTCAGCCGTGTCGTCCGCTTCGGCTTGTGGTCGACGGCCGTCACCACGGTGTCGCCGGTCAGCGCGAAGACCACCGGCACCAGATGCGGGCGGTCCCCGGCGCCGACCGTGGCCAGCCGGGCCAGCCTGGCCCGCGCGAAGCGCTCCCGCGCCTGCTCGCTCGTCAGCTGTGGCATCGCGACCCCCGGCGGCTCACCGAAACTGGGCGGCTCACCGGAACCGGGCCGCTCACTGGAACCGGGCGGCGATCCCGGCCATCGAGTCCAGCCGTGCGAGCGTCTCCGCCTCCGGCATCGTCGGCAGATAGAACAGCGCACGCTCCACCCCGATGCGCTGATACCCCTCGGCCACCTCGGCGTCCTCGGGCATCGCGTACAACGTCACCGGCACCTCGCGGCCCGCCACCTCGCGCATCCGCTCGATCTGCGGGCGCAGCTCCTCGGGGGAGCCGCTGTTGGCCAGCCAGGCGTCGCCGATGGCGGCGATCCGCCGGAACGCGGCGTCGCCGCCACCGCCCACATAGATCGGCGGATGCGGCTGCTGGACCGGCTTGGGCCACTGGAAGACCGGGTCGAAGTTCACGAACTCCCCGTGGAATTCGGCCTTCTCCTTCGTCCAGAGCTCGCGGATGGCCCGCAGCCGCTCGTCCATCAGCCGGCCCCGGGTGGACGGATCGGTACCGTGGTTCTCCATCTCCTCGCGATTCCAGCCCGCGCCGACCCCGAAGACGGCCCGCCCGTCCGAGATCAGGTCGAGGGAGGCCACTTCCTTCGCGGTGATGATCGGGTCCCGCTGCACCAGCAGGGCGACACCGGTGCCCACCAGCAGACGCCGGGTGACCGTGGCCACCGCGGCCAGCGTCACGAACGAATCGAGGGTGCGGTAGTAGACCTCCGGCAGCTCCCCGCCACCCGGATAGGGGGTACGGCGCTCCACCGGGATATGGCTGTGCTCCGCGATGAAGAGCGCGTCGAAACCGCGCTCCTCCAGGGCCCGCCCCAGGGGAGCGGGCCGGATGCCCTGGTCGGTGACGAACGTGGATACGCCGAACTTCACTGCGGCTCCCTGGGACGGTGCGTGGATGACTGCGGGAACCACATGGGTACCCGGCCGCGCGGAAACCACAACGGTGCGCACGAGTGACACAACCGGGCAGCGGGCGGACCGCGCGGCGCGACCCCTACGACCGGGGCCCGCCCGGCCCGAGCAGAACACCGCGCCCCGCGTAGAACCGCCCGAGGTCGCCCCAGGGAACCTCGGCGAAGCGCTGGGAGCCGTCCGGGAAGCCCGATGGATTGTGCACGAGGAGATGGTCCGCGGTGGCGCCGACGGCCAGCACCAGATGGCCGCCCCGGTGCGGCGGCCGCGGGTCCAGGGTGCGCAGGGAGGGGTGGACGGAGAGCATCGCGAGCCGCCCGGCCGCGAGATGTCCCGGCAGCTCCTCGGCCGAAAGCCGTGGCCGGGACTCGGCGAACAGCTCCCAGCGCCGCCGCGCGTAGGCGGCGAACGGGGCGTAGATCAGCCCGTCCACCCGGTCCGGGTGGCGCACATACGCCCCCGCCTCGACACACTCCTCGGCGAGCGTGACCGCGGGTGGCGCGCTGCCGCGCCAGTGGTCCAGCGCCATGCGCAGACACGCCATCCCGCACAGCCGCCACGACCAGAACGCGTACTCCTCCGGGCTCGCGGCACCGGACTTCTGCCACAGCGGATCGTCGGCCGCCGACAGGGTGCCCGCGATGATGTCGGGCACCAGGTCGGGCGACTCCCACTGGGCGTAGTAGGGCACGGGGTGGATGGGGGAAACCGGGGTCTCGGGCATGCGCGCCAGTCTTCCCGAACTCCGCGCGCCACGCCCCGGCCTCCGCTCAGCCGCCCGTGGCGAAGCCCGGGAAGAGGGTCATGCCGCCGTCGACGTAGAGGGTGGTCCCCACCACGTAGTCGCACAGGTCGGAGGCCAGGACGACGGCGGCGTTCGCGATGTCCAGGGGGTCGCCGATACGGCCGTACGGGATGAGTTCCAGGAGGGAGGCGCGCGCCTCGGGGGTCTGCCAGGCGTCGCGGTTGATCGGGGTCTTGATGGCGCCCGGCGCGATCGCGTTCACCCGGATCCTGTGGGGTGCGAACTCCTGGGCCAGGGTCTGGGTCAGCATCGCCACGCCGCCCTTGGACGACGCGTAGTTCACATGGCCGGCCCAGGGGATCGTCTGGTGCACCGAGCTCATGCAGATGACCTTCCCGGCCGACCGGGACACCTCGGGGACCACGCCGCGCCGCAGGAACTCCTTGATGGCCTCCCGGGCGCACAGGAACTGGCCGGTGAGGTTGACGGAGATGACCTTCTGCCACTCCTCGAGCGTCATCTCGACCGTGGGCGCGTCCCGCTGGAGCCCCGCGTTGGCGACGAGGATGTCGATGGTGCCCAGGCGGTCGACCATGGTGGACACCATGTCGGTGACCTGGTCCTCCTGGGACACATCCGTCTGATGGGCATAGGCCCGCACACCGTGGCTCTGGATCTCGGCGACGACGGCCTCGGCGGCGGGCCGGTCACTGGCGTAGTTGACCACCACATCGGCGCCGGAGCGCCCCAGGGCGATCGCGGTGGCCTTTCCGATCCCCGAGTTCGCCCCGGTCACCAGCGCCTTCTGCCCCTTGAGGAGTTCCGGGGCATGCACCGGGGGAGGACGATCGGGATTGCTGTTCACTGGCTCGGTCTCCTTCGTCGGTCCGTCACCCACCGCCCCGACCCTCGCAGCCCGCCGGGGGACCCGTAGCCCCCCACGGCGCGACGGTCACCCGCTAAGGCGATGCACATCGTTCCAGCGGCGCAACGCGGCGACCGGCTCAGTTGGCCTCGGCCAGCGCCTGGGCGCGCAGGGTGGAGCAGGTGCGGTTGATGAGCCGTGAGACGTGCATCTGGGAGATGCCCAGGTGCTCGGCGATCCGGCTCTGTGTCATATCGCAGAAGAAACGCAGGTAAAGGATCTGCCGCTCCCGCTCCGGGAGCCGGCTCAGACCGGGGCGCACGGCCTCGCGGTCCACCACCCGATCGTACGCGGGCTCCTGGGCGCCGAGCGTGTCGGCCAGCGAGTAGCCGTCGTCGGCGCCGGTCAGCTGGGCGTCCAGGGAGAGCGGGGTGAAGCTGCCCATGGCCTCCATACCGGCCCGCACCTCCTTCTCGGTCAGCCCGGTGCGCTCGGCGATCTCCTGGGCCCGCGGCGGCCGGTCGTCCACCCCGTGGGACAGCTCGCGGTGGGCGGCCCGCACCCGGTTGCGCAGGTCCTGGACCCGGCGGGGGACATGCAGCACCCACAGGTGGTCCCGGAAGTGGCGCTTGATCTCACCGACGATGGTGGGCACCGCGAACCCGGCGAAGGCGGTGCCGTGTTCCGGGTCGTACCGCTTGACGGCCTTCACCAGGCCGAGCGCGGCCACCTGCTGGAGGTCCTCCAGGGATTCGCCGCGGTTGCGGTACTGCCGGGCCAGCCGTTCGGCCATCGGCATCCACGCCTCGACGACCCGACGGCACAGCGCCTCCTTCTCCGGCCCGTCGGGGAGCCGGGCCATTTCCGCGAACTCGGCGCTGGTGTCGGGCGCGTCGTCATGCGGGTGCTTCGTGGGGCCGGTCTGGGGCCGTGTCATGTCCTGCGTCGCGGTCGTCATGGAACACACCTCCTGCGATGGGCTGACGGGTCACCTGGGACCGGGGTGCATCGCGGGAGGTTCACGGGGGCGTGCGGGGACCGGCGCGCCGCCGCGGTCTGGAGCGTCGCAGACTGCTCCCGCGGTGCGTGCCTACGGTCCGAAGCACGGATATCCGCCTGCCCTGGGCCTCCAGGGGCAAACAAAGTTCTTCCGGACCGGTTGACGACGTGGCACACCGGTGCGAACACCCGGCCCGAGGGTCCGCCGTGCGGGCCGGGCTCAGCCCAGCAGCGCGGCCACCGTCATCAGCACCGGCGGCGCGAGCAGCGTGGACAGCAGGATCGACTCACGGGCCAGGACGGTGGCGGTCTGATACCGGGAGGCGTAGGTGAACAGGTTCTGAGCCGCCGGTAGCGCCGAGGTGACGACGGCGGCGAACAGCGCCGGACCGCTCAGTCGGAACACACCCGCCGCGATGGCCCACGCCACCACCGGCTGGGCGAAGGACTTCAGCGCCACCGACAGCAGCACCGGCCCGCGCTCCTCGCCGCGGCCGGGGAGCTGACTGCCCGGCAGCGAGATCCCGAAGGCCAGCAGTACGGCGGGCACGGCCATCCCGCCCAGCAGCGAGAGCGGTTCCACGACGGGGCCGGGGAGCCGCCAGCCCGTGGCGGACACCAGGACACCGGACAGCGAGCCGATCACGATGGGGTTCCGGAACGGGCTGGTCACCCTGCGGATCAGCGAGGGGCGGGTATCGGGGCGGGAGAGGTCGATGACCGTCAGGGCGATCGGGGTCATGACGAGTTGCTGGAAGAGCAGCACCGGGGCGATCAGGGTCGCGTCCCCCAGGACGTACATCGCGATGGGGATGCCGAGGTTGCCCGCGTTCACATAGCTCGCGCACAGCGCGCCGATCGTCGTCCGGCCGACGCTCCACCGCCGTACGGCGCCGACGGCCACGAACGTGCCCGCGACCACGAAGGTGGACAGGGCCGTCACCAGCAGCGGTGTGGAGACGACGACGGAGAGGTCGGCCTTGGAGAGCGTGGTGAACAGCAGCGCGGGGGAGGCCACGTCGAAGGAGAGCTTGGTGAGCACCTCGCGGCCGTGGACGCCCAAGGAGCGGCGGCGTCCGATGACATAGCCGGTGACGATGATGGTCGCGATGACACCGAAGCCGGTGATCACACCCCCCACGGCGCCTCCGCCCCACCGTGGCCGGAGCCGCCCGCGCGGGGTGCCGCGGGGTCTCGTCCGCTCGTCGTGGTGGTCGAGGGCCAGGGCGCGGCGGTCATCAAGGGCGTCTTCCGGGTGCGTAGGGTCAGCATGCACCCTACAAGTAATTCGGCCGCCGCGCTGTGATGTCGCTGACGAGCGGGGGTATCCGGGCTCAGGTGATGGTGAGGGTACGGCCCCGCTCGGCCAGTGAGCTGTTGCCCGCGAAGACGCGGATCTCGCCCTTCTGGAGCAGGAACCGGCCGTGCGGATCCTGGGTCCAGAAGCCCAGCTCCTCGGCGCTCAGCCGGAACCGGACCGTAGTGGCCTTGCCGGGGCCGAGGCTGACCCGGCGGAAGCCGCTGAGCCTGCGCACCGGTTGCACGATGCTCGCCACCGGATCGCGGATGTAGAGCTGCACCACCTCATCGCCCGTGCGGCGCCCGGTGTTGCGCACCGCCACCGCGACCTCGACGGTGTCACCCTCGCGCAGCGCCTCGGCCCGGATACGGCTGACGCTGAGCCGGGGTTCGCCGATGTCGAAGGTGGTGTAGCTGAGGCCGTGGCCGAACGGGAACCGCGGGCCGTGGGCCAGGTCGAGGTACTTGGAGGTGTAGTGGTTGGCCCGGTCGTAGGGGCGTCCGGTGTTCTCGTGGTTGTAGTAGACGGGGATCTGCCCGACCGTGCGCGGAAAGGTCACGGGCAGCTTGCCACCGGGGTTCACGGTGCCGAAGAGCACATCCGCGATGGCGTTGCCGCCCTCGATCCCCGGATGCCACGCCTGGAGCACGGCGGGTGTCCGGTCCAGCCAGCCCTCCATCGTCAGTGGACGCCCGCTGAGCAGGACCACCACGAACGGCGCGCGGGTGTCCGCGATCGCGGAGATCAGCCGCTCCTGATGGCCGGGCAGGCCGAGGTCGCTGCGCACGGACGCCTCCCCGCTGAGCGTCGCCGCCTCCCCGACCACCACCACGGTCACATCGGCCGCCCTCGCCGCCGAGGCCGCCCGTGCGATGCCCCGGGTGTTCCGGCCGGACGCGTCCACGCCCTCGACATGGCTGATCCGGGCCTTCGGCGCCGCGTCCCTGACCGCGTCCAGCACGGTGACCGGGCGGAACCTCTCGGCCCAGGGCCCGGCCCAGGAGCCGCGCAGATCCGTGGAGTCGGCGAAAGGCCCGACGACGGCGATCGAGCCCGACCTGTCCAGCGGGAGCGTGGACCTCTCGTTCTTGAGCAGCACCATGGTGCGCCCGGCCGCCGCGCGGGCCGCCGCCCGGGACGCCTTCGTGGGGCCGGTGATCGCCGTGTCCTCGTCCACGTAAGGGTGCTCGAACAGCCCGAGCCGGAACTTCAGCCGCAGGATGCGGGCCACCGCGTCGTCCAGCCGCTCGGTGGTGATCTCACCCCCGCGCAGCAGCCGCTTGCCGTACTCGTTGATGGTGGTGCTGGCCATCTCCATGTCGATCCCGGCGTTGAAGGCCAGTCGGGCGGCGTCGGCGCGGTCGGCGGCATAGCCGTGGACGATCATTTCCTGAACGCCGTTGTAGTCGCTGACCACGAAGCCGCCGAAGTCCCACTCCTCCTTGAGGATCTCGGTCAGCGCATGCCGGTAGCCATGGGCGGGGACCCCGCTGACGGTGTTGAAGCTCGCCATGACGGTGGCCACCCCGGCGTCCAGGGCCGCCCGGAACGGGGGGAGGTAGAAGTTGCGCAGCCGGGCCTCGGAGACATCCACCGTGTTGTAGTCGCGACCGCCCTCCACACCCCCGTAGGCGATCATGTGCTTGGCGCAGGCCGCGAGGTGGCGCCGGGAGCGCAGGTCGTCGCCCTGGTAGGCGCGGGTCTTGGCGGCCGCGAGCCGCGCCGCCAGATACGGGTCCTCGCCGTCGCCCTCGGCGATCCGCCCCCAGCGCGGTTCATGGCTGACGTCCATCATCGGTGAGAACGCCCAGTGCACCCCGTTGGAGCGGGCCTCCCGCGCCGACACCTCCGCGTCCCACTCGGCCACCGCGGGGTCGAAGGCGGCGGCCTGGGCGAGGGGGATGGGGAAGGTGGTCCACATGCCATGGATGACGTCGAGCCCGAAGACCAGCGGAATGCCCAGCCGGGACTCCTCGACGGCCATCCGCTGGAGTGTGTTGGTGGTACGGGCCCCGTAGATGTTGAGCACGGAGCCGAGCCTGCCCCTGCGGGCCGCCTTCTCCGCGGCGGCGGTCTGCCCGCCACCGGGCCCGGTGGCGCCGGTCCAGGCGAACTGCTGGAGCTGGCCGAGCTTCTCGTCGACGGACATCCGCGCCATCAGCGCCCGGATCCTGGTCTCGTACGGACCGGGCTCCCGCCCCGGCCGGGCCTCGTCGGCGGAGGGGGCGGGCGGGGCCTGGGCACGGGCGGCCGCGGCCTTGCCCGCGACGGCCGTACCCCCGGCCGCGGCGAGCACCGTACGTCTGCGCACATCGTTCATGGTCTGCGTCCTGGCCTTCGGCGATCGGTTCTCCCCGAGCCCGGTTTCCTCAAGACCATGCCGGTCGCGACCCGCGCGGGATGTGGGCCGCCACCTGGGTCTTCTGCCAACGTACGACAGGATCGCCGTCCGGGCCCCCGGTAGGTCCGGGGCCGCGTGTGCTCATCGTGTCCGGACGGCTGCGCTCCGGCACCTACCCCGCCGAGCGGTACGTCAGGCCCGGCGCTCGTCCATGCCCGCCATCAGGGCCTGGTGGCTCATCCGCACATGCTCCCGCATCACCCGCTCCGCACCGTCGCCGTCCTTGGCCTGGATCAGATTGAGGACACGGTGGTGCTCGTCGTCGGACTCGTCCAGCCGGCCGGGCCGGGACAGCGAGGTGCGCACCAGCCGGGCGTAGGCCAGCTGGTTCATCAGGGTGCGGTAGTGCGCCTCCAGCTTGCTGTTGTCCGCGCCCACCACGATCAGATCGTGGAACTCGTGGACCAGCGCCGCGTACTGCTCGGCGTCGCCGTCCCGGACGGCCGCGTCGGCCGCCTTCATATTGGCCTCGAGCCGCTCCACTTCCGGTACGTTCCCGCGGAAGGCGAGCAGCCGGGCGGCGGCGCCCTCCAACAGCTCCTTCATCTGGAACAGCTCGGTGAGCTCGCGCCGGGACGGTACGGCGACGAACGTGCCGACCCGTGGCCGCACCTCGACCAAGCCCTCGATCTGGAGCTGTTTGAGGGCCTCGCGGATGGGAGTCCGGCTGACGCCGAAGGTCTCGGACAGCGCCATCTCGGAGAGGCTGGAGCGGGGCGGCAGCTCACCACTGATGATCATCTGCCGCAGCTCTTCGGCGACCCTCGCCTGCATGCTGGTCTGCTGAAGCCGCTTCCCGGTGGGTCGTTGCATGGCACGTGACCCTAGGTGTGGCCATTGCCTTCCGTCAACTGTGGGAACGCAGGTGTGTTGTGCCATACAACAACCCTTCCTCGGTCCAGGGAGCCCAGGGAGCCCAGGGAGCCCAGGGAGCTCAGGACCTCAGGATGAAGGGATCCCCGGCGGGCTCCTCGCTGGTGTTGATCCAGACGCTCTTCAGCCGGGTGTACTCCCGGATCACCTCCGTGCCGTGCTCGGTCCCCATCCCGCTGGTCTTGAACCCGGCCCGGGGCGACATCGGCGACATCGAGCGATAGGTGTTGGCCCACACCGTCCCGGCCTCCAGCCGGGCGGCCATCCGGTGCACCCGGTTCACATCCCGGGTCCACACGCCCGCCGCCAGGCCGTACGCGGAGTCGTTGGCGATCGCCAGGGCCTCCTCCTCGGAGCCGAAGGGCATGACGGTCGCGACCGGCCCGAAGATCTCCTCCTGGCAGATCCGCATCCCGTTGTCGGTGCCGGTGAAGACGGTGGGGGAGTAGAAGTACCCGTCGAGACCGGTCTCCGGCCGCCTGCCGCCGCAGACCACCTTTCCGCCCTCGGCCTGTCCCAGCTCGACGTACGACTCGACCTTCTCCAGCTGCTCGGCGATGGCGAGCGGGCCGAGCTCTGTGGTCTCCGCCAACGGATCGCCGATGCGGATCGTGGCCGCCCGCGCCGTCACCCGCTCCAGGATCTCGTCGTACACCTCCCGGTGCACCAGCACCCGGCTGCCCGCCACACAGGTCTGGCCCGCCGCCGCGAAGACGCCCGCGATCACGCCCATGGCGGCCGAGCCCAGGTTGGCGTCCGGGAAGATGATGTTGGGCGACTTCCCGCCCAGCTCCAGGGTGCAGCCGATCAGCCGGTCGGCGCAGGTGCGGGCGATCCGGCGGCCGGTCGCGCTGGAGCCGGTGAAGGTCACCTTGGACACGCCGTCGTGCTCGGTCAGCGGCCCGCCCGCCTCCGGGCCGTACCCGGTGACCACATTGACCACCCCCGGCGGGAACCCCGCCTCCTCGAAGAGCGGTGCGAGCGCCAGCAGCGAGGCCGAGGTGTGCTCCGAGGGCTTGACCACCACCGTGTTCCCCGCGGCCAGGGCCGGGGCGAGCTTGGTGGTGGTGAGCAGCAGCGGGGAGTTCCAGGGGGTGATGGCGCCGACCACGCCCACCGGTTCGCGCAGGGTGTAGTTGAGCAGCTCGCGGCTCGCCCCGGGGATCACCTCGCCCTGGATCTTGTCGGCGAGTCCCGCGTAGTAGTGGAAGTACTCGGGCAGCCCGGCGAGTTGGGCCCGCATCTCGCGCAGCAGCTTGCCGTTGTCGAGGCTCTCGGTGCGGGCCAGCCGCTCCGCGTGCTCACCGATCAGATCGCCCAGGTTGCGCAGCAGCCGACCGCGCCGGGTCTGGCTCAGATCGCGCCAGCGCGGATCCTCGAAGGCGGCGCGGGCGGCGCCCACCGCACGGTCCACATCGGCGGCGGTGCCGCGCGCCGCCTCGTACCAGGGCTCGGCGGTGGCCGGGTTGACGCTCGCGAAGTAGCCGCCCTCGGCGGGGGCGGTCCACTCGCCCGCGATGTAGTGGTCATGGCGCGGCAGGGGGTTCATGAGCGGTGGGACTCCTGTCCGGTGGGGGCTCCGGGGTGGGTTCCGGTATGGCTTCCGTGGCTTCGGGTGCGGCTTCCGGTCCGGTTTCCGGCGTCGGTTCCGGTGTCGGTGTCGGTGTCGGTGTCGGCGTCGGCGTCGGTCCCGGCATGGGCTCCGGTCCGGGTGAGGATCACGTCGGTGAGTTCCCGGGGGCATTCCAGCGGCAGCAGATGGCGGGCGCCGGGCACGATCACCGCCCGGGCGCCGGGGATCCGGTCGGCCAGCCGGTGCGACATGGCCGGGGTCGAGCCGGGGTCCCGCTCGCCGGTCACCGCCACGGTGGGCGCGGCGATCCGGGGCAGCCACCGCCACAGCCCGGTGTCGGCGGTCGCGAACACCCGGTAACACGCCAGGTAGGAGGCCCGGTCGTTGGCCAGCAGGGTATCGAGCACCTGCCGCGCCAGCTCGGGGTCCTGGGCCCGCCAGGCGGGCGAGAACCAGCGGTCGACCGCCGCCCACGCGGACGCCCCGAAGTCCTGGGCGGCCAGCTCCTGGCGGCGGGCCACCGCCGCCCGCTCCTCCTCCGACCGGCCCGCGACCGAGCTGACCAGGGTGAGCGAGGCGGTGAGCTCAGGCCGGTCGAGACCCAGCCGCTGGGCGACCAGGGCGCCGAGCGAGAAGCCGACCACATGCGTGGGGCCGGTCAGCAGCGCCCCGACATCGGCGGCCAGCTCGGCGAGCGACACCCCGGCCGCCGCGGCCGGGGAGGCGCCGTGGCCGCGCAGATCGACCAGCGTCACCCGGTGCCGGGCCGCGAGGGCCGGCAGGCACCGGTCCCACATACGGCGGTCGAGGCCGACGCCGTGCAGCAGCACCAGCTCCGGGCCGTCGCCGTGCGTTTCGTGGCTCAGCGCCACCGGGACACCGGCCGGGGAGGCCGGGACGCGTACCCGGGCACCCGCCTCGGACCTGCCCATGTCACTCACCGCCCGCTCACCGCTCCGTCGACAGCGGCGCCAGCCGGGCCTGGGGGCGGCCCTGGGCGGCCGCCGCCAGCCCGACGACGATCTCGTCGGCGCGCGGCCCGTCCGCCACCCGCACCTCGATGCTCTGGTGGTGCGAGCGGATGGTGGCGTCGGTGATGTGCTTGAGCGGGATGTCGAAGACCGTGCCCGCGGCGGCCCGCTTCTCCACGGCCGGGAGCAGCGTGGTGGCGTTCGCCGCGCGGCGGAAGTGGTCGCCGAACTTGAGGGTGTGGATCAGCGCGGAGCCGTGCTCGACCTCCCCGTCGAGCCCCACGATCGCGGCCTTCCCGTACGCCTCCACCGGCGCGCCCAGGGCCTCGACCACGCGTGGCGCCAGCAGCTCGCCCAGCTTCGGCGCCACCTCGTCGATCCCCGGCAGCAGATCCGCCACGAAGCCCTGTCCGGCCCAGGGGTTCTCGATGACGGCGAGCACCACGGCCGTACGGGCGGGCGGGTCCACCGGGCGGCCGCCCTCGCTGTGGACGTCCTCGGTGCAGGTGATGATCTTGCGGACGTTCATGTCACGGTCTCCAGGTCGTCGTCCAGATCGGCCAGGCGGATGAGCGGATCGGTGGCGCGGTCCCCGATCCGGGCGTTCGGGCGGGGGCCGGACGCCCCGGCCGCGATGACGACGATCTCGTCCGGGCGGGGCGCGTCGGGGATACGGATCTGGCAGGTCTGGTAGTGCGAGCGGGTCGCGGCCGCGGTCTTGTGCCACAGCGGCACGGTCAGCGGCTCACCGGCCGGCAGCCGGTCGTCGCTGAAGACGATGATCGAGGTGCCCTCGGTCAGCTCGCGGAAGACATTGCCGAAGAACGGGGTGTGGATCAGCGCGCCGCCGTGCTCGATCTCCCCGTCCAGGCCCACGATGGCGGCCTTGCCGAAGGACTCGATCCGGTCGACTCCGCCCAGCGCCTCGCTGATCCGGTCGGTGAGCAGCCGGGCCAGCCCCGGTGCGATCCGCTCGACCTCGGGCCCCAGGTCGGCGACGAAGCCGCCGCCGGCCCAGGGATTGCTGATCACCGCGGCCGCCGCCACCCGGCGCACCGGCGCCGCGACCGGGCGGCCGAGCTCCAGCAGCAGCTCGTCGGCGACGGTGACGACCTTGCGCAGCCGTGTCTCAGCCATGACCGCCACCGGTGGTGAACCGCGGCATGACCTTCTCGGCGAACAGCTCCAGGCTGCGCATCGCGTTGCGGTGCGGCAGACCGGGGTGGGTGGTCCACAGCAGCAGATGTTCCAGGCCCACCTCGTCGCGCAGCTCGGCGATCTTCTCCGAGACGTACTCCGGGGTGCCGACCAGGAGATTGCGCCCCTGGAGGAAGTCGAAGGACAGCTCATGGGCGTCGGTGAGCTCTTCGCCGGCCTCCATGAGGTTGGACAGCCCCCGCCAGTGCATGATCCACCGGTAGGTGGTCATCAGCGCCTCTTCGAACTCGGCGCGCGCCTGCTCCATGGTGTCGGCGACATACACATCGCGCACCAGGCCGATGCCCTCGCCCAGCGCGTACTCGCGCCCGGACGCCTGGCTCGCGGTGTCCCGGTAGAGCTCGAACCGCTCCTTGAGCGCCGAGACCGGCGGCAGCCAGAAGAGCCCCTGGACCCCGTCGGCCGCGGCGGACTTGATCGAGCGGGGGCTGTCGATGACCTGCCACAGCGGAGGGTGCGGCCGCTGCACCGGAAACGGCGTGACCTGCATCTTGGTGATGACACCGGCGTCGGTGTAGTCCGGGGTGGCGGGGGAGAGCGGGTGGTTCCACTTCACCCCGGGGGCGGGGAACTCGTAGAACCGGCCCCGGTGCGAGAAGAACTCTCCGCTCCACGCCTTGCGCAGGACCTCCACGGTCTCGTCGTACAGGGCGCGGTTCCGCTCCTGGTCGCGCGGATCGGCCAGGGCGTTGAGGTTGAGCGCCTCGCGGCCGTACAGCCCCCGGCCGAGACCGACCTCGACCCGGCCCCCCGAGAGCTGGTCGAGCATCGCGATGTCCTCGGCGAGCCGCAGCGGATGCCAGAAGGTGGCGATCGAGGCCGCCTGGCCGATCCGGATGCGTTCGGTACGGGCGGCGATGTCCGCCCCCATCAGCACCGGGTTCGGGGTGATCTCGATCGCCTCGTGCCCGAAGTGGTGTTCGGTGTACCAGGTGGACCAGAAGCCCGCCCGGTCCGCGGTGACCGCGAACTCCCGGGCCTCGTTCATGACTTCGGCGTACTCGCCGAGACGGCCCGGGGCACCGAGGTTGTGGAATATCGAAAAGCGCATGCAGCGTCCGTCCTGTTCTTCCGGCTCACGCTGTGCCATGGCAGGGAGGCTAGGAGTCCATGTCGGGCCCGTCAAGGGTCGACGTCAAGGAAACAACGTTGACCTGTGCCTTTGGTGAGCACCCGGAACTTTCTCGGCGCATCTGTCCCCAGGTGTTGACAGCTGTCGATGGCCTTTCTACGGTCCTCTGCCATACAAGAGCTGACTGAGGGAAGACGTCATGACGCACACTCTTGACCGCACCGCCCGCATCCGCTCCACCTGGCAGGCGGTCTGGGACCGGGGCGAGGTCGACGCGCTCGACCAGCTGCTCGGCCCCGGCTATGTACGCCGCCGCGGGCCCGCCGCGGCCCCCCAGGGCCGAGAGCAGTTCAAGGAGTCCATCCGCGCCATCCGCCGGGCGTTTCCCGATCTCCGTACCGAGATCGAGGAGATCGTCGAGGACGGCGCATCGCTGGCGATCCGCTGGCGCAGCACCGGCAGCCACACCGGCGACTTCCTCGGTGTCCCGGCCACCGGCAGGCCGGTCGAGGTCTCCGGCGCCACCTTCACCCGCTTCGACCACGGTGTGGTCAGCGAGGAGTGGGTGACCTGGGACCCGCGCCAGCTGCTGGAGGCGCTCGGGATCATCACCACCACTCAGCAGGCGGCCGTCGACGCCGATGTGGTCCGTGGTGTGCACCGCAAGTTCATCACCGGTGTCACCGTTGTGACCTGCGACGACGGCGGCAAGCCCCGAGGGCTCGCGGTGAACGCGTTCGCCAGCATCTCACTGGATCCACCGATGGTGCTGGTCTGCGTGCAGCGCTCCTCCACGACCCATCCCGCGCTGCACCGGGCGAGCCATCTGGGGATCAACATCCTCGCCGCCGGCCAGCTCGACGTGGCCAAGACCTTCGCCTCCAAGGCGGACGACAAGTTCGCCGGGCTGTCCTGGACCCCCGGTGAGTTCGGCGTCCCGCTGCTCGACCGGTCCTGCGCCCAGCTCGAGGTGGAGATCGGCGAGCGGCTGGAGGCCGGCAGCCACACCGTCTTCACCGGCCGGGTGGTGTCCGCCCGCCATGAGGAGCTGGCCCCGCTGGTCTACAGCGGCGGTGGCTTCTTCGACATCTCCCAGACCGCGCCGCTGCCGTGGTGAGACACCGCCACCCCGATCCGCGGCGCCACCGGCCCCCCGCCACCCCCTGACGCCCACTCCTCCCGTCCCAGGAGCACGCCCATGACCCACGATGACACGGCGCCGGTGTACGGCAGCGCGGTCACCAAGGTGGAGCCCTTCGGGGTCGACCACATCCCCGACAACGAGCGGCACGGCAAGCCCAGTTCGCAGTTCTTCGTCTGGTTCGCCGCCGGTCTCAACTTCCCCATCATCCTGCTCGGGTTCAGCGCGGTCGGGCTCGGCCTCAGCTTCGGCGCCGCCGTCGCCGCCATCGTGGTCGGCGCGGGGCTCGGCTCGCTGCTGATGGCCGTGATGTCCCGGATGGGCGTACGGCTGGGGGTGCCCCAGCAGATCCAGGCGCGGGGCCCGCTCGGCTTCTTCGGCAACTTCCTGCCGGTGGCGTACATCAATGTGTTCGCCGGGGTCGGCTGGGCCGCGGTGACCGTGATCCTCGGTGGCAAGGCCATCGCCGAGCTGACCCATCTGCCCTTCTGGCTCTGCGGGCTGGCGCTCACCCTGGTCGAGCTGGTGGTGTCCATCTACGGCTACAACATGATCAATTTCCTTCAGCGGGTGCTGACCTACGTCCTCACCCCGCTGTTCGTGATGATCACGGTGGTGGCCCTGGTGCGGGGCGCGGGCACCTTCGACGCCGATCCGAAGGCGGCGGACTACGTCGGTTCCACCGGCGGCTGGATCACCTTCGGCGGCTGGTTCCTCTCCTTCCTCGTCGCCTGGGCGCCGTTCGCCTCGGACTACTCGCGCTATCTGCCCGACTCGCCGAGCGTGGTGAAGCGCACCGCCTGGTACACCGGGCTCGGCAACTTCGTCACCATCTGCTGGCTCGGCATCCTCGGTGTGCTCCTCGGCTCCAACGCCACCAGCACCGACTCCATCACCGCCCTGCACCAGCTGACCGGGCCGTTCGCCATCCCCGCCCTGATCGCCATCGGGCTCTCCGCGCTCGCGCAGAACTTCCTCAATGTCTACGGCGGCGCGATCTCCGTCCAGACGCTGAAGGTGCCGGTCACCCGGACCCAGGCCGTCACCCTCATCTGCGCGCTGGCGTATGTGATCAGCCTGTGGGGACACTCCGGGACCGAGGACAAGTTCTCGGTGTTCCTCAACCTCACCGCGTACTTCATCGCGCCGTTCGCCACCGTGCTGCTGCTCGACTACCACCTGGGCGGCCGCTCCGACCCCAGCCGGATCGCCGAGCTGTACGACCGCGGACGGGTGCTCTCCTGGGGCTTCGCCGCCTGGGTCGGCGGGGTGCTGGCCTCGGTGCCGTTCTGGCAGTCCGACCTCTACACCGGGGCGTTCGCCTCCGCGTATCCGCACGCGGGCGATCTGAGCATGTTCGTCGCGGCCGGCGCCTCGGCGGTGCTCTATCTGCTGACCTACCGGCTGCGGCCGCTGTGGACGCGGGGCACCTCGGCCACGGACGAGCCCCGGCCGGAGAAGACGGCGGCGGTGGCGGGCTCCTGACGAAGCGTCACCCTCCGGGGCGGGCGGTTGTCGCCGCGAACGGCGATGCCGCCCGCCCTCCGGCGCGCCCCGGCCCTTTCCCGCTATCGCCTCCGGCGGGAGGGCGCGGGACGCTCGGCGGGGGCGGGGTCGATACAGCGCGACTGGGCGTGTTCGTACACCATCGTGCTCTGCACATCCGCCACCTCACGGCGCTCGGTGAGGCGGTCGATGACGAACGCGTACAGCCCATTGGTGTCCGGCACCGCCACATGGATGAGGAAGTCATGGGCGCCGGAGGTGACGAACAACCCGATGGTCTCCGGCAGCTGGGCGGCCCATTCCCGGAACCCCTCGATGACCGGCCGGGACGGCGGGCGGATCCGCACCGAGATCAGCGCCTGCACGGGGCGGCCGACCGCCTCCAGGTCGACGGCGGCGTGATAGCCGCTGATGATGCCGCGCTCCCGGAGCGCCCGGACCCGCTCCAGGGAGGTCGACGGCGAGACCCCCGTGCGCAGGGCCAGCTCGCGATTGGTCTGGCGTGCATCGTTCTGCAACTCCCGCAGAAGAGCACGGTCGAGTGCATCAAGTTCCACGAAAGCGCTCCCTTGCCTGAGGAAATTCGGCGAGCCGTGCCCCGGCTCGGATGGATGGGTACCGTCCACCACATTAGCCATCGACAAGGAGTAGCGCTCGTGTCCGTTCCCCAGCTGTCCGACGAGGATGTACGCACCGATCAGTCCACCCGGCAGGCCAAGCTCAAGTGGGTGATCGTCGTGGCCGAGGAGCTGCCCGCGGGCCGGGCGGTGAACGCCGCCGCCTGCATGGCCGCCGCCGTCGGCCGGGCGATGCCGGAGCTGCTGGGGCCGGACGGCAGGGACGGCTCCGGCTCCGGCCACCCGGGGCTGCCGTGGGCCGGCTGCTCGATCCTGGTGGCCGGCCCGGCGGCGCTGCGCGAGCTGCGGGCCAGGGCCGCCGAGAAGGACGATCTGTTCCTCGTCGACATGCCCGGGCAGGCCCAGACCTCACGGGTCTACGACGAGTACCTCGACAGCCTGGCCGGCACCAAGACCGAGGATCTCGATTACCTCGCGGTCAGCCTCGTCGGCCCGCGGAACAAGGTGAGCAGGCTCATCGGGAAGCTCCCCCTGCTGCGCTGAGCTACGCGCCGCCCGTCGCGGCCGGATCGCCCAGGGCGTAGGGGGCGAGGATGTCGGCGATGGCCCGGTTGCGCGGGGTGGCGACGGCCAGCTCGGCGCCGAGATCGGCCACGGCCCCGCTGAGCCAGCCCAGCTCCAGGCGGTTGCCGCGCAGGAGGTCGTTGTGCATCGAGGACGTCATCGTGGCGGGCAGCGTGTCGCAGAAGGCGAGCCGGTCGTCGGCGAAACCGGGGTCCAGGTCCACCCCCTTGGCCCGCCCCACGGCGACCACCTCGCGCATCACATCACGCAGCAGATCCCGTGACCCCGGATTCCCGCGGACCACCCCGATCGGCTGCCGCACCGCCGAGGTGGTCCCGGACAGGCCCACCAGGAAGACGAACTTTTCCCAGATGGTGCGCTCGATGTCCCCGCTGATCTCCGCGTCGACACCGGCCGCGAGACAGCGGTCGAGGAAGTGGCGGGCGCGCGGGGACTCCTTGCGGTCGTACTCCCCGAACACCAGCCGCTGAAGCGTGCCGTTGTGCACCACCACCCCCGGCTCCTCGATGTACGCCGAGATGTAGCCGACCCCGCCGAGGACCGACTCCGCGGGCAGATGGCGCCGCAGCTCGGTGTCCTTCTGCACTCCGTTCTGGAACGACACGACCGCGGCGCCGCTCTCGGCGAGGGGCGCGAGCTGCCGGGCGACGTCCTCGGTGTCCCACAGCTTCACCGCCACCATGACGAGGTCCGGAGCCTCGAGGTCGGAGACCGTCGGCACGACCGCCTCGGACGGCACCCGCAGATCCCCCAGCGGGCTGCGCACCGTCAGCCTCCGCTCCCGGATCGCCGCGAGATGGCGGCCCCGGGCCACGAAGGTGACCTCGTCCCCCGCCGCGGCGAGCCGCGCGCCGAAGTATCCGCCGACGCCACCCGCGCCGATGATCGCGATCCGCATGATGTCCCCTCGTTCTCAGCCGCTTGGTAACCCTTCAGGCGGTTACTATATTCGCATGGATCCCTCGACGGAGCAGGTCCCGCGGACGCGGGTCACCGCTGGGCTGCGGGCACTGCGCTTCGACGCCGGCAGCCTCGCCCTGAACCTCATCGCCTCCCTCGGGCGGCGCGGCAGCACCCCGATCGAGCGCCTCGGCACCCTCGACCGGCTGCGGGAGTGGTGCGACGGCGTCGGGTTGCGGCTCCATGACGAGGCCGTCACCGAGGAGCTCCACACCGAGCTGCGGACGCTGCGCGAGGCGGCGTACGACGTGGTGGCGGCGGTTGTCCACGACCGGGCCCCGGCCGCCGCGTCCATCGCGCTGCTCAACGACCGGGCGCGCCCCGCCCCGCCGCAGCCGCTGCTGAGGGCCACCGGCACCGGGGTCGAGGTGGACGGCGCCGATCGTCCGCTGACCGGGCGGGAGCTCCAGTCGACCGTCGTCCGCGACCTCATAGCGGTGCTCGGGGACCCGGAGCGGCGCGGGGCGCTGCGGGCGTGCGACTCCTCGCTGTGCACCATGATCTACCTCGACGCCACACCGGGCAGAAGGCGCCGGTGGTGCTCCATGCGGCTGTGCGGCAACAGCGCCAAGGCCGCGAAACACCGGCAGCGGCAGGCGTCCGCCGCACCGGCCGGGTCCTGACGCCCCGGCGCCCCCGGCCGGGTCCTGAAGCCCCGACGCCCCGTCCAGGTCGTGAAGCCCCCGGCGCTCCCCGGGCCGCTGTTTCCGGTGGGCCGCCCGGGGCACCCGAGGTGGCTGGAGGGTTGCCGATGGCCGAAGAGAGCGACACCGACCCCGCACCGAAAGCACGGCGCCCCGGCCGGGCCTGCGGCCCCGGGGGAGCGGTGGCCGCCGTCGCGCTGACCGTGGCGACCGGGGCGATGGACGCGATCAGCTTTCTGGCCCTGGGCGGCGTCTTCACCAGCGTCATGACCGCCAATCTCTCCCTGCTCGGCATGTCCACCGCGTCCATGGACGCGACGCTCGCCCGGGACTCCGCGGTCGCCATGAGCGGCTACATCGTGGGCGCGCTGGTCAGCGGCCGGATCGTCCGCGGCTCCCGGCCGGCCCTGCGGGCCCGGTGCGCGCTCACGGTGGAACTGCTCGTGCTCGGCGGGCTCTGGGCGGCGTGGGCGTCCGCCGGGGGCCATCCCACCGGTGACCTACAGCTCGTGCTGCTGGCGGTGGCCGCGCTCGCCATGGGAGGGCAGAGCGGTCTGGTGCGGGCCGTCGGGCCGCCCGGCTTCTCCACCACGTATCTCACTGGCACCCTGACCGGGGTGCTGGTCGACGCGGTGCGCAGCGGAACGGTGCGCGGGCTCAGCATCGCGCTGCTGGGTGGCCTGGTGGTGGGCGCCGCGGCCGGCGGGCTGCTGGTGGCCCATGCCGCGCGGGCCGCGCCCGCCCTGCCGACCGGGCTGGTCGGCCTCGTGCTGCTGGCGTCCCTGACCTCCCTGGCCCGGGATGCCCAGGGCCATCTCTGGCCCCACGCCGAGTAGCCCGCCCCAAGCCCGCACGCCCCGGGGCGGGTTGACCGGTGATTCACTCTTCCAGCGGAGCGTCATCCGATGTCAGACTCGGGCGGTGACCGACTTTGACATGCTTGTGATCGGGTCCGGGCCGGGCGGCCAGAAGGCTGCCATCGCCGCCGCGAAACTCGGTCGCCGGGTAGCCGTCGTCGACCGTAAGGAGATGGTGGGCGGGGTCTCCCTGCATACCGGAACCGTTCCGTCCAAGACCCTGCGCGAGGCGGTGCTCTATCTCACCGGACTGACCCAGCGGGATCTCTACGGCCAGAGCTACCGGCTCAAGGAGGAGATCACCGTCGCCGACCTGACGGCCCGCACCCAGCATGTGGTCGGCCGTGAGGTGGATGTCGTCCGCAACCAGCTGTCCCGCAACCGGGTCGCGATGTTCTCCGGCACCGGGCGGTTCGTGGACGACCACACCGTGGCCGTCACGGACGCCACCGGCCAGGAGCAGCTGCTCACCGCCCAGCACATCGTGATCGCCACCGGCACCCGCCCGGCCCGCCCCGCGAGCGTGGAGTTCGACGAGCGGACGATCATGGACTCCGACAGCGTCCTCAATATGGAGCGGGTGCCGCGCTCCATGGTCATCGTGGGCGCCGGGGTGATCGGCATCGAGTACGCCTCGATGTTCGCCGCCCTGGGCAGCAAGGTCACCGTGGTCGAGCAGCGCGAGGGGATGCTGGACTTCTGCGATGTCGAGATCGTCGAGGCGCTGAAGTACCGGCTGCGCGACCTGGCCGTCACCTTCCGCTTCGGCGAGACCGTGGCGGCCGTCGAGCGCCATCCGCGGGGCGCCCTGACCATCCTGGAGAGCGGTAAGAAGATTCCCGCCGACGCGGTGATGTACTCCGCGGGGCGCCAGGGGCTCACCGACGCGCTGGACCTGGCCAAGGCGGGGCTCACCGCCGACCGGCGGGGCCGGATCGCGGTGGACGAGCACTACCGCACCGCCGTGCCGCACATCTACGCGGTCGGCGATGTCATCGGCTTCCCGGCCCTGGCCGCGACCTCCATGGAGCAGGGGCGGAGCGCGGCGTACCACGCCTGCGAGGAACCGGTGAACCCGATCCACCACCTCCAGCCGATCGGGATCTACAGCATCCCCGAGATCAGCTTCATAGGCCGCACCGAGGACCAGCTCACGGACGAGAAGGTGCCCTTCGAGGTCGGGGTCTCGCGCTATCGCGAGCTGGCCAGGGGCCAGATCGTCGGCGACGGCCACGGCATGCTGAAGCTGCTGGTCTCCCCGGAGGACCGGACGCTCCTCGGCGTGCACTGCTTCGGCACCGGCGCCACCGAGCTGATCCACATCGGCCAGGCCGTGATGGGCTGCGGCGGTACCGTCGACTATCTGGTGGACGCGGTGTTCAACTATCCGACCTTCGCCGAGTCCTACAAGGTGGCCGCGCTCGACGCCACCAACAAGATGCGCGAGGTCGACCACCTGCGGGGCTGACCCCCGGCCTCCGGCCCTCCTCCGCACCGCGCCGTCCCGGATATCCCTTTTGGGATACTGGAGGCAGATCGGGAGGAGGGCTGAGATGACGCGCGCAGTCGGTATTGACCTGGGTACGACGAACTCGGTCGTATCGGTCCTGGAGGGCGGTGAGCCGACCGTCATCACCAACACCGAGGGCACCCGGACCACCCCCTCGGTGGTGGCCTTCGCCAAGAACGGCGAGGTGCTGGTGGGGGAGGTCGCCAAGCGCCAGGCGGTGACG
Organism: Streptomyces sp. NEAU-174; assembly: GCF_052665095.1. NCBI lineage: Bacteria > Bacillati > Actinomycetota > Actinomycetes > Kitasatosporales > Streptomycetaceae > Streptomyces > Streptomyces sp. NEAU-174. The sequence continues at coordinate 158,911 of NZ_JBQTCE010000002.1, read as the reverse complement.
AACGTGGAGCGCACCGCGCGATCGGTCAAGCGCCACATGGGCGAGGACCGGTGGCGGTTCCCGGCCACCGGCGATGTGGACGGCAAGCGCTACACCGCGCAGGAGATCTCCGCGCGGGTGCTCCAGAAGCTCAAGCGCGACGGCGAGGCGTACCTCGGTGAGGACGTCACCGACGCCGTGATCACCGTCCCCGCGTACTTCAACGACTCCCAGCGCACCGCCACCAAGGAGGCGGGCGAGATCGCCGGGCTGAAGGTGCTGCGGATCATCAACGAGCCGACGGCCGCCGCCCTGGCGTACGGGCTGGACAAGGAGAACGACCAGACCATCCTGGTCTTCGACCTCGGCGGCGGCACCTTCGACGTCTCGCTGCTGGAGATCGGCGAGGGGGTGGTGGAGGTCAAGGCCACCAACGGCGACACCCACCTCGGCGGCGACGACTGGGACCAGCGGATCGTGGACCATCTGGTCTCCCGCTTCGGACACGGCTACGGCGTGGATCTGGCCCAGGACAAGATGGCGGTCCAGCGGCTGCGCGAGGCATCCGAGAAGGCCAAGATCGAGCTCTCCGCGGCCAGCGAGACCACGATCAACCTGCCCTACATCACCGCCTCCGACCAGGGCCCGCTGCACCTGGACGAGAAGCTCACCCGCTCGCAGTTCCAGCAGCTGACCGAGGACCTCCTGGAGCGCTGCAAGGCCCCCTTCCACCAGGCGATCAAGGACGCCGGGATCAAGACAGCCGACATCGACCATGTGATCCTGGTCGGCGGCTCCACCCGGATGCCCGCCGTGACCGGTCTGGTCAAGGAGCTGACCGGCAAGGAGCCGCACAAGGGCGTCAACCCGGACGAGGTCGTGGCGATCGGCGCCTCCCTCCAGGCCGGTGTCCTCAAGGGCGAGGTCAAGGACGTGCTGCTGCTGGACGTCACCCCGCTGTCCCTCGGTATCGAGACCAAGGGCGGCATCATGACCAAGCTGATCGAGCGCAACACGACCATTCCGACCAAGCGCTCGGAGGTCTTCACCACGGCCGAGGACAACCAGCCGTCGGTGCAGATCCAGGTCTTCCAGGGTGAGCGCGAGATGGCCGCGTACAACAAGAAGCTCGGGATGTTCGAGCTGACCGGGCTGCCGCCCGCACCGCGCGGGGTCCCGCAGATCGAGGTGGCCTTCGACATCGACGCCAACGGGATCATGCATGTCTCCGCCAAGGACCTCGGCACCGGCCGGGAGCAGCGGATGACCGTCACCGGCGGCTCCGCGCTGCCGAAGGACGACATCGACCGCATGATGCGCGAGGCCGAGAGTTACGCGGAGGAGGACCACAGGCGCCGCGAGGCCGCCGAGACCCGCAACCAGGCCGAGTCGCTCGTCTACCAGACCGAGCGGCTGCTGCGGGACCAGGCCGACAAGGTGCCCGGGGACGTCCGGCAGGAGGCCGAGGCGGCGGTCGCGGATCTGAAGCGGACGCTCGAGGGCGAGGACACCAACGCGATCCGCGAGGCCACCGAGCGGACTGCCGCCGTCGGGCAGAAGATCGGCACCGCGATCTACGCCCAGGCCCAGCAGTCCGGCCCGTCCGACGGCGGCGGATCCAGCGGCTCCGCGGGCGGCCCCTCCGGCGACGGAGCGGGCCGGGCCCACGCGTCTGAGGAGGACGTCGTGGACGCGGAGATCGTCGACGACGAGAAGACCGGGGACGAGCCCAAGGGCGGCGCCGGCTGACGGTCACCGCCCTCCGGGGCGGCCGACCGTCCTTGCCTACCGGGGCGGCCCGACCGTCACTGCTTCCTGGCCGGCTCGCCCCGCCGCGCCGACACCTCCACGAGCTCCGAGCGCCCCTTCGCGTTGAGGTGCAGGATCGGAATGGCCTTGTTGCGCGGATTGCCGTTGTTCTGGAAGGAGATGAACCCACTCGCCCCCGGTACCTGCTGACGGCTGTTCATCTGGTGGAACATCCGCGCCACCGATTCCCCGGTCACCTCGCCCAGCGCCGCCATCTGGATGCCCTGAGCGGCGGTGAGCACCGCGTCATGCGCCATGATGGCCTGGCCGTCCTGGTGCTGGTCGTCGGGGAACCACTTGGCCATCAACCCGCCGGGCTGGAAGTACCGGGCCGACGGGCGGGAGACGGAGTCGGGGTCCTCCTGCCACATATCGGGGTGCGCCAGGCCCGTGTAGAGCACCCGCACCTTGCTCTCGGCGGCGTGGGCCAGGTCATCGGCGGTGAGGTTGGTGGTGTCGTCGCCGGTGATCACCATGAACTCCCGGTCCTGGCACGGCCGGTTGGCGATCGCGTCCAGGAACCGGGTGAGGTGCTTGCCGCGGCCCGCGAAGAAGACCGCCTCCGGCTTCTGGTCGCACAGCTGCCCCGGCATGTAGCGCAGCTCGTTCTCCCAGGCGCCGCGCACCGAGGAGTCATAGGTCATCCGGTCCGCCACCAATGTGTGGCCCTCGATGTCCTGGAAGACCTTGGTGAAGGCGTCACCCAGCGTCTTGGCGTAGTAGTTGTCCCGCGCGTCGTCCTGGACCACCACCGCCCGGCGGACCCGCTCCTTCTTGAGATACGCGGAAGCGGCGTACGCCTCGTCCACATTGGTCGGGGAGACCCGGACGAGCCCCTTGATGCCCTCTATGTTGGTGGCCGTCATGGTGCTGGCGACCAGGGCCAGACCGTTGTCGGACAGCCGCCGCAGCGCGTCGAGGTTCTGGGTGTCGCTGGGGCCGAGCCCGGTGACCGCGACCAGCTTGTCGTCGGAGGTCTTCCGGTCGATCAGCTCATCGACGGTGTGCTCCCAATGGGCCGCGCTGCTGCCCATGTTGGCGATCAACAGCTTGATCTTGGGGGAGGAGGAGAGATCGCCGCGGTTGTGCCGGTACTGCGCCAGATACGCGCCCTCGAGCTCATGCCGCACCGATTCCTCGGAGTTGCTGTCGTCCTCGGTCAGCGTGAACGAGGTCATGTAGGCGACGCTGACGTACTTGTCACCGTGCTTCTCCACCAGTTCGTTCTCCGCCTTGATCTTCTTCGCCACGGGCTCCAGATGGTCGGCGAAGGGGTACGAGCCGTCGGTGACGCCCACGCACTCGCGGTCGTCACCCATCTTGACGACGCCGTCACCGCACCGGGCCCGCCTCTCCTGGAACCAGTTCACGGTGAGCGGGATCGCCACCGCGAGCACGGCCAGGACGATCACGCCGATCACCACTCGGCGCACGATGTGCAGCGGCCATTCCAGTCTCGGCACCGGTCTCACCCCTCGCTCATGGACGTCAGCGGATGGCGCCAGTGGCGGTACCGCTCCGCCTCGTTGAACAGGGCCACGATGTCGTTCCTCCGCAGTCGTGAGAGCTGGTTGAAACCGTCGGCGATCATGTCGTTGAGCCGCATCCCGGGGTCGGCGAGCGGATCGCTCCACACCCAGCGCACCGTGATCAGCTCCCGGATCACCGAGGCCGTGGTGACCGCCTCCGGGGGCTCGTCAGGGGCGAGGCCGGCGAGCAGCTCCAGCGGTCCGCCGGCCCGGCCGAGCCGGTTGGGGGCGGCCGTGATGGTGTTGAACTCGCTGATCCACTGCGCCGCGGGCACCGCCGGGAAGCGCTCCACCAGATACCCGGTCACCTCGTCGATCCGCTCCGCCGCCAGCCGGTGGTACATCTCCTGGACCGGGCGGCCCTCGGACCTGAAGTGCTCGGCCAGCAGCTCCTGCACCGCGTCCCAGTCGTCCGGGCGCCCGGCCAGCCGCCACAGCAGCAGCCGCCGCAGCCAGGGGTGCAGGGCCGGGGTCACCGCGCCCGGGCTGTGCAGCAGCCAGCGGCCGCGGACCTCGCCGAACAGCGAGTCGCCCGAGCCCAGCAGCCGGGTGGCGATGGACAGGTCGCGGGCCGCGGCGCACTCCTCCAGCGCCACCCGCCGCGCGGGGTCGAAATCGCGCAGCAGATGGTCCAGGGCGGCCTCCGCCAGCGTCCGGGTGTCCTCGCCCTCCCGCGGTGTGCGGTCCGGCAGGGTGCGCAGCCAGCGGTCCTGCTCGGCGCCGTCCTCGACCGGCACGGACGAGTGCCGGAGCAGCTCCAGGACCAGGCTGACCGCCCGGGGGAGCCCCCCGGTCAGCCGGTGGACGAAGGGCGCGAGCCGGGTGAACGGCGCGAGGTCGGGGTGGTGGCGCAGCTCCAGCTCGATCCGGATGCGCACCTCGTCCAGATTGAGGTCGCGCAGCCGCAGCGGATACCACCAGGTGTCATCGCTGTCCCGGCCCGGCCGGTGCTCGCGCCAGTCCGCCAGGGACGCCCGGTCCGGGCCGCGCAGCCGCCACGGCCACTGGTCGCCGGTGGCCGGGCCCCAGCGGGGCAGCCACCGGTTGGAGCTCGCCACGACGGTGAGCGGATCGCAGTCGGCGCCCGCCACCACGGCGTCGTCATGGCGGGCCCGGATCAGCAGATCGAGGAAGCGACGGCCGTACTCCGTATGGGAGTTGTCGAGCAGCAGCAGATACGAGCGGGGCATGAACGAGTGGCGCACATTGCTGCGCATGTCCTCCAGCAGGGCCGAGAACAGCACCCGGTCCAGCCGCTCCTGATCGTCCTCGTCCCCGTCGTGGCGCCACAGGTTGAGCTCGACCAGCGCCTCCCACGGATCCCGGCTCCGGAGCAGCGGATGGCCGCCGTACCAGGCCGCGCTGCTGGTGAACTTGCGGCCAGGCAGCCGCCTCCGGCCGCGCCGCAGCGCGTCCCGCAGCAGCGCGAGCGCCGCCGTGGACGCGCCGTCGGGAGCGCCCACCGCGCCCCCGGCCACCTCGAAGAAGGCGGCGAGATAGTCGCCGTAGCGCGCCTCCGCCTGCTCCTGGAACGCGTCCAGCTCCCGCCGGATGTTGCGCCGCCCCTCCGCGAGGCTCGTCATCCGCAGCTGGTGGTCGGAGGCGAGCAGACCGAGCGTCAGCCGCGGGAAGTGCGAGCGGCGGTAGCGCGGCAGCTTGCGCTCCAACTGGCGCGCGAGCAGCGCCAGGGCGTACCGCGGCAGCAGGGCCTGCTCACCGCCGACATTGACATACGCGAACGGCGTCTCGGGGCCGAACTTCTCCATCAGCGCGCCATGGGCGTCGCTGGCCCCACTGCCGCGCGGCCCCAACAGCATGATCACCGGCCGCTCGTCCGTGGGCTCCAGCCGGAGACACTCCCCGACCAGACTGATGATCCCGCTGCGGCCTCTTAAGCCCACGCCCATTCCGGATTCCGCCACGTGCCCCCGTCCCCCCGTTCAGGCCCCCCGTCGGCCACTAGGGGTCCTTTACCCACATTCACCCCTTCGATAGCGGGCCGTTCCCAAACGTACTCCGGCAATGGGCGGCGCCGACATCCCTTTCCCCTCGGAGGTTCCTCCGGCCGCGAGGCACCGCCCCCCCGCACGGCGCCCGCGCACAGCGCCCCCCGCTCAGCGGCGGAAGATCTCCAGCCGGGTGGGCGCGGGCCGCCCCGGCGCGGGCAGGACGAGGCCGCGGCGCCCCGGGGTGATCGACCCCAGCACGCTGGCATGGCGGGCGCCGGTACAGCTGGGCACCGTACCGGCCAGCCCATGGGCGGTCAGGAAGGCGAGGACGGCGAAGGCGTACGCCTCCTTCGCCGCCGCCGGAAGGCCGAGGTCGTCGGAGGTCCGCAGCGCGATGGGGCCCAGCTCCCGGCGCAACGCCCCCATCAGGGTGGGGTTGCGGGTGCCGCCGCCCGAGGCGATCACCTCGGTGGCATGCACCGACCGCACCGCGTCGGCCACCGTCCGGGCCGTCAGCTCGGTGACGGTGGCGAGCACGTCATCGTCCGGCACCGGGCCCGTGGCGGCCAGGGCGGCGCGCAGATAGGACGCGTGGAACAGCTCCTTGCCGGTGGTCTTGGGCGCGGGCAGCGCGTAGTACGGCTCGGCCAGCAGCCGCTCCAGCAGCGGCTCGTGGACGGTGCCGCGCGCCGCCATGGCGCCGTCCGCGTCATGGTCCAGCCGGCCGCCCGTCAGCTCGCCGGCCGCCGCGTCGATGAGCGCGTTCGCCGGGCCGGTGTCGAAGGCCAGCGGATCCCCGGCGTCCGCGACCACCGTGATGTTGGCGATCCCGCCCAGGTTCAGGGCGGCGCGGACACCGGGCCGCCCGCGCAGCCACAGGGCGTCCACCAGGCTGACCAGCGGAGCGCCCTGGCCGCCCGCGGCCACATCGCGGGTGCGCAGATCGGAGACCACCGGGCGGCCGGTGGCCTCGGCGATCCAGGCGGGCCGGCCGAGCTGGAGCGTGCCGTGCACCCGCCCGCCCTCGGCCCAGTGGTACACCGTCTGGCCGTGGGAGCCGATGAGGTCCGTACGCCCCTCGCACAGCTCCCGGTCGGCGCGGGCCGCGAGCGCGGCGAACGCCTGGCCGATCCGGGTGTCGAGCGCGCACACCTCCCGCATGGTGGTGGCCGCCGGGGGCAGCGCTGCGCGCAGCGCCGACCGCAGCGCCTCCGGATACGCCTCGCTGACCAGCCCCAGCGGGGCCAGCACCACGGTGTCGCCGTCGAGCACCAGATCGGCCGCCGCGGCGTCCACCGCGTCATGGGACGTGCCCGACATCAGACCGATCACCCGCATGATGTCTCCTCCTCCCGCTGGGCCTCCTGTCCCGCCCGCGCCGCGTCGGGCAGCGCGCCGCGGTGGTTCTCCCCGCGCAGGGTGAACAAGGCGACCACGCTGATGGCGCAGGTCGCCGTCACGTAGTACGCCGGGATGTCGACCTCGCCGGTGTGCTTGATCACCTCGGTGATGATGAGCCCGGCGCATCCGGAGAACACCGCGTTGGACAGCGCGTACGCCAGCCCCAGGCCCGTGTAGCGGACCCGGGTCGGGAACATCTCGGCGAGCATGGCCGGACCGGGCCCCGCCATCAGGCCCACCACCACGCCCGCCACGAACACCGCCGCCCCCTGGACCCATGCCGAACTGCCCGGATCCTGGAGGACATTGAGCAGCGGGAAGGCCAGCACCGCCACCAGCGCGGCCCCGGTCAGCATCACCGGCCGCCGCCCGATCCGGTCGCTGAGCAGCCCCGCCGGGAGGATGGCGAGCGCGAAGCCCGCGTTCGCCACCACGGTGGCCACCAGCGCCTGCTGGAAGGTGGCGTTCAAGGTGGCCTGGAGATACGAGGGCATGACGACCAGGAAGGTGTAACCGGCCGCCGCCCAGCCCATGATGCGCGCGGCCCCCATGACGATGGCCCGGGCCACTTCACGGGGGTCCGCCACCCGCTCCGGCCCGGCACCTGACGCGGTGCCGGTGTCCCCGTCCGCCGTCGCGCGGAAGAACGGGGTCTCCTCCAGCCTCAGCCGCAGCCACAGGGCCACCAGCCCGATCGGCAGGGTCAGCAGGAACGGCAGCCGCCACCCCCAGTCGTTCAGCGACTCCTCGCTCATCACGGTGGCCAGCACCGCCGCCACCCCGGCCCCGGCCAGCAGCCCCAGCGCCACGGTGAACGACTGCCACGCCCCGTACAGCCCGCGGCGGCCCGGCGGGGCGAACTCCGTCATGATCGACACCGCACCGCCGAACTCCCCTCCCGCGGAGAGACCTTGGAGGATCCGCAACAGGGTGAGCAGCCAGGGCGCGGCCGCGCCGAGCGTGTCGTACGTGGGCAGCGCCCCGATGAGCGTCGTGGCGCCGGTCATCAGCAGGAGTACCAGGATCAGCGTGGGCCGGCGCCCGATCCGGTCGCCGACCCGGCCGAAGACGGCGGCGCCGATGGGGCGGAAGAAGAACGCGATCCCGAAGGAGGCGTAGGTCTTGACCAGGCCCTCGATCTCGCTGCCGCCGTCCGGGGTGAAGAAGTTCGCCGCGATGATCGTCGCGAAGAAGCCGTAGACACCGAACTCGTACCACTCGATGAAGTTGCCGACCGAACCGGCCACCAGCGCACGGCGCGGGGCCCGCCCGGCACCACGTTCGCTGGGATCCGCTGGGGACGTCGTCACATCCGGGCCCTTTCAGCCGTCACCGCCAAGGGGATGTGATGTCCGTACCCGTCAGGGAGCGCGGTTACCGGTGCGAGCGCGGCTCCAGCGGCGCTCGAGACCCGGGCAGATCCCGTACGGGCCCGCTCAGCCGCGCAGCACCGCGTTGCACTCCCGCTGGAGCGCGATGTCCTGCCACATCGGGTGCTGGGGCGCCGCGTTGGAGCACACCACCGCGCCCCACGCGCCCACCCGCGCCGACTCCTCGACCGCGCGACGGCAGAACGCGGCCCCCACCGGGCCCTCCTCGAAGGTCCCGTGCAGCGGGGTGTAGCCGATCCAGCCCTCGCCGAAGACCAGCGGGACCCCGCTCGCGGCCGCCCAGTCCGCGGCCGCCTCGATCCAGGTGACCAGCCGCTGGTCCATCGCCAGCCGGTGCACGGCGTAGCGGTCGTACAGCCAGGCGTCCCAGCGGTCGGGGTCGCACCAGTCGTGGACGTAGATCTCCCGGGGGCCGACCGTGGTGGCCTCCAGCCGCCAGCGGTCGCCGGGCGGCGGGGCCCAGTCGGCCAGATCGGGGGCGCCGGGGCGCAGCAGCTCCCGGCGGACCGCCTCCTGGGGGAAGGGGCGGGCCCGGTCGCGGACGGCGAAGGTGGTCAGCAGCTCGTCCAGCACCCCGTAGACATACGGGTGGAAGACCGCCACATCCACCTCGCGCGGGACCCCGCGCAGCGAACCGACCGGCACCTTGGCGTAGTTGACCGTGACCGGCCGGTTCGGGTGGCGCTCCTTGAACCGGGCGAGCCCCCGCTCCAGCCGCGGCCGCAGGGCGACGACCTTGTCCGCGCCGTCCAGCCCTTCGGTGAGCCGGCTGCCCTGGACCTCGTTGTGCAGCTCGGTGAAGGCGATCCGGTCGTCCAGACCGTGGATCACCAGGAAGTCGATCAGATCGGCCAGCGCGTCCGCGAGCGCTTCGGCGCGCCGCTCGGGGTCGACGGCCATCAGCGCGTCGAACCAGGCCCGGTCCTCGCCGAACGACGGGCTCTGCTGGTACTCCCAGCTGGAGAGGATGACGAAGCAGTCATGGCGCAGGGCCGCCTCGAACAGCTCGCGCAGCCACGCCCGTCCGTCGATCTCGCCCCCGCCGCCCAGGTCGTACCAGCGCATCCGCTGCCCGTACGCGCCGCCCAGCGCCGACGGCCGCAGCTTGGTCGTATCCAGCCGGGAGCCGAAGAGCAGGAACGGCATGGCGCAGATGCGCACCGTGTTGTAGCCGCGGGCCACGGCGTCCTCGAAGGCGCGGTCGAGATCGGCGAAGGGCTCATCCGGGCCGGTGCGGGTGTACCAGCTGAAGTCCCACAGCGAGATGGTCAGTTTGTCCGGCAGATGCGGCGACAGCGTCACAGGGGGCTCCCCGCGGTCGGCGGCTCGGCGATGACAGAGATGAGAGATCGGTTCATCGTCCGGGGGTGCCAACGGGCTGTCAAGATGTATTCATAAATAATGGCCAGGGCTGGGATGGTCGGGTTTTCACCCCGGTCATCCGGTACGGCGGGGACGGCCGTCGGCCGGCGCACGACCTCCCTCAGGCGATCCAGCCGTAACCGGGCCGTGGTCTGCGCGAGGCCGGGGGCGCGCCGACGCTCTCCAGGTCGTGCTCGGCGGCCTGTACCAGCTGCTGCCCCAGATCGCTGAGCGCCCGCCCGGCCGCGAGCTCATCGCCGATCACGGGCACGTCCTCGTCGTCCGGGTTGCACCGGGCCAGTCCCCGGCCGGTGAGCGCCGTGGCCCCGGTGTCCAGCTCCACCCGCGCCCTGGTCCGCCCCTCGTCCTCGGAGAGGTAGAGATGGACCTTCCACTCCACTGTGTGCGACATGGTCTGCTCCTCACCTTCTGAACCTTCTGACGGCCGCTTCTGGCGCCAGAAGCGGCCGGACACCCCGTGGTGGCGGCCGGAGCCCCGCTCAGCGGCGGTTCCTGCCGGACCACGCGGGTTCCACCACCTTCCACTCTGCCTCCCATCGGGCGTAACGCCTGCGGTCCAGGGCCCGCCGGACCCGGGCCCGTCCCGTGAACGCGAGCGCGGCCACCGTCGCCGCGGTGAGACAACCGGTGAACCAGCCCATGGTCCGCGCGGTCGACGGGGAGGAGGGCGGCTGCGCCAGGGCGCCCTCGCGGTTCACCCAGACCCGTACCTCGTCCCCGGAGTCGCCCTCGCCCGCCACCGTGGCGGTGCCCGTATGGCGCTCACCGTCGTCCGCGACCCAGCGCACCCGCGCCTGCCGCGGCTCCCGCACATCGCTGCGGGCCGGGCCGGGGGTGGCATCGGCGAGCCGTGCGGTGATCTGGTGCCGGGCCGAGGTCTCGGCGGCCACGACGCGCATCTGGGAGGCGTGGGCCGCGTACCCCGCGCTGATCGCGGCGGCCGGCAGTCCGACCACGAGGATCAGCGCGAACAGCACGGTGCACCAGGTCTGGATCCGGTCCGTCCGGCGGCGCAGCGGGTTGGGCCCCCTGGCCGGACGCTTGAGCAGGGGCGGACGCGGCCCGAATACGCGTCGCGGTCCGTGGGTGTTCATGGTCTGGCCTCCAGCGGGTGCTGACGCCGGTGCGCGGTCGCGCGGGCGTCGGGGTCAGGTGCGCGGGGCGGGCTGATAGGCGCCGGGCACCATCCGCGCGCTGATCGCCGTGCGGTTGTAGGCGTTGATCACGACGGCGGCCCAGATCACGGCCGCCACCTGCGGTTCGTCGAAGACCTCGCGGACGGCCGCGTAGACCTCGTCCGGCACATGGCCGTCCTGGATCGAGGTCACCGACTCGGTCAGCGCGAGCGCGGCCCGCTCCCGCTCGGTGAAGAACGGGGTCTCCCGCCAGGCGGCGAGGGTGTGGATCCGCTGTTCGGTCTCGCCCTGGGCGCGGGCGTCCTTGGTGTGCATGTCCAGGCAGAAGGCGCAGCCGTTGAGCTGCGAGGCACGGATCCTGACCAGCTCCAGCAGCTCTGGCTCGACCCCCGCCGCCCGGGCGGCCCGCACCGCCGCCCGGTGCAGCTCGCCCATCGCGGCGGACACCTCGGGGGCGAGGCCCTTCAGATCCAGCCGGGCGGTGGTGCGGGCCGGGGTGGTCGTCGTCATCGGTGAAACTCCGTTTCGTGGCGGTCGGTGGCGGTCAGTCGCGGTCGGTCGCGGTCGGTGGCGGTCGGTCGCTGTCAGGGGCGGTCAGTCGCGGTCAGGGGATCCGGGCGATCAGGGGGTCGGGCACGCCGTCGAGCCAGGTCTGCCAGGAGGCGGCGCGCAGCGCCGGGCCCGCCCGCAGCGGGCGGCCCAGCCACGCGGTCACCGGGCGGATCCCGTGCACCGCGTTGACCAGCCACACCTCACGGCCGTCCAGCTCCTGCACGGTGCGGCGGCGGTACTCGGTGCGGACGCCCAGCTCGGCCGCCCGGTCCTGGATCAGGGCCGAGGTCACACCCGCCAGCAGTGGAAGCTCCGGGGGCGGCAGACACAGCACGTCGTCCTCCCACCACAGAACGCTCGCCGCGGTGCCCTCGAGCACCAGCCCGGAGGGGGTGGTGAGCAGTAACTCCTGCGCGCCACGGGCGGCGGCCCGGTCCCGGAGGTGCGCCAGGAGGGCGAGGTCGGGGCCGGTGCGGCGGGGATGCGACCGCGGGTCGAACTCCTCGGTCAGGCATACGGTCACATTGACCGTCCGCGGCGGCGCGGGCCGGACCCGCAGGAACAGCCGGGCCGGTTCCGGACCGGCCAGCTCGACCCGGGGGAACCAGCGCTCGGTGCGGGGCAGGGCGGCGATCGCGTCGCGCCAGAAGCTCTCGATCCGGGCGGGGGAGTCGCCGCTCGCCTCGACGCACGCGGCGACGAACCGGCGGCGGTGGCGGTCGAGCCCGCGCACCCGCCCGTCGTCGACCAGCCAGGAGTCGGCGGCCAGCAGCGCGCTGTCCGGCACCGCCCGGGAGGGCATCAGCCCGCCGTCCTCGCGCCACATCAGCGTCCACTGCTTCTGGTCCGACGCGTCGGCGTGACCGATGTTCTGTGTGACGACCATGTCCGCTTCCACGTCTCCGTCCCGATGTGCTCGACGTTCTCGATCTGCTCGATGTGCCCGGCCGGGTTCCTAGCCGCGCTCGCTGGATTGCCGGTCAATAGCCGCGCGCCGGGCCGCCCCGGGGGCCGTAGGGCGCGCGTTCCAGCCACTCCCCGCAGCGCGGGACCACCGGGGACAGGGCGGCCGCCGCGCGCTGGGTCGCCCGCTTCCACGGCCGGGGCCGCAGATGGTCCAGGGCCGCACCGGCGGCCTCGCTGTTGTAGAGGGCCGCGCTCCGGCGGGCGGAGGCGTACCCGGCCACCGTCGCGGGTCCCCGCGATGGCTCGGAGCATGCCGCCGACACCGCATCCGCCGCCGCGACGGCGTCCGCGATCCCGCTGTTCATGCCGCGGGCCCCGAAGGGCGGGAAGAGATGCGCCGCCTCGCCCGCCAGCAGCACCCGGCCGGACGGATCCGCGAACGACGCCGCGACCTTGCGCAGGAAGTGGTACCGCGACACCCACAGCACCCGATGGGCGCAGTCCTCGCCCACCAGCCGGGGCAGCCAGCGGCGCAGCGCCTTCTCGGTGGCGAAGGACTCCGGCGGATCGTCGGCGCGGCACTGTAGATCGATCTGGAAGCCCCCGGTGAACGGCACCCGCAGCACGGTGCGGCCGCCGGTGCCGGGGTGCTCGTAGTGGAAGACCCGCTCCACCGGCAGGTCGCCGCCCGGCGGGTCCGCCACGTCCACGACCACGTGATAGCCGTCGGACCGGGTGCCCTCCAGCGGGATGCCCAGCGCCCCGCGCACCCCCGAACGGGCCCCGTCGGCGGCGATGACATGGCGGGCCGTCCAGCTCCCGCCGTTCTTCGCGGTCACCGTGACCCCGTCGCCGTCCGCGCGCACCTCGTCCACCTCGGCGTCGAAGCGGAACTCGACGCCCGCCTCCGCGCACGCCTCGTGCAGGAACCGCTCGGTGTCCACCTGGCGCAGGCTGGTGAACGCGGGCAGGGCCGCGGCCCCGCCGTCCCCGGAGGCCCGCGGAAAGGTCTGCGCGAACACCTCACGGCCGCGGTAGAGGGTGCGCCGGGTGCGCCAGGTGGTTCCGTACGCCGCGATCCGCGCGCCCAGCCCCGGACGGGCCCGCTCCAGCAGCCGCAGCGACCGCCGGTGCACGAACAGCGCGCGGCTCCCGGGGCGCACCCGGTCCCGCGCCCCGGCCTCCAGCACCAGGACCGGCAGCCCGGCGGCGCGCAGGGTGAGCGCCGCCGTCATCCCGACCGGCCCGGCGCCCACCACCAGCACCGGCCCGCCGTCCGCACCCGCCGCCATGTCAGCCACCGACCGGTGCGGTGGACAGGGTGGGCAGCTCACCCGCGGCGAGCTGCCGGGCGATCTCCAGCCGCTTGATCTTCCAGGTGGCGGTGCGCGGCAGATCCTCGAAGCGGCACTGCACCGGCTCGGCCAGCGCCGGGAGATCCTCGGTCGCCCGCCGCCAGCTGTCGGGGTCCAGCGGCTCGTTCCCCCGGGTGCACACCACCGGTACCGGCTCCCGCCCGGGACCGTGGACGATGATCACTTCGCGGAGGTCGGCGAACCGCGACAGCAGCTCGTCCTCCACCTCCAGGGTGCTGTCCACGGTGGAGATCTGGTCCACCTCGCGGTCCAGCAGATACAGCACGCCCCACCGGTCGCGGTAGCCCATGTCGCCCATCCGCCACCAGCCCCGGTCCACCTGCCGGGCGTAACTCTCCGGCGCGCCGAGATAGGTGAGGATCCGGCCGCGGGTGCGGGCCTCGATGGCCCCCGTCGCGCCCGGCGGGCACGTGCGGCCCCGCTTGTCCACCACCCGGATCCGGGTGAAGCCGGGGATGCCGGTGCCCACCCGCCGTGCCGCCACCCGGTCCGCGCCCCGCCGGGTGTACCAGCCGAAGGCGATGGGCCCGGTCTCGCTCTGCCCGTACAGCTGCATCAGCCGGGGGTCGCGGCGCCGGGACGCGGCGAGCAGCCGCCGCACCGTACGGGGGTGGATGGCGTCGAACGTGGAGCCGTACGCCCGGACGTTGGACAGCGGGCCGTTCGGCGCGTCGGCCAGGTCCTCCCACAGCACATAGGTGTTGGGATGCGTCTCGACGATGCCGGGGCGGTGCGCCGCCAGCAGCGGGCCGGCGTGGGCCGGGTCGGGGTCGACGAGCAGCAGCAGCGGGCTGCCGAAGTGCAGCAGCACGCCCAGCAGATGGTAGAAGCGGGAGTGGACGAACGACATGTGCAGCGCCGCCGCCTCCCCGCGGGTGGCCCGGCCCAGCGCCTGCTGGGGCACCAGCCGGTTCCACATGGTGTGCGGGCAGTGCACGGCCAGCTTCGGTATCCCGGTGGTCCCCGAGCTGTGGGTGATCAGCGAGGGCTCCCGGGGGTGGAGCCGGACGGCCGGGCGGCGCGTCACCCCGGCGAGCGCGGCCAGCGCGATGGTGTTCCCGGGCGCCTCGTCCACCGTCAGCACGCCCCGGGCCAGGGTGGTGTCCACCGTGCTCAGCGTGGACTCCAGGGTCGCCCGGTCGGTGATCAGCCAGGGGGCGTGCAGCCGGTCCAGCAGCACCGCGGCCACCTGTCCGTCCAGGGACGGCGACAGCAGCGCCGGGACCGCGCCGATCCTGGAGACGGCACAGGTCAGCAGCACGATGTCGACGTTGTCGCCCTTGAGGATCGCCACATGCTCACTCGGGCGCACCCCCGTCGACCACAGCCGGGCGGCCAGGTCGTCCACCAGATCGGCCAGTTCGGTGTAGCCGAGGTCGGTACCGGCGTCGGGGGCGACGTCCAGTGGCCGGTCCAGGGTCACCCTGACCCTGCCGTGCCGGGCCGCGGCCTCCTGGAACATCAGTCCCAGATAGAACCCGCGCTCGGGGAGAAGCCGCTGCAACATATCGAGGTCCTCATCGTTCGAAGTCGGTCAGGGGGCCGCGCGCCCGGGCGCGGTCGGCGAGCCGGTTCGACCGGTCACCAGCGGCCGGTGCGGACGACATGGCGCCGCAGCTTCCCCGTCGGGGTGCGCGGCAGCGCGGCCACCAGGCGCACGGTGCGCGGCGCCTTGTAGGCGGCGAGCCGCCCCCGGGCCAGCGCGATCAGATCGGCCGTCAGCGACTCCTCGTCCACCGCCGGGCCGTCCGGGCCTCGCGGGTTGCCGGGGCCGCCCGCGTCGGCCGCCGGTACGACATAGGCGCGCAGCCGGGTGGCGCCCCGCTCGTCGGGGACGGCCGCCACCGCCACCTCCCGCACCGACGGGTGCTGCCGCAGCACCTCCTCGACCTCCAGCGGCGACACGGTGATCCCGCCGACCATCTCCAGGTCGTCCACCCGGCCCAGATGGCGATAGGTCCCGTCGCGCTCGCGCCGGGCCCGGTCCCGGGTGGCGAGCCAGCCGCCGTCCTCCGGGCGGCCGGTGACCACCGTCGGGCCCCGCACCCACAGCTCGCCCTCGGCCGAGCCGTCGGCGCCGTCCGCCACCACCGCGCCCTCGCGGTCCCGCAGCTCCAGCGCGAAGCGGGGCACCGGACGGCCGAGGGTGCCGGGGGCGTTCTCCCACACCGTGTTGGCGCAGAAGGCGTGGCCCGCCTCGGTGGAGCCGATCTGCTCAAGCACCGGCGCGCCGAGCAGCTCACCGACCCGCTCACCGAGGGCGGGCGGCAGCCCCTCGCCCGCGCTGACCGCCGCGCGGACGGAGGCGAAGCAGGCTGTGTGGCCGGTGCCGAGCTCGTCCACCAGGGCGGCGTACGAGGACGGCACCGAGTACAGCAGGGTCACCCGGTGCCGGGCCACGAGGTCGTCGATGAAGGCGGGGCCGGGGCGGTCCGGTGTGAGCACCGCGGCCGACCCGGAGAAGAGGGGGAAGACGAAGGCGTTCCCGAAGCCGTAGGCGTAGAACAGCTTGGACACCGAGAACGCCACGTCCGCCGGGCCGATGTCCAGCATCTCCTGCCCGACCAGGTCGTGATAGGCGGCCACATCGCCATGGCTGTGGACCACCGCCTTGGGGCGGCCGGTGGTCCCGGAGGTGTACTGGAGGTACAGCGGGGTGGCGGCCGTCACCGGCTCGGCCGCCGGGGCCGGGGCCGCCGAGCCCAGCGTGGCGGGTGGGCCGGTCAGGGCCGACAGCTGGTCGGCGCCGAGCCAGGGCACGCCGTCGAAGTGGTCCTGGAGACCGGGCCCGGAGACGGCCAGCGCGGCGCGCGAGTCCTCGGCCATGAAGCGGTGGTCGTCGGCGGTGAGCCCGGGGTTGACCAGCACCGCCACGGCGCCCAGCCGGGCGGCGGCCAGAAACGCGGTCACCCACACGATGCCGTCGGGTAATGCCAGCAGCACCCGGTCACCGGACGCCACCCCCCGGTCCGCCAGCACGGTGGCCGCGCGCTCGGCTCGGTCGTGGACCTCGCCGTGGGTCCAGACCCGGTGGCCCTCGAGAAAGGCGGCCCGGCCGGACCAGCCGCGGCGGTCCGCGAGCGCCGCGAGATGCGCGGCCACATTGGCCGAGACCGTGGGCCCGACGGGCAGGGGCGGGGCGGACACCGATACGGCGGTCACCGGCCGAGCTCCTTCGCCGCGGGGGCGGGCGGCGCCGCGGCGGCGGCCACCAGCAGATCGTCGATCCCCCCGCCGGACGCGGGCTCCACGGCCTGGTAGGCACGCATGGTGGCGGCGGTCTTCAGCAGCATCTCCTCGTACTCCTCGGCCGGGTCGGAATCGAGAACGATGGCGCCGCCCGCGCCGATGTGCATCCGGCCGCCGGTGAACACGGCCGTGCGGATGACGATGTTGAGGTCGGCCGCGCCGTTGCAGCTGAGGTAGCCGAGCGCGCCGGAGTACACACCGCGGGCCTCGGTCTCCAGCGAGTCGATGATCTCCAGCGTGCGCAGCTTGGGCGCGCCGGTCATGGAGCCGCCCGGGAAGCAGGCCCGGACGCAGTCGACGGAGGTGGTCTCCGGGCGCAGCCGGCCGCGCACGGTGGAGACCAGCTGGTGGACGGTGGCGTAGGTCTCGGTGTTCATCAGCCGCGGCACATACACACTGCCCGACGCGCACACCCGCCCCAGGTCGTTGCGGAGCAGATCCACGATCATCAGGTTCTCGGCGCGGGCCTTGGCGCTGGAGGCGAGGGCGGCCAGCGCCCGCGCGTCCTTCTCCGGGTTCTGGCCGCGCGGGGCGGTGCCCTTGATCGGCTTGGTCTCGGCGGTGCCGTCGGGGGTGATGCGCAGAAAGCGCTCGGGGGAGGCGCAGGCCACATCGGTGCCGTCGAACCGCAGATAGGCGGCGTACGGCGCCGGGTTGAACCGCCGCAGGGCCCGGTAGAAGGCGTAGGAGTCGCCGGGGGCGGGCAGCCAGGCGGAGTTGGTCAGGCAGATCTCATAGCTGACCCCGGCGCGCAGCTCCCGCAGACACGCCTCGATCGAGGCCAGATAACGCTCCCGGTCCCGCACCAGCCAGGGCTCCACCGCGGCCGTGGTGGCGAGGGCGGGCGGTTGCGGGGCGGGTCCGGTGAGCGTCGGCACCCCGCTGAGCACGGTCACGGTGGTGTCCAGCCAGTCCTTCGCCTCCCGGTGGCCGTCGGGGGTGTCCTCGGCGAGGCAGCAGATGTAGGTGACGCCCTCCTGGTGGTCGACGGCGACGAACCGGTCGGCGAAGAGCCAGCAGGCGTCCGGGGTGGTGGCCCGGTGGCGGTTGGGGGAGCCGCAGTCGGCCTTGAGCTCGTAGCCGAAGTAGCCCACATAGCCGCCGGTGAAGTCGAAGGGCAGCTCGGGGGCCTTGACCCGGCGGCGGGTCAGCTCCCGCTTGAGGTAGTCGAAGACGCTGCCCTCGACCCGGACGGCGGGCCGTCCCGCCCGCTCGACCTCACATCCGCCGGTGCCGGTGTCGTAGCGGACGAACTCGGCGAGCGGGCCGGTGCCGTCCCCGAGGAAGGAGAAGCGGGCCTCACCGGACTCGGCGCGCGAGCTGTCGAGCCAGAACGCGTGCGGCGCCTTCGCGTACAGCCGGGTGAAGGCCGCCTCGGTGTCGGTGGCGTCGGCCAGCCACCGGGCGTGCAGCCGGTAGCCGGGGCCCTCCTGGGGTGGCTCCGCCGGAGCGTCGCTCCTGGGGGCGGGCCGGGCCAGTTCGGTTCGGGGGTCCGCCTCGGGGCTGGGCGGCGAGTCCGGCGCGGTGGCCGTCTTGGCCGCCTTGGCTCCCTTGGTCGTCTTGGCCGCTTTCGCCGCTTTGGAGGCCGTACGGGCGCGGCGCGGCTCCTTGGCGGAGGCGGGGGCCACGGCGGAGGCGGGTGTCACGGTGGAGGTCACCGACTCGCCGTTGGCGTGCTCGATGGTCAGATCGCGGAAGTTGCTGAGCATGCGGTGGCCGTATCCGGTCAGCACCGACTCCGGGTGGAACTGGACGCCCCACAGCGGACGGGCCCGGTGCCGCAACCCCATCAGCACACCGTCCTCGGACCAGGCGATGCCCTGGAGCCCCAGCGGCAGCGGCTCGGCCACGCACAGCGAGTGGTACCGCACGGCCGTGAAGTCCTGCGGAAGGCCGCGGAACAGCCCGCGCCCGCCGTGTTTGATCCGGGACAGATGCCCGTGCTTGGGCTCGGGCGCGGACACCACCCGCGCCTGCGCGCCGAGCGCGATCCCCTGGTGCCCCAGGCACACCCCCAGCACCGGGATGGACGACCGCTCGATCAGCCGGGCGGTGGCGCCGAAGTCCCGGGGATCCGCCGGATGGCCGGCGCCGGGGGAGAGCACGATGTTGTCGAACGCGGAGAGATCGATGTCCGCGCACTCCGGCGCGTCATGCAGAAGCACCTCCGGTTCCTCGCCGTTGACCTCGGTCAGCAGATGAAAGAGGTTGTACGTGTACGAGTCGTAATGATCGACGAGGAGTGTCCTCAGCGATTCCATCCGGATTTGCCTCCTTGCGATGAGAAAACCGACCGGGTATCACCCGCCCCGGTCCTCGGGCCGCGGCGCCCCGCTCACCTACCGGCGAGCGCGTGGGCCGTCGGCCGCCATCCGCCTGTGACGTCCTCGTATCGACTGAAGCGGCGGGTAGAGCCACTTCTTCAGAAGCCGCTGGAGCCGTGGCATGACCAGCCAGGTCACCATCGCGGTCACACCGAGACACAGGGCCAGGGTCCGCAGCAGGAAATTGGCGTCCTTGATGAACGGGATCACCAGCACATTGAAGATGAGAACCGGAGGGAAGACCGCGCTCAGATTCACCAGCCACAGCTTCCATTTGGGCGGTGGCGGCAGCGGCCGCACCGGCCCTTTGAACCAGTTCTCCAGTCCCGAGGTGCGCTGTGTTCCCTTTTCCTGGACGAAGGACCCGGTACGGGACGCCAATTGTGCGCGCTCCAGCGAGGAATCCCATGCCCGGGCCGGCCCTTCCGCCTCGAACCGGTAGAGGACGTGCCACTCCGAGGAGGTCGAACCGGATCCCATCACCCCGCCTCCGAGATATCCCGGAAGGCTTGCCGCGGCATTGAGCAGCTCGATCGCCCAGGCATAGAACTCGCTTTCGCGGCCGGGGTCCACCCGGTATGCGGCAGTCACCGTGACCGGTTCACTGTCCACTCCAGCCGCAACTCCTTTCCGCGCCGTTGCCTTCGCCTGCTGTGTCCGACGAGATGACACGAAGTGTTCCACACCGTGCGATCGGGAACAGTGGAATGCTCAACAACGTACATAAAAACGCGAAAAGGCCGCCGTGACCTGGGCGTTATCTACGGTTCAAGGTTCTCGCGGGACCGCGGCGGGGCCGCTCATAAAGAATCTCCGAGCGGGATTGAACATGAGGAAGCGCCGGGCCGTATGAAACGTAATGCGGCCCGGCGCTTCGTGGTTTCGATCAGCCCGATCGGCTGGGTTCGGTCAGCCGAGCACCTTCTCCAGCGCCGCCAGCGCCCCCTCCAGCTCCGCACGGGTGATGGTCAGCGGCGGCGCCAGGCGGATCGTCGAACCATGGGTGTCCTTGACCAGGATCCCCTCGGCCATCAGCCGCTCGCTCACCTCGCGGCCGGTGCCGAGCGCGGGGTCCACATCGACGCCCGCCCACAGCCCGCGGCAGCGGTAGCCCACGACGCCCTTGCCGGTCAGCGACGCCAGCCCGTCCCTCAACACCTCGCCCAACTCCCGTGCCCGGCGCTGGAATTCTCCGGTGCGCAGCAGCTCGACCACGGCCGAGCCGACCGCCGCGGCCAGCGGATTGCCGCCGAAGGTGGAGCCGTGCTCACCGGGGCGCAGCACCCCGAGCACCGCACGGTCGGCCACCACCGCCGACACCGGCACGATGCCGCCGCCCAGCGCCTTGCCGAGCAGCAGCACATCCGGCATCACCGACTCGTGCTCGACGGCCAGCGTGGTGCCGGTGCGGCCGAGTCCGGACTGGATCTCATCGGCGATGAACAGCGTCCCGGTGCGCCGGGTCAGCTCGCGCACCCCGCGCAGATAGCCGTCATCGGGGATGACCACGCCCGCCTCGCCCTGGATGGGCTCGATGAGGACCGCCGCCGTGGTCTCGTCCACGGCGGCCTCCAGCGCCGCGAGGTCGTTGTACGGCACGACGCGGAAGCCCGGGGCGAACGGTCCGAAGCCGTCGCGGGCCACGGGGTCGGTGGAGAAGCCGACGATCGTCGTCGTACGGCCGTGGAAGTTGTCGGCCGCCACCACGATGGTGGCCTGGTCCGGGGCGACGCCCTTCACCTCGTACGCCCACTTGCGGGCGACCTTGATGGCGCTCTCCACCGCCTCCGCGCCGGTGTTCATCGGCAGCACCATGGAGAGCCCGGTGAGCTCCGCCACCCCCTCGGCGAACCCGGCCAGCCGGTCGTTGTGGAAGGCCCGGGAGGTCAGCGTGAGCTGGTCGAGCTGGCGGTGGGCGGCCTCGATCAGCGCCGGGTGGCGGTGGCCGAAGTTGAGGGCGGAGTACCCGGCCAGCATGTCCAGATAGCGGCGCCCCTCGACGTCCCGGACCCAGCTGCCCTCGGCGTGGGCGACGACCACGGGCAGCGGGTGGTAGTTGTGCGCGAGGGAGGTCTCCTCGGCCCTGATCAGCTCCTGCGAGGAGCGGGCGACGCCGTTGGCCGCGGCCGGGCCGGAACCGGAGGCGGTGGCACCGGAGGCGGTGGAGTCGGAGGCGATGGGGGTGGTGGCGGTCATCAGCGGATCTCCTGTGTGCAGCACTTGATGCCCCCGCCGGCCTTGTGCAGTTCCGACAGATCGACGGGGACGGGGACGTAACCGCGGTCGGTGAGCTGGTCGATGAGCCCGGTGGCCTGGGGTGCGACGAAGACGTGCCGGCCGTCGGAGACCGAGTTGAGCCCGAAGGCCATGGCGTCGTCGCGGGTGGCGATCAGCGCGTCGGGGTAGAGCCGCCCCAGCACCTCACGGCTGCCGGGGGAGAACGCCTCCGGGTAGTACGCGATGTTCCGGTCGTCGAGGACGAACAGCGCGGTGTCCAGGTGGTAGAAGTACGGGTCCACCAGCAGCAGGCTGATGGTCGGCACCCCGAAGAACTCCTGCACCTCCTGGTGGGCCGCCCGGGTGGTGCGGAAGCCGGTGCCCGCCAGGACATAGGGCCCGGCCGGCACCAGGTCGCCCTCGCCCTCGCACACCGATTCCGGCGGATGGACGTCGAATCCGGCCGCCTTGAACCACCGTTCGTAGGCGAGCTGTTCCGGCCGGCGCTGCGGTGCGTGGAATCGCGAGCCGAAGACCCGGCCCTCCAGGACGAGGGCCGAGTTCGCCGCGAACACCATGTCCGGCAGTCCCGCCACCGGCTCGATGAATTCGACCCGATGGCCGTGGTCGCGGTAGGCACGGATCAGCGTCTCCCATTGCGCCTGGGCGAGGTCGGTGTCGACCTCGGTGTCCTCACGCATCCAGGGATTGATGGCATACCGCACATCGAAATATCTGGGGGCACAGGTCAGGAAGCGCCTGGGGCGCGGCACACGCGTAAGGGGCAACGGAGGATTCCTCTCGCTTCCGCGGGCGACCGGGGGGATGAATCAACGGTAGGAAGCGGAGGAGAGGGGAGACAAGAAAAGAAAACTGCGTGTCGGCGCACCGATGCTGCGTGCGTGGGCCGGTTCGCGGCGGTTCATTGCGCCGCGGTCGCGGGAGGGGCCGCGCCGGCCTCCGCACTGCCCGTGAGCAGGTGCGACAGCACCATGTAGCTGATCGTCTGGCGGACGAAGGGCTCGGCCCGGATGCGCTCCAGCACCTCCTCGAAATGCTCCACATCGGTGGCCATGACATGCAGCAGGGCGTCCGCGCCGCCGGTCACCGTCATGGCCGCGATGATCTCCGGATAGTTGCGCACGACCTCCGCGAGGCGCCGGGGCGGCGCGGCGCTGTCGCAGTACACCTCCACATACGCCTCGGTCCGCCAGCCGAGGGCGGCCGGACGCACGGTGGTGGTGAAGCCGGTGATCACATCGGTCTCCCGCATCCGGTCGACGCGGCGCTTGACCGCGGAGGCCGAGAGCCCGATCGCGGCGCCGATCTCCGTGAAGCTGGTCCTGGCGTTGGCGACCAGCGCCGCAACGATTTTGCGGTCCAGATCGTCGAACGGTACGGCCTGATGTGTCATCATCCATCATCCTTTGCGTCTTTCGCCCCATGCGCGAAGGGGCCTCTTCCCTGCACTCAAAACCGCCCCATACTCAGTGAGTGCCTGAGGCGTCTTTTTCTCTACGCTCTTTCAGAAAGATTCCACAAGAGGGGGCGTGAACCGGGGCACGAGCCCCCTTTTCTCCGGGGTCGCGCGGTATGGGCTCCGGGGGTACAAGGGCGGTGCGCCGGAACGGCCGAATCCACCGAGGTGATACGACACCACCTACCGGCCCTGTCCTTCCGGGCGTAGCGTCAACTAATCCACCTGTCCTTTCCGGACGATGAGCGGCTCTCCCGACGGAGACGACTCACCATCCAATGGGGAAAGGCCACGAGTACGTCCAACGCCGCGCCGCGCGCGTCGAATTCACCATGAAAACCGATTCCGGAACACCGGCGGTCCCACCGTGCATTCGGCGACTCGCCGTACCGGCGGCCCCCCTACTCCGGCGTGAGCGAAAGGGACCACCGTCATGACTCTCCTCAGATCCGGCAGGGCGTCGTGAGCCCGCGCCGGCACCCACCCCGGCCGGCCCCCGGGGGCCCCGGAAACCCCCGGGACACCGTCGTCACCGGCCTGGGTTTCTGCCTCCCGGGCGGCGCCGAACCCGTCTTCACCGCGGCCCAGGTGTGGGACATCGCCTCCCAGGGCCGCTCCGTCCTCGACCGGCACGACAGCCACTACGGCGCGGTCCGGCTGAGCGCCGAGCAGTTCCAGGAGCGCCTCCCCGACATCCCCGAATTCTTCTCCCGCCACTACACCAACGCCCACCGCTACGGCCTGGTCTCTCTCGTCGAGGCGTGTGCCGACGCCGAACTCGACCTGGCCACCGGCGATGTGTGCGAGGCGGCCGTGCTCGTCGGCCGCGGCAGTGTGGACGCCAATGTGGACAGCTATCTCGCCCTCCTGGGCATCGACCCCGACTCCGCCACCACCCTCGACGCCCTGGAGATGTTCGTCGCCGCCGAACAGGCCGTCTCCCCTTCCGACGTGGCCGTCGTCCAGGGCGCGCTGACCCGGACCGTCGGCCCCTGCTTCACCGTCTCCTGTGGCTGCTCCTCCGCCGCCGTGCAGATCGGCAACGCCCGCCGCCTCATCGCGGCAGGTGAGACCGACCTCGCGGTGGTGACCGGCGTCGATGTCTTCAACGTCGATCTGATCCAGAAGGGCCAGCGGCTGCTGCACGGCGCCCAGCACGCCTACGACGCGATGGACGCCGCCGGAATGCCCGATCTGCTGCCGTCCTTCGACTCCCTGATGCGCCCCTACGACCGGCGGGCGGACTGCATCAACCACGGCGAGGGATCCGCCACCGTGATCCTGGAGAGCAGGGAGCACGCCGCGCGCCGCGGCGCCCACCTCTACGGCCAGGTGCTCGCCGCCGCCATGACCCGCGACGGCCTGGCCAACCCGCTCGCCGCCGACGACTCCGGCGCCCAGCTCGCCAGGGCCGTACGCCTCTGCCTGGGCGACCGCTGGCGGATCGAACAGGTGCCCTACGTCAACGGCGCCAGCGACGGCGGCGCGGCCGTCACCGCCATGGAGGCCAACACCATCAGGGAGCTCTACGGCCCCGACCCCGCCGTGCTGATGTCCTCCCAGGAGGGATGCTTCGGCCACCACGGTTCACCCGCCGGCTGCCTCGGCCTCGCCCTGACCCTGATGATGATGGAGTTCGGCGAGGTGTGCCCCACCGCCAACTGCGAACAGCCCGCGGACGGACTCCCCTTCGACCCCGTCCCCGGCACCCGCACCCGTCCCCTCGACTTCGACCACGCGCTCAGCTTCAACTACCAGATCGGTGGTGTGAAGCACGCGATGCTGCTGGGCGGCCCGGACGCCACCTGAGTCCGTGACACCCGCGGCGATCTCCACCCCACGGCCCCTCACGGCCCCCACCCCGGGCCGAGCACCACCCACGGAGACCCCGATGCGTCAGCACACCTCTGCCCCCGGCCGTTCCCCCGGCCGCATCGCCATCGTCGGCATGGGCTGCCGGCTCCCCGGCGACACCGACTCGCCCGCCGCCCTGTGGCAACTGCTCGCCGACGGACGCGACGCCGTCGGCGAACCGCCCGCCGAGCGCGCCGCGCTCTGGGCGGCCGACCCCGCCACGACCGCCCGGCCCGCGTCCGCACCGCCCGTACGCGGCGGATATCTGCGCGAGGTGTCCGGTTTCGACGCCGACTTCTTCGGCGTCTCCGGACGCGAGGCCGACGTCCTCGACCCCCAGCACCGGCTGCTGCTGGAAGTGGCCTGGGAGGCCCTGGAACACGCCGGAATGCCACCCGACCGGCTCGGCTCCACCGCCACCGGCGTCTTCGCCGGGCTCAGCTACAACGACTACATGAACCGGCTCGACCGGCACCCCCGCGAACTGGAGGGCTCCGCCCTGGCCAACGGGCACTGCGTGGCCACCGGCCGGATCTCCTACCTCCTCGGCCTCCACGGCCCGTCGGTGGCGCTGGACACCGCGTGCTCGTCCTCCCTGGTCGCCGTTCACCTGGCCGTCCAGGCGCTGCGCGCGGGGGAGTGCGATCTGGCCCTGGCCGGCGGCGTCACCCTGATGTTCGAGCCACGGATCACCCGCTCGTTCGACCGGATGGGCATGCTCTCGCACACCGGCCACTGCCACGCCTTCGACGCCGCCGCCGATGGCTTCGTGCGCGGCGAGGGCTGCGGCATCGTCGTCCTCAAACGCCTCACCGACGCCCTGCGCGACGGGGACCGGATCCTGGCCGTACTGCGCGGCTCGGCCGTCAACCAGGACGGCCACTCCGACGGCCTCGCCGCACCCTCGGCCGCCGCCCAGCG
The DNA here is from genome assembly GCF_052665095.1 of Streptomyces sp. NEAU-174. Lineage (NCBI taxonomy): Bacteria > Bacillati > Actinomycetota > Actinomycetes > Kitasatosporales > Streptomycetaceae > Streptomyces > Streptomyces sp. NEAU-174. The sequence continues at coordinate 133,458 of NZ_JBQTCE010000002.1, read as the reverse complement.
CGCCCTGTACGAGGAGGCGCTCGGCCGCGCCGGAGTCGACCCCGCGGACGTCGGCATGGTCGAGACGCACGGCACCGGCACCCCGGTCGGCGACCCGGTCGAATTCACCAGCCTCGCCCAGGTCTACGGCACCGGCCGCGACCGCTGCGCCCTGGCCTCGGTCAAAACCAACCTGGGCCATCTGGAGCCCGCCGCCGGTGTCACCGGGCTGATCAAGGCCGTGCTGTGCCTGGGCCGTGGACACATCCCGCCCAATCTGCACTTCACCCGGTGGAACCCCGCCATCGCCGCCGGGGGAACGCGCTTCTTCATCCCGCGCGAGCTCACCCTCTGGCCCGTGCGGACCGGCCCCCGGCTGGCGGCGGTGTCCTCCTTCGGCTTCTCCGGGACCAACGCCCATGTGGTGCTGGAACAACCGCCCGCACCCGCGCCCCGCCCCGCCCCGCCACGCCCCCGGCCCGCCACTCGCGCCGTTCCGCAGGTGTTCCTCGTCCCCGCGGGCTCCCCGGCCGTGCTGCCCGGCGCCGCCCGCCGGATGGCGGACTGGCTGGAGGCCGACGGCGCGGACACCCCGCTGCGCGACATCGCCCACACCCTGGCGCTGCGCCGTGGCGCGGGCCGCGGACGGCTCGGCGTCACCGCCGCCTCGCGCGCCGAACTCGTGGGCTCCTTGCGGGCGTTCGCCGACGGGCAGGCCCACCCCGCCGTGGTGAGCGGCGCCGTGGGCGCCGCGGTCTCCCGCCGGCCGATCTTTGTGTTCTCCGGACAGGGCTCCCAGTGGCCCGGCATGGGACGGCGGTTGCTGGAGACCGAACCGGCCTTCGCCGAGGCGCTCGCCGAGGCCGACGCCCTCATCGCCGCCGAGTCCGGATTCTCGGTGCTCGACATCGTCCGCCGCGGTGCGCCGGTGACCGGCTGCGGCCGGGTGCAGCCCGTGCTGTTCGCCCTCCAGACCGCGCTCGCCGCCACCTGGCGCGCCCACGGCGTGGAGCCCGCCGGGGTCATCGGCCACTCCATGGGCGAGGTCGCCGCCGCCGTGGTGGCCGGGGCGCTCTCGCCCGCCGACGGGGCCAAGGTGATCTGCCGCCGGTCCGCGCTGCTCACCCGCGTCGCCGGAAACGGTGCCATGGCCACGGTCGGCCTCGGCGCCGACGAGGTGCAGGCCGAACTCGACAGCGGCGGCGCCGCCGAGGCCGTCACCGTGGCCGTCATGGCCGCGCCCGGCTCCACCGTGGTGGCCGGGGACACCGCCCACGTCGAACGGCTCGTCGCCGGCTGGCAGGCCCGCTCCGTCCCCGCCGCGCTGATCGCGGTGGACGTCGCCTCGCACTCACCCCAGGTGGACCCGCTCCTGCCCGATCTGCGCACCGCCCTCGCCGACCTCGAACCCCGCCGTCCGGACGTGCCCTTCTACACCACCGTCCTGGACGATCCGCACACCCCGCCCGCCTTCGACGCCGACTACTGGTGCGCCAATCTGCGCCACCCGGTCCGGTTCTCCGCGGCCGTCGCCGCCGCCGCGGCCGACCGCCACCTGGTGTACGTCGAGATCTCCCCCCACCCGGTCATCACCCATCCCCTCCTGGCCGGTCTCGCCGGTCTGGTGGAGGACCCCGTCGTCCTGCCCACACTCCGCCGCGAGGAGGACGAGCCGACCACCTTCCGTACCCAGCTGGCCGCGCTGCACTGCGCGGGCGTGCCCGTCGACTGGTCCGTGCTGTACGCGGACGGCGCACTCGCCGACGTACCGCCCATCACCTTCGACCGCACCCGCCACTGGGCCGACACCCCGCTCCCCGCACCCACCGACGCCACCTCGGCCGCCGGGCTGCCCGGCGCGCACCTCGAAGTGCCCGGCGAAGCCGTCCGCCACACCTGGCGCGCCCGCACCGGCACCGCGGCCCTGCCCTGGCTCGCCGACCACCGGGTGCACGGCGCCCCGGTCCTGCCCGGCGCGGCCTCCTACGCCCTCGCGCTCACCGCCGCCTGCGAGGTGTTCGGCGCCGGGCCCGAGGAGGTCGAGGTCACCGATCTGCGCTTCCGCGAACTGCTGCGGCTCGCCGACCACACCGACCTGTCCACCACGGTGACCATGGCCGCCACCGACCGCGCCGGCTGCGAGATCTTCGGACGCGACGAGGACGGCGCCTGGGTGCGGCAGGCCACCGCGGTGCTCCGCAGACTCGCCGTGCCCCCGCGCTCCCGCGCCGCCTCCGTCCGTACCCTCGCCCTGCGCCATCCCGCGCCCATCGAGGCCGAAGCGCTCTACGCCAATCTACGGGCCCGGGGCGTGGCACACGGCCCGGCGTTCCAGGGCATCAGCGAGGTGTCCGCCTCCCGCCACGGCAACAGCTTCTGGGCCCGGGTACGGATCCCCGAGGCCGCCCGCGAACCCGGACACGGGCTGCGCGTCCACCCTGTCCTGGTCGACCTGTGCGCCCAGCTGCTCATCGCCGGGCTGCTCGACGAGGGCGACCGGCGGCTGCTGCTGCCCGCGCGGATGCGCTGCGTACGCGTCCTCGGCGACCCCGAGACCGCCGTGTACTGCCACGCCCGGCTCGCCGAGACCACCCCCGGAGCCACCGTCGGCCACGTCCGCCTGCTCGACGCGGACGGCCGGCCGGTCCTGGCCGTCGACGGGCTGCGCATCGTCCACCGGGCCGCGGAGCGTGCGGCCGAGGCCGACCAGTGGTTCCTCGAGGTCGGCTGGCGGCGGGCCACCCGGCCCCCGGCGACCCGGCCCCCGGCGACCCGGCCCCCGGGGCGATGGCTGGTCGTCGGGGAGGGGGACGGCACCGCCCGCCCGGTGGCCGCCGCCCTGCGCGCCGCCGGAGCCACCGCCCGGGTGTGGGACGTGCCCCTGGCCGACCAGGGGCTCGACGCGTTCCGCGACGCCCTCACCAACCGGCTCACCCGCCCCGGGGAACGGCCGCGCGCCGTGGTGTTCGTCTGCGGTCCGCACCCCGCCGAGGGCGGCGCGGAGGACGGGCTGCGCCGCACCCGTCGGCTGCTCGCCGCCGCCCAGGCACTCACCGCCCGCTTCCCCGAACCGCCCCGTCTCTACGCCGCCACCTCGGGCGCCCGCACGGTGACCCCCGGCGACCTGGCCGACCCAGGACAGAGCGCGCTCCGCGGCCTCCTGCGGGTGCTCGCACTGGAACACCCCGAGCTGCGGGCCACCTTCGTGGACACCGACCCGGCCGCCCCGGACCGGCTCGCGGACACCCTCGCCGCCGAACTCCTCGCCGACGGCCCCGAGGACGAGATCGCACTGCGCGACGGAGCCCGCTACACCGCCGAACTGGACCACGCGCCGCTCACCGACACCGAGCGCACCACCGCCGCCGCCCGCACCGTGCGCTGCGGCACCGACGGCTTCCGGCTGCGCGCCGGACGCCTCGGCGACCTCGGCAGCCTGGAGCTCACCACCCACCCCCGCCGCCCGCCCGGACCCGGTGAGGTGGAACTGCGGGTGCTCGCCGCGGGCCTGAACTTCCGTGACGTCCTCACCGCCATGGGGCTGCTCCCCGGCGACGAGGACATCCGCTACCGGCTCGGCTTCGAATGCGCGGGCGAGGTGAGCGCGGTGGGACCCGGCGTCGACCACCTCCGCGCCGGTGACCGGGTGGTGGCCGCCGATGTGCACGGCGGCGCCTTCGGCTCCTTCACCGTCGTCCCCGCCGACCACACCGCGCCCCTCCCCGAGGGCCTCGACCCGCACACCGCCGCCGGGCTGCCGATCGCGTTCCTCACCGCCTGGTACGCGCTGCGCCACATCGGCCGGGTGGCCGCGGGTGAGCGGGTGCTGATCCACTCGGCCACCGGCGGCACCGGGCTGGCCGCCATCGCGGTGGCCCGGCTGCTGGGCGCCGAGGTGCTGGCCACGGCGGGCAGCGCGGAGAAGCGGCGCTTCCTGCGGGGGATGGGCATCGCCCGGGTGATGGACTCCCGGTCGCTGGACTTCCGTGACGAGGTCATGGAGGCCACCGGGGGCGAGGGCGTCGACGTGGTGCTCAACTCCCTCTCCGGGGCCGCCATCCGGGCCGGTCTCGAGTGTCTGCGCCCCTTCGGCCGCTTCGTCGAACTCGGCGTCCGCGACATCCTCTCCGACGCCCCGCTCGGGCTCTCCCCGCTGCGCCACAACATCACCTTCTCCACCGTGGACCTCAGGGAGCTCCAGCTGGACCGCCCGCGGGAGTACGCGGCGATGCTGCGCGAGGTGCTCACCGCGATCGGCGAGGGCCGTCTCAGGCCACTGCGCTGCACCACCTATCCGCTGGCCGAGGTCACCGACGCGTTCCGGCAGATGGCCGGCGCCCGCCACATCGGCAAGCTGGTGCTGACCATCCCGCAGGAGGGCGAGGCCGACGCGGTGCTGCCCGACGGACCGCTCACGGTGCGGGACGGCGGGACGTACATCGTCACCGGCGGTCTGCGCGGTCTCGGGCTCGCCACCGCCTGCTGGCTGGCCCGGCAGGGCGCGGGCCACCTGGTGCTCAACGGACGGACCGCACCGGTCGGCGCCGCCGCGCGGACGCTCGCCGAGCTCTCCGCCGCTGGCACCAGGATCACCGTCGTCACCGGCGACATCGCCCGCCCGGACACGGCCGAGCGGCTGGTGGCCGCCGCCACCGCCGACGAGGGGGAGTCCCCGCACGGCGTCGTCCACTGCGCGATGGTTCTCGACGACGCGGCCGTGGCCAACATCCGCGAGGACCAGCTGCGCCGCGTATGGGCGCCGAAGGCCACCGGGGCGTGGCGGCTGCACCAGGCCACCGAGGGGCACCGGCTCGACTGGTTCGTGGTGTACTCCTCCATGGCCTCCCTGCTGGGCAACGCCGGACAGGGCGCCTACGCGGCCGCCAACGCCTGGCTGGACGGCTTCGCCGCCTGGCGCTCGGCGCGCGGGCTGCCCACCCTCGCGGTCAACTGGGGCCCGTGGGGGGAGACCGGAGTGGCCACCGGCTTCGCCGAGCGCGGCTACCAGACGATCCCCACGGACGAGGGCCTGCGCGCGCTGGGCGCCCTGCTGGCGCATCGGCGGGTGCAGACCGGGGTGATCCCCGGCGAACCGGGCACCTGGATCCCCGCCACCGGCCGCCGGTCCTCCCTGTTCGCCCCGCTGCTCCCCGGCGACGACACCCCGGCGGCCACCCGGGAGGACACCGACGACATCCGCGCCCGGCTGGCCGCCCTTCCCGCCGGTCCGGCCCGCCGCACCGCGCTGGAGTCGTATCTGACCGATCACATCCGAGCCGTGCTGCGGCTCAGCAGCGCCACCCTCGATCCGCAGACCCCGCTCAAGTCGCTGGGCTTCGACTCGCTGCTCGCCATGGAGCTGCGGGTGCGGCTGGAGACGGGGCTGAACATCAAGCTCGCGGGCAACTTCGTCTGGCGGCATCCGACCGTGGAGGCCCTGGCCGCCGGGCTCGCCCAGCAGCTGGAGCCCGGCCCGGCCGACCGGCCGGAGGAGCGGCTGGGCACCCCCGGCTGACGGGACCGTGGGACCGTACGCCGGCTACGGACGGGCGCCCGGGCGCTCCGGGGAATCCGGCGCCGGGCGGGCCCAGGCGCTCACGCCCAGCTTGCCGGTGGTGCCCAGGTCGACATGGTCGGGCACGGTCTGCGCGTCCGTCCCGCCGCCGTTCGGCGCGATCTTCAGATAGCGGCCGTCGGCGGCGGGGCGCGTCACGTCCGTCACCAGATTCCGCCACGCCAGCCGCGCCACCGCCCGTTCACCGGGCTTCAGCCGCACCGGCCCGGTGGCCGTCTCGAAGCCGTCGAGGGTGGCGATCGCCGAGGCCCCGTGGCTGACCGTGACCTCCAGCGGCTCCAGGTCCTCGTCCAGCACCTGGACGGACGGATGGCCGCTCACCGTATAGGTGCGCGTGCCGCAGTTCACCAGCTCGATCCGCTGCACCCGCAGCCCCATCGCCGCGTCGGCCTCCGCGGCCCGCAGCAGCACCCCCGAGCCGGGGCAGGCCGCGGGAGCGGCGGGGGCGGTGGCGTCCGGAGAGACGGTGGGGCCCGCCGGGCGGGACGTGGCCTCGTCGGGCACCGCGGCCACGCCCGAGGAGGACTGCGTACCGCACGCGGTGAGCAGACCGGCCGCCGCGAGCGCGCCGAGCAGCCGTCTTCGGCGGTGCCGGGCGGCGCCCCGGAAGAGGGGCGCCGGGGGTGTGGTGATCGCATCCGTGTCCATGCGGCTCATCCTGCCCCAACGCCGGGCGGGATGAGCCGCGTTGGACCGGATGCCCCGGTTACGGCGTCACGACGTCCGCCGTGGCCACCGGCCTTCCGCTGACGAACGACTGGTTGGCCGCGAGCCCGGTGACCAGCGCGAGCGCCCCGTCCTCCTCGGTGGCGCGGCGGCGGGAGGCGTCCGAGGCGTCCGAGGTGTCCACGGCCGCCGCTTCGGTGGCCGCCGCGGCATCCACCGGGCCGTAGAGCACATCGAGCATCCGCTCGTCCCCACCGCCGTGCCCCGCGTGGTCGAACGCCGGCAGCTCCACCTCCCGCGGCGGCTCCCACAGCGGCCGCAGCACCAGCCGCGGACCGCCCGCGTTGGCCAGGGCCCGGTCGCCGTGGATGGTGCCGCGGCCGGAGGCGGTGCCCAGCAGCGGCGGCTGCCACGCGCTCTCCTCGACCTCCAGCTCCAGCCGGCCCCGGGTGCCGTTGAACATCACCCGGTAGCCCTCCCAGGGGGAGTAGGCGGTCAGGTGGTACGTCATGGTGGCGCCGGTGTCATAGCGGACCAGCAGCGCCATGTCGTCCTCGATGGTGATGTTGTCGCCGAACACATTGCGGTCGCGGTGGTAGCCGTCCGCGCCCTCGGCGTCCAGGTACAGCGAGCGCATCGCGTCGTTCTCGGCGAGCTCCAGCGCGAACGGGTCGTCCTTGGCGGCGGCGGCGCCGTGGGCCCGCTCGTACTCGCGCCGGTAGCCGCTGCGCTCGCCCGCCGCACGGCCGTAGAAGCCGAGCCTGCCATAGCCGAACACCTCCTCCGGCCGGGCCCCCAGCCACCAGTTGACCAGGTCGAAGTGGTGGCTGGACTTGTGCACCATCAGCCCGCCGCTGTGCTCCTTCTCGCGGTGCCAGCGGCGGAAGTAGTCGGCGCCGTGCCGGGTGTCCAGCAGCCACTCGAAGTGCACCGACAGCACCTCGCCGATGGCGCCGCCGGACAGCTGCCGGTGGACCTCCTCGTGCACCGGGTTGAAGCGGTAGTTGAAGGCGACCGCCAGATGGTTGCCGGTCTCCCGGACCGTCTCCAGGATGCGGCGGCACTTGGCCGCGTCGGTGGTCATCGGCTTCTCGGTGACCACCCGGCAGCCGGCCCGCAGCGCGGGCACGATGTACGCGTCGTGCAGCGCGTCCACGCAGGTCACCACGACCTCCTGGATATCGTCCGCGCGCAGCCGCCGCTCGAACTCCTCCGGGCTCCAGGCGGCGGCCTCCGGCTCGCCCGCCTCCTTCAGCAGCCGCTGGTGGTGGGCGATGCGCACGGGGTTCGGATCGCACAGCGCGGCGACCCTCAGCCGTGGGCGGCGGGCCAGCGCCTCGGTGAACATCTGGGCCCGGGAGCCGGTGCCCACCACCACGGCCCGGGACGGGGTGCTGCCGACGGTCATGCGTCCTCCAGCGGAAGCAAACGATTCAATCCGAAGTCGATCAACGCCTGCGCAGGATAGGACGATCGCCCGCCCGCCACCACGGGGAGTGCCGCGCGGCGCCGGGCGGCCGCGCGCGGGGGTGCACAGGCCGACCCTGTGCAAGGATGAAATGTGTGGACATGACCTCCAGGTCCCGGGAGGGCGACGGGCCATGACCGATATCCAGGAGTCGCTGCGCGAGATGATGGAGTGCGAGGGCGCGCTCGCGGCCTCGCTCGTCGACTATCTGAGCCGGATCACCCTGGGCGCTGTCCAGACCGCGCAGGGACCGGACCTGGAGAAGGTGGCCTACGGGGACACGGATGTGCTGCGGGCCAAGCTCTCCACTCTGGAGTTGCTCGGCTACACTCCGGAGCGCCTCGAGGACATCGTCGTCACACTGGACACCGAGTACCACGTGATCCGTCCGATCAGCCAGCGCGCCAGCCAGGGTGTCTTCCTCTTTCTGGTGGCTGACCGGGCGCGGGCGGATCTGGAGTCGGCGAGGGCCACGATGCGCGATGTGGCCCTCCGGCTCGATGTGTGAGCGTTGTGTGCGCGGGGCGCCACATATCGTGCCGATGTGTATCGCGGAGCGGAACGGGCACGGATCGTGCGGCACGAGGCTTCTCGATCGGAGGGGAGTAAATGGTAGGAAGGGTGCGTGGTCGGAGTTTTCGGTCGATCTAGGCTTGCCCCACACACCCCCTCCCGGACGCGTCTCCGCTCGCTCCTGAGCCTGCGCAGCTTGAGCGCGCGCAGTATCGCCGGGCAGGTTTTCGCTGTCCAAGTGCTGCTCGTATGCCTGCTCATCGTGGCCGCCACGACGGCGCTCATCCTCCAGGCCCGCATCGACAGCGAGCAGGAGGCACTCAACCGCGCCACCGCCGTCGCCCAGACCTTCGCCACCTCCCCGGGCACCGCGTCCGCGATGCGCACCGAGCATCCGACCACCCTGCTCCAGCCGCGGGCCGAGGAGACACGCAAGCGAGCCCATCTGGACTTCGTGGTCGTGGCGAACACCCACGGCATCCGCTACACCCACCCCAAGCCGCAGTACATCGGCAAGGAGGTCGTCGCCAACTGGCGGCCGGTGGTGAAGGGCAAGATCGTCACCGAGTCCGTACAGGGACCCCTCGGCCGGGAGGTCCAGGCCACCGTTCCGATCCCCAAGGGCGACGGCACCGTGGCCGGCGTGGTGTGCGCCGGGATGACCGCCGCCGATGTGAGCGGCCGGGTCGAGCGCCAGCTGCCGCTGGTCTTCGGCTCCGCCGCCGGTGCGCTCGCGCTCGCCACCGGTGGGACGGCGCTGGTGGGCGGGCGGCTGCGGCGGCAGACGCGAGGGCTCGGCCCCGCCCAGATGACCCGCATGTACGAGCACCACGACGCCGTTCTGCACTCCGTGAAGGAAGGCGTGCTCATCGTCGACGGCCACGGCCGCCTGGTCCTCGCCAACGACGAGGCCGTCCGGCTGCTCGACCTGCCCCCCAACGCCGAGGGCCGCCCCGTCACCGAACTCGGCATCGAGCCGCGCACGGCCGAGCTGCTCGCCTCGGGCCGGGTCGCCACCGACGAGGTGCACCTGGCCGGGGAGCGGCTGCTGGCCGTCAACCAGCGCTCCACCCGATGGGACGGCGGGATGTTCGGAAGCGTCGCCACGCTCCGCGACTCCACCGAACTGCGCGCGCTGTCCGGCAAGGCCGAAGTGGCGGAGCGGCGGCTGAGGCTGCTCTACGAGGCCGGTGCGAAGGTCGGCACCACCCTCGACGTCGTAAAGACCGCCGAGGAGCTGACCCGCTTCGCCGTCCCGTGGTTCGCCGACTTCGCCACCGTCGACCTCGTGGACCCCGTGCTGCGCGGCGACGAGCCCGTGGGCAGCGCCATGCGCCGCACCGCCACCTGTGGCATCCGGTCCGACCACCCGCTGTGGCGGGTCGGCAAGATGATCACCTACAGCGGCACCGTGCCCCAGGCGCTGGGCTTCGGCGCGGGCCGGCCGGTGCTCGAGGCGGATCTGCGGACCTACGAGGGATGGCAGGAGCAGGACCTCGAGCAGGCGACCAAGATCGTCAAGTATGGCATCCACTCCATGATCACCATCCCGCTGCGGGCGCGGGACGTCACCCTGGGCATCGCCACCTTCTGGCGCTCGGAGAAGTCCGAGCCGTTCGACGAGGACGACGTGGCGCTCACCGAGGAGCTGGTCGCGCGCGCCGCGGTCGCCATCGACAACGCCCGCCGCTACACCCGCGAACACGCGATGGCGGCCACCTTGCAGCGCAGCCTGCTGCCCCAGGGCCTGCCCGAACAGGACGCCATGGAGGTGGCCCACCGCTATCTGCCCGCCCGGGCCGGGGCCGGCGGCGACTGGTTCGACGTCATCCCGCTGCCCGGCTCCCGGGTCGCCCTCGCCGTCGGCGATGTCGTCGGCCACGGACTGCACGCCGCCGCCACCATGGGCCGGCTGCGCACCGCCGTGCACAACTTCTCCGCGCTCGACCTGCCGCCCGATGAGCTCCTGGCCCATCTCGACGAGCTGGTCAGCCGGTTCGACCAGGACCAGGCCGCCGCGGGCACCGACGCCCCGGGGATCAGCGGCGCCAGCTGTCTGTACGCCATCTACGACCCGGTCTCCGGCCGCTGCACGATGGCGGGCGCCGGCCACCCGGGCCCGGCGGTAGTGCTCCCCGACTCCACCGTGACCTTCCCCGACGTCCCCCTCGGCCCACCGCTGGGGCTGGGCGGTGAGCCCATCGAGACCGTCGATCTCGAGCTGCCCGAGGGCAGCCGGCTGGCGCTGTTCACCGACGGGCTGATCCGGGACCGCGGCCGGGACTTCGACGAGGGGCTCGGCGTGCTGCGCGCCACCCTCGCCGGACTGCCCGAACGCACTCCGGAGGAGACCTGCCAGGCCGTCTTCGACACCATGGCGTCCTCGCACCCCGGCGACGACATCGCCCTCCTCGTGGCCCGCACCCATCTGCTGGACCCCGGGCACGTCGCCGAGTGGGAGCTGCCCTCCGACCCCGCCGCGGTGGCCCGCATCCGCAACGAGGCCGCCGAGCAACTGAGCGCATGGGGGCTGGAGGAGGTCGGCTTCACCACCGAACTCATCCTCAGCGAGCTGATGACCAACGCCATCCGCTACGGATGCCGCCCCAGCCGGGTCCGGTTGCTGCGCGCCCGCACCCTCATCTGCGAGGTGGCGGACGGCTCCAGCACCTCGCCGCATCTGCGCCGCGCCGCCACCACCGACGAGGGCGGCCGAGGGCTCTTCCTGGTGGCCCAGTACGCCCAGCGCTGGGGGACCCGCTACACCCCCAACGGCAAGATCATCTGGGCCGAGCAGCCGCTGACCGCCCCGGTGGCACCGCTGGGCGAATGCACCGGCGACGACCTCCTCGACCAGTGGGCCGACATCCCCGGCTGACCCCGATTGGCGCCGAAGCCCCGTCAGACGACACCCTCATGGCGTAAAGCGCCGCTCACCACGGGCCGTTGGGCCCGGCGGCGCGATGGGCTACGGAGGAATGCGGCATGCGCAAGAGGCTGCGGGAGCGGCTGCGGTACTGGTTCGACGGGACGATGGACCGTGGCACCCCGGCCCTGATCGGCTGGCTGGGGCTGGCCTCACTGGCGCTGATCACCCTGGTCTCCGGGGCGGCGGTCGCCTTCGCCCACAAGGACACCGAGGAGAACGGCGGCTGGCCGGGCATCGTCTGGATGAGCCTGCTGCGCACCCTCGACCCGGGCACGATGGGCGGAGACAGCGGCCGGCCGCTGTTCCTCGTCCTCATGCTCACGGTGACCATCGGCGGCATCTTCATCGTCAGCGCGCTGATCGGTGTGCTGACCACCGGCCTGGAGGCCCGGATCCAGCAGCTGCGCAAGGGCACCTCACGGCTGATCGAGCACCACCACACCATTGTGCTGGGCTGGTCCGAGCAGGTCTTCACGGTGATAGCGGAGCTGGTGGAGGCCAACCAGAGCGAGCGGCGCTCATGTGTGGTGATCCTCGCCGACCGGGACAAGGTCGACATGGAGGACGAGATCCGGCGCCGCATCCCGGACACCGGCAAGACCCGGGTGGTCTGCCGCTCCGGCAATCCGCTCCAGCGCGGCGACCTGGAGCTGGTGAGCCCGGACAGCGCCAAGGCCATCATGGTGCTCTCGCCCGTCGGGGACGACAGCGACATCGACGTCATCAAGTCGCTGTTGCTGCTGAACAGCCGCACCTGGACCGGGCCCCGGCCCAATGTGGTGGCCGCCGTGCAGAGTTCGGCGAACCTGGCGGCCGCCCGGCTGGCCGCGGGGGACACCGCGCTGGTGATCGACGCCGATGACATCGCGGTCGGGCTGATCGTGCAGTCCCACCGCCAGTCCGGCCTCTCCACCGTCTTCAACGAACTGCTCAGCTTCGTCGGCAATGAGATCTACCCCTGGGACGAGCCCGCGCTGACCGGCGCCACCTACGGGGAGTCGCTGAACGCCTTCGAGCTCGGCGTGCCCATCGGCGTGCACCGCGCGGACGGCGAGGCGCTGGTCAACCCGCCCATGGACACCGTCATCGGGCCCGGGGACCGGCTGCTGATGGTCGCGGAGGACGATCTGCTCATCAAGGCCGCGGCCACCCGGCCCCGCGTCCTGCGCCCGGCGATGGCCGTGGCCGAGTTCCAGCCGCCGGTGCCGGACCGGACACTGCTCATCGGCTGGAACTCCCGCGCGGAGAAGATCATCGCGCAGCTCGACCTGCTGGTGAAACCCGGATCGGTGGTGGACATCGCCGCCGCCCGCCCGCCCCGGGAGGAGGCCGACCGGGACCTGAAGAACCTCACGGTCGGCTTCAAGTACTGCGAACCCACCCGCCGTCCGTCGCTGGAGGCGCTCGGGCTGGAGGGCTACCGCCACATCGTGGTGCTGACGGACGACGGAATCGACCCCGGCCGCGCCGACGACCGCACCCTGGTCACCCTGCTCCACCTGCGCGACATCGAGATCCAGCTGGGCGATCCGTACTCCATCGTCACCGAGATGCACGACGACGCCAACCGCGAGGTCGCGCAGGTCACCAAGGCCGACGACTTCATCGTCTCCACCAAGGTGATCAGCCTGCTGCTCACCCAGCTCACCGAGAACCGCCATCTGTACGCGGTCTTCGCCGACCTCTTCGACCCGGAGGGCTCCGAGATCTACCTCAAACCGGCGGCCAGCTATCTGATACCCGGCGCGGAGGCCAACTTCGCCACCGTCATCGAGGCCGCCCGCCAGCGCGGTGAGACGGCCATCGGCTACCGGCTGGCCCGGCACAGCGACGAGCCACCGCGCTACGGAGTCCACCTCAACCCGTCCAGGACCGCGCCGCTGACCCTGGAGGAGGGCGATACGGTCGTGGTCCTGGCCGAGGACTGAACGCGGGCGCGGGGCGTCAGCCGAGCGCGCGATGGGCGCCTGGGGTGTGGCCGAAGGCCCGGCGGAAGACATCGATGAAGGCGCTGCTGGACGCCCAGCCGCAGCGGTGGGCCACGGCCGTGACCGGGACGCCCTCGGCCAGCAGCCGCAGGGCGTGGTGCAGCCGCAGCTGGGTGCGCCACTGCGGGAAGGTCATCCCCAGCTCCGCCCCGCACAGCCGGGTCAGGGTGCGCTCGCCGACCCCGACCGCGGCGCCGAGCTGCCGCAGGGTCCGGCTGTCCGCCGGGTCGTCGTGGAGGAGGGCGCACACCGCCGCCAGGCGCGGATCCCTGGCGGCGGGCACATGCACCGGCTGCTCGGCACAGTGGCGGAGCTGATCGAGCAGTACGGCCCGCAGCCGGCGCCGTTCGGCACCGAGGTCCGCCGGCCGCGCGGTGTACTCGATGATCAGCTCGCGCAGCAGCGGGCCGACGCCGAGGACCGCGGGCTGCTCCAGCCGCAGCGGGTTGTCCGCCACCGCCAGCCCCACCAGATGGAGCTCGGTGGCGCCGTACGCGCGATGCTCATGGACGGTCCCGGCCGGGATCCACAGCGCCCGGTTGGCGGGCGCGATCCAGCTGCCCGCGTCGGTGGTGACCGCCAGTACCCCGCGCCCGGCGTAGGCGATCTGGTGCTCGTCATGCCGGTGCGCGTCGATGCCACCACCGGCGGGCAGCGGACGCTGGCCCGTCGTCGCCCGGGGAGTGTGGCGGATTCTCTCCATCGCGACCTCATGGTATCGGCCACCGGAGCCGGTGGCCGGGGCGTGGATTCCGCCACGGCCGTCAGCGGACGGTCAGCGCGCCGTCCACATTGACGCCGTCCACGTTCATGATGGTGCCGGTGGTCCACCCGGCTCGGGGGGAGGCGAGGAAGGCCGCCGCGGCGGCCACCTCATGGGGCTCGCCCGCCCGGCCCGGCGGACGGCCGTCCGGAGCGTGACCGGCTCCGTACCGCTCCCCGGCGGTCATCGCGACGAGCCGGTCCCGTTCACACGCCGGGGCGGGTACGGCGCCGGGGGCGATGCCGTTGACGCGGACCCCGGAGGGGCCAAGTTCATTGGCGAGCGCCCTGGTCATCGCGTTGATGGCGCCATGGGCGGCGGAGTAGGCCGCGGACGGGCGGTCGGCGGACGCCGTATGGGCCCAGTAGCTGCTGATGTTGATGATGCTGCCGCGCCCCTCGATGAGCGCGGGCAGCAGCGCCTGGGCGAGGAGGAAGGGCACCCGGACATTGTGGTGCAGCATGGCGTCGAAGGAGTCGGCCGAGGTCTGGGCGAGCGGGCTGAAATGCGCCGTGCCCGCGTTGTTGACCAGGGTGTCCACCCGCCCGGTGAGCGCGAGCACCTCACGCGCCGCGGTGGTCGCGGCGCCGGGGTCTGCCAGGTCCACGCGGAGTCCGCGTACGGTGGTGCCGTGTCCGGCCAGGGTGTGGCGGGCCCGCTCCAGCTTGTCCCCGTCATGGGCGAGCAGCACCAAGTCGGCGCCCTCCACCGCGAAGGCGTCCGCGATGGCGTAGCCGAGGCCCTCGCTGGCTCCTGTGATCACCGCGGTGGTGCCGGCGAGGTGGCTCATGCGCGGGCTCCCTTCGAGGTGTCGGTCCTGTAGCGGCGGCCTCCCTGAACGGACAGATCTTGTCCGATTGGATCTTCAGCGTATGTATCCGGACAGATTCTGTCCATTTGATCGTGCGTCGGCTCGCCGTACGACCGGCTCCGATGACACCTCCGTACCGCACACTGGGGTGTCATGGAGTTGCAGATCACCGCCACGTCGCCCGAGCATCCGGCGTCCCTGCTCGATCTGCCGTGGAACATCCCGCTGGAGGAGTGGCCGGAGGAGCATCTGGTCGCGCTGCCCCGGGGCATCTCCCGCCATGTCGTGCGGTTCGCGCAGGCGGGCGGCGAGATCGTGGCGGTCAAGGAGGTCGGCGAGTGGGCGGCGGTGCGCGAGTACGGGCTGCTGCGCGATCTGGACCGGCTCGCGGTCCCCGCGGTGGACGCGCTCGCGGTGGTGACCGGGCGCACCGACGAGCACGGCGAACCGCTGGAACCGGCGCTGATCACCCGCCATCTGGTGGGGTCGCAGCCGTATCGGTCGATGTTCCAGACGACCATGCGGCCCAGCACCATCAGCCGGCTGCTCGACGCGCTCGCCGTGCTGCTGGTGCGGTTGCATCTGGCCGGGTTCGCCTGGGGCGACTGCTCGCTGTCCAACACCCTCTTCCGGCGCGACGCGGGCGCGTACGCCGCCTATCTGGTGGACGCCGAGACCGGGCAGATCCAGCCGAGGCTCACCAGCGGACAGCGGGAGTACGACGTCGAGGTGGCGCGGGTGAACATCGCGGGCGAGCTGATGGACCTGGAGGCGAGCGGTTCGCTGCACCCCTCGGTCGACCCGGTGCTCTTCGGCCAGGCCATCGTCGAGCGCTACTGCGAGCTGTGGCATGAGCTGACCCGGCAGTCGGTCTATCCGCTCGCCCAGCGCCACGCCATCGACCAGCGGGTCCGGCGCCTGAACGACCTCGGGTTCGACGTCGCGGAGATGCAGATCGAGCGCTCACCCGACGGCGACACCGTCACCTTCGTGCCCAAGGTCGTGGACGCGGGCCACCACCAGCGGCAACTGCTGCGGCTGACCGGGCTCGACGCGGAGGAGAACCAGGCCCGCAGCCTCCTGAACGACCTCGAGACCTGGATGGCCACCCAGGACGACTACGCGCCCGGCGATCCGCTCGGCGCCCGCCCGGAGGTGCTCGCCCACCGGTGGGTCCGCGATGTCTTCCGGCCCACCGTGCGGACCGTGCCGAAGGAGCTGCGCGGTGCCACCGACACCGCGCAGATCTACTACGAACTGCTCGAACACCGCTGGCTGTTGTCCGAGCGTGCCGGCCGGGACGTGGGCCTGGACGCCACCGTCGAGGACTACATACGGACCGTCCTGACCCACCGGCCCAACGGCTGAACGCCCCGCGGGCGGGCGGGGGTTCAGGACTTCGCGGTCAGCACGTCCCGGATCGACGCGATCACCCGCGGCGCCTGGTCGTTGAGGTAGAAGTGGCCGCCGGAGTAGACCTGGAGGTCGAAGCCGCCGGTGGTGTGCTCGCCCCAGGCGCGGGCCTCCTCGACGGTGGCCTTGGGGTCGTCGTCCCCCACATGCGCGTGGATGGGCGTCGCCAGCCGCGGGCCGGGGGTGTAGCGGTAGGTCTCGGCCGCCTTGTAGTCGCTGCGGATCGCGGGCAGCACCATCCGGAGGATCTCGTCGTCGCCGAGGAGCGAGGTGTCGGTGCCGCTCAGGGCCTTCATCTCGGCGATCAGCCCGTCGTCGTCGCGGAGGTGGACGGACTCGTCGCGGTGGCAGGACGGGGCGCGCCGCCCCGACGCGAACAGCGCCACCGGCTGTACGCCCTTCTGCTCCAGGCGCAGGGCGACCTCGAAGCTCAGCGTGGCGCCCATGCTGTGGCCGAAAAACGCCACCGGCTTGTCCGTATAGGGCAGCAATTCAGGCACCAGCGCGTCGGCCAGTTCGGCGATGTTGTCTATGCACTTCTCGTTGCGCCGGTCCTGGCGCCCCGGGTACTGCACGGCGAGCACATCGATCGTGGGCGAGAGGGCCTTGGAGACGGGGAAGTAGTAGGAGGCGGACCCGCCGGCGTGGGGCAGGCAGACGAGTCGCGTCGCCGCGGTCGGCGCGGGGTGGAACTGCCTGATCCACAGGCTTGTGCCGGTGGGGTTTGCGGTCACGTGATGTCCTTTCCTGCCGCTCGCTCCGCGGCGGCTGTCGGGGTGGCTGTCACGCGCGTGCCTCGGTTCGCGCGCAGACCAGTAGACCACCCTGCCGGTCCCATCCGAGCTGCGGCCACCCCTATTTCGGCCTGGAGTCCCCTAGTATTTCCCTCGTGTCGGTCATGTGCGGGAGGCGGTGAGTCCGCCCCGTTCGGCCGTCCGCAGCGCCAGGGCCGCCAGCGCCTCGGGAGCCCCGGCCTGACCGCGGATTCCGGGAAAGGCGTTGATGTCCACGATCAGCGGCGCGCCACCGCCCGAGTCGATCAGATCCACGCCGTAGACGTCCAGCGAGAACGCCGGACCGACCCGGAGCACCGGATCCAGCCAGCCCGGTGGCAGCGCGTCCAGGGCCAGCGGCAGGTTCGGACCGCGGTCACCGGCCGCCAGCTCCGACCGGCGCAGCGCGGCGAACACCCGGCCCGCGACCACCCACAGCTTGTGGTCCCAGCCGTCGTTCGGGACGAAGTCCTGCACCACCACGGGCTCATCCGCCCAGTCCGCGGTCAGGGCACGCAGTTGTGCGGCGTCGTCCACGCGGGCCACCAGGTCATGGCGGCGGCTGTGACGGCTCTTGACGACGACGGGACGAGGCGGTGGCTCGGCCGCCAGTCCGGCGAGGGAGGCCACGGTACGGGTGGGGGCGAACGGCAGACCGGCGCGGAGCGCCCGTTCGGCCATCGCCGTCCGGTCCTGGCACCGCGCGGTGGCGGCGGCGGAGTTCACCACCGGGGCGCCACGCCGCTCCAGGGACCGGGCGAGCGCCAGCGCGGGCGGCGTCCGGGCCTTCAGCAGATAGACATCGGCGAGCTCGCCGGGAGAGGCGAGCTCCCCGGGGGAGGCGGGGTTGTCGGGGGAGGCGGGGCTGTCGGTGGAGGCCGGGCTGTCGTCGCCGCGCGGGTCGAGGGCCACCACCTCATGGCGGGAGGCCAGCAGAGCGCTGGCGTCGGCGAGGAGCTGATGGCCGGGGTCGGCGGTGATCAGGCCGATCCTCATCGGCCGCCGCTCACCGTGGCGGTCATCCGGCTCGTGGCCGTGGGCGGCTCCGGAGTGCGCACCGGCGGCTCGGCTCCGGTGAGGGCGCCGACGAGCGCGGACCCGGACCGGCCACCGCCCCCGCGCGCCAACTCCAGTACCGCGCGTCCCACCCGGGCCGCCGCGTCCGGCACCTCCTTGAAGCTGGGGAAGTCGTTCACATCGACGACCACCGGCCCGTCCGGGCCCAGCAGCACATCCACCCCGTACAGATCGAGGCCGTAGACCGCGCCGACCTCGGCGGCGATGGCGGCCACTTCGGCGGACAGCGGCACCCGGCGGCCGCGGGTGCCCCCGTCGGGGCCGAGCGGTGACCCCCGCTCGGTGGCGTACAACTCCCCGCCCACGCAGTACACCTTGAGGTCGATGCCCGAATTCGGCACATACGGCTGGGCGATGAGCATGCCCTCCGCCGCCAGCTCGGGGCGCAGCGCCCGCAGCAGGGCCGGGGTCGGCACCAGCCGTACGGCCCGCCCCGAGCTGCCGTCCGCGGGCTTGACCACCAGCGGGAACTCGGCCTCCGGTATCTCCTCCAGCGCCTCGGGCCTGGCCGCCGCGTAGGTGGGCGGCATCGGCAGGCCACGGCTGCGCCCGATGGCGGCCGCCAGGGCCTTGTCCCGTACACCGCGGATGGAGCGGGCGTCGTTGACGGTGGTCAGCCCGACCGCGGCCGCGGCCTCCAGCAGCGTCAGCCCGGGGCCTCCGGACACCGTCTTGAGCACCCAGGCGTCATGGCTGCCCGCCCGCACCGCGTCGGACATCCGCATCAGGGAACGACCCGGCCGGACCACGTCCACCTGGTGACCCCAGGCGGAGAGCTGACGGATCACCTCACGCGGCATGCCGTCATGGCGATAGCGCTCCTCCACCAGAAAGCAGAGTCTCATGGGCCTTCTTCCTCGTCACCGGACAGGTCCCCGGGCCGCTGCCGAGAGTGTCCGGCGCGCCATGGCTCCTCAGGATGTCATCCGCCGTTCTTTTACGATCTCCTGGGCCAACCCATGGCGGTCAGTGGCCCGTTCATCGGCCCCCGGATGGCACCTGTTTATCGCGCTAAGTTTGCTTTACTCTGCTGAATATGACGCTGACGCGCAGGGAGCGGGAAATACTCGCGCTGCTGCGGCGGGACCCGCTGGCCGGCGCCCAGTCCATCGCCGACGCCCTCGGGACCACGCGGGCCGCGGTCAATGTGCACCTGTCCAATCTGGGCAAGAAGGGCGCCATCCTGGGACGCGGCTACATCCTGCGCCAGGAGCACGCGGTGGTGGTCATCGGCGGGGCCAATGTGGACATCAAGGTGCGCAGCCTCGCCCCCGTGGCGTACCGCACCAGCAATCCGGGGCGGTCCCACACCAGCCCCGGCGGGGTGGCCCGGAACATCGCCGAGAACCTCGCCCGGCTGGGCACTCCGACCCATCTCATCGCCGCGGTGGGGCAGGACGCGGCGGGGGAGCGGCTGCTGAGCGACACCCAGGCCGCCGGGGTGCGGATCGAGCATGTGCACCGCGGACCGCATCCCACCGGCACCTATACGGCGGTGCTGGACGCCGACGGCGATCTGGTCGTGGCCATCGCCGACATGGCCGCCACCGACGCGCTGGCCCCCGAGCACCTCCACACCGCGCGGGAACTCATCGGCAACGCCGGTCTGCTGGTGCTGGACGGAAACCTGTCCACGCGGGTGCTCTCCTACGTCCTCGACATCGCCTCCGCCACCGGTGTCCAGACGCTGATCGATCCGGTGAGCGTCCCCAAGGCGGCGCTGCTGGCCCCGCTGTTCGCCGCCGGGCGGCCGGTCTTCGCCGTCACGCCGAACGTGGCGGAGCTGGCCGCGCTCACCGGGCGGGACCTCGAAGGGGCCATGGACGCGGACGACCCCGAGCTGCTCCGGGCCGTGGCCGCCCTCCACGAGCGCGGGGTGCGGCATGTGTGGGTGCGGCTCGGGGCCCGCGGCTCCCTGCTGAGCACCCTCGACGAGGGCCGGGTGCCGCTGGCGGCGCCACCGGCCGAGGTACGGGATGTCACCGGGGCCGGTGACGCGATGCTCGGCGCGTTCGCCCACGCCCTGCTCGGCGGCGCCGACCCGGTGGACGCCGCCCGCTACGGCCACGCCGCCGCCGCGCTGACCGTGGCCACCCCCGCCACCGTACGACCCGACCTGACCCCGCGTCTGATCGAGGACGCGCTCGACGCCACGCTGCGGAGGACCACATGACCACCCCCCACCCCCGGCTGACCCTCACCGAGGAGGTCGCGGAGGCCCTGCTCGACGGCCGTCCCGTGGTCGCGCTGGAGTCCACGATCATCAGCCACGGCATGCCGTATCCGCAGAACGTCGAGATGGCCACCGAGGTCGAGGAGATCATCCGCGCCGAGGGCGCGGTCCCCGCCACCATCGCCGTCCTCCACGGCAGGCCGCGCGCCGGCCTGGACCGGGCCGGCCTCGAACTGCTCGCCACCAGCCCCGAGGTGGGCAAGGTCAGCGTGCGCGACCTCGCCCATGTCATCGCGCGCGGCGGCCATGGCGCGACCACCGTGGCGTCCACCATGCGGCTCGCCGCGCTCGCCGGGATCCGGGTCTTCGTCACCGGCGGCATCGGCGGAGTGCACCGGGGAGCGGAGCGGTCCTTCGACATCAGTGCCGATCTCACCGAGCTCGCCACCACCCCGGTGGCCGTCATCAGCGCCGGGGTCAAGAGCATCCTCGACATCGGACTGACCCTGGAGAAGCTGGAGACCCTGGGCGTTCCGGTGCTCACCTACGGCACCGACGACTTCCCCGCCTTCTACTCCCGGGTGAGCGGCTTCCGCTCCCCGCTGCGCGTCGACTCACCCGAGGAGATCGCCGCCACCATGCGCGCCCAGTGGGAGCTGGGGATGACGGCGGGGCTGAGCATCGCCAACCCGGTCCCCGAGGCCGAGGAGATCCCCGCGGACCGGATGGACGGCATCATCGAGCGGGCCCTCGCCGAGATGGCGGACGCGGGGATCGGCGGCAAGGACGCGACCCCGTATCTGCTGGGCCGGATCGTGGAGTTGACGGAGGGTGAGAGCCTGCGGACCAATATCGCCCTCGTCAAGAACAACGCACGGCTCGGGGCGCGGATCGCGATCCACTACGCGGCCGGGGCGTAAGGCTCCCACGTCGGGGGCCCGATAATCGATTGCCGACTTGAGGGGGCCGGTGCTGGGGTGGGCGCATGGACCGTGATGTGGTGCGTGAGCTGTACGACCGGGAGATGAGACAGGGTGCGCGGGCCGACGGCCCCGGCGTCCGGGTCGAGCGGGTGGGCGCGGTGGTGCGGCAGACCGGTGGCCGCGACGACTGGAACGGCGTCCTGTGGTCGGATCTGGACGACGCCACCGCCGATGCGGCGATCGCCGCGCAGATACGGCACTTCGGGGGCGCGGACCGCGCGTTCGAGTGGAAGCTGTACGCGCACGACCGCCCCGGCGACCTCGGCGAACGGCTCCGGGCCGCCGGATTCGTCCCCGAGCCCGAGGAGACGCTGATGGTCGCCCACGTGGCGGACCTGGACACCGCCGTCGAACCGCCCCGGGGCGTCCGGCTGCTCCCGGTGACCGACGCGGCCGGTGTGGAACGGGTGGTGGACGTCCATGAGCGGGCGTTCGGCGACGACGGCACCGCCCTCCGGCACCGGCTCCTCGCCCAGCTCGCCGAGGACCCGGACACGGTCGCCGCGGTGGTGGCCATGGACGGCGACCGGCCGGTCAGCGCGGCGCGGGTGGAACTGCCGCCGGGGGCGCCGTTCGCCGGGCTCTGGGGCGGCGGCACGGTGCCGGAGTGGCGCGGCCGGGGCGTCTACCGCGCCCTGGTCGCGTTCCGGGCCCGTATCGCCGCCGACCGCGGCTGTCGCTATCTCCAGGTGGACGCGTCCGACCTGAGCCGCCCGATCCTGCGCCGGCTCGGCTTCGTGCCCCTGACCACCACCACGCCGTACGTCTACCGGGCCTGACGCCGGCCGGGGCCGGGGGCGGAGGTGGCTGGGGCCTTGTCGGTGGGGTGTTCTACGGTCTGGCCATGACGACCTCCGATGATGTCCGTGCCATCGCCCTGTCGCTGCCGGAGACCACAGAGAAGATCGCCTGGTCGATGCCCACCTTCAGGGTCGCCGGGAAGATGTTCGCCACCCTGCCCGAGGACGAGACCTCGATGGCGGTCAGATGTCCCAAGGTGGAGCGGGAGGAGCTGGTGCTGGCGGAGCCGGAGAAGTTCTGGGTCGCCGCCCATGAGGCGAGTTCGGCCTGGGTGCGGGTGCGGCTCGCCGCGCTGGACGACCTCGATGAGCTGCGGGACATCCTGCTGGACTCCTGGCGGCAGGCCGCACCGGCCGCATTGCTCGAATGATCACACCACGCGGCCCATGATTCCTCGAAATGTGGCGTTATGGACGTTCGAGCGGATAACCGACACGGGTGAAAGTCTGGACTTTTCCCGGTAATCGGAGTGCTGTCTTCCGCTGTGCGGGGTTCCCTGGAGGGGGATCAGCGAGGGAGGCCGCATGGTGCACGGCGGCAGGACGAACCGCCCCGCGGTGTGCGGCGGCCCGTGCGCGGCCGCCGTCCTTCTGCTGCTGGCGGCCACACTGCTGCACGCCGTGCTGGCCCTGGGGGTCGTCCGCGCGTCGCCGTCCACCGGGCCGGAGCGGTGCGCGGCCGGGAAGGCCGGGGCGGCCGGAGCGGCCGGAGCGGCCGGAGCGGCCGGGGTGCCGGACCGGGCCCCGGCCCCGTCCGATCCCGGTGACGCAGGGGCTCCCGCGTCACCGGGCGCGGGGGCTCCCGCCTCGGTCCGGGCCCTCGGCGCGTCCGCCCCCGCGGGTGCTCCCGGTCCCGTCACCCCCGCTCCGCCGGTGCCGGAGGCCGAGGACGAGCGCCCCGCCTCCTCGGCGTCGGCCGTGTACTCCGCCCGGGACGGCGCCGGGCATCCGGCCCGGCACGCCGGGCGGGTGGCTCACGGCGCCTCGTTCGGCGCCCATCGCTCCCTCTCGACGTCCCTCGGCCCCCTCGTGCTCGGCGCCGTCCGTGGTCGGCCCGCCGACCCGGCGCCGGGCGTCGGCGCGTTCGGCGCCGGGGGCGACGTCCCGGCCGGCCGGCTCTCCTCGCGGACCGTCGTTCTGCGCTGCTGACCGGGCCCGGGCCGTCCGTCATCCCGTTTCCGCGTGCCCCGCGGATCCCGGATGCGGTCCGGCCTGCCCGCCCAGCCGTAGGACGTCCGAGACCGCAGGAGTATCCGCATGCCCATCGATGTCTATGCCGCCATGCGCGCGATGCTGCGCGCGGAAGCCACCCGGCGCCCCGTCACCCCGCGGGTCGGCACCGCCGATCCGTCGCCGCCCGCGGTGGACCCGGCCGCCCCCGGGCCGGGTGACCCCACCGTTCGGGGCGCGTCCGCCGAGGAGGCCGTACCGGCTCCGCCGACCGCACCGGCTCCCGTATCGGCTCCCTCCGGCGCACCGCGTCCCGTCCGCCGGGCTCGCCGCTCCCGGTACCTGTCGCGCTGCCGCGCCGTGCTGCGCGCCGTACGCCACGCCGTGTCGTCCTGCTTCGCCGGGCGCGCGTCACGACCGGGCCGGTGACACACAAGGCCGGTGAGACCGGGCCGTCGACCCCCGGCCGTTGACCGGTCACTGGTGGACACCCGGCCGTTGACCGGCCGCCGACGGAGGGGAGCCGGAAGCACGGGTGCCGGGAGGTCACACCGGCCCGTCGCTCCGTCCGCCCTCCGGTGAATCCCCGCTCGAGAGCAACCGCTCGCGCTGCGCCACGGCCCAGGCGTAGCCGGGATTCAGGGCCACCGCGCGCTCCAGGTCCGCCAGCGCCGCCGCGCGTCTGCCCAGGGCCTCGTTGGCCATCGCGCGGCTCCCCAGGGCCCAGGCGTAGCCGGGGTCGAGGGCCAGCGCCCGGTCGTACTCCGCGATGGCCTCCTCGTAGTGGCCCGCGAAGCGGTGGACGTCGCCGCGCTCGCCGAGCGTTCCCGGGATGCCCGGCTCCAGCGCCTCCACCCGGTCCAGGTCCTCCAGCGCGCCCGCGGTGTCCCCCAGGGTGCTGCGGACCCGGGCCCGCCGGAGCAGTGCCCAGGCGTAGTCGCCGTGTCGCTCGATGGCCCGGTCCAGGTCCGCCAGGGCCTCCTGGATCCGGCCGAGCGCCATCTTGGTCTGGCCACGGCTGCCCAGGGCCACATGGTCCGCCGGATCGGCCTCGATCACCGGGTCGAGCCGGGCCAGCGCCTCCTCGTACCGGCCCGCCCGGCGGCAGGTCTCCCCGCGCTCCCGCTGCACCCAGGTCGAGCCCGGCTCCAGCGCGTCCACCCGGTCCAGCGCGTCCATCGCCGCGGTGAACTCCCCGGTCGCCCGGTGGACCACGGCACGCCCGAAGTGCGCGCGCACATTCCCGGGGTCCAGCTCGATGGCCCGGTGGAAGTCCCCCAGCGCCCCGTCGAACTCCTCGACCGAACGGCGGTGCCAGCCCCGTACGACGAGGGCCGCGACCCGGGCGGCGGTGTCCAGCCCGCCCCGGGCCAGCAGCAGCCCCATCGCGTCGATACCGCGCCGCCGTTCGTCCGTCAGCGCCTCCACCAGGTGCCGCCCCCAGGTGCGCACCGCGTCCGAGTCGGCGTCCTCGCCCGCCTCGACCAGGGTGGTCGCCCAGCGCCGGGCCACCGCGGGGCCCGCGTCACAGGCGCCGATCCCGTCCCGCAGCGCTCCGGGCAGCGCCGCCGACGGCCGTCCGCACAGCAGGTGGTACCACTCCTCCAGGCGCGGTCCGCTCCAGGCGTCCAGCCGCCATCCGTCGTGCGGGTCGAGCCCTCCGGCGGCCGCCTCCCGCCATCCGGCGAAGGTCTCCGCCAGCCGGGTGTGCGCCGCGCTCCACCGCTGCGGTGAGGTGGTCCGCTGGAGCCGCAGCATGGGGGCGCGCACCACATCGTGGTAGCGGGCCGCGCCGTCGCGGTCGCCGATGAACGGCAGCGACCGCAGCCAGCCGAACAGCCCGGCCCCGTCGGCGTCCACCGCGGCCCTGAAGACGTCCTCGTTCAGCCGCCGGGGCAGCGCCCCCGCCAGGGCGGCGGAGCGGCGCACCGGATCGCGCTCCCACTTCAGGAACCGGTCGACGGCGGTGGCGCTGGGGTCGCCCAGATCGCCATCGGTCCCGGGGTTCTCGGCGAGGGTGGACACCAGGACCGGCAGCCGGCCGGAGAGCCGCAGCACCTCCCGCACCACCGGCTCATCGGTGATCCCCTTGGCGGTCAGCAGTTGCCGGGCCTCCGCGTCCGTGAACGGCTCCAGCGGCAGCTCCGCGACCACATCGGCCAGATCGCCCCAGCAGCCGGGGTCCAGCCGGGTCTGCCCGGCCAGCACCAGCACGGTGTTGGCGGGGAGGACGCCGAGGCGTTCGCTGGTGAGCAGGGTGCGCAGCCAGGGGTCGAGCAGCGGTCCCAGGCGCTCGTAGGTGTCGAAGAGCAGCACCAGCCACGGCACCGCCGCGGCCGCCTCCGACAACTCTCTGACCAGCAGCGGCGACAGCGTCTCCACCGGGTCCAGCACCAGCTGGACGTCCTTGTGGTCGCGGAACCGCGAGCTGAGCGCCGCCCGCAGCCGGTCGGTGCTCTCGGCCAGCGGCACCGGATCGACGGCGCCCGCCAGCGCCCCGACCCCCGGCACCAGGCCGAGCCCCGCGAGACCCGCCCGCGCGGCGGCCATACTGCCGGTGCTGGGCCCCTGCCGCTCGCCCTCCGCCGGTGCCGACTCCGCCTCGTGGCGGCGCTGCCGATAGGTGGCGAGCCGACGGTCGAAGGCCGTCAACTCCCGCCCCTGGCGGGCGAATTGCTCACTGATGGCGGCCATCGCCTCGGGTACGGAGCTCGCCGTCTCGTCGATCCGGGCGGTGAGCGCGCCGTACTCCTGGCGGGCGGTCTGCTCCAGCCGGCGCGTCAGCCAGGTCTTGCCCACGCCCGCGTGGCCCCGCACATGGAAGACGAAACGATGCCGCGCGTCCTCCGGCGGCAGCCCGAAATTCTCCCGGAACGCGTCCAGTTCCCGGCGCCGGCCCACGAATCCGGCGTTCCTGCGCCGCTGGATCAGCTCCTGCATCGACGGCCGTGCCCGCCCCATCGGCCCCTCCTCCCCTCGGGATCCAGTCTGCCAGCACGGTCGGCGGACGGGCTTATTGCGTACGATGCGCAGGTGCCCAGCTACCGCATCAGAACCGCGACCCCCGACGACCTCGACGCCGCCCGTGGCGTGATGCTCGACACCGTCTACCGCGACTTCGGAACCGGCTATGTGCCGCACTGGCACGCCGACATCATCGATCCCGCCGCCGCGTATCTGGACGGCGCGCGCCACACGTTGCTGGTCGCGGTGGACGGCGGTGACGGCGCGGTCGTGGCGACCGCCGCGCTCGACTCCCGGGGCCCGGCCCATCCGCCCAACCCGCCGTGGCTGGCCGCGCGTTATCCGTCGGGCGAGACCGCCCAGCTGCGCCGGGTCTATGTGCGCCCCGAGCACCGGCGCCACGGGCTGGCCCGGCGGCTGGTGGGTGCGCTGCTGGACTTCGCCGCGGCGGACGGCGGCTATCGCGCGGTCTATCTGCACACCGATCCGGCGGTGCCGGGCGCCGAGCCGTTCTGGCGGTCCCTGGCGAAGGTCGTCTGCGATGAGCGGGAGGCGCCCGGGGGCGGTCAGGGCATCGTCCACTTCGAGGTGCCCATGACCCCCGGGGCACCCTGAGCCTTATGGAAATGATTATCATGTAGCTTCCGTGTTCCGGTCGTACCCGCGCAGCCCCTGGAGAACCACGCCCATGCACTCTGTCCGCCGCCGGTGGACCGCCGCGCTGCCGCTCCTCCCGCTGCTCGCCGGGTGTTTCGCGGCCCGCGACGGTTCGCCGTACGACGCCGGGGCCGAGGCGGGCGGCGGGCGCCTCCGCGTCGCGATGGCCTTCCCGCCCGCCGAGCGCTTCTCCCCGTACGGCGCCGACGCCACCCTGCTCAGCAGGCTCGGCGTCACCGAGGGGCTGACCCGGCTGGACGGCAACGGCGGCGCGGTGCCCGCCCTCGCCGAGTCCTGGACCCGGGAGAGCGGCCGGGGCTGGGTGTTCACCCTGCGCGAGGCGCGGTTCCAGGACGGCACCGAGGTCACCCCGGCGGCGGTTGCGGGCGCACTCACCCACGCCACCCGCGCCGATCCGCCGCCCGCCGCGCTCACCGGGGTCGCGCTCACCGCGGAGGCGGTGGGGGAGCGGCGGGTCCGGGTCACCACCGCGACCGCCGACTCCGCCCTGCCGCTGCGGCTGTCCAGCCCGAGCCTGGCCGTCCTCTCGCCCAAGGCGTACCGGACGAAGGCCGATACGCGGCGGGGGGAGGCGGCGGCCGACCCGGCCGGCACCGCCACCGGCCCCTTCACCCTGACCAGGACCACCGGCACCACCCGTGCCACCCTCCACCGCTTCGACGACTACTGGGGCGGCCTGGCCCACGCCTCCGGCCTCGACGTCCGCTTCATCGCCGACGGCACGGCGCGTACCAACGCGCTGCGCGGCGGGGAGGTGGACCTGGCCGAGGCGGTCCCGGTCTCCCAGGCGGCCACCCTCGACCGGGCCACCCTCCGCGAGGTGCCCACCGCCCGCACCACCGCCCTCTTCCTCAACACCCGCTCCGGGCCCTTCGCCGACCCCGCCGTCCGTGCCACCGCCCGCGAGGCCGTCGACGGCTCCGCCCTCGCCGAGGACGTGTACGAGGGGCACGCCGACACCGGCCGCGGGCTGTTCGGCCCGGCCCTCACCTGGGCCGCGGGCGAGCGGCCCCGGCCGTCCGGCCGCCCCGCCGCCGCGCGGGTCCGGAACGCCTCGATCACCCTCGCCACCTACGACAACCGGCCCGAGCTCCCCGAGGTCGCGCAGGTGCTGCAACAGCAGCTGCGCAGGGCCGGGTTCGGCGTGAGGCTGGAGGTGCGCGAGTACTCCCGGCTCGAAGGCGACGCCCTGGCCGGGAGGTTCGACGCCGTGGTGGCCGCCCGCAACACCATGCTCGACACCGGCGACCCGGTGTCCTATCTCGCCGACGACTTCACCTGCGACGGCGGCTACAACCTGGCGCGGGTGTGCGACAAGGCCGTGGACCGCGCGGTCGCGGAGGCCGGGTCCCGCGCCGACGACGCGGCGCGCCACCGCGCGGCCCTGGCCGCGCAGACCGCCGTCCTGCGCACGGACGGGGCCGTCCCGCTGGTCCACCAGCGGATCCTGCACGGTGTGGGCGCGTCGGTGCGCGGTGTGATCCTCGACCCGTACGAGCGCACGCTCGTCGGCACGGGTACGCGGCGTTGAGCGGCGCACGGACGCGGTCCACCGGGCTGGTCGCGCTCTGGCGCGTCGCGCTCGCGGGGGCGTTGCTGTGCGGCATCGGTCTGCTGCCCTGGCTGTCCCGTACCGACCCCGCCCGCACCGTCCTCAAGGCGCGCGCGGCCGACCGCGACCCCAGCCCCGAGCTCCTGGAGTCCCTGCGCTCCCAACTCGGCCTCGACGCGGGGCCGTTGCGGCTGCTTGGCCGGTGGCTCGCCGGGCTGCCGCACGGCGACGCGGGTACGTCCTGGATCTCGGGGACGTCCGTGGCCCCCTCGGTGGCCGCGGCGCTCGGCGTGTCGCTGCTGCTCATGGGCGGCGCGCTGGTGGTCGCGGCGGCCACCGCGGGCGCGGTGTGCGGGCGCACGCTGTGGCTCGGGCCGCGGCGGCGGGCCGCCCGGCGCGGGGCCGGTGCGGGGAGCGGTGGCGCGCTGCTCGCCGCGCTGCCGGAGTTCCTGCTGGCGTCCGTGCTGGCCGCGGTGGTCGGGGTGCGGCTCGGCTGGCTGCCCGCGGTCGGCTGGTACGGGCCGCGCTGGATGGTGCTGCCCTCGCTCGCCCTCGGCCTGCCCGCGGGCGCCCTGCTGGGCCGGGTCCTGGACGACGCGCTGCCCGGCGCGTTCGCCGAACCCTGGGCGCGGGCCGCCGCCGCGCGCGGGCTGCCCGCCCGGCGGATCGCCCGCCAGGCGCTGCGGCGCGCCGTGCCCGGAGTGCTGCCGAACACCGGGCTGTTCGTGGTCGGGCTCACCGGAGGCGCGGTCGCCGTCGAGCAGGTCTTCGACATCCCCGGGCTCGGCCGGCTCTCCTTGCAGGCGGCCATCGCCCAGGACCTGCCGATGCTCCAGGCGTGCGCCCTCGTCCTGATCCTGCTCGCGGCCGTCGCCGGAGGTCTCGCCCGGCTCGCGGCCCGGCTGTCGCTCGGGCCCGCGCTGCGCGACGGGGCGCTGCCCTCGCCCGCCCGGCCCACCGCCCCGTCCGCCCGCGCGATTCCGCTGGTTCACGGCGCGCTGCTGCTCGCCGTCGTGGTGCTCGGTGCCCTCCGGGACCCGCTGGTGGTGGACACCGCCGCCCGGCTCACCGCCCCGTCCTGGGCGCATCCGTTCGGCACCGACGCGCTGGGCCGCGATCTGCTGGCCCGGGTGGGACACGGCGCCCTGTCCACGCTCGCGCTCGCGGCGGCGGTGAGCGCCGCCGCGCTGGTGGCGGGGGTGTCGCTCGGACTGGTGCCCCGGCTGTCGGGCGGACTCGCCGAGACGGTGAACGCGGTGCCGCCCGTGCTCGCCGGGCTGCTGGTCGCCGGGGCGGCGGGCCGCGGCCCGTACACCCCCGCGCTCGCCGTGGCCGCGGTCGCCTGGGCGCCGCTGGCCACGCACACCTCGGCCCTGCTGCGGCAGCAGCGCGCCGCCGCCCATCTCGCCGCCACCCGCGCGCTGGGCGCCTCCCGCCGCCATCTGCTGCGCCGCCACATCCTGCCCGCGGTCCTGCCCCCGGTCGTCCGCCACGCGCTGCTGCGCCTGCCGTCCGTGGCGCTCGCCCTGGCCGCGCTGGGCTTCCTCGGCCTGGGCGCCCAGCCGCCGTCGCCGGAGTGGGGCCGGCTGCTGGCGGAGAACCACCCCTACGCCGAGCGCGCCCCGTGGGCCGTCCTCGCCCCCGCCGCGGCGCTGGCCCTTCTGGGTCTCCTGGCGGTGACGGCGTCCGGCGGGGTGCGGTGGCCCCGGCGGCGCCCGCGCATTGACGACTGCCCGGGGCGCGTCGGAGACTGACGGTCCGCGCGCAGTGAACCGAAGTTCATTCCGCGAACACGCCCTTGGGGCGAGGGACCGCAAAGGACATCCGATATGACCCTCCACCGCGATCTGTTGATCGATGGCAAGGACACCCCGGCCGTCTCGGGGCGTACCGCCGAGGACCTCAACCCCTACACCGGGGAGGTGTTCGCCACCGTCGCGGCCGCCGGGGCCGAGGACGTGGCGCGTGCGGTGGCCGCCGCCGACGCCGCCTTCCCGGCCTGGGCGGAGCTGGCCCCGTTCGAGCGCCGTACGATCTTCCTGACCGCGGCGGACCTGCTGGAGTCGCGAGCCGCCCGGGCCGCCGAGATCATGGCCCAGGAGACCGGGGGCACCGCGCCCTGGGCGCATTTCAACGTGGGGCTGGCCGCGAACATCCTCCGCGAGGCCGCCGCCGCGATCACCGCCCCGCGCGGTGAGGTGCTCAGCGCCCAGGAGGCGGGCGCGCTCGGTCTCGCCGTCCGCGAACCGGCCGGTGTCGTCGCGGCCTTCGCGCCCTGGAACGCGCCGGTCATCCTCGGTGTCCGCGCCGTCGCGGCGCCCCTGGCGGCGGGCAACACGGTGGTGGTGAAGGCGAGCGAGGACGCCCCGCTCGCCTGCGGGCTCTTCGTCGCCGATGTGCTGCGCGACGCCGGGCTGCCCGACGGGGTGCTCAACGTGGTCACCAACGCCCGTGAGGACGCCGCCGAGGTGGCGGAGGCGCTCATCGCCGATCCGCGCGTACGGATCGTCAACTTCACCGGGTCCACCGGCGTCGGCAGGACCATCGGCTCACTGGCCGCGCGGCACCTCAAGCCGGCCGTGCTGGAGCTGGGCGGCAAGAACGCCATCATCGTCCTGGACGACGCCGATGTGGACCACGCGGTGAACGCCGCCGCCTTCGGCGTGTTCATGAACTCCGGTCAGATCTGCATGTCGGGCGACCGGATACTCGTCCATGAAAGCCTCGCCGAGGAGTTCACCGCGAAGTTCGCCGCCAAGGTGGCCGCCCTGCCGTGCGGCGGCCCCGCCCAACCGTCCACCGTCGTCGGTCCGCTGATCACGGCCGACTCGGCGCGCCGGGTGGCGGCCCTGGTGAGGGACGCGGTGGACAAGGGCGCCACGGTGCTGACCGGCGGTGGCGAACCGGACGGCGCGGTCCACCCGGCGACGGTGCTGACCGACGTCACCCCGGACATGGACATCCACCACGCCGAGGCGTTCGGGCCGGTCTGCGTGCTGGCCACCTTCGCCGACGACGATCGGGCCGTGGCCCTGGCCAACTCCACCGACCTCGGCCTGACCTGCGGCATCATCACCGAGAACGGAACCCATGGGCTCAAGGTCGCCCGCCGCGTCCGGACCGGCATCGTGCACATCAACGACCAGTCGGTGGCGGACGAGCCCCAGGCCCCGTTCGGTGGCGTCAAGCACTCGGGGTACGGGCGATTCGGCGGCCGCTGGGGCATCGAGGCATTCAGCGACACCCGCTGGATCACCCTCGCCACCCAGCACGCCCACTACCCGTTTTAGGGGGGGCCGCAGCTCCGCGGCTCGGCGGGACTTTGCCCCCGGGCCCCCGGGCCGCCGGATCCCCGGGCTGCCGGATCCCCGGATCCCCGAGCCCCGGGCCCCCGAACCTCGGGCCGCCGGATCCCGGGCCCCCGAACCCTGGGCCCTCGGGCCCCCAACCCCCGGGCCGCCGGATCCCCGGGCCGCCGGGCCGCCGGGCCGCCGGGCCCCGGATCCCCGGATCCCCAGGCCGCCGGATCCCCGGCCCCCGAACCTCGGGCCCCCGGCCCCCGGGCCCCCGGGCCCCGGATCCCCGGCCCCCCGAACCCTGGGCCCCCGGGCCCCCGAACCCTGGGCTGCCGGGCCCCCGAACCTCGGGCCCCCGAACCCCGAACCCCGGGCCGCCGGATCCCCGGGCCCCGGACCCCCGCGCCCCCAGACCCCGGGGGTCCGGGGGCGTAGCCCCCGGTAACGGGAAGGGGCGGGGAGGGGAAAGGCCCGCCGGGCACCCCGTAGCGCGGGCGCATGGCTCGGGCCGCTTGCCGGGGATACTCAGCCTCTCCCCGGGCCCCTCAGCCGACCCCGGGGATGAGGGGCACGGCCCCGGGGCGGCGCGCCGCCAGTCGCAGCGCCCTGACCGTGGTGCGCACCACCTGCTCCTTGGCGCGCGCTGCCGTGCCACCGCGCAGCACCGTCTCGCGCGGGGAGTCGTCCGCCCGCACCAGCTGGATCAGCCCGTCCCGGCGGCCCAGGCTCACGCACTGCGCCACGAAGCGGAAGCGCAACGGCTTCGGCTCCCGCCCCCGCGTCTCGGCGATGATCGAGGAGGCGGCGTGCGAACCGGACGGAAGCGCGGTGGCGCAGGCCATGCGCAGGGCACCGGCGGCCGGGCTGGCCATGGCCGCCGCGTCGCCCACCGCGTAGATCTCCGGATGGGACACCGAGCGCAGCGTGGCGTCGACGCGGACGCGACCGGCCGGGTCGAGGGCGATTCCGGCGGCCTCGGCCAGGCCCGTGTTCGCGGTCATCGCGGTGGCCCAGACCACCGCGTCGGCGTCGATGTCCTCCGGGCGCGCCACCCGGCGGCCCTCCTCGATCCGGACACCGAGCCCGGTGAGCGTCGTACGGACATGGGCGCGGCCCTTCGCCGACAGCCCCGTGCCGACATCCTCGCCCGTGATCAGCCGGACCTTCCAGGCGTCGTGGGACTCGGCGATCTCGGCCGCGAGCTCGATGCCGGTGAGTCCTCCGCCGACCACCGTCAGCTCACCCGGCCCGTCCAGCAGCCGCTTGTGCAGTTCGGCCGCCGTCTCCGGGGTATAGGCGCGCTCACCGGGGTCGGCGGTGCGGCTGCCGAGCGCGTACACCAGCCGGTCGTACGCGAGCCGGCGGCCGTCGTCGGTGGTGATCCGCCGGGCGGCCGGATCGATCCCGGTGGCGCGGGCGGCCACGTGGGCGATCCTGGCCCGCCGGGTCAGCGTGTCGAGCGGATGGGTGATGTCGGGCCGTCCGGCGGCCCGCTCGTGCAGCCGCACCCGCTCGGTGAAGGCGGGGCTCGGATCGACCAGGGTGACGCGGGTGTGCGGGGCCAGCCGCAGGGCGGCCATCAGCCCCGCATAGCCCGCGCCGAGCACCAGGACCTGCTGCTTCTCCATATGGGCGGCCTCCTCGCCGGTCGGTGTTCACGAGGAGGACGACACGGCGGCCCGAGATGTGACGGTGATGCCGGTCACAGGTTCGGCAGGTCGAGATGGCGGAGCTTGTCGGGGTTGACGATCGCGTCGATCTCGGTGATCAGCCCCTGGTGCACCGAGAACGCGAAGACCACGGCCTGCCCGCTCGCACTGTCGACGATGACCAGCCCCGGGGCGCCGTTGACGTCGCGGTGGTGCACCAGCATCGTGGCCGGGTCGAAGCCCCGGGCCAGCCGCTGGGCGAAGCGGGCCACCTTCTCGTTCCCCAGCACCGGGAGCCGGGCCGCCGCCACCTTGCCGCCGCCGTCCGAACGCCAGACGACCTCCGGATCCAGGATCTCCAGCAGCCCGTCCATGTCACCGCCCATGACCGCCCGGAGGAACGCGTCCACGGCCCGCCGGTGCTCCTCGCGGTCCACCGAGCGCCGCGGCGCCTCCGCCCGGACCCGCTTGCGGGCGCGCGAGGCCAGCTGCCGTACGGACTCCGGGCTCCGGCCCACCACCTCGGCGATCTCCGGGAACGGCACCGAGAAGACATCGTGCAGGATGAAGGCGGTCCGCTCCGCCGGGGTCAGCCGCTCCAGCACGGTGAGCAGCGCGAGACCCACCGACTCGTCCAGCGTCACCCGGTCCTCCGGACCACCGGCCGCCACCACCGGCTCGGGCAGCCAGGGGCCGATGTAACGCTCACGCCGCACCCGCGCAGAACCCAGCAGGTCGTAGCAGATGCGGCTGATGACGGTGGTCAGATACGCGCGGGGGTCGGCCACCTCGTCCGCGGGCAGCGCCTGCCAGCGCAGCCAGGTCTCCTGCACCGCGTCATCGGCGTCGGCGACCGAGCCGGTGATGCGGTACGCGACGGCCCACAGCCGGTCGCGCTGCTCTTCGAAGGCGGTCAGCTCTGCCATGTCCCGATCCTCTCCTCGGCTTCCCGGCCCGAGAAGCTCGGCTTCCCGGCCCGAGAAGGAGGACGAGACAGCGGCCGGAAGTGTGACAGCCGCCTCCCGGGGCGCGGTCGTGGACCGGGCCGACGGGTTGGCGCGGGGGCCACGGCAGGCGTAAGCAGTAGATGTGCACTCGCGGCAAGGTCTCTCGGATCTGCGCCGGCCAAGGTGGCGGACCCATGTCTTGGTCGTGATCCCCCTGCTGGTCATCGGGCTGATCACGGTCGGCGACGTGCTGGCACCGGCAAGTGTCCGGCTCAGCCCGCTGCTGATCGCCGCCCCCGCCATGACCGCCTCGTTCGCCGGTCCGGTGCTCACCGCGTGCGTCGGGCTGCTGGCCGTCTTCGCGCAGATCGCGGCGAACGCCTCGGAGGGGTTCCTCGGCCATCCCGGCCGGCTGGCCGAGGTGGTCACCCTCGCCCTGGTCTCGGCGATGATCGTGCTGTTCCGCGCGGTCCTCGACCGGCACATGCGCGAGCTGATCCGGGTGCGGGCGGTGGCCGATGTGGCGCAGCGGGTGCTGCTGCGCCCGCTCCCCGTCAGGGTCGGCCCGCTGGTGATCGCCTCGGTCTACCTCGCGGCCGAACCGGGGGCGGAGATCGGCGGCGATCTGTACGCGGCGGCGCGCACCTCGAACGCCACCCGGCTGATCATCGGCGATGTCCGGGGCAGCGGGCTGACCGCCGTCGCGGACGCCTCCCTGGTGCTCGGCGCCTTCCGGGCGATCGCCCACTGGCCGGTGCCGCTGACCGATCTGGCGTCCCACCTGGACACCGCGCTGTCCGCGGAGCGGACCGAACCCCGCGACAAGGCGCCCGGGGCGGGGGAGTCGTTCGTCACCGCAGCCGTGCTGGAGATCCCCGACGACCGGCCGGTGGTCCGCCTCGTCAACTGCGGACATCCGCCGCCGCTCCTGCTGTGCGACTCCGGTGTCAAGGCGCTGGAGGGCCAGGCGCCCGCACTGCCGCTGGGCCTCGGCCACCTGGCGGCCGGCCGCTACCACACCGAGGTCTTCCCGTTCGAGGAGGGCGATCGGCTGCTGCTCTACACCGACGGGGTGGTCGAGGCGCGGAACAGCGAGGGCACCTTCTTCCCGCTCGCCGAGCGGCTCCCCGGAGCGGACGGCGGCGGCCCCCAGTACCTCATCGACTGTCTGCACCGCGATCTGCTCAGCCACACGGGCGGCCACCAGGGCGATGACGCCGCCCTGGTCGTCCTCGAACGCCACCGGGTGGAGCGCTGACGCACCCGGCGGCGCCCGCCAGCCGCACCCCGGCCGAGGTGCCCGCTCGCGGCACCGCCCAGGAACGGACATCGGCCTCGATCGCTCGTAAACTGGTCATATGGGCGGGAACGAGGGCCCGAATCAGGGCCCCGAGGACTTCGGGCCGGATCCACTCGGCGACTTCCTCGCACGCTTCCTCGGGACCGGGCCGGCCGGGCAGCGGCCCGATTCGCGCCATGTCGACTTCGGCCGGCTGATGAGCGAGAACGCACGCCATCTCGTCTCGGCCGCCGCCTCCTACGCCGCCGAACACGGCAGCACCGACCTCGACACCGAGCATCTGCTGCGGGCGGCGCTCTCCGCCGAGCCCACCCGCACCATGGTCTCGCGCGCCGGAGCCGACCCCGACCGGATCGCCGCGGAGATCGACCGGGAGGCGGGCGGCGGGCCGCCGCGCAACTCGGTCGCCGTCACCCCGGCCGTCAAACGGGCGTTGCTCGACGCCCATGAGATAGCCCGCTCGCGCGGCTCCTCGTACATCGGCCCCGAACACGTGCTGATCGCGCTCGCCGCCAACCGCGAGTCCACCGCCGGGCAGATCCTGGGCGCCGCCCGCTTCGAGCCCCGGGCTCCCGGCCCGCCGACCGGCGGCCTCACCCCGAGCGCCCCCACGGCCGATCAGAGGCCCGTCATGGACCAGCGGAAGACCCCGAACCTCGACCGGTTCGGGCGCGACCTGACCGAGCTGGCCCGCGAGGGGCGGATCGACCCGGTGATCGGCCGCGACGAGGAGATCGAGCAGAGCATCGAGGTGCTCGCCCGGCGCGGCAAGAACAACCCCGTCCTCATCGGCGAGGCCGGAGTCGGCAAGACGGCCGTCGTCGAAGGGCTCGCCCAGCGGATCAGCGACGCCGATGTGCCGGACATCCTGCTCGGCCGCCGGGTCGTCCAGCTCGACATCGCGAGCGTCGTGGCCGGCACCCGCTTCCGCGGCGACTTCGAGCAGCGCGTCACCAGCATCGTCGACGAGATCCGCGCCAACTCCGACGAATTGATCATTTTCATCGACGAGCTGCACACGGTGGTCGGCGCCGGCGGCGGTGGCTCCGAGGGCGGCCAGATGGACGCCAGCAACCTCCTCAAGCCCGCGCTGGCCCGCGGCGAACTGCATGTGATGGGCGCGACCACGCTCCGGGAGTACCGCCAGTACATCGAGAAGGACGCCGCGCTCGCCCGCCGCTTCCAGCCCATCATGGTCCCCGAGCCCACCTCCGCGGACGCCGTCGCCATCCTGCACGGCCTCCGCGACCGCTACGAGGCCCACCACCAGGTCCGCTACACCGACGAGGCGCTGCTCGCCGCCGTCGAGCTCTCCGACCGCTATCTGACCGACCGTTTCCTGCCCGACAAGGCCATCGACCTCATGGACCAGGCGGGGGCCCGGGTACGGCTGCGCTCCAGCGCCCGCGGCACCGATTTGCGCGCCCTGGAGCGGGAGGTCGAGCAGCTCACCCGGGACAAGGACCAGGCCGTGGCGTCCGAGAGCTATGAACGTGCCACCTCGCTGCGGGACCGGATCGCCGAGCTGAACAACCGGATCGCGCAGGCGTCCGGAACGCAGTACCACGGCGGGCGCGTCGCCGAGGTCACCGTCGAGGACATCGCCGAGATCGTCTCCCGGCAGACCGGAATCCCCGTCTCCAGCCTCACCCAGGAGGAGCGCGAACGGCTGCTCAGCCTGGAGGAGCACCTCCACCGCCGGGTCGTCGGGCAGGAGGAGGCCGTGTCCGCCGTGGCCGACGCGGTCCTGCGCGCCCGCGCCGGACTCGCCGACCCCAACCGCCCCAGCGGCAGCTTCCTCTTCCTCGGCCCCACCGGCGTCGGCAAGACCGAACTCGCCCGCGCACTGGCCGAGGCGCTCTTCGGCAGCGAGGACCGCATGGTCCGCCTCGACATGAGCGAGTACCAGGAGAAGCACACCGTCAGCCGGCTGGTCGGCGCGCCACCCGGATACGTCGGGCACGAGGAGGCCGGACAGCTCACCGAGGCGGTGCGCCGCCAGCCCTACTCGCTGCTGCTCCTGGACGAGGTGGAGAAGGCCCACCCCGATGTCTTCAACATCCTGCTCCAGGTGCTCGACGACGGCAGGCTGACGGACGCCCAGGGCCGCACCATCGACTTCAAGAACACCGTCATCGTGATGACCAGCAACCTCGGCTCGGAGGCCATCACCGGACGCGGTGGCCCGCTGGGCTTCGGCGGCGGCGGTGGCGAGGAGGCCGACGACGCGGCGCGCCGGGAGCGGGTGCTGCGCCCGCTGCGGGAGCACTTCCGGCCGGAATTCCTCAACCGCATCGACGAGATCATCATCTTCCGCCGGCTCGCCGACGACCAGCTGCGGCAGATCGCCGATGTGCTGCTGGAGGAGACCCGGCGCCGGCTGCACGCCCAGGACGTCGGCGTGGAGTTCACCCTGGCCGCGGTCGACTGGCTGGCCAAGCACGGACACCAGCCGGAGTACGGCGCCCGGCCGCTGCGCCGCACCATCCAGCGCGAGGTCGACAATCCGCTCTCCCGGATGCTGCTCGGCGGCGAGCTGCCCGCGCACAGCCAGGTCCGGGTCGATGTGCACGACGACCGGCTGGTGTTCCACACCCAGGACGACGCCGAGCCGACGGGGCAGCTCGGTCCCCCGGGTCACACGGAGCGGCCGGGCGGGACGGAGGGGCCGGGCGGTACGGAGGGACCGGAGCGGTAGCGCCACCCGGGGCGAGCCCGGTCAGCGCCCCATGGACAGGCCGTCCTTCTTGCCGCCCCGGCTGAGCACCGCCTCCTGGATGGTGCTCAGGGCGCTGGTGTACCCCGGGTTGCCGGGGCTCTTCTCCAGGGCCCGGGGAAGGTTCACCAGGGTGATCGGGTCGTTGTCCACCGCGTGCGGGATGTACTCCGCCTTCTTCACCCGCCACGCCCTGCCCGGGGCGGAGGGCGGGGTGAAGGTGAAGCGCGCCGCCGAGCCCATCTGGCCGCGCTTGTCGGGCATCACCCCGGCGATCTGGTCGCCCATGCCGTAGACCACCCAGGTGCCGTTGACCTTCTCGTACGCCTGGGGGATATGAGCGTGGGTGCCGATGATCAGGTCGATGTCGCGGCGGCCGCCGTGCTTGGAAGCGGTGAGCTTCCTCGCGAGCGAGAGCTGGAGCTTGTCCGGCGCCTGTTGCCACTCGGTGCCCCAGTGCACGCTGACGACGACCACATCGGCCCCGGCGCGCCGCGCGGCCCGCGCGTCCTTGATGATCCGCGCCGGATTGATGAGGTTGACCAGCCATGGTTTGCCCTTGGGGACGGGGATGCCGTTGGTGCCGTAGGCGTAGGCGAGATGGGCCACCTTGGCGCCACCGGCCTCCATGATCGTGGGACGGACGCTCTCCGCGGCGGAACGGGCCGATCCGGCGTGCTTGAGCCCGGCCTTGTCCATGGCGTCGAGGGTGCGGACCACCCCCTCGGGACCGGCGTCGAGGGTGTGGTTGGAGGCGGTGGAGCAGGAGTCGTAGCCGACGTCCTTCACGGCCGAGGCGAGCTGCGGAGGCGTCTTGAAGGTCGGATAGCCGGTGAACGGCCCGTGGGCGGCCCCGTAGACGGTCTCCATATGGCAGATGGCCAGGTCGGCCTGGGCGACGATGGGGGCGGCCGCCCGGATCATGCGCCGGAAGTCATAGCTCTCACCGCCCGAGTCCGCCTTCGCCTGCCGGATGACCGAGGCGTGCACCAGCAGATCGCCGGTGGCCACGAGGGTGAAGTTCTTCATGGACCCGCTTCTGGCCGCCGCCGAGGTCTTCGACGGCTTCGCCTCGGCCTTCGGGGCGGCCGGTGTCCCGCTGCCGCACGCGGTGGCGGCGCCGAGCAGGGCGACGGCGAGAAGCGCCGTCCGATGGCGTGGGTGATGGGACACGGTGCACTCCGCACTGGTCCGGCCATGCCGGACCCCTTTTGTTCTGATTGTCGGATTGTCATATTTATTGCACGACATCAGAGGGGCTTGCGGAGTGGTGGGGAGCTTCACCGGTTCGGCCGATCGGTTGCACCCGGTGGGCCCGGTCAACCTCTGTCCGGAGGCCATCGATGGGACAATGCCCGCCCGCCGCGCGGCGCCGCCGCCGGGACGGTCCCCGGGTGGCCGTCTCAGCGCGTAACTCCCTTGTAAACAAGGGCTGTTAGCGGTGCGCGCGGGGTCCGGAGCTGACACCATGAAGGGGTCGCTCGTGGCATCCGCGGTGGGACCTCGGGGGAGGACGTTCCATGCAGACCGGCCGGCCCAGCATCACCGCCCGCGGCGCGGCCGCGTTCCGCGCCGCTCACCAGGAGCTGGAGGGCGGCCGGGTGTTCTCCGACCCGCTGGCGCTCCGTATCCTCGCCGCCGACGCGGACGACCCCGTCCTCGAGGCGGCCTTCCACCCCGGGCGCGAGGACGTACGGCTGTCCGTGGCGGCCCGCGCGCGGTTCGCCGAGGACGCCGTCGCGGCCGCCGTGACACGCGGGGTACGGCAGGCGGTGGCGCTCGGGGCGGGGCTGGACACCTTCGGCTGCCGCAATCCGTACGGGACGGAGGGCCTCAGGGTGTTCGAGGTGGACCACCCCGCCACCCAGGAGTGGAAGCGCGACCGGCTGTCCGCCGCGGAGATCCCCGTACCGCCGTCACTGACCTTCGCGCCGGTGGACTTCGAGCGGCAGAGCCTGGCCGACGGGCTGACGGCTGCGGGCTTCGACCCGGCCCGCCCGGCGTTCTTCCTCTGGCTCGGGGTGGTGCCGTATCTGACCCACACCGCCGTGCTGGACACGCTCGGCCTCATCGCGGCCCTGCCGGACGGCTCGGGCGTGGTCTTCGACTACGGCGAGCCGCCGGACGCGCTGCCACCGGAGCAACGTGCCGTGCACGAGGCGCGCGCGGCGTGGGCCGCCGAGGCCGGCGAGCCCTTCCTCAGCTTCTTCACCCCGGAGGAGCTCGCGGATCAACTGCGCCGACTGGGCTTCTCCACGACGGAGGACATCCGCTACCGCGACCTCACGGCCCGGTACGAGAGCGGCCACCGCGATGCCGCGGGACACGCGGACCTCGATGCCCATGTGATCCACGCCTGGACGCGGGGCTGAGCGCGTGGACTCGAGACCGAGCGCCTGGTTGCGGGACTGAGCCCGGACCGCCGGTGGTGGCGGCCCGGGCCTGGTCAACCCGCCCGTCAGCGAAGGGAGTTGGGGAGATTGCCGGCGGCGGTGACCGGTACGGTGACCCGGCTGTCACCCAGGTCCACCGTCACCTTCGTCCCGGTCGCGTCCTCGAAGTAGAGGAAGTCGGCGTCGGTACCGCCGAGGACCAGCCCCAGCCGATGACCCGGCTTGAGCTCGTAGTCGCCCGGCAGGGTCTTCCAGGTGATCCGGTAGGACCGGCCGGGGGTCAGCGGCTCGGGGGTGGTGAGCGAGTGGCGGTTCTGGGCGTCCATCCAGCCCCGGGCGATCACCGCGGAGGATGTGCGCGCCGTCACATTGGCGGTCTGCTGATAGCAGGCGTCGTCCTGGGCGGTGCTCTCCCCGTGGCAGGACTCCTCGTCCAGCCCCCGCAGACCGTCGTGGATCCGGTTCTGGGGTTCGTTGCGGTTCCAGTCGATCCGTTCGTCCTCGCCGTAGTCCACGAGCAGCGCGGTGAGGTTCGATGTCGGCTTGTCGAGCGTGACCCGCAGATCGGCGGTGGGTGTGCCGGACAGCCGCACCCCGGTGCGCAGTGGCGGGGTGATGAACGCCAGCCGGCCGGGGCGGTCCGCCGACGGGTCGGCGGTGAGATCCGCCTCGCTCAGCTTGGTGTCGGTGAAGGTCCCGGTGCCGCTCGCGGGACTCAGCGCCAGCGAGCCGTCGGGCCCGGGGTGCAGGGGGACCGAGGAGGTGCCCGCGGGCCAGTCGGCCTGGGTCGTCCAGGTGTCCGGACCGGTCTGTAGGTCGACGCGGGGCTCGTCCATGATTCCGTTCTGGATGCCGTACAGCCAGTGGTCGAACCACCGGTGCACGGTGTCGACCCACTGCGCGCGCCGACCGGGCCAGTCGAACGGATCGGTGTGGCCGTAGCGGCCCAGCCACAGCTTGCGCGGCACCCCGCGCTCGGCCAGCGCGTCCCACCAGTTCGCGAGCTGGTTGATCCGGATGTTGTAGTCGTTGAGGTCATGCGCGGCGAGGACGCTCGCGCGCACCTTGTCCACCTCGGGCGCGGGCCGCGCGATGTAATTGCGCTCATCCCAGTGGGCGTTGTAGTTGCCGGTGGCGTCGTCCTCACCGGCCTGCAACCGCTCGCGCACCGCCTGGCACTTCTGGGGCGGGTCGGTGTCCAGCGCGGTGGTCAGGTACGAGGCGAAACCGCTCCAGTGCTTGGCGCCGTTGGTGCGGGCGAACTCGTACCAGGAGCTGACTCCGGAGATCGGGACGATGGTCTCCAGCCCCTCCACCCCGGTGCCCGCGACCGCGTTGGCCAGCATGCCCTCGTACGAGTGGCCGATCATGCCTACCTTGCCGGTGGACCAGGAGGCCTTCACCTCGCTGCCATCGGCCGCGTACGCCGTGGCGCGGCCGCCCAGCCAGTCGATCGTGGCCTTGGCGGCGGCCACATCGGCGGCGCCGCCGACCGTCAGACAGCCGTCGGATCTGCCGGTGCCGGTCACATCGACATCGACCACGGCGTAGCCGCGCGGGACGAAGTAATTGTCGTAGAAGAGAGGGAACTTGGCCGGGTTGCCCTGGGCGTCGTAGCTCTTGCGCTCCGACTCGAAGCCGCGGCCCACGGTGTCGTTGTAGGGACTGGACGACATGATGACCGGCACCTTGAGACCCCGCTGAGTCTCCTTGGGCCGGATGATGTCCACCGCGACCCGGTCCTTGTGGCCATCGCCGTCGCTGTCGACCGGCGTCTGGACCATCAGATGCTCACGCACGGCGTCCGCGTAGGAGAACACCGGCTGGGTGCGGCCGTCCACCACCTTGGTGACGGGTCCGGTGGCTGTCCGGGCCGACGCGGGCCCGGCGGGCAGTGCGGCAAGGGCTGTCGACATCGTGAGCGCGGCGATCACGACCCCGCGCCATCGTGCGGTACGTCGTGCAGTACGCATACGGACCTCCTGGCCACGGCCCCCGGCCCGGGACCACCGGCCGGCGGTGACCGGTCGGCGGTCCCGGGGTTCCGGAGCCATGGAGGCTACTCGGCGATTTTCGTACGCATGGTCCAGCGAAAGATCGCTGTGGTGATGTCAGCGGAATCGTTGACGAGTTCGAAGTGCTCGTATCCATCGCGGTGCTGGATTTTGAGCTTCTTGCCGGCGAGCGTCGACCGCTCGGTCCGGAATGCGCGGGGCAGATCGTCCGGTCCGCCTTCGAGGACGACCTCGATCGGACTCCCCTCGGACAGATAACTGACGTGTTCGCTCAATATCTCCACCTCCTTACGCGGTCCTCCTCAAGCGGGAACATGCAGTTCCAGTCGGTCATCCGAGGTGAGGATGGCCTGTTGCATGTCCTGCAAGGCCCGGCACGGCTCGAGCCCGAGTTCTTCATTGAGCGTCTTGCGCGCCGCTTGATACACATGCAAGGCGTCCGCCCGGCGGCCACAGCGGTAGAGCGCCAGCATCAACTGGCGGTGCAGTGCCTCCCGCAGGGGATGCTCGGTGGTGAGCTGATACAGATCGCTCACCAGCTCGCGATGGCGGCCGAGCATGAGCCGGGAATCCGTCAGCATTTCGATGCATTCCAGACGCGCTTCCTTCAGCCAGGTCTGAAAGCCTTCGAGGATCGGCCCATGGCATACGTCGTCCAGCAATGGATCGCGCCACAGATCGAGTGCGCTTTCGAAAGTCGCCGTGGCCTGCTGGTAACGCCGCTCCCGCAGATGGTCCCGGCCCTCGCACACCAGCCGTTCGAAGC
Organism: Streptomyces sp. NEAU-174; assembly: GCF_052665095.1. Classification (NCBI taxonomy): domain Bacteria; kingdom Bacillati; phylum Actinomycetota; class Actinomycetes; order Kitasatosporales; family Streptomycetaceae; genus Streptomyces; species Streptomyces sp. NEAU-174. The sequence goes on along the minus strand of NZ_JBQTCE010000002.1, from coordinate 90,101 downwards.
AGTGGAAGTCGAGGCGGTCGTGGCCCAGCCGCAGGACATATCCCGGCGGGCGGGTGATAACGGGACTTTCGTGCTGGCCGGGCCGGCGCAGGAACTTACGGATCTGGGAGACATACACATGGAGCCCGGCGATCGCCCGGCGCGGCGGATCCTCTCCCCAGATCTCCGTGATGAGCTGGTCGATCGGGACCACTTGATCGGCGCGGACGAGGAGGACGGTCAACAGGACCTCGATCTTCCGCGCCCTGATGGTTAATTTACGCTCCTCTTCCACTACGCGGAGAGGTCCCATGATCTCATATCGCACGATGTGCCCCATCCGAGTCGCCGACGAGTGCGGTCATGGGACAGTCGGCGCCTTTGCCGGAATTGCCCGCGGGGTGGTCTGTGTGGTCGCTCGATTCCGAGGGCGGTCTGCTTCCGGAGGCGAACGCGTGTGCGGGTCGGGCTCTGGCGGTCCATGCGGATCGTCGCCCCTTGCCGTCCGGGTGGCGCGCTGGAATTGTCACGTCCCCGGAGTCCGGCGACCCCGAAGGGGATGGGAAGTGGGCACGTGCCGAGCCGCTTGCGTGTGGAAAGTGGTCCGGCCGCTCCGCACTGGACGGGGACGGGCGGTGCCGCCGGATCCACTGACGCACGCCGTTCGCGACTGCCATTACTCACCCCTCTTTTATCGCGGGCCCGCCGAGGAATCAGAGGATGGACAAGATCGACGCCTTCGGCAGGTGCCCCACATCGTAAGCGAGTCCTATGACTACCCACCTCACCTAGAATCCGGATATACGCGCCCTCGAGGCGGCGTCCTCGACGGTGCGGAGCGGGTATTCGCAATACTGTCCGGAAGATCGGAGTCCGGATATCCCGCACTTGAGGTGATGCAGTCCGCGAAAGAGAATACGCGGATCACATCGGCCGGGACAAGCGCATCTTGCGAGATCATGGGCCCCTTGGCGCCGCTTTGATGAGGAGCGGAAAATTCCGTCTGCGCGGGACCCATGAAGGCTTCTCGAATAACCGTCAGGTTTGCCGCCCGCCGCCGCCCGCCGATTCAGGGCTTGTGGGCCACCACGATGGCGCAGCCGGCGCTGGGCACGGTGGGCAGCGCCGACTTGGCGGCGTCCAGCACCTCCTGCACGCTGACCCCGTGGCGCGCCTCGAACTCGCGGCGACAGCGCAGGATGCCGTCGATCATGCGGTTGGCGGTGTCCTTGGTGTTCTCGGTGACATCGGTCAGCTCATCGAGCACCAGCCCGGCGTCACCGACCAGCCCGGGCCAGTCCTCCAGCCGGGTCAGCGAGGTGACCACGGCGGGGTCGTCGTCCGGCTGATAACTGCCGTCGCTCGGCGGGGTGACATCCGTGAGCACCACCCGGCCACCCGGCCGCAGCACACGGGCCATCTCCCGCAGCGCCGTCGGACGGTCCATGTGATTGATCGATTCGAATGCGAGTACGGCGTCGAAAGTGGCGTCGTCGAAAGGCATCGCCATGGCGTCGGCGTATTGGAATGCCACCCGGTCGGACAGCTCGGCCAGCCGGGCGGATTCGGTCGCCTGCTTGACCTGGAGCTCGCTGATCGTGACGCCCAGGACATTGGCCCCGGTGGCGGACGCCAGCCGCATCGCCGGTTTCCCGATACCGCAGCCGGCATCCAGTACCCGGTCTCCCGGTCCCACCCGCAGCCGTTCGATCAGCAGATCCGTGAAGCGATCGGTGGCCTCTTGCACCGAACGGGTATCGGACGGGCCGTCCCAGTAGCCGAAGTGGAAGTTGTCGTCCCACGCCATCTGTAGAAGCGGGCCCAGCGAGCTGTAGTAGTCCGACACCGTGCCGCCCGGCGGCACGGCCGAGGGAGAGGTCATGGCACTCCTCCTGTGTGCTCGAAAGATCGGGTCGGCCCAGGGCACATAAAGGCTCACCCGCTCAAGCGATCGTCCGGGGTTCCGGTAACGCGTCTCTAAAGTCACCGGCCGTGGCCTATTTGGTCTTGCTTTAGAACCGCGCCCCACGATGGGCCACGTGCTCGCACCGATCATCAATCCGGAGCGGGAGTGCCGACCATGACCACGAACACGCCGTTCGCCGAGCGCCGTATGGGGTGCGATGGATAGCGCCGAGCCCACCCGCACACCTCAGCACGCGGAGCCCATCGCCGTGGTGGGGATGGCCTGCCGCCTGCCCCACGCACCCGGCCCGTCGGCCTTCTGGCGGCTGCTGCGGCAGGGCGGGAACGCCATCACCACCATGCCGGACGACCGCCGCCGGACCGGCGCCTCCGCCACGGATGGCTCCGCGACGGATGGTTCCGCGACGGATGGCTCCGTCACCGAGGGTCCCGCCGCTGAGGGTCCCGCCGCCGACGGTTCCGTCAGCGACGGCTCCGGCCGGTCGGCGCCGACCTGGTACGGCGGCTTCCTGGACCGCGTCGACACCTTCGACGCCTCCTTCTTCGGCATCTCGCCCCGCGAGGCCACGGCCATGGACCCGCAGCAGCGGCTGATGCTCGAACTCGCCTGGGAGGCGTTCGAGGACGCGGGAATCCGCCCCGGCACGCTGAAGGACACCCCGACCGGAGTGTTCGTCGGCGCCATCTGGGACGAGTACGCCGCCCTGCTGCGCCGGGACGCCACCGCGGCCACCCGGCACGCCATGACCGGTGCCCACCGCAGCATGATCGCCAACCGGGTCTCCTACGGCTACGGTCTGCGCGGCCCCAGCCTCACCGTCGACACCGCACAGTCCTCCTCGCTGGTGGCCGTGCACACCGCCTGCGAGAGCCTGCGCCGCCAGGAGTGCACCCTGGCCCTGGCCGGAGGCGTCAACCTCATCCTCACCGAGGACAGCATGGCGGCCGCCGCCGCCCAGTTCGGCGGGCTCTCCCCGGACGGGCGCTGCCACACCTTCGACGCCCGCGCCAACGGATTCGTCCGTGGCGAGGGCGGCGCGGCGGTCCTCCTCAAACCACTCGCCGCGGCCGTACGCGACGGTGACCCGGTGTACTGCGTCATCCACGCGGCCGCCGTCAACAACGACGGCGCCACCGACGGGCTGACCTCCCCCAGCTCGGCAGCCCAGGAGGACGTGGTGCGCACCGCCCACCGGCGGGCCGGAGTCTCACCCGACGCGGTCCAGTATGTCGAGCTGCACGGCACCGGAACCCCCGTCGGCGACCCCGTCGAGGCGGCGGCACTCGGCGCCGCGCTCGGCACCGTACGGACCGACGGCACACCGCTGCTCGTCGGCTCCGCCAAGACCAACGTGGGCCACCTCGAGGGCGCCGCGGGCATCGTCGGACTGCTCAAGACCGCTCTCGCCATCACCCACCGACTGCTCCCGGCCAGCCTCCACTTCACCACTCCGAACCCACGGATCCCGCTGGCCGAACTCGGGCTGCGGGTCCAGGACCGACTCGGCGAGTGGCCCCGCCCGGACCGGCCGCTGCTCGCCGGGGTCAGCTCCTTCGGCATGGGCGGCACCAACTGCCATCTCGTCCTCGGCGAAGCGCCCGCGCCCGCACCCGTATCCGTAACCGCGTCCGCGTCCGCCCCCGCCGACACCCCTGCGCCCCCGGTCGTGGCCTGGCCGATCTCCGCGAAGACCCCCGCGGCGCTGCGTGCCCAGGCCGAGCGGCTACGGGACCATCTGGCGGACCACGACGGCCTCTCCCCGGCCGACATCGGCCACTCCCTGGCCACCACCCGGACCGCCTTCGCCCACCGCGCCGTGATCCTCGGGAAGGGCCCCGACGAGCTGCTGTGCGGACTGGACGCGCTGGCGAACGGCACGGAGGCCGCCGGAGTGATGCGGGGCAGGGTCGCGGACGGCGGTCTCGCCGTCCTCTTCAGCGGTCAGGGCAGCCAGCGAGCGGCCATGGGCCGTGAGCTCTACGCCGTCTATCCGGTCTTCGCCGCGGCGCTGGACGAGGTGTGCGACTGTCTGGACGGGCGGTTGGCGGAGCCGTTGCGCGAGGTGCTGTCCGCCGAACCCCCGTCCCCGCGAGCGGCGTTGCTCGACCGCACCTCGTACACCCAGCCCGCGCTGTTCGCCATCGAGGTGGCCCTCTACCGGCTGGCCGAATCCTGGGGGCTCACCCCCGGCCATCTGATGGGCCACTCGGTCGGCGAGATCGCCGCGGCCCATGTGGCCGGTGTGCTCACCTTGCCCGACGCCTGCACCCTGGTGGCCGCCCGCGGCCGGCTGATGCAGGCCATCACGGCGAAGGGCGCCATGGCCGCGCTCCAGGCCGACGCGGACGAGGCCGCGGAACTGCTCGCCGGAATGGAGGACCGACTGGACCTCGCCGCCGTCAACGGGCCCTCGTCCGTGGTGATTTCGGGTGACCACGACGCCGTCCACGCGACCGCCGCCACATGGCGCGAGCGCGGCCGCAAGGCCCGGCTGCTGAAGGTCAGCCATGCCTTCCACTCGCCGCACATGGACACCATGCTCGACCAACTGCGTGCCGTCGCCTCCGGACTGACCTTCTCCGCACCGGCCATTCCCATCGTCTCCAATGTGACGGGACGGCTCGCCACCGCCGCGGAGCTCGCCACACCGGACTACTGGGCCCGGCACGCCCGCCACGCGGTGCGCTTCATGGACGGTGTGCACACCCTCCTGGACACCGGTGTCACCACCTTCCTCGAACTCGGACCGGACGCCCCGCTCACCGCCATGACCCGCGAATGCCTCGCCGCACGGCCCGGACCTGCCCCCGGGCGGCCACGCCCGGCCGCGGTGGCGGCACTGCGCCGCGACCGGCCCGAGGCGCGCACCTTCGCCGCCGCCATGGCCCAGGCGTATGTCCGCGGCGCCGAAGTGGCCTGGGACCGCGCCTGCGCCGGGCACCCCCGGCAGCGGGTCCCCCTGCCGACGTACGCCTTCCAGCGGGACCGCTACTGGCCCGCCACCACACCCGAATCCGCCGTGCGGGGCACTCACACCACCGGGACGGACAACACCCCGGACCAGGCGGCGCCCGTAGGAGAGACGGCCGGGCCCCGCGACACGGGGCCGGGCCCGGACCCGCTCGAGGTCGTACGCACCCAAGTGGCCCTCGTCCTCGGACACTCCGAGCCGGACGCCATCGATCCCGGCCTCACCTTCAAGGAGCTGGGCTTCGACTCACTCGCGGCGACCGAACTCGGCGAGCGGCTCGGCGCCGCCACCGGGCTGCCCCTCACCGCCACGCTCACCTTCGACCACCCCACGCCCCTGGCCGTCGCCGACCACCTGCGCGCCCACACCACCCCTGCCGCCACCCCGCCCGCGCCGACGACTCCCGCGGCGCGCGACGCCGACGAGCCGATCGCGGTGGTGGCCATGGGCTGCCGCTTCCCCGGCGGCGTCGACTCGCCCGAGGCGCTGTGGCGGCTGGTGGCCGAGGGCGTCGACGCGATCGGGGAGTTCCCCCGGGACCGCGGCTGGGACCTGGCCGGACTCTTCGACCCCGACCAGGACCGCCCCGGCACCAGCTACGCCCACGAGGGCGGCTTCCTCTACGACGCACCGGAGTTCGACGCGGAGTTCTTCGGGATCAGCCCAAGGGAGGCGCTCGCCACCGACCCACAGCAGCGGCTGCTGCTGGAAACCGCGTGGCAGACCTTCGAACGGGCGGGCATCCGCTCCACCGCCCTCCAGTCCAGCCCCACCGGGGTGTTCGTCGGAGTGATGCCCCAGGACTACGGCCCCCGGCTGCACGAGGCGCCCAAGGGGCTCGACGGCCATCTGCTGACCGGCGGCACCCCCAGCGTGGTGTCCGGCCGGGTGGCGTTCACCTTCGGTCTGGAGGGGCCCGCGGTGTCGGTGGACACGGCGTGTTCGTCGTCGCTCGTGGCCATCCATCTCGCGGTGCGGGCGCTGCGGCAGGGCGAGTGCGCGCTCGCCCTGGCCGGAGGGGTGACGGTGATGGCCGCACCCGGCATGTTCACCGGCTTCTCCCGCCAGCGCGGCCTGGCCCCCGACGGGCGGTGCAAGCCGTTCGCGGCCGCCGCCGACGGCACCGGCTGGGGCGAGGGCGTCGGCCTGCTGCTCCTGGAGCGGCTGTCCGAGGCCCGGCGGAACGGCCACCGGGTGCTCGCGGTGATCCGGGGCTCGGCGGTCAACCAGGACGGCGCGTCCAACGGTCTGACCGCGCCGAACGGGCCCTCCCAGCAGCGGGTGATCCGCCAGGCCCTCGCCGACGCCCGGCTGTCCCCGGCCGAGGTGGACGCCGTCGAGGCCCATGGCACCGGAACCACGCTGGGGGACCCGATCGAGGCCCAGGCCCTGCTCGCCACGTACGGGCGGGAGCGGCCGGAAGAGCGGCCCCTGTGGCTGGGCTCGCTGAAGTCCAACATCGGCCACACCCAGGCCGCGGCCGGCGTGGCGGGCGTCATCAAGATGGTGATGGCGATGCGGCACGGACTGCTGCCCGCCACCTTGCACATCGACGCGCCCAGCCCCCACGTCAACTGGGACGGCGGCGCGGTGCGGCTGCTGACCGAGCCGGTGGAGTGGCCGCGCGACGAACGCCCTCGCCGCGCGGGCGTGTCCTCCTTCGGCATCAGCGGCACCAACGCGCATCTGATCGTGGAACAGGCCCCCGAGCCGGAACCCGCCCCCAGCGGCGCGCTGCCGGACGCGGACGACCGGCCGGTGCCCTGGGTGCTGTCCGCCCGCAGCGCCGAGGCCCTGCGGGGACAGGCCCGGGAGCTGGCCGCCCACACGGCGCCCGACCACACGCTGTCGCCCCGGGACGTGGGCTGGTCACTGATCACCACCCGGACGGCGTTCGACCACCGGGCGGTGGTGGTCGGCGCGGACCGTGATGAACTCATCGCCGCCCTCGGGGCGTTGGCCGCCGACGAGACGCATCCGGGCGTGGTGGGCCCGGGCGTCACCCGCTCCGGCGCGGCCGTTGACGCGGGCCCGGTGCTGGTGTTCCCCGGACAGGGCTCGCAGTGGATCGGGATGGGCGCCGGACTGCTGGACGCCTCGCCGGTGTTCGCCGCCCGGGTGGCGGAGTGCGAACGAGCGCTCGCGCCGCACGTCGACTGGTCGCTCACCGATGTCCTGCGGGGAGCCGAAGGCGCCGCCGGGCTGAGCCGGGTGGATGTGGTGCAGCCGGTGCTCTGGGCGGCGATGGTGTCCCTGGCCGCCGTATGGGCCGAGTACGGTGTGCGCCCCGCCGCCGTGGTGGGCCACAGCCAGGGCGAGATCGCGGCGGCCGTGGTGGCGGGAGCACTGTCCCTGGAGGACGGTGCGAAGGTCGTGGCGCTGCGCAGCCGGGCCCTGCGGCGACTCGCCGGGGGCGGGGCCATGGCCTCCCTCGGCGTGGGCCAGGAGCAGGCCGAGGAGCTGCTGATCGGGCTCGGCGACCGCGCCACCGCCGTCGTCGTGGCGGTGGTGAACGGACCCGAGTCCACCGTCGTCTCCGGGCCGCCGGAGCAGGTGGCCACTGTGGTGGCCGCGTGTCAGGACTCGGGCGAGCGGGCGCGGCTGATCGAGGTGGACTACGCCTCGCACAGTCCCCAGGTCGATGAGATCGCCGATGAACTCACCGAGCTGCTCAGGGGAGTTGATCCGGTGGAGGCGCCCGGATCCTCCGGGGTGGTGTTCTACTCCACCGTGACCGGCGGCCGGACCGATGTATCCGTCCTGGACACGGACTACTGGGTGCGGAATCTCCGGGAGCGGGTGCGGTTCGCCGATGCCGTCGAGGCGCTGCTGGCGGCAGGGCATCGGGTGTTCATCGAGGCCAGCACCCATCCCGTCCTCACCATGGCGATGCGGGAGAGCTTCGAGCACGCCGAGATCGGCGCCGCCGCGGTGCCCACCCTGCGGCGCGACCACGGGGACCTGGCCCAGCTGACGAAGTCGGTCGCGCAGGCGTTCATCGCCGGGGCCGAGGTGGACTGGTCGGCCGCCTTCCCGGCCGACCCCCCACCCCGTACGGTCGATCTGCCCACGTACGCCTTCCAGCGTCGGCGCTACTGGCTGGACGCCCCCGGCGGGCCCGGCGGGGACCCCGCCGCCCTCGGCCTGGTCGCCGCGGACCACCCGCTGCTGGGCGCCGCGGTGCGGCTCGCCGACGGCAGTGGCCATGTGCTGACCGGACGTCTCTCCCCGCAGACGCACGGCTGGCTCGCCGACCATGTGGTGGCGGGCATGGCCCTGGTGCCAGGAGCCGCACTCGTGGAGTGGGCGCTGCGGGCGGCCGACGAGGCCGGCTGCGGGGCGGTGGAGGAACTCGCGCTGCGGCTGCCGCTGGTGATGCCCGCGACGGGCGGCCGATGTGTCCAGGTGGTGGTGGGCCCGCCCGCCGACGACGGCCGCCGCGACATCGCGATCTACTCCCTCCCCGACGACGGCCTGCGCACGGGTGGCGACACCGACTGGCCGTGCCATGCCGTGGGCGTCCTCGGCCCCGCCGTACCGGAAGACCCGTCGGGGGAGTTGCCCGGGACCTGGCCCCCGCCGGGAGCGCGGCCGGTGGACACCGACGGGTTCTACGAACGGATCGCCACATCCGGATACGCCTACGGCGCCGCATTCCAAGGGCTGCGCGCGGTGTGGCGGGACGGCGCGGAGCTGCTGGCCGATGTGGAGCTGCCCAAGGCCGCGGGAGAGCCCGGTGGCTTCGGCATTCACCCTGCCCTGCTGGACGCGGTGCTGCATCCGACGCTGCTGATGGACGGGATGGAACGGATGGACCCGACCCGGGCGGAGGAGGGCAACGGCCGGATGTGGCTGCCGTTCACCATCAGCGGTGTGTCCCTGTGGGCGGCCGAGGCCACCGCCGTACGCGTCCGACTCACCCCCCGTCCGCGGACCGCCGAGCCCGAGGGCGAGCGTGAACTGCGCGTCGTCGTCGCGGATGCGGTGGGCGCCCCGGTGCTGACGATCGACGCGCTGGTGCTGCGCCCCGCCGACGCCGATCAGCTGCGCTCCCTGAACACCGGCCCAGTGGCGACCGAGAGTGCCGGTGGCGGAGGCGTACGGCGGCGCGCCGCCGCTGCCGCCGCCGGAGCGTCGTCCGCCGACTGGACCGCCCGGCTGGCGCGGCTGTCGGCCGTGGAGCGTTACCGCACCCTCCTCGCCCTGGTGCGCGACCACGCCGCCGCCGTGCTGGGGCACACCGATGCCGAGGCGGTGCACGCCGAGGCCAGCTTCAAGGAGCTGGGCTTCGAGTCCCTGACCGCCGTCGAACTGCGCGACCGCCTCGCGGCCGCCACGGGTCTGCGGCTGCCCGCGGCCCTGATCTTCAGACATCCGACCCCGGAAGGCATCGCCCACCACCTGGTGCGACGGCTGACCTCCGACGGCACCGACGCCACCCCCACCGCGATCGTCCCTCCGAGCACGCACTTGCCACGGCAGCCGACGGATGAGATGAGCGCGGCCCAGAGGCTGGAGTCCGCCTCCGCGGATCAGGTCCTTGAGTTTATTGACAACGAGCTTGGTGTGTCCTGAATGTGCCGGGCGCGACGATCGCTGAAGGCCGGGTGACCCTCATGGCGAACGAAGAGAAGCTGGTCGAGTATCTCAAGCGCGTTTCCGCCGATCTGCACGATACGCGTCTGCGGTTGCGCGAGGTGGAGGAGCGTTCCCACGAGCCGGTGGCCGTGGTCGGCATGGCCTGTCGCTTTCCCGGCGGGGTCACCTCCCCGGAGGAGCTGTGGGAACTGCTCGTCTCGGGTGTCGACGCGATCGGGGACTTCCCGACGGACCGTGGCTGGGACCTGGAGAACCTCTACCACCCCGATCCGGAGCACTACGGCACCAGCTGTGTCCGCCAGGGAGGATTCGTCGAGGCGGACCGCTTCGACGCGGCGTTCTTCGGCATCAGCCCCAGGGAAGCGCTCGCCATGGACCCGCAGCAGCGGCTGGTGCTGGAGCTGGCCTGGGAGTCCCTGGAGCGTGCCGGTATCGATCCGGTGTCGCTGAAGGGAACCCGCACGGGTGTCTACGCCGGTGTGTCCAGCCAGGACTACCTCTCCCGCGCCCCGCGCATCCCCGAGGGATTCGAGGGCTACGCCACCACGGGCTGCCTCACCAGTGTGATCTCGGGCCGGGTGGCCTACACCTTCGGTCTTGAGGGGCCGGCGGTGACGGTGGACACCGCCTGCTCGGCCTCGCTGGTGGCCATGCATCTGGCGGTGCAGGCGCTACGGCAGGGCGAGTGCACCCTGGCCTTGGCGGGCGGTGTCACCTCGCTCGCCACCCCCATCATGTTCACCGAGTTCTCCCGGCAGCGCGCACTGGCCCCGGACGGCCGGTGCAAGTCCTTCGCCGCCGACGCCGATGGCACCGGCTTCTCCGAAGGTGTAGGGCTGGTGGTGCTGGAGCGGCTGTCGGAGGCGCGGCGCAACGGCCACCGGGTGCTTGCCGTGATCCGGGGCTCGGCCATCAACCAGGACGGTGCCAGCAACGGCCTCACCGCGCCCAACGACGTGGCCCAGGAACGCGTCATCGGCCAGGCGCTGGCCAACGCCCAGCTGGGCCCGGGCGATGTGGACGCCCTCGAGGCACACGGCACCGGCACCAAACTCGGCGACCCGATCGAGGCCGAGGCCCTGATCGCCACGTACGGCCGGAACCGCCCCGCCGACCGGCCACTGCTGCTGGGCTCGCTGAAGTCCAACATCGGCCATACCCACGCGGCGGCGGGCGTGGCGGGCGTGATCAAGATGGTGATGGCACTCCGGCACCCCGGACTGCCCGCGAACCTGCATCTGGACGAGCCCACCCCGCATGTGGAGTGGGAGGGCAGCGGACTGCGGCTGTTGAATGAGCCGGTGGAGTGGCCACGCCTGGAGCGGCCCCGCCGCGCGGCGGTGTCGTCGTTCGGCATCTCCGGCACGAACGCCCATCTGATCCTGGAGCAGGCTCCTGAGGAGGATGTGGCGGCGGCGTCGTCTGTGGTGGGTGGGGTGGTGCCGTGGGTGGTGTCGGGGCGGAGTGTGGAGGCGTTGCGGGGGCAGGCTGGGGCGTTGGCTGAGCGGGTGGGGGGTGCGTCTGAGCTGTTGCCCGTCGATGTGGGGTGGTCGTTGGTTACCACGCGGTCGGTGTTTGAGCATCGGGCGGTGGTGGTGGGTGCTGACCGTGCGGAGTTGTTGGCGGGTGTGGAGGCGTTGGCGGGGGGTGGGTCGCATCCGGGTGTGGTGCGGTCGGGTGTGGCGGCGTTGACGGGAGACGTCGGTCCGGTGTTGGTCTTTCCCGGTCAGGGTTCGCAGTGGGTGGGGATGGGTGCGGAGCTGCTTGAGGTGTCGCCGGTGTTCGCGGGGCGGGTGGCGGAGTGTGAGCGGGCGCTTGGGCCGTTTGTGGATTGGTCGCTTTCGGATGTGTTGCGTGGGGTGGAGGGTGCGGCGGATCTGGCGCGGGTGGATGTGGTCCAGCCCGTTCTGTGGGCGGTGATGGTGTCGTTGGCGGCGGTGTGGGCCGGACACGGCGTACGTCCTGCGGCGGTGGTGGGTCATAGCCAAGGGGAGATCGCGGCGGCTGTCGTCGCGGGTGCGCTGTCCCTGGAAGACGGTGCGAAGGTCGTGGCGTTGCGGAGCAAGGCGTTGCGGCGGTTGGCCGGTGGTGGGGCGATGGCGTCGCTCGGTGTGGGTGAGGAGCGGGCGGGGCAGCTGCTGTCCGAGCTGGGGGACCAGGCCGTTGGCGTAGGCGTGGCAGCGGTGAACGGCCCTTCCTCCACGGTGGTGTCTGGTCCGCCGGAGCAGGTGGCCGCTGTGGTGGCCGCGTGTCAGGAGGCGGGGGAGCGGGCGCGGCTGATCGAGGTGGATTATGCCTCGCACAGTCCTCAGGTGGATGGGATCCGTGAGGAGTTGCTTGAGGTGTTGGCTGGTGTCCGTCCGGTTGTCGGTGGTGCGGATGAGGTGGGGTTCTACTCGACGGTGACTGGTGGCCGAGTCGATGCGGCTGGCCTGGATACGGACTATTGGGTGCGGAATCTGCGGGAGCGGGTGCGGTTCGCCGACGCGGTCGAGGCGTTGCTGGCGGACGGGCATCGGGTGTTCATCGAGGCCAGCACCCACCCCGTGCTACTCCTCGGAATGCAGGAGTCCTTTGAGCGGGCGGGTGTGGACGCGGTCGCCGTACCGACCCTGCGTCGCGATCACGGTGGCCAGGCCCAGCTCCTCCACTCGCTCGCCCAGGCGTTCATCGCCGGGGTCGAGGTCGACTGGAGGCCCGCGTTCCCGGCCGATCCCACCCCCCGTACGGTCGATCTGCCCACGTACGTCTTCCAGCACCAGCGCTATTGGCTCGACGGCCTCAGCAGCCGGGGCGCCGACCCCACCGACCTCGGTCTGGTCGCCGCGGGCCATCCGCTGCTGAGCGCCGCCGTGGAGCTCGCCGACGGCCAGGGCCATCTGCTGACGGGGCGCCTGTCGGCGCGATCCCATGGCTGGCTCGCCGACCACGTGGTGGCGGGCGCGGCCCTGGTGCCCGGGACGGCCATGGTGGAGTGGGCGCTGCGGGCGGCCGATGAGGTCGGCTGCGGTGGGGTGGAGGAGCTGGCGCTCCAGGTACCGCTCGTGCTGCCGCCCAGCGGCGGGGTGCGCCTGCAAGTGGTCATCGGCGGGCCGGGCGCCGATGGCCGACGCGATGTGCGGATGTACTCGCGCCCCGACGACGGCGCCGACACCGCGGCCGGTTGGGTGTGCCATGCGGAGGGCGTGCTGAGCCCACCTCCCGATGGCTCCGCACCGGTGGAGGAGTTGGGCGGCGCATGGCCACCGGCGGGTGCGAAGCCGCTCGACCCCGTGGACTTCTACGAGCACATCGCGGGGTCGGGGTACGCGTACGGCCCGGCCTTCCAGGGGCTGCGCGCCGTATGGCGGGATGGCGCCGACCTGTTGGCCGAGGTGGCGCTGCCCGAGGCCGCGGGGGAGCGGACGGGATTCGGTATCCACCCGGCGCTGCTCGACGCCGCACTGCATCCCGTTCTGCTGACCGATGGGTCACCGAGCGACGCCGAGTCGCCCGATGGCCGGGTGTGGCTGCCGTTCACCTGGAACGGGGTGTCGCTGTGGGCGGCCGGGGCGAGCACGGTACGGGTGCGGATCTCGCCGTACGAGCCGAGCGCGGAGCGGGAACGTACGCTGCGGGTGACCGTGGCGGACGCCCTCGGTGCACCGGTGCTGAGCGCCGACGCGGTGGTGCTGCGGTCCGCCGAGGCCGATCAGCTTCGTACGGCCCAACGGCCGGGCGTAGACGGGCTGTTCGTCATGGACTGGACCCCCTTGCCGGTTTCCGCGCCGCCCAACGGCGACGGGCGGTCCGGGGATCACCCGGCCGCTGACACCGACTGGGTGATCCTGGGGCCCGAGGACCGGGCTCCGGCCGGGTCCACCGCCGTATGTCATCCGGATCCGCAGGCGTTGATCAGCGCGCTCGACACGGGCGCCCCCGCCCCCGCCGTCGTCCTGGCACTCGAACCCGCCGAGCCGGTCCATGCCCGCGCCGGCGGGACGGCGGCCGACGGGCTGGCCTCGGCGGAGCGGGTCCTGGAGCTGTTGCAGGGCTGGCTTGCCGAGCCGCGCCTGGCCGAGGCCCGGTTGGTGGTGGTGACACGTGGCGCCGTCGCGACCGGCGACGACCCGGGTGGCGTCGACCCCGCGGCCGAGAGCGTGGACGTGGCGGGAGCGGCCGTCTGGGGTCTGGTGCGCAGCGCGCAGGCCGAGAATCCGGGCCGTTTCCTGCTGCTCGATCTCGACCCTCACACCGAGGTGTCCGCCGACCTCGTGACCGACGCCGTGGCGCGCGCGATCGAGATGGACGAGTCACAGCTGGCCCTGCGCGCGGGGCGGGCGCTGATGCCCCGGCTGGTGCGCGCCGCGCCGAGCGCGGGCCTGGTGGCCCCGACAGGGCAGTCCGCGTGGCGGCTCGTGCTCGAGGGTGCCGGGACGGTGGACAGCGTACGGCCGGTGGCGTGCCCGGAGGTGCTGGAGCCTCTGCGGGAAGGCCAGGTGCGCATCGATGTCCACGCGGCGGGCGTCAACTTCCGCGACGCGCTGATGGTGTTGGGGATGTATCCCGGGGACGCGGTGTTCGGTGGCAGCGAGGGTGCCGGTGTGGTGCGGGAGGTCGGCCCCGGCGTGACCGGTCTCGCCGTGGGCGACCGGGTGATGGGCCTGTTCGAGGGCGCGTTCGGCCCACTGGCCGTGGCGGACGCCCGTACGGTCGTACCCATCCCCGCAGGCTGGACCTTCCGGCAGGCGGCCGCCGCCCCCGTTGTCTTCCTCACCGCCTGGTACGGGCTCGTGGAGCTGGGCGGGCTCCAGGCGGGCGAGCGCGTGCTGATCCATGCCGCGACCGGTGGTGTGGGGACGGCCGCCGTGCGGATCGCCCGGCATCTGGGCGCCGAGGTCTACGCGACGGCGAGCCCGGCGAAGCACGGGGCCCTGGAGGAGATGGGCATCGATGCGGCCCATCGGGCCTCGTCGCGCGATCTGGACTTCGAGGAGGCGTTCCGTGAGGCCACCGGCGGCCGGGGCGTCGATGTGGTGCTCAACAGCCTCGCCGGTGAGTTCGTGGACGCCTCGCTCCGTCTCCTCCACGAGGGCGGACGGATGCTGGAGATGGGCAAGACCGATATCCGCGACCCCGCCCTGATCGCGGCCGAGCACCCCGGGGTGCGCTACCACGCGTACGACCTGATCGCCGACGCCGGTCCGGACCGTATCGGCGAAATGCTGCGTGAACTGGGCGAGTTGTTCGCCTCCGGTGTGCTGGAGCCGCCTCCGGTACGGGCGTGGCCGCTCGGCCGGGCGCGTGAGACGCTGCGGTGTCTCAGCCAGGCCAAGCACATCGGCAAGCTGGTGCTGGACGTCCCCGCCCCGGTGGACCCGGACGGCACCGTGCTCATCACCGGTGGCACCGGCACCCTCGGCGCACACGTCGCCGAGCACCTCGTCCGTACCCGGAACATCCGCCATCTGCTGCTGGTGAGCCGAAGTGGCCCCGACGCGCCCGGGGCGAAGGAACTGGTGGCCCGACTCGCCGACCTGGGGGCCGACGTACGCGTCGCCGCGTGCGACGTCGGCGACGCCGCCCAGGTGGCCGAGGTCCTCGCGGGCATCGATCCGGCGCACCCGCTGACCGGTGTCGTGCACGCGGCGGGGGCGCTGGACGACGCGATGCTTCCCTCGCAGGATCCGAAGCGGCTGGCGCGGGCCTGGGCGGCGAAGGCCGCGGCGGCGGGCCATCTGCACACCGCCACCGCGCGGCTGCGGCTGGGCATGTTCGTCCTGTTCTCCTCCTTCGCCTCCGATCTCGGCACCCCCGGCCAGGCCAACTACGCCGCAGCCAACGCCTTTTGTGACGCCCTCGCCGCCCACCGCCAGGCCCATGGCCTTCCGGGGCTGTCGGTGGCCTGGGGACTCTGGGCGGCCACCAGCGGCCTGACCGCACGGCTGGCCGACGCCGATCTGGCCCGGATGGCCCGCCTGGGCATCAAGGCGAACAGCACCGAGGAGGGGCTGGCGCTGCTGGACGCGGCCTGTCACCACGGCCATCCGCATCTGCTGGCGCTCCACCTGGACACCGGCTCCCTCACCGCTCAGGCCCCGGGCACCCTTCCCACCCCCCTGCGGGCCCTCGCCACCGTCGGTGGCAGCGGGCGGGCCCGGCCCACGGCTGCCACCGGTGGACAGAACACCGACTGGGCGGGCCGGCTCAGGGGGCTGCCGTCCACCGAACAGCACCGGCTGCTGCTCAACCTGGTGCGCACCCAGGCGGCCACGGTGCTCGGCCACGCCGATCCGGGTGTGGTGCGGCCGGACGCGTCGTTCAAGGACCTCGGCTTCGACTCGCTGACCGCCGTGGAGCTGCGCAACCGGCTGGCCGCGGCCACCGGGCTGCGGTTGCCCGCGGCGCTCGTCTTCGACCACCCGGAGGCGGCGGTGCTGGCCGAGCATCTGCGCCGGGAGCTCTCCCCGGACGGTGAGCCGGGCGCCCCGGGCCCCGACGTGGCCCAGCCCCATCCCGTCCTGAACGAGCTGGTCAGGCTGGAGAACAGCCTGTCGGCCGTCGGCGTCGAGGACGTGGACTCCGGTGCGGTCACCGCCCGGCTGGAGACCTTGCTGTCCAAGTGGAAGGCGATGTGCTCGTCGGCACAGCCGGACGACGGCACTGCCGTGGAGCGGTTGCAGGTGGCGACCGCCGATCAGGTTCTGGATTTCATCGACAACGAACTTGGCCTGTCATGAACAACGTGGCGCGCCCTTCGCTGAAGGCCGGGTGATCCTCCGTGACGCACGCTAATGAAGAGAAGCTGGTCGACTATCTGAGGCGAGTGGCAGGCGATCTGCACGAGACGCGTCAGCGGCTGCGCGAGCTGGAGGACCGCTCCCAGGAACCGGTGGCCGTGGTCGGCATGGCCTGCCGCTACCCCGGCGGGGCCGACACGCCCGAGGCGCTGTGGCGGCTCCTGGCCTCCGGCGCGCATGCGATGGGGGAGTTCCCCGACGACCGCGGCTGGGACCTGGAAGGGCTGTTCCACCCGGACCCGGACCACCCCGGCACCAGCCACGCCCGCGAGGGCGGCTTCCTCTACGACGCCGACCGCTTCGACCCCGAGTTCTTCGGGATCAGCCCGCGCGAGGCGCTGGCCATCGACCCGCAGCAGCGGCTGCTGCTGGAGGTGGCCTGGGAGCTCCTCGAAAGCGCCGGGATCGACCCGGCGTCGCTGAAGGGCACCTCGACGGGCGTGTACGCCGGGACCGCGCTGCCCGGCTTCGGCACCCCGCACATCGAGAAGAGCGCCGAGGGCTATCTGGTGACGGGCAACGCGCCCAGTGTGCTCTCCGGCCGGGTGGCGTACACCCTCGGCCTGGAGGGGCCGGCCGTCACGGTGGACACGGCGTGCTCGTCCTCGCTGGTCGCGATGCACCTGGCCGGTCAGGCGCTGCGGCAGGGCGAGTGCACCCTGGCCCTGGCGGGCGGGGTGACGGTGATGGCCATCCCGAACGTCTTCACCGAGTTCTCCCGGCAGCGCGGGCTGGCCCCCGACGGCCGGTGCAAGGCGTTCTCCGCCGACGCCGACGGCACCGCCTTCTCCGAGGGCGTGGGCCTGGTGCTGTTGGAGCGGCTGTCCGACGCCCGGCGCCACGGCCACCGGGTGCTGGCGGTGATCCGGGGCTCGGCCATCAACCAGGACGGCGCCTCCAACGGCCTGACCGCGCCCAACGGGCCCTCCCAACAGCGCGTCATCCTCCAGGCGTTGGCGAACGCACGGCTGTCCCCGGACGAGGTGGACGTCGTGGAGGCGCACGGCACCGGAACCCGCCTCGGCGATCCCATCGAGGCCCATGCGCTGCTCGCCACCTACGGCCGGGACCGTACCGAGGACCGGCCGCTGTGGCTGGGATCGGTCAAGTCCAACATCGGACACACCCAGGGCGCCGCGGGCGTGGCCGGTGTCATCAAGATGATCATGGCGATGCGGCACGAGACGCTGCCCGCCACCTTGAACGTCAACGAGCCCACGCCCCACGTGGCATGGGACACCGGCGCCGTACGCCTGCTCACCGAAGCCGTGGGATGGCCGCGTGGCGAGCGGCCCCGCCGGGCCGCGGTGTCCTCCTTCGGTATCTCCGGGACCAACGCCCATCTGCTCCTCGAACAGCCCCCCGCCGACGAGCCCACCGCGTCGGACCGGGCCCCTGAACCGACCGCCGCGGGGACGGCGAGCCGCGTGGTGCCGTGGGCGGTGTCCGCCCGCACCGGCCAGGCGTTACGGGACCAGGCCGAGGCGCTGGCCGCCCATCTCACCGCCCACCCCGGCCTGCCCGTGGCCGATGTGGGCTGGTCGCTGGCCCGCACTCGCTCGGCCTTCGAACACCGTGCCGTGGCCATCGGCGGGGACCGCGCCGAACTGCTGGCCGCCGTACGGGCGCTGGCCGACGACCAGAGCCACCCCGGGCTGATCCGGGCCACGGCGCCGACCCGCTCCGGCGGCACCGCCTTCATGTTCACGGGGCAGGGCAGCCAGCGGCCCGGTATGGGCCGTGAGCTGTACCGGACGTTCGAGGTGTTCGCCGCCACCCTGGACGAGGTCTGCGCCCATCTCGATCCGCTGCCCGGCCGGCCGCTCCGCGAGATCCTCTTCGCGGCGGAGGACACCGACCAGGCGCGGGCCCTGCACGGTACCGGTGTGACCCAGGCGGCCCTCTTCGCCCTGGAGACGGCGCTCTTCCGGCTCGTCGAGTCGTTCGGCCTCACCCCCTCGTTCCTGACCGGACACTCCGTCGGCGAACTGGTGGCGGCGCATGTGGCGGGCGTGCTGTCCCTGCCTGACGCCTGCGAACTCGTGGCCGCTCGCGGCCGGTTGATGCAGGCGCTGCCCTCCGGCGGCGCCATGGCCGCCGTCGAAGCCACCGAGGAGCAGGTCCTCCCCCTGCTCGCGGGCCATGAGGACCGCGTGGCCCTCGCCGCGGTCAACGGCCCCACCTCGGTGGTCGTGTCGGGCGCCGCCGAAACCGTCGACGAGATCGCCCGCACCCTGAAGGAACGGGGCCACCGCACCAAGCGGCTCAGGGTCAGCCACGCCTTCCACTCGCCCCTCCTGGCCCCCATGCTCGACGACTTCCGCGAGGTGGCGCGGCGGCTCACCTACCACGCCCCGCGCATCCCGGTGATCTCCAACGTCACCGGCCGGCTGGCCGACCCCGAACAGCTCCGCGACCCCGAGTACTGGGTGCGCCACGTCAGCGAGCCCGTACGGTTCCACGACGGGCTGCGCACCCTGCACGGCGAAGGCGTGACGCGCTACCTCGAACTCGGCCCGGACGCCGTCCTCACCACCATGGCCCAGGACGCCCTGGCCGCCGACACCTCCGCCACCCCGGACACCGCGCCCGTGTTCGCCACCGCCCTGCGCCCGGGCCGCGACGAGCCCCGTACGCTGCTGACCGCGCTCGCCCTGACGCACATCGACGGCGGCACGGTCGACTTCGCCGCCGCCCTCCCCGAGGACGCGGGCCATGTCGACCTGCCCACCTACCGGTTCCAGCGGCAGCGGTACTGGCGGCCCGTCCCGAACGCCACCGCCGACGTACGCGCCGTCGGCCTCGGCGCCACCGGCCACCCCCTGCTCCAGGCCGCCGTGGAAACGCCCGATGGCGGGCTGCTGCTCACCGGACGGCTGTCCGCGCACACCCACGCCTGGCTCGCCGACCACACCATCGCGGACAGAGTCCCCCTGCCCGGTACGGCCCTGCTGGAGCTGGCCCTCCTCGCCGCTGCGCACACCGGCAGCGAGCTGATCGACGACCTCACCCTGGAGACCCCGCTGGTCCTGCCCGCCTCCGGCGCGGTACGGATCCAGCTCGCCGTCACCGCGCCCGACGAGGCCGGACGACGGACCGTCACCATCGCCTCGCGCCCCGGCGACGAGGGGGGTGAGGCCCTGGAGGCACCGGCCGCCTGGCACCACCACGCCACCGGCCTCCTGTCCGACACGGCCACGCCACCGCCCGCCGATGAGCCGTCGTCGGCCACGGCCTGGCCACCGGCCGGGGCCGTCCCGGTCGATGTGGCGGACCTGTACGCGCGCCTGGCCGCGCAGGGGTACGCGTACGGGCCCGCCTTCCGGGGGCTGCACTGCGCATGGCGGCTGGGCGAGGAGATGTTCGCCGAGGTACGTCTGGCCCCCGAACGGCGCGGCGAGGCCGAAGGCTACGGGCTGCACCCGGCCCTGCTCGACAGCGCCCTGCACCCGGTGGAGGAGCTCTTCGGCGGCTCCGGCCGTTTTCAAGGTGATCACGCGCCGGACGCCGCCGAGGGGACCGTACGGCTGCCGTTCTCCTTCGGCGGGGTGCGGCTCTTCGCCAGCGGCGCCACCCGGCTGCGCGTACGCATCACCCCCACCGCCCCGGACACCATCACCCTGAGGCTGACCGACGACCACGGCGCGCCCGTGGCCACCATCGACGCCCTCGGGCTGCGGGAGGTCTCCGCCGACCGCTGGCGCTCGGCCCGCGCCGCCATGGCCGACGCCCCGCTGTACCGCCTGGACTGGCAGCCGTATCCGGTATCGACCGACACCGGTACCGATACCGGCACCGCCCTGCCCTCGGCGAGTTGGGCGCTCGTAGGATCCCAGGACCCGGACCCGGCCCTCCCGTCCCATCCGGACCTGGCCGCCCTGCGGGCCGCCCTCGACGGCGGACAGCCCGTCCCCGACATCGTCGTCCTCGAATGCCCCGGCGCACCGGACACCTCATCACACCCCGACGAGACGCCGGGCCGCGTACGCGCGGCGGTCCATCACGCCCTCGGCGACCTGCGCACCTGGCTGACGGACGAGCGGTTCAGCGGGGCCCGGTTGGTCGTCGCCACCCGTGGCGCCGTCGCCACCGGCCCCGGGGACGCGCCCGCCGACCTGACCACCGCGCCCGTATGGGGCCTGGTCCGCGCCGCCCAGGCCGAACACCCCGAGCGCATCCTCCTGCTCGACCTGGACGACGACCCCGCGTCGCGCGATGCCCTGCGCACCGTCCTTCCGGCCGCCGTCGCCGCTGCCGAATCCGAAGTGGCGGTGCGGGCGGGAGCGGCCCACGTGCCCCGTCTGGTCACCGTCCGCCCCGGCCAGGACACCCCGCCCCGCGCCCTCGACCCGGACGGCACCGCACTGATCACCGGTGGCACCGGAGCGCTGGGCCGGCTGGTGGCCCGCCATCTGGTCACCGCACACGGCGCCCGCCATCTGCTGCTGGTCAGCCGGCGCGGCGGCATCACGGAGGACATCGACGCGTTCGCGGACGAACTGACCGCGCTGGGCGCGGCGGACGTACGGGTCACCGCGTGTGACGCCGCCGACCCCGAGGCGCTGGCCGCCCTGCTCGACACCGTCCCCGAAGAACATCCGCTGACCGCCGTCGTCCACGCCGCGGGGGTGCTCGACGACGGTGTGGTCACCGCCATGACGCCCGAGCAACTCGACACCGTCCTCGCCCCGAAGCTGGATGCCGCATGGCATCTGCACCGGCTGACCCGGGACATGGACCCGGCCGCGTTCGTGATGTTCTCCTCCGCCGCCTCCATCATGGGCAACGGTGGCCAGGCCAACTACGCCGCGGCCAATATGTTCCTCAACGCCCTCGCCGAGCACCGCCGCGCCGAAGGGCGGGCGGCCCACACGCTGGCCTGGGGGCTGCTGGCGTCCGCTGGTGGCATGACCGGCCACCTGGACGACGCGGACCTCGCCCGGATGGCCCGCTCCGGCATCGCCGCCGTCTCCAACGAGCAGGCGCTGGCGCTGCTCGACACGGCGCTCACCACCGATCACCCCACGCTCGTCCCCGCGCGCTTCGACCTCGCGGCGCTGCGCACCCGGGCCGCCGCCGGGCCACTTCCGCCCGTGCTGCGGCGGCTGGTGCACGCCCCCGCGCGGGCCGTGCGGAACACCGGGCCGGGCTCGTTGTCCGGGCGGCTCGCCGGGCTGTCCACCGAGGAGCAGGACCGGCTCATCGGAGAGCTGGTGCGTGACCAGGTGGCCACCGTGCTCGCCCATCCCGCACCGGAGGCCATCGACCTGGGCAGGGCCTTCCAGGACCTCGGCTTCGACTCGCTCACGGCACTTGACCTGCGCAATCGGCTCAACGCGGCCACCGGCACCCGGATCCCGGCCACCGTCATCTTCGACTATCCGACCCCCGACGCCCTGGTGCGCTTCCTGCGGGAGCGGCTGGTCGGCGCACCGGCGGCGACACCGCTTCCGACGACGCCGGCCGTCGTGGCCACCGACGACGATCCGATCGCCATCGTCGGCATGGCCTGCCGCTATCCGGGCGGCGTCGGCTCCCCCGAGGAGCTGTGGCGGCTGGTGGCCGAGGGCGTGGACGCGATCGGGGAGTTCCCCGGGGACCGCGGCTGGGACCTGGGGGGCCTCTTCGACCCCGACCCGGACCACACCGGCACCAGCTACGCCCGCGAGGGCGGATTCCTCTACGAGGCGCCGCGGTTCGACGCCGAGTTCTTCGGGATCTCACCCCGCGAGGCGCTGGCCACCGACCCGCAGCAGCGGCTGCTGCTGGAGACGGCGTGGCAGGCGTTCGAGAGCGCGGGCATCGACCCTGTGAGCCTGCGTGGCAGCGCCTGCGCGGTGATCACGGGGGTCATGTACGACGACTACGGCAGCCGCTTCCTGGGCCGCACCCCGGAGGGCGTCGAGGGCCGGCTGATGACCGGCAGCACACCGAGCATCGCCTCCGGCCGGGTGGCGTTCACCTTCGGCCTGGAGGGGCCCGCGGTGACGGTGGACACGGCGTGTTCGTCTTCGCTGGTGGCCATGCATCTCGCGGCGCAGGCCCTGCGGCAGGGGGAGTGCACCCTGGCCCTGGCCGGTGGCGTCACGGTGATGGCCACACCGAACACCTTCGTGGAGTTCTCGCGGCAGCGCGGACTCGCCCCGGACGGCCGCTGCAAGCCGTTCGCCGCGGCGGCCGACGGCACCGGCTGGGGCGAGGGCATCGGCCTGCTCGTCCTGGAGCGGCTGTCGCACGCGCGCCGCAACGGCCGTGAGGTGCTGGCGGTGATCCGTGGGTCGGCGGTCAACCAGGACGGCGCGTCCAACGGTCTGACCGCGCCGAACGGGCCCTCCCAGCAACGAGTGATCCGCCAGGCCCTGGCCACCGCACGGCTCTCCTCGGCCGACGTCGACGTGGTCGAGGCGCACGGCACGGGCACCACGCTCGGCGATCCCATCGAGGCGCAGGCGCTGTTGGCCACGTACGGGCAGGAGCGGCCGGAGGGCCGTCCGCTGTGGCTCGGCTCCATCAAGTCCAACATCGGTCATACGCAGGCCGCCGCGGGCGTGGCGGGTGTGATCAAGATGGTGATGGCGATGCGCCACGGCCTGCTGCCCGCCTCGCTGCACATCGACGCGCCCAGCCCGCATGTGGAGTGGGACGACGACGGGGTGCGGCTGCTGACCGAGGCGGTCGAGTGGTCGGCGGACGAGCGTCCGCGCCGGGCCGGTGTGTCGTCCTTCGGCATCAGCGGCACCAACGCCCATGTGATCCTGGAACAGGCCCCCGACCGGGCCGAACGCACCGAGCCGGAGCCCGAGTCCGATGGCCCCCGGGTGGTGCCCTGGGTGCTGTCCGCGCGGGGCGCGGGCGCGCTCCGGGACCAGGCGCGGGCGCTGGCCGCGCGGCTGACCACCGGCCCCTCGGCCCCGCCCGTCGAGGTGGGCTGGTCCCTCATCCGCTGCCGCACCCTGTTCGACCACCGCGCCGTGGTGGTCGGCGAGAGCCGCGCCGAACTGATGGCGGCCGTCGAGGCGCTGGCGGCCGACGAGACACACCCGGGCGTGGTGCACACCGGCACTGCCGCCACCACGGGTGGCGCGGGCCCGGTGCTGGTGTTCCCTGGTCAGGGCTCGCAGTGGATCGGGATGGGCGCCGGGCTGCTGGAGGCCTCGCCGGTGTTCGCCGCCCGGGTGGCGGAGTGCGAACGAGCGCTCGCGCCGCACGTCGACTGGTCGCTCACCGATGTGCTGCGCGGTGTGGACGGCGCGGGCGATCTGAGCCGGGTGGATGTGGTGCAGCCGGTGCTCTGGGCGGTGATGGTGTCCCTGGCCGCCGTATGGGCGGGCCATGGGGTGCGGCCCGCCGCCGTCGTGGGCCACAGCCAGGGCGAGATCGCCGCCGCCTGCGTGGCCGGGGCGCTGACCTTGGCGGACGGCGCCCGGATCGTGGCCCTGCGCAGCCGGGCGCTGCGCCAACTGGCCGGCGGCGGGGCCATGGCCTCCCTCGGCGTGGGCCAGGAGCAGGCCACGGATCTGCTCTCCGGGCTCGGCGACCGCGCCACCGCCGTGGTCGTGGCCGCCGTGAACGGCCCCGCCTCCACGGTGGTGTCCGGCCCGCCGGAGCAGGTGGCCGCCGCCGTGGCGGCCTGCCGTGACACCGGGGAACGGGCCAGGATGATCGAGGTGGACTACGCCTCGCACAGCCCCCAGGTCGATGAGATCGCCGATGAACTCACCGAGCTGCTCAGGGGAGTCGAGCCGGTCGAGGCGCCCGGATCCTCCGGGGTGGTGTTCTACTCCACCGTGACCGGTGCCCGGGCCGATGGCTCCGTGCTGGACACGGGCTACTGGGTGCGGAATCTACGGGAGCGGGTGCGGTTCGCCGAGGCGATCCAGGCGCTGCTGGCCGATGGCCACCGGGTGTTCATCGAGGCCAGCACCCACCCCGTCCTCACGGTGGGCATGCAGGAGAGCTTCGAGGAGGCGGGCGTCCCCGCCGCCACCGTCCCCACGCTGCGCCGGGACCACGGCGATCTCGCCCAGCTGGTGCGGTCGCTGGCCCAGGCGTTCACCGCGGGGGCCGACGTCGACTGGACCACCCTGTTCCCCACCGACCCCGCGCCCCGCACCGTGCCGCTGCCCACCTACGCCTTCCAGCGCGAGCGCTACTGGCTCGAGGCCACCCCGGGCCGGGGTGGCGACCCCACCGACCTCGGCCTGGTCTCCGCGGACCACCCGTTGCTCGGCGCGGCCGTGGAGCTCGCCGACGGCAGCACCCATCTGCTCACCGGACGGCTGACGGCCGGTGGCGGCGAGGGCTGGCTCGGCGAACACGTGGTGGCGGGCGCCCGGCTGGTCCCGGGCGCGGCGCAGGTCGAATGGGCGCTGCGGGCCGCCGACGAGGCGGGCTGCGGCACGGTGGAGGAACTCGCCCTCCAGGTCCCGCTCGTCCTCCCCGACACCGGCGGGCTGCGCGTCCAGGTGGTGGTGGGCGAGGCCGCCGACGACGGACGCCGTGACGTACGGGTGTACTCCCGGCCCGACCGCGACGCCGAAACCACCGCGGACCCGGTCTGGGTGTGCCACGCGGTCGGCGTGCTCGGCCCCCACGGCGAACCGGCACCCCAGCCCACCGGGGCCTGGCCCCCGCCGAGCGCGGAGCCGGTGGACATGGACGGCTTCTACGAGCGTGCCGAGGCCGCCGGATACGGATACGGGCCCGCGTTCCAGGGCGTCCGCAAGCTGTGGCGCGACGGCGCGGACGTACTGGCCGAGGTGGCGTTGCCCGAAGCCGCGGGCGACCGGGCCGGATTCGGCATCCACCCGGCGCTGCTGGACGCCGCGCTGCACCCGGCGTCCCTGCTCGAACGGACCGGCCGTCCCGAGGAGCGGCACGACGACGGCCAGGTGTGGCTGCCGTTCGCCTGGAACGGGGTGGCGCTGTGGGCCGCCGGAGCGACCACCGTACGCGTCCGGCTGACCCCGCGTGAGCAGGGCGCGGACGGCGAGCGGGCGTTGCGGATCGCCGTGGCCGACGCCGTGGGCGACCCGGTCCTGACCGTCGATTCGCTGGTGCTGCGCCCCGCCCGTACGGATCAGCTGCGGGCCGCCGGACGAGGCGCCGTGGACGGGTTGTTCACCCTGGACTGGATCCCGCTCCCCGAGCCGACGCCCGGCGCGGACACGGGCCTGCCACGGCCGGTGGCCGGGGACGGCGGCTGGGTGGCGCTGGGCTCCGAGGGCCTGGACTGGGCCCCCTCGGGCCTGGCCCGCCACCCGGACCTGGAGTCCCTTGTCGCGGCGATCGAGGCCGGGACACCCGTGCCCTCGGTGGCGCTGACCGCCGTACCGGCCTCGACGACCGCCGTGGACATCGTGGCAGCGGAGGCCGAGGCCCTGGCGGCCGTACGGCGCACCCTGGACCTGCTGCGGGACTGGCTGGCCGAACCCCGGCTGGCCGAGAGCCGCTTGGTGGTGGTGACACACGGCGCGGTCGCGGCCGGCGGCCCGGTGGCGGAGGACCCCGGCTCCGGGGCCGTGGACACAGCCGGTGCCGCCGTATGGGGGCTGCTGCGCAGCGCACAGGCGGAGAACCCGGACCGGTTCATCCTGCTCGACCGCGATCCGCACGGCGCGCCCGACCCCGACGAGATCGGCGCGGCGGTGCTGGACGGTGTGCTGAGGGCAGTCGCCCTGGACGAACCGCAGGTGGCGGTGGGCTCCGGCCGGGTGTGGGCACCCCGTCTGATGCGCGCGGGCGGCCCCGGCAGCGGCGGTCTGGTGGGCCCGGTGGCACAGCCCGCGTGGCGGCTCGCCGTGGAGGGCGCGTCCACCGTGGACAATGTGGCGCCCGCGCCGTGCCCCGAGGTGCTCGGGCCACTGGGGCCGGGAGAGGTCCGGATCGCGGTGCACGCGGCGGGCATGAACTTCCGCGACGCGCTCATCGTCGTCGGGATGTACCCCGGGGGCGGGGTGTTCCGAGGCAGCGAGGGCGCCGGAGTGGTCGTGGACATCGGCCCGGAGGTGACCGGGCTCGCGGTGGGCGACCGGGTCATGGGCCTGTTCGAGGGCGCGTTCGGCCCCTGGGCGGTGGCGGACGCCCGCATGGTCGTGCCGATCCCCGACGGCTGGAGCTTCCGGCAGGCGGCCGCCGTACCGGTGGTGTTCCTCACCGCCTGGTACGGGCTGGTGGACCTGGCAGGGCTGCGAAACGGCGAAACGGTGCTGATCCACGCCGCCACCGGTGGCGTCGGCATGGCGGCGGTGCAGATCGCCCGCCACCTGGGCGCCGAGGTCTATGCCACGGCGAGCCCCGGAAAGCACGAGGTGCTGACCGAGATGGGCATCGACCAGGCGCACCGGGCCTCGTCGCGCGATCTGGACTTCGAGGAGGTGTTCCGCGAGGCCACCGGCGGACGTGGCATCGATGTGGTACTCAACAGCCTCGCCGGGCCGTTCGTCGACGCCTCCCTGCGACTGCTGGCCGACGGTGGACGGCTCTCCGAGATGGGCAAGACCGACATCCGCGACCCGGAACACCTCGCCGCCGTGCGCACGGGCGTCCGCTATCGCGCCTTCGACCTGGTCCCCGACGCCGGACCGGACCGCATCGGGGAGATGCTGCGTGAGTTGAGCGAGCTGTTCGCCGCCGGAGTGCTGCGACCGGCACCCGTACGGCCCTGGCCGCTCAGCCGGGCACGTGACGCGCTACGGCAGCTGAGCCAGGCCAGGCACACCGGCAAGCTGGTGCTCGACGTACCCGCCGCGGTCGACCCGGACGGCACGGTCCTCATCACCGGTGGCACCGGCACCCTGGGCGCCCACATCGCCGAACACCTCGTCCGCGCCTGGGGGATCGGCCATCTGCTGCTGGTGAGCAGGCGGGGGCCGGACGCTCCGGGCGCCCGCGACCTGGCCGCCCGGCTGGAGGACCTGGGCGCGCGGGTGCGCCTCGCGGCGGTGGATGTCACCGACGCCCCGGCGGTGGCGGAGCTGGTGGCGGGGGTCGACCCCGAACATCCGCTGACCGGAGTCATCCACGCAACCGGTGTGCTGGACGACGCGGTGGTCACCTCCCAGACCCCCGAACGGCTGGCGCGGGTCTGGACGGCCAAGGCCACGGCCGCGGCCCATCTGCACACGGCCACGGCCCACCTGCGGCTTGGTATGTTCGTCCTCTTCTCCTCCGCCGCGGGCACACTCGGCAGCCCAGGACAGGCCAACTACGCCGCCGCCAACGCCTTCTGCGACGCGCTCGCCGCTCACCGCCGGGCCATCGGGCTGCCGGGTGTCTCGATCGCCTGGGGCCTGTGGGCCGACGCCAGCGGCATGACCGGACACCTGGCCGAGGCGGATCTGGCCCGGATGTCCCGTACCGGCGTGGCCGCCCTCGCCACCCGGCACGGTCTGGCCCTGCTCGACGCCGCCGTCCAGCACGGCGGTGCCCATCTGGTCGCCGCCCAGGTGGACCCCCGCACCCTCGCCGGACTGCCCGCCGACAGCCTGCCCGCCACGCTGCGCGCCCTGGCCGCCACGGGCGGCGGCGGTGGCGGGGCCGGGCGGCGCACCGCGGCGGCGGCCGGAGAGGGCCGGCAGGTCGACTGGGGCGCCCGGCTCGCGGGCCTGTCCACGGCCGAACGACACCGACTCGTCCTCAACCTGGTCCGTGGCCACGCCGCCACGGTGCTCGGACACGCCGATGTGGACGCCGTCCAGGCCGAGGCCAGCTTCAAGGAGCTGGGCTTCGACTCCCTGACCGCCGTCGAACTGCGCAACCGCCTCGCCGCCGCCACCGGTCTGCGCCTGCCCGCCGGGATGGTCTTCGACTACCCGGAAGCGGCCGTACTCGCCGACTACCTGCTGGAACGGTTGGCCCCCGGCGACGGGACCCCGCCGGGGCGGGACGCCGTCGACCCGGTCCTGGGCGAGCTGGCCAGGCTGGACACCACCCTGGCCGCCCTCGACACGGACGACGAGGGCAGGCAGCGGATCGCCAAACGGCTGGGCGCCCTGCTGACGAAGTGGAACGGCGGCGGCGGATCCGGCGACTCGGCCGACGCGACCGGCTTCGACGCACTCGAAGCCGCCTCGGACGACGAGATGTTCGAGCTCATTGACCGTGAACTGCCCTGATGGAGGCGCGGAACTGATGTCGGGTACCGAAGAGAAGCTCCGCCAGTACCTCAAGAAGGTCACGGCCGATCTGGGGCAGACGCGTCGACGACTTCGCGAGATGGAGGAGCGTGCCCAGGAACCGGTGGCCATCGTCAGCATGGCCTGCCGGTTTCCCGGCGGAATCACCTCGCCCGAGGACCTGTGGGAGCTGGTCGCCTCGCGCGGGGACGCGATCGGGGAGTTTCCGGCCGACCGCGGCTGGGACCTGAACGGGCTGTTCCACCCGGACCCCGACCACTCCGGCACCAGCTATGTCCGCCACGGCGGATTCCTGGACCGGGCCGACGGCTTCGACGCCACCTTCTTCGGCATCAGCCCCCGCGAGGCCCTGGCGGCCGAACCCCAGCAGCGCCAACTGCTCGAAGTCTCTTGGGAATTGATGGAACGCGCCGGGATCGACCCCACCTCGCTGAAGGGCACCCCCACCGGGGTCTACGCGGGCGCCGGAATCCTCGGCTTCGGCACCCCGCGGATCGAGAAGAGCGCGGAAGGATATCTGCTCACCGGAAACACCCTGAGCGTCGTCTCCGGCCGGGTGGCCTTCACCCTCGGTCTGGAGGGCCCCGCGGTGACGGTGGACACGGCGTGTTCATCGTCGCTGGTGGCGATGCATCTCGCCTGCCAGGCGCTGCGGCAGGGGGAGTGCACCCTGGCTCTGGCCGGTGGTGTGACGGTGATGACCACCCCGAACACCTTCGTGGAGTTCTCTCGCCAGCGCGGCCTGGCCCCCGACGGCCGCTGCAAGCCCTTCGCGGCCGCCGCGGACGGCACGGGCTTCTCGGAGGGCGTGGGACTCCTGCTGCTGGAGCGGCTCTCCGATGCCCAGCGCAACGGCCATCAGGTGCTGGCCGTGCTCCGGGGCTCGGCCATCAACCAGGACGGCGCGTCGAACGGGCTCACCGCGCCGAACGGCCCCTCCCAGCAGCGAGTGATCCGCCAGGCGCTGATCAACGCACAGCTGTCCTCCGCCGAGGTGGACGCGGTGGAGGCCCATGGCACGGGCACCACACTGGGTGACCCCATCGAGGCCGAGGCGCTGCTCGCCGCGTACGGCCAGGATCGGCCGGAGGACCGGCCGCTGTGGCTCGGCTCGCTGAAGTCCAACATCGGGCATACGCAGGGCGCGGCGGGTGTGGCCGGTGTCATCAAGATGGTGATGGCGATGCGCCATGAGCTGCTGCCCGCCTCGCTGCACGTCGACGAGCCGACCCCGCACGCGGACTGGTCCGGCGGTGCGGTGCGGCTGCTCACGGACCCGGTGGAGTGGCCGAGGAACGAGCGGCCACGCCGGGCCGGGGTGTCCGCGTTCGGGATCAGCGGCACCAATGCGCATGTGATTGTGGAGCAGGCTCCTGAGGAGGATGTGGCGGCGGCGTCGTCTGTGGTGGGTGGGATGGTGCCGTGGGTGCTTTCCGCGCGGAGCGCGGAGGCGCTGCGCGGCCAGGCCGCCGCCCTGGCCGAGCGGGTGGGCGGCGCGTCTGAGCTGTTGCCCGTCGATGTGGGGTGGTCGTTGGTCACCACTCGGTCGGTGTTCGAGCATCGGGCGGTGGTGGTGGGCGATGACCGCGTGGAGCTGTTGGCCGCCGTGGAGGCGTTGGCGGGGGGTGGGTCGCATCCGGGTGTGGTGCGGTCGGGTGCGGCGGCGTTGACGGGAGACGTCGGTCCGGTGCTGGTCTTCCCCGGTCAGGGTTCGCAGTGGGTGGGGATGGGTGCGGAGCTGCTTGGGGTGTCGCCGGTGTTCGCGGCGCGGGTGGCGGAGTGTGAGCGGGCGCTGGCGTCGTATGTGGACTGGTCGCTTTCGGATGTGCTGCGTGGGGTGGAAGGCGCGGCGGATCTGGGGCGGGTGGATGTGGTCCAGCCGGTCCTGTGGGCGGTGATGGTGTCGTTGGCGGCGGTGTGGGCCGGACACGGCGTACGTCCTGCGGCGGTGGTGGGCCACAGCCAGGGTGAGATCGCGGCTGCTGTCGTCGCGGGTGTGCTGTCCCTGGAAGACGGCGCGAAGGTTGTGGCGTTGCGCAGCAAGGCGTTGCGGCGGTTGGCCGGTGGTGGGGCGATGGCGTCGCTCGGTGTGGGTGAGGAGCGGGCGGGGCAACTGCTGTCCGAGCTTGGCGATCGAGCCGTTGACGTAGGTGTGGCGGCCGTCAACGGCCCTTCCTCCACTGTGATTTCTGGTCCGCCGGAGCAGGTGGCCGCTGTGGTGGCCGCGTGTCAGGAGGCAGGGGAGCGGGCGCGGCTGATCGAGGTGGATTACGCCTCGCACGGACCTCAGGTGGAGGAGATCCGTGAGGAGCTGAATGAGGTTTTGGCTGGTGTCCGTCCGGTTGTCGGTGGTGCGGATGAGGTGGCGTTCTACTCGACGGTGACTGGTGGCCGAGTCGATGCGGCTGGCCTGGACACGGACTATTGGGTGCGGAATCTGCGGGAGCGGGTGCGGTTCGCCGACGCGGTCGAGGCGTTGCTGGCGGACGGGCATCGGGTGTTCATCGAGGCCAGCACCCACCCCGTGCTGACCATCGGAATGCAGGAGACCTTCGAGCAAGTGGGCACAGACGCAGTCGCTGTGTCCACGCTGCGTCGCGACCACGGAGGCCAGGCCCAGCTCCTCCACTCGCTCGCCCAGGCGTTCATCGCCGGGGTGGAGGTCGACTGGAGGCCCGCGTTCCCGGCCGATCCCACCCCTCGTACGGTCGATCTGCCCACGTATGCCTTCCAGCACCAGCGTTACTGGATGAACGCCTCGGGCACGGCGGGTGACCCCAGCGGCCTCGGTCTGGTCGCCGCTGGCCATCCGCTGCTGGGCGCCGCCGTGGAGCTGGCCGATGGAAGCACCCATCTGCTCACCGGGCGCATTGCGGCCGGTGGCGGCGATGGCGGCTGGCTCGGTGAGCACATCGTGGCGGACGCTGCCCTGGCCCCGGGCGCGGCCCTGGTGGAGTGGGCCTTGCGAGCGGCCGACGAGGTCGGTTGTGGTGGGGTCGAGGAGCTGGCGCTGCACGTGCCGTTGGTGTTGCCCGAGTCGGGCGGACTGCGCATCCAGGTGGTGGTGGGCGCCCCAGCGGAGGACGGGCGGCGCGATGTGCGGATCTACTCCCGTCCGGACGGCGAGGCCGGTTCGGGCGCCGACGTGGGCTGGGTGTGCCACGCCGAGGGGGCGCTGCGCCCGGCGTTGGAGGCCGCAGACCGGTCGGCCGAGGGGCTGGGCGGCACATGGCCTCCGACGGGTGCGCAACCGGTGGATCTGGAGGGGTTCTACGAGCGCTCCGCGGCGGCGGGCTATGCGTACGGGCCGTCCTTCCAGGGGCTGCGCGCCGTGTGGCGGGACGGTGCGGACCTACTGGCCGAAGTGGCGCTGCCCGAGGCGGCGGGCGACGCGGAGGGGTTCGGCATCCACCCGGCGTTGCTCGACGCGGCCCTGCACCCGGCCCTCCTGCTCGACACGGAGTCCGAACAGGAGCGGGACGGTGGTGGCCAGGTGTGGCTGCCGTTCGCCTGGAACGGGGTGTCGCTGTGGGCCGCTGGAGCGAGCACCGTACGCGTTCGACTGTCCCCGCACCGGGACGGGGCCGAGGGGGAGCGCGGGCTGCGGCTGGTGGTGGCCGATGCCGTGGGCGATCCGGTTCTGACCGTCGACTCCCTGGTGACGCGACCGGCGGCCGTGGAGCAGTTGCGGGCTGGGGCGACGCGTGCTGCGGACGGTCTGTTCGTGCTCGACTGGACCCCTCTGCCGCAGCCGACTCGGACCGACGAGCCGGTGGCCGATCGCGACGGCTGGGCGGTGCTGGCGGCCGAGGGGCCTGGCCCGGATCTGGAGACGTTGCTCGCGAAGCTCGATGACGGGGAGCCGGTCCCGACCGTGGTGCTCGCCGAGTTCCCGCGCCCGGACGCCGATGCCGACACCGTGGCCGACCTGGCGACCGCCGGTCTGGCGATGGCACAACGGGCTCTGGCGCTGGTGCAGACGTGGCTTGCCGAGCCCCGGCTGGCCGATGCCCGGTTGGTCGTGGTGACCCATGGCGCGGTTGACATCGCCGAGAGCGGTACGGATGTGGCCGCCGCCGCGCTTTGGGGTCTTCTGCGGAGCGCTCAGGCGGAGAACCCGGGGCGTTTCCTGCTGCTCGACCTCGACCTCGACCTCGACCTCGACCTCGACCCCGCCCTCGACCCTGGCCCGGCGGTCGATGTGCGTGCGGACAACGTACGGGACGCCGTCGCGCGGGCGATGGACCTGGACGAGCCGCAGTTGGCCGTGCGGGATGGCCGGGCGTGGGTGCCACGGCTGATCCGCGCCTCCGTCGACAGCGGTCCGGAGGGGCGGGACGCCCCGGTGGCGCTCGATCCCGATGGCACCGTGCTGGTGACGGGCGGCACCGGCACCCTCGGCGGCCTGGTGGCCGAACATCTGGTACGCACCTGGCAGGTCGGCCAGCTGCTCCTGGTGAGCCGCCGCGGGCCGGAGGCCCCAGGAGCCCGCCAACTGGCGGCGCATCTGGAGGAGTTGGGCGCACGGGTGCGGATCGCCGCCGTGGACGTCACGGACGCGTCGGCGGTGGCCGAGCTCGTGGCCGGGATCGACGCCGACCATCCACTGACCGGTGTCATCCATGCCTCGGGGCTCCTCGACGACGCGGTGGTGACCTCCCAGACACCCGAGCGACTGGCCCGAGTGTGGGCGGCCAAGGCGGCGGGCGCGGCACATCTGCACACCGCCACCGCCGACCTTCCGCTGTCGCTGTTCGCGATGTTCTCGTCGGCCGCCGGCGTCCTGGGCAGCCCGGGCCAGGCCAACTACGCGGCGGCGAACGCCTTTTGCGACGCCCTCGCCGCCCACCGTCAGGCCCATGGCCTCCCGGGGCTGTCGGTGGCCTGGGGCCTGTGGGCCCAGGCCAGTGAGCTGACCGGAAGGCTCGCCGCTACGGACCGGGCCCGGATGTCCCGCTCGGGCATCACCGGGATGTCCAGCGAGAAGGCGCTGGGTCTGCTGGACGCCGCCTGTGCGCAGGGCGGCTCCCTCTGTGTCGCCGCCGCTGTCGACACCGCCGGGGTGGCTCGTGAGGATCTTCCGGCGGTGCTGCGGGGGTTGGTGTCCGGCCGGACCGCGCGCCGAATGGCGGCCGGTGAGACGGGGACCTCGGGGTTGGTGGCTGAGTTGGTGGGGTTGGATGCGGCGGGTCGGTTGGGTGTGGTGGTGGATGTGGTGCGGGGTGGTGTGGCGGCGGTGTTGGGGTTTGGTTCGTTGGGTGAGGTGCGGGTGGATGCGGCGTTCAAGGAGTTGGGTTTTGATTCGTTGACGGCGGTGGAGTTGCGTAATCGGTTGTCGGTGGTGACGGGGTTGCGGTTGCCGGCGACGTTGGTGTTCGACTATCCGACGCCTCGGGTGTTGGCGGAGTATCTGTGCACTCGGCTGACCGGCGAGACCGCGGGCTCAAGTGCTCCCCTCGCCGCGAGGGCCGACGCGGACGAGCCGATCGCCATCGTGGCGATGACCTGCCGCTTCCCGGGCGGGGTCAGCTCCCCGGAGGAGCTCTGGGATCTGGTCGCCTCGGGCCGTGACGCCATCGGGGAGTTTCCGACCGGCCGGGGCTGGGACCTGGACGGGCTCTTTCACCCCGACCCCGACCACCCCGGCACCTCGTACGCGCGCAAAGGCGGGTTCCTGTACGACGCCGACGCCTTCGATGCGGCGTTCTTCGGGATCAATCCTCGGGAGGCGCTGGCGACGGATCCGCAGCAGCGGTTGCTGTTGGAGGCGTCGTGGGAGGTGCTGGAGCGGGCGGGGATCGATTCGGTGTCGTTGAAGGGGAGCCCGACCGGAGTCTACGCGGGTGTGATGTACCACGACTACGCGGCGGGCCTCAGTGGCGGCGATGCACGGCTGGAGGGCTACGCCATGCTGGCCAGCTCGGGCAGTGTGGTCTCGGGTCGGGTGGCGTACACGCTTGGCTTCGAGGGTCCGGCGGTGACGGTGGACACGGCGTGTTCGTCGTCGCTGGTGGCGATGCATCTGGCGAGCCAGGCGTTGCGGCAGGGGGAGTGCACCCTGGCGTTGGCCGGTGGGGTGACGGTGATGGCCACTCCGGATGTGTTCACCGGTTTCTCCCGTCAGCGCGGCTTGGCCCCCGACGGCCGCTGCAAGCCCTTCGCGGCGGCCGCCGATGGCACCGGCTGGGGCGAGGGGGTGGGTGTTCTGCTGCTGGAACGGCTTTCGGATGCCCGCCGCAACGGCCACGACGTTCTGGCGGTGATCCGTGGCTCGGCGGTCAACCAGGACGGCGCGTCCAACGGGCTCACCGCGCCCAACGGCCCCTCCCAGCAGCGGGTGATCCGCCAGGCCCTGGCGAGCGCCGGGCTGTCGCCGTCCGACGTCGATGCGGTGGAGGCTCACGGTACGGGTACGACGCTGGGCGATCCGATCGAGGCGCAGGCGCTCCTGGCCACGTACGGCCAGGAACGCCCGGCCGAGCGGCCGCTGCTGCTGGGCTCGATCAAGTCCAACATCGGCCATGCCCAAGCGGCGGCGGGTGTCGCGGGCGTCATCAAGATGGTGCAGGCGATCCGGCACGGAACGCTGCCCGCTTCGCTGCATATCGATGAGCCGAGCCCGCATGTGGACTGGGGGAGCGGTGCGGTGCGGCTGCTGACCGAGGCGGTGGAGTGGCCGAACGGTGAGCGGCCACGCCGGGCCGGTGTGTCCTCGTTCGGCGCCTCAGGCACCAACGCCCATCTCCTTCTTGAGCAGGCCCCCGAGCCGGTCGAGCGCGTCACGACCGAGCCCGTGACCTCTCCCGACCACCTACAGGCCGTCCCATGGCCGCTGTCCGCGCGGAGCGCGGAGGCGCTGCGTGGCCAGGCCGCCGCGCTGGCCGAACGCATGGCCGCGCATCCGGAGATGTCGGCGGCCGATGTGGGCTGGTCGCTCGCTTCCACCCGGTCGCTGTTCGAGCACCGGGCGGTGGCGTTGGGCGATGACCGCGCCGAGCTGCTGGCCGCCGTGGAGGCGCTGGCCACCGGTGAACCCCATCCGGGCGTGGTGCTCCCCGGCAGCGGAGCGGCGGCGGGCAAGACGGTGTGGCTCTTCAGCGGTCAGGGCAGCCAGCGGCAAGGGATGGGTGCGGGGCTGTACGACCGATTCCCCGTGTTCGCCACGGCGTTCGACGAGGTCTGTGGGCTGCTCGAGCCCCATCTGGAACATCCCCTCCGCGATGTGGTCTTCCACGGTGTGGCCGGGCGGCCGGGGCTGCTGGACCACACCACCTATGCCCAGGCGGGGCTGTTCGCGCTGCATATCGCCCTGGCGCGGCTGCTCGACTCGTTCGGCGTACGCCCGGACGCCGTCATCGGTCATTCGATCGGGGAGATCGCCGCCGCCCATGTAGCCGAGGTCTTCGACCTTCCCGACGCCTGCCGACTCGTGGCCGCCCGTGCCACGCTCATGGGCCAACTCCCCACCGGCGGGGGCATGGCCACCATCGCCGCCAACGCCGAGGAACTCGCCGAGGATCTGGCGGCATACGACGGCCAGGTGGGCATCGCCGCTCTGAACACCCCCGGCAACACCGTGGTCTCCGGTCCGATCGAACTGGTCGCCGACATCCGCGCGACCTGGGCGGTGAAGGGCCGCAAGACCAGGCCCCTGACGGTCAGCCACGCCTTCCACTCCCCGCTGATGGATCCCATCCTGGAGCCGTTCGCGCAGGCCATCGACGGTCTGACCTTCCACCGGCCCACCCTTCCGGTACTCAGCAACCTCACCGGTGAGCCGGCCGACGAGGAGATGGCCACGCCGGACTACTGGGTACGGCACATCCGCCAGCCCGTGCGATTCCACCCCGCCGTCGCTCATATCGCGCCCGAAACCGGCGTCTTCCTGGAACTCGGCCCCGACCCCGTCCTGGCCACCGCGACCCAGCACACCCTTCAGCACCTCGCCGCCGCCGACGACGCGACGGCCGACACCGACCAGGGCGGGGGCGAGGGCGAGAGCGGGACCGGGCGGCCGAGCCCGCTGGTGGCCGCCACCCTGAGCCGTAAACGGCCCGATGCCCACGCACTCGGCCACGCCCTCGCCCAACTGCACACCCATGGCACGGACGTCGGCTGGGCCCGCTGGTTCCCGGCCGATCCGGCGCCCCGGACGGTGGATCTGCCGACGTACGCCTTCCAGCGCGAGCGCTACTGGCTGGCGGCGGGCGGTGGCGTCGGGGACGTGGGGGCCGCCGGGCTACAGCGCGTCGAGCACGCACATCTGCCGGCGGCCGTCGGGCTCGCCGATGGCGGGCTGGTGCTGACCGGCCGGATCTCGGCCGGGGGCGCCGGGGGCTGGCTGGCCGAGCATGTGATGGCGGGCGCCGTGCTGGCGCCGGGCGCGGCGCTGGTGGAGTGGGCGCTGCGGGCCGCCGACGAGGCGGGCTGCGGCGGGGTGGAGGAGCTGGCGCTCCAGGTCCCGCTCGTCCTCCCCGCGTCCGGTGGGCTGCGTGTCCAGGTGGTGGTCGGGGTGGCCACCGAGGACGGGCGGCGCGATGTGCGGGTGTACTCCCGGCCCGACCGTGATGTCGAGCCCGGCGCCGACCCGGGGTGGGTATGCCACGC
The DNA here is from genome assembly GCF_052665095.1 of Streptomyces sp. NEAU-174. Taxonomy (NCBI): domain Bacteria; kingdom Bacillati; phylum Actinomycetota; class Actinomycetes; order Kitasatosporales; family Streptomycetaceae; genus Streptomyces; species Streptomyces sp. NEAU-174. The sequence continues at coordinate 53,102 of NZ_JBQTCE010000002.1, read as the reverse complement.
CGAGGGCATCCTGGGCCCGCCGTCCCCCCAGAGCCCCGAGCGGGGCCCGGTGGACGAGCCGGGCCGGGCGTGGCCGCCGGTGGGCGCGGAGCCCGTACGGCTGGACGGGTTCTACGAGCGCGCCGAGGCGTCCGGATACGCGTACGGGCCGTCGTTCCGTGGACTGCGGGCGGTGTGGCGGGACGGCACCGATGTGCTCGCCGAAGTGGCGCTGCCCGACGCCGCCGGAGACCCGGAGGGGTTCGGCATCCACCCGGCACTGCTGGATGCCGCGCTGCATCCGGCGTTCCTCCTGGACCGGCCCGAGGAGGACCACGACGACGGCCGGGTGTGGCTGCCGTTCGCCTGGAACGGCGTATCGCTGTGGGCGGGCGGTGCCACAACCGTACGGGTGCGGCTCTCGCCCCAGCGGCAGGAGGCGGGTGGCGCCGAGGGCGAGCGCGGGCTGCGGGTCGAGGTGGCCGACGCCGTGGGGGGTCCGGTGCTGACCGTCGACTCGCTGGTGATGCGACCGGCCGCCGTCGACCAGCTCCAGAGCTCCGGTGGGCCGCGGGTGGACGGGTTGTTCACCCTGGAGTGGACGCCCCTGCCCGTTCCCGCACAGGACACCGATACGGAGTGCCAGGAGCCGGATCCGGCGGACGGCGGCCGTTGGGTGGTGCTGGGCCCGGACGAGTGCGGGCCACTCGTGCCGGACGCGGTACGCCATCCGCATCTGGAGGCGTTGGTGTCCGCCCTCGGCGGTGACGACCCCGCCCCCTCGGTGGCCATCGCGTATCCGCCCGGCCTCGACGACCCCTCCGGGACACACGTGGACACGGACCTGGCGGCCGCCGGTCTGGCGGCCTCGGAGCGGGCGCTGGAGCTGGTGCGGGGCTGGCTGGCCGAACCTCGGCTGGCGGACGCCCGGCTGGTGCTGGTCACGCGGGGAGCGGTGGCGATCGACGCCCCCGATGCGGAGGGCGCCGGAGACGGCGGCGTGGACATGGCCGGGGCCGCCGTGTGCGGGCTGGTGCGCAGCGCGCAGGCGGAGAACCCGGGGCGCTTCCTTCTGGTCGACCTCGACCCGGACGCCGAGCCGCTCGCGGAGGACGTGCGCGGCGCGGTGGCGTGTGCGGTGCGTCTGGACGAGCCGCAGGTCGCACTGCGGGCGGGGCGGCTTCGGGCGCCCCGGCTGATCCGCGCCGGTGGCGTGAGCAGCGGGGGCGTGGCCGCACTGGTGGGCCGGCCCGCATGGCGGCTGGAACTGACCGGCGCGGCCACGGTGGAGAACGTGAAGCCGGTGCCGTGCCCGGAGGTGCTCGATCCCCTCGGGCCGCACCAGGTGCGGGTGGCGGTGCACGCGGCCGGTATCAACTTCCGTGACGCGCTGATCAGTTTGGGCATGGTCCCGGGCCAGACCGGGCTCGGTGGCGAGGGTGCCGGCGTGGTGGCCGACATCGGCCCCGAGGTGACCGGGCTCGCGGTGGGCGACCGGGTCATGGGGGTCTTCGACCGCGCGTTCGGCCCGACGGCGGTGACCGACGCCCGCATGGTGGCGCCCATTCCCGCCGGGTGGACCTATCCGCAGGCGGCCTCGGTGCCGGTGGCGTACCTGACCGCCTGGTACGGGCTCGTGGAGCTGGCCGGGCTCCGGGCCGGGGAATCGGTCCTGATCCATGCCGCGACCGGCGGTGTCGGCATGGCAGCCGTGCGGATCGCCCGCCACCTGGGGGCGGAGGTCTACGCGACGGCGAGCCCCGGTAAACACGGGGTGCTGGAGGAGATGGGCATCGATGCGGCCCATCGGGCCTCGTCGCGCGATCTGGACTTCGAGGGGGTGTTCCGCGAGGCCACCGGTGGACGTGGTGTCGATGTGGTGCTCAACAGCCTCGCCGGGCCTTTCGTCGACGCCTCCTTGCGGCTGTTGGGCGAGGGCGGCCGGCTGATGGAGATGGGCAAGACCGACCTCCGTGACCCCGAGCGCGTCGCGGAGGACCATCCCGGGGTGACGTACCAGGTCTACGACCTGATCACCGATGCCGGACCCGAACGCATCGGCCGGATGCTGGGCGAACTGGGCGAGTTGTTCACCACGCGGGCGGCCGAGGCCGCCGGAGGCACTGGTGCCGCTGAGGTTGCCGGTGCCGCCAAGGCCGCGGGGGCAACCGGGGCCGCCGCCGGAGCCACCGGTGCCGCCGAGCTCACCGCAGCCGCCGGAGACACCGAACTCACCCGAGTCACTGGCGCCACCGGAGCTGTCGAAGTCATCCGAGCCACCGCCGCCCTGCCGCCGCTGCCGGTGCGGACCTGGCCGCTGAGCCGGACGCGTGAGGCGCTGCGCCACCTCAGCCAGGCCAAGCACACCGGCAAGCTGGTCCTGGACGTCCCCGCCCCGGTGGACCCGGACGGCACGGCCCTCATCACCGGTGGCACCGGCACGCTGGGCGCGCTGGTCGCCGAACACCTCGTACGCGTGTGGCGGATCGGGCATCTGCTGCTGGTGAGCCGCCGGGGCCCGGACGCGCCGGGCGCCCGGGACCTCGCCGCCCGGCTGACCGCCCTGGGCGCGCGGGTACGCGTCGTCGCGGCCGATGTCACCGACGCGACAGCCGTGGCGGAGCTGGTGGCGGGGGTCGATCCCGAGCATCCGCTGACCGCGGTCGTCCATGCCGCGGGTGTGCTGGACGACGCGGTCGTCACCGCGCAGACTCCCGAGCGGCTGGCGCGGGTCTGGGCGGCGAAGGCCACCGCCGCGGCGCATCTGCACACCGCGACGGCACATCTGCGCCTGGGCGCGTTCGTGCTGTTCTCGTCGGCCGCCGGGGTCATGGGCAGCCCGGGGCAGGCCAACTACGCGGCGGCCAACGCCTTCTGCGACGCGCTGGCGGCCCACCGCCAGGCGCTGGGCCTGCCGACGGTCTCGGTGGCGTGGGGCCTGTGGGCCGAGTCCAGCGAGATGACCGGCGGGCTCGCCGACGCGGACCTGGCCCGGATGTCCCGCTCGGGCGTCACCGCGATGGCCGCGGACCACGCCCTCCGGCTGCTCGACGCGGCGTCCGAGCACGGCGGCCACCAACTGATCGCGGCGGATATGAACACGCGTGTCCTCGCAGCCCAGCCCGCCGGCAGTCTCCCCGCAACGCTCCGCGCCCTCGCCGCCTGCGGCGCCGGTGTCGGAGGCGCGGTGGCGCGGCGTACGGCGGCGGCCGACGCACGGCCGGACGACTGGGCCGACCGGCTGGCGGGCCTGTCCGCCGCGGAACAGCGACGTGCCGTCCTCCAGCTGGTCCGTGGCCATGTGGCCACCGTGCTCGGACACGCCGACGCCGAAGCGGTGCAGGCGGACACCACCTTCAAGGAGCTGGGCTTCGACTCCCTGACCGCCGTCGAACTGCGCAACCGGCTCGCCGCCGCCACCGGTCTGCGCCTGCCCGCCGCCCTCGTCTTCGATTATCCGGACGCGGCGGTGCTCGCCGACTACCTGCTGGAGCGCATCGCCCCGGCGGTCGGCGCCACGCCGGGCCGGGGCGGCGCCGATCCGGTCCTCAACGAGCTGGCCAGGCTCGAAACCACTCTGATCGGCCTCGAGATGGCAGCCGACGACTCGGGGGCGGTCACGGCACGGCTCGAAGGGCTGCTGGCGAAGTGGAAGGCGACACGAAAGCCGGCGGAGGAAGAGATGACCGCCGCGGAGAGGCTGGAGTCCGCGTCCGCGGCCCAGGTTCTCGACTTCATCGACAACGAACTGGGTGTGTCCTGAATGTGCCGCGCGCGACGACCGCTGAGGGCCGGGTGAAACCTCATGGTGAACGTGAATGAAGAGAAGCTGGTCGAGTATCTCAAGCGCGTTTCCGCGGATCTGCACGATACGCGCCTGCGTCTGCGTGAGGTGGAGGAGCGATACCAGGAGCCGATCGCGGTCGTGAGCATCGCCTGCCGGTTCCCGGGCGGGGTGAACACGCCCGAGGACCTGTGGCGCCTGGTCGCGGGCGGTGTCGACGCCATCGGGGACTTCCCCACCGACCGCGGCTGGGACCTCGACAGCCTCTATCACCCGGACCCGGACCACCCCGGCACCACCTATGTCCGCCGGGGCGGGTTCCTCTACGACGCCGACCGTTTCGACCCGCGGTTCTTCGGCATCAGCCCGCGCGAGGCGCTCGCCACCAGCCCCCAGCAGCGACTGTTGCTGGAAACCGCCTGGGAGGCGTGCGAACGGGCGGGAATCGACCCGGTGTCCCTCAAGGGCTCCCGTACGGGCGTCTACGCCGGGACGGCCACCACCGGCGGCACCACATCGGGTGACCTTCCGCAGAAGGGATCCGAGGGATACGCGGGCAACGCACCCAGTCTGCTGTCGGGCCGGGTGTCGTACACCCTCGGCCTGGAGGGACCGGCCGTCACGGTGGAGACGGCCTGCTCGTCCTCCCTGGTCGCGATCCATCTGGCCTGCCAGGCGCTGCGGCAGGAGGAGTGCGCCCTGGCCCTGGCCGGCGGGGTGACGGTGATGACCACCCCCGAGGTGTTCACCGGCTTCTCCCGGCAGCGCGGGCTGTCCCCGGACGGGCGGTGCAAGGCGTTCTCGGCGAACGCCGACGGAACGGGATGGGGCGAAGGCGTCGGTCTGGTGCTGCTGGAGCGGCTGTCCGACGCCCGGCGCAACGGTCATCGGGTACTCGCGGTCGTCCGGGGCTCGGCCATCAACCAGGACGGCGCCAGCAACGGCTTCACCGCGCCGAACGGCCCCTCCCAGCAGCGAGTCATCCGCCAGGCACTCGCCAGCGCCCGGCTCGCCCCGTCCGAGGTGGACGCGGTGGAAGCGCACGGTACGGGCACCAAGCTGGGCGACCCGATCGAAGCCGACGCGCTGATCGCCACATACGGCCGGGACCGGCCGGAGGACCGGCCGCTGTGGCTCGGCTCGCTGAAGTCCAACATCGGGCATACGCAGGGCGCGGCAGGGGTGGCCGGTGTCATCAAGATGGTGATGGCCCTGCGGCACGGCGTGCTCCCGGCCACCCTCCATGCCGAGGAGCTGACACCCCATGTGGAGTGGGACGGCGGCGGTGTACGGCTGCTGACCGAGCCGGTGGAGTGGCCGAACGGTGAGCGCCCGCGCCGGGCCGGTGTGTCGTCCTTCGGGATCAGCGGCACCAATGCGCATGTGATTGTGGAGCAGGCTCCTGAGGAGGATGTGGCGGCGGTGTCGTCTGTGGTGGGTGGGGTGGTGCCGTGGGTGGTGTCGGGGCGGAGTGCGGAGGCGTTGCGGGGGCAGGCTGCGGCGTTGGCTGAGCGGGTGGGGGGCGCGTCTGAGCTGTCGCCCGTCGATGTGGGGTGGTCGTTGGTCACCACGCGGTCGGTGTTTGAGCATCGGGCGGTGGTGGTGGGGGATGACCGCGCGGAGTTGGTGGCGGCCGTGGAGGCGTTGGCGGGGGATGCGTCGCATCCGGGTGTGGTGCGGTCGGGTGCGGCGGCGCTGACCGGGGACGTCGGTCCGGTATTGGTCTTCCCCGGTCAGGGTTCGCAGTGGGTGGGGATGGGTGCGGAGCTGCTTGGGGTGTCGCCGGTGTTCGCGGCGCGGGTGGCGGAGTGTGAGCGGGCGCTGGCGCCCTACGTGGACTGGTCGCTCACGGATGTGCTGCGCGGTGCGGAGGATGCGGCGGATCTGGCGCGGGTGGATGTGGTGCAGCCGGTGTTGTGGGCGGTGATGGTGTCGTTGGCGGCGGTGTGGGCCGGATATGGCGTACGTCCTGCGGCGGTGGTGGGTCATAGTCAGGGTGAGATCGCGGCTGCTGTTGTCGCGGGTGCGCTGTCGTTGGAGGACGGTGCGAAGGTTGTGGCGTTGCGGAGCAAGGCGTTGCGGCGGTTGGCTGGTGGTGGGGCGATGGCGTCGCTCGGTGTGGGTGAGGAGCGGGCGGGGCAACTGCTGTCCGACCTGGGAGACCAGGCCGTTGGCGTAGGCGTGGCAGCGGTGAACGGCCCTTCCTCCACGGTGGTGTCGGGTCCGCCGGAGCAGGTGGCCGCTGTCGTGGCCGCGTGCCAGGACGCGGGGGAGCGGGCGCGGCTGATCGAAGTGGACTATGCCTCGCACGGACCTCAAGTTGAGGGGATCCGCGATGAGTTGATGCGGGTGCTGGAGGGCATCCGTCCGCTCGATGCCTCCGGCTCGGGGACGGCCTTCTACTCGACCGTGACTGGCGGCCGCGCCGTCACCACCGACTTGGACGCCGCCTACTGGGTGACCAATCTCCGTGAGCGTGTGCGGTTCACCGATGCCGTTCAGGCGCTTCTGGCGGACGGGCATCGGGTGTTCATCGAGGCCAGCACCCACCCCGTGCTCACCCTCGGCCTCCAGGAGACCTTCGAGGAAGCCGAGATCCCGGCCGTTACCGTGCCCACCCTGCGTCGCGATCACGGCGGCCAGGCTCAGCTTCTCCACTCGCTCGGCCAGGCGTTCACCGCCGGGGTCGACGTCGACTGGAAGGCCGCGTTCCCGGGTGACCCCACCCCTCGTATGGTCGATCTGCCCACGTACGCCTTCCAGCGCCAGCGGTACTGGGCCACCGCCACCGGCGGGGTCGGTGATGTGGGTGCCGCGGGGTTGCAGCGGGTGGAGCATCCGTTGTTGCGGGCAGCGGTGGGTCTCGCCGATGGCGGGCTGGTGCTGACCGGACGGGTGTCGGCCACCGGCGGTGACGGCTGGCTCGGTGACCATGTGGTGGCCGGAGCGTCGCTGATGCCGGGTGCGGCGTTGGTGGAGTGGGCGTTGCGGGCGGCCGATGAGGCGGGCTGTGGCGGCATCGAGGAACTGGCGCTGCACATGCCGTTGGTGCTGCCGGAGTCGGGTGGGCTGCGGGTGCAGATCGTGGTGGGCGGGGCCGCCGAGGACGGGCGGCGCGAGGTGCGGGTGCACTCCCGGCCCGACCGCGATGCCGGGCCCGGCGCCGATCCGGACTGGGTGACCCACGCGGAGGGCGTCCTGACCCCGTCAGCGGCGTCTGCCGCGCCGAGCGCGGCCGAGGAGCCGGTGGGAGTCTGGCCTCCCGAGGGCGCGAAGCCCATGGACGTCGAGAACTTCTACGAGCACGCCGCGGCGGTCGGCTATGCGTACGGGCCGTCGTTCCAAGGGGTGCGCGCTGTGTGGCGGGACGGTGCGGACCTGCTGGCCGAGGTGGCGCTGCCCGAGGCGGCCGGGGACGCGGAGGGGTTCGGCATCCATCCGGCGCTGCTCGACGCCGCCCTGCATCCCATGCTGCTCGCCGCCGACATCGAGTCGGCCGACGATGGGGGGATGCGGCTGCCGTTCGCCTGGAACGGTGTGTCGTTGTGGGCCACGGAGGCGACCACCGTCCGGGTCCGGCTCTCGCCCCATCAGGACGGTACGGCGGGTGAGCGCGGGTTGAGGGTGGTCGTGGCCGATGCCATGGGCGCCCCGGTGCTCACGGTCGAATCGCTGACGATGCGCCCCGCCGACCCCCGTCAGCTGCGATCCATGGGCGGACATGGCGTCGATGGGCTGTTCACGCTGGACTGGATCCCGATGCCCGACGCGCCGGACGCGGATGCCTCCGACACCATGGGTTGGGCCGTACTGGGCGAGGACGCGCTGCACCTGGCCGGGAAGCCCGGACCCCTCGGCAGGGGAGTGGTGTGCCATCCGGGTCTCGAAGCGCTGGTCGCCGCGCTCGACGACGGCACGCCACCTCCCGCGTTCGCCGTCACCTACCTGCCCGCCGACGGTGGTTCCGCGGAGGCCGGAGCCGTGGCCAGGGCGGCTGATGGCTTGGCGGCCGTCGGCCATGCGCTGGAGTTGGCGCAGGGGTGGCTGGCCGAACCCCGGCTGGCCGATGCCCGGTTGGTGGTGGTGACACGCGGCGCGGTGTCGACCGGCGACCCTGACGTAGGCGGGGATTCCGGCGACGGAGAGCCGAACGCGGCCGCCGCGGGGCTGTGGGGTCTGCTGCGGAGTGCGCAGGCGGAGCATCCGGACCGGTTCGTCCTCCTCGACCTCCACCAGGCCACCGATCCGACCGCGGATGAGGTGGCGGATGCCGTGGTCCGTGCCGTACGCGCGGATGAGCCACAGGTGGCGCTGCGCACCGGACGGCTGCTGGTGCCCCGGCTGATGCGCGCGCGTGTCACCGACACTGCCGACGAGACGGACTCCGGCGGGCTGACCCCCGCTGGGCTCGACCCGGACGGCACGGTGCTGATCACCGGTGGTACGGGTCTGCTGGGCGGTCTGGTGGCCGAGCATCTCGTACGTACGTGGCAGGTCAAGCATCTGGTCCTGGTCAGCCGACGTGGCTCGGACGCGCCCGGCGCACCGGAGTTGGCCGAGCAGCTGCGCGACCTGGGCGCACAGGTGCGGATCGCGGCAGTGGATGTCACGGACGCCGACGCGGTGGCGGACGCCGTGGCCGGTGTCGACTCGGCACATCCGCTGACCGGTGTCATTCATGCGGCGGGGCTGCTGGATGACGCGGTGGTCACCTCGCAGACGCGGGAACAGGTGGCGCGGGTGTGGGCGGCGAAGGCCACGGCGGCCGCACATCTGCACACCGCCACGGCGGATCTTCCGCTCCGCATGTTTGTGATGTTCTCCTCGGCCGCCGGAGTCGTGGGCAACGCGGGTCAGGCCGGATACGCGGCGGCCAACGCCTTTGTCGACGCACTGGTTGCCCATCGACGGGCGCTGGGGCTGCACGGGATTTCCCTCGCTTGGGGGCTGTGGGCGCAGGCCAGCGAGATGACCGGGCATGTGGGTCAGGCGGATCTGACGCGGCTGCGCGGAATGAGGCCGTTGGCGTCCGAGCGCGGGCTGGCCCTGCTGGATGCCGCGTGCCGGTGCGCGAACCCGCTGATGGTGGCCGTGGACTTCGACCCGGCCGGGGTGGCTGGTGAGGATCTTCCGGCGGTGTTGCGGGGGTTGGTGTCGGGCCGTGTTCGGCGGCGGGCGGCGGAGGGTGGTGCGTCGGCTTCGGGGTTGGTGGCTGAGTTGGTGGGGTTGGATGCGGCGGGTCGGTTGGGTGTGGTGGTGGATGTGGTGCGGGGTGGTGTGGCGGCGGTGTTGGGGTTTGGTTCGTTGGGTGAGGTGCGGGTGGATGCGGCGTTCAAGGAGTTGGGTTTTGATTCGTTGACGGCGGTGGAGTTGCGTAATCGGTTGTCGGTGGTGACGGGGTTGCGGTTGCCGGCGACGTTGGTGTTCGACTATCCGACGCCTCGGGTGTTGGCGGAGTATCTGTGCACTCGGCTGACCGGCGAGACCGCGGGCTCAAGTGCTCCCCTCGCCACGAGGGCCGACGCGGACGATCCGATCGCGATCATCGGCATGACCTGCCGTTTCCCGGGAGGCGCGAACTCGCCGGAGGAGCTGTGGGACCTGGTCGCCTCGGGGAAGGACGTGATCGGGGAGTTTCCCACCGGCCGGGGCTGGGACCTGGACGGACTGTTCCATCCGGACCCCGATCACCCGGGCACCAGCTATGCCAACGAGGGTGCCTTCCTCCATGACGCCGACGCCTTCGATGCGGCGTTCTTCGGGATCAATCCGCGGGAGGCGCTGGCGACGGATCCGCAGCAGCGGTTGCTGTTGGAGGCGTCGTGGGAGGTGCTGGAGCGGGCTGGGATCGATCCGGTGTCGTTGAAGGGGAGCCCGACCGGGGTCTACGCGGGCGTGATGTACCACGACTATGCCGCCGGGCTCAGCGGCGGTGGCTCGGATGTGAAGCTCGAGGGCTATGCGATGCTCGCGGGTTCGGGCAGTGTGGTCTCGGGTCGGGTGGCGTACACGCTGGGGTTCGAGGGTCCGGCGGTGACGGTGGATACGGCGTGTTCGTCGTCGCTGGTGGCGATGCATCTGGCGGCGCAGGCGTTGCGGCAGGGGGAGTGCACCCTGGCCCTCGCCGGTGGCGTCACGGTGATGGCCACCCCGGATGTCTTCACCGGTTTCTCCCGTCAGCGCGGCTTGGCCCCCGATGGCCGCTGCAAGCCCTTCGCGGCGGCGGCCGATGGCACCGGCTGGGGCGAGGGCGTAGGCGTTCTGCTGCTGGAGCGGCTGTCGGACGCCCGCCGCAACGGCCACGACGTCCTGGCGGTGATCCGTGGTTCGGCGGTCAACCAGGACGGCGCGTCCAATGGGTTGACGGCGCCGAACGGTCCGTCGCAGCAGCGGGTGATCCGCCAGGCCCTGGCGAGCGCCGGGCTGTCGGCATCGGATGTCGATGCGGTGGAGGCGCACGGTACGGGTACGACGCTGGGCGATCCGATCGAGGCGCAGGCGCTCCTGGCCACGTACGGTCAGGAACGCCCCGCCGAGCGGCCGCTGCTGCTGGGCTCGATCAAGTCCAACATCGGGCATACGCAGGCGGCGGCGGGTGTCGCCGGTGTCATCAAGATGGTGCAGGCCATGCGCCATGGAATGCTGCCCGCCTCGTTGCACATCGATGAGCCGAGCCCGCATGTGGACTGGGGGAGCGGTGCGGTGCGGCTGCTGACCGAGCCGGTGGAGTGGCCGAACGGCGAGCGACCGCGCCGGGCCGGTGTGTCCTCGTTCGGCGCCTCCGGCACCAACGCCCATGTGATCCTCGAACAGGCTCCTGTGGCGGACCGGCCGGAGGCCGAGGCAGTCCCCTCCGACATGGGCACGGTCGCGTGGGTGCTTTCCGCGCGGAGCGCGGAGGCGCTGCGCGGCCAGGCCGCCGCCCTGGCCGAGCGGGTGGGCGGCGCGTCCGAGCTCTCGCCCGTCGATGTGGGGTGGTCGTTGGTCACCACGCGGTCGGTGTTTGAGCATCGGGCGGTGGTGGTGGGCGATGACCGCGTGGAGCTGTTGGCCGCCGTGGAGGCGTTGGCGGGGGATGCGTCGCATCCGGGTGTGGTGCGGTCGGGTGCGGCGGCGCTGACGGGAGACGTCGGCCCGGTGCTGGTCTTCCCCGGTCAGGGTTCGCAGTGGGTGGGGATGGGTGCGGAGCTGCTTGGGGTGTCGCCGGTGTTCGCGGCGCGGGTGGCGGAGTGTGAGCGGGCGCTGGCGCCCTACGTGGACTGGTCGCTCACGGATGTGCTGCGCGGTGCGGAGGATGCGGCGGATCTGGCGCGGGTGGATGTGGTGCAGCCGGTGTTGTGGGCGGTGATGGTGTCGTTGGCTGCGGTGTGGGCCGGATATGGCGTACGTGCTGCGGCGGTGGTGGGCCACAGCCAGGGTGAGATTGCGGCGGCTGTGGTTGCTGGTGTGCTGTCGTTGGAGGACGGGGCCAGGGTTGTGGCGTTGCGGAGTAAGGCGTTGCGGCAGCTGGCCGGTGGTGGGGCGATGGCGTCGCTTGGTGTGGGTGAGGAGCGGGCGGGGCAGCTGCTGTCCGACCTGGGGGGCCAGGCCGGGGGCGTAGGCGTGGCAGCGGTGAACGGCCCTTCCTCCACGGTGGTGTCGGGTCCGCCGGAGCAGGTGGCCGCTGTCGTGGCCGCGTGCCAGGACGCGGGGGAGCGGGCCCGGTTGATCGAGGTGGACTATGCCTCGCACGGACCTCAAGTGGACCAGATCCGCGATGAGTTGATGCGGATGCTGGAGGGCATCCGTCCGCTCGATGCGTCCGGTTCGGGCACGGCGTTCTACTCGACCGTGGCCGGTGGCCGGGTCGACGGCTCCGTCCTGGATACGGACTACTGGGTACGGAATCTTCGTGAGCGGGTGCGGTTCACCGATGCCGTTCAGGCGCTCCTGGCGGACGGGCATCGGGTGTTCATCGAGGCCAGCACCCATCCCGTACTCACCCTCGGTCTCCAGGAGACTTTCGAGGAGGCCGAGCTCCCGGCCGTTACCGTGCCTACCCTGCGCCGTGATCACGGCGGCCTAGCCCAGCTCCTCCACTCGCTCGGCCAGGCGTTCACCGCCGGGGTCGACGTCGACTGGACCACCCTGTACCCGAGCTCCCCGGCCCCCCGCGTGGTCGCCCTGCCCACCTACGCGTTCCAGCGCGAGCGCTACTGGCTCGACGGCCACGGCGGACGCGCCGGCGACCCGGCCGACCTGGGGCTGGTCTCCGCCGGGCATCCGCTGCTTGGCGCCGCTGTGGAGCTCGCCGATGGCCGTGGCCATGTGCTGACGGGCCGGATTTCGGCGCGTACGCACACATGGCTGGGTGAGCATGTGGTGGCGGACGCGGTGTTGGTCCCCGGCGCTGCGCTGGCCGAGTGGGTGCTGCGGGCGGCCGATGAGGTCGGCTGTGGCGGTGTGGACGAGCTGGCGCTGCATGTGCCACTCGTCTTGCCGCCGTCGGGCGGGCTGCGGGTGCAGGTCGTCGTGGGCGAGGCCGCCGAGGACGGGCGCCGTGACGCGCGGGTGTACTCCCGGCCCGCCGCCGGTGAAGGAGACTCCGGCGCGGGCTGGATCTGCCATGCGGAGGGTGTGCTGAGCCCGCCCCCGGACCGTTCCCACGAGGCGCCGGGGCTGGGCGGGGCGTGGCCTCCGGCCGGTGCGGCACCGCTCGGCGTCGACGGGTTCTACGACCGGGTCGCGGCCTCGGGCTATGCCTACGGGCCGTCCTTCCAGGGGCTGCGGGCCGTGTGGCGGGACGGGTCCGACGTATGCGCGGAGGTGGTCCTGCCAGAAGCCGCCGGGGAGCAGACCGGATTCGGCATCCACCCGGCGCTGCTGGACGCCGCGTTGCATCCCGCGCTGCTGATCGACCAGCTCGACACGCACGATGACACCGGGACGAACGGCGACGAACCCACCGATGGCCGGGTCTGGCTGCCATTCGCCTGGAACGGTGTGACGTTGTGGGCGGCCGGCGCGACCACGGTCCGGGTACGCCTCTCTCCCCACCAGGAGACCGCCGAGGGCGAGCGCGCACTGCGGCTGACCGTGGCCGACGCCGTCGGCGCTCCGGTGCTGACCGTCGACTCCGTGGCGATGCGGCCCGCGAGCGTCGATCAGCTGCGGGCGGCGGTGGCCCCCACTAGCCACGCCACGGACAGCCTGTTCACCGTCGAGTGGACCCCCCTGCCGCTCGCGGCCGGGGCCGGGGCCGGAGAGGCGGCGGCCGGGGACGGTGGCTGGGCGGTCCTGGGCGCCGGTGGCCACGCGGATCCGGCCGCGCTCGTCGCGGCCCTCGCCGACGACGAGCCCGTACCGCCCGTCGTTCTCGCCGATATGACTGATATGGCCGACGTGGCCGACCTGACTGACCTGACCGACCCGGCCGACCTGACCAAGCCCACCCGTGAGGGCGCCGAGGAGGCGTCGGCCAAGGCGCAGTCGACGACCGAACGGGCGTTGGAGCTGGTACGGGGCTGGCTGGTCGAACCACGGCTGGCGGATGCCCGGTTGGTCGTGGTCACGCGTGGCGCGGTCGCGGTCGATGGACCCGAGAGCACTGCCCGGGTGGACCTGGCCGCGGCCGCCGTATGGGGCCTCGTACGCAGCGCACAGTCGGAGCACCCCGGACGCTTCGTCCTCCTCGACCGCGACGATGAGTCCGGCCCCCGAGTCGACTCCCGAGTCAACCCCCAAGCCGACTCCCAAGCCGCCCCCCTCACCGACGCCGTCCGCGTCGCCGTGGCGCGCGCCGTGGAGATGGACGAGCCCCAACTGGCCCTGCGCGCGGGCCGGGCCCTCGTGCCCCGCCTGGTCCATGCCGGTACCGGCGGCGCGGGGCTGGTGGGCCCCGTGGCGCAGCCGGAGGCATGGCGGCTGGACACGGCGGGCACGGCCACCCTGGAGAACGTCGTACCGGTGCCCTGCCCCGAGGTGCTGGAGCCGCTGGGCGCGGGCCAGGTGCGGATCGCCGTACGCGCCGCCGGTGTCAACTTCCGTGATGTCGTGGTCAGTCTGGGCATGGTGCCCGGCCAGACCGGACTCGGCGGAGAGGGCGCCGGAGTCGTGGTGGACATCGGCCCCGAGGTGACCCACGTGTCCGTGGGCGACCGCGTCATGGGCGTCCTCGACCAGTCGTTCGGACCGCTCGCGGTCACCGACGCGCGGTTGCTGGCGCCGATCCCGGACGGCTGGAGCTTCCGGCAGGCGGCGGCCGTACCGGTGGCCTATCTGACCGCCTGGTACGGACTAACGGACCTCGCCGGGCTGCGCCCCGGGGAGTCGGTGCTGATCCATGCCGCGACCGGTGGCGTGGGAACGGCCGCCGTACGGATGGCACGGCACCTGGGCGCGGAGGTCTACGCGACGGCGAGCCCGGCGAAGCACGGGGTGCTGGAGGCGATGGGCATCGATGCGGACCACCGGGCCTCGTCGCGCGATCTTGACTTCGAGGAGGCGTTCCGCGAGGCCACCGGCGGCCGGGGCGTCGATGTCGTGCTCAACAGCCTCGCAGGCCCCTTCGTCGGTGCCTCGCTCAGGCTCCTCCGCGAAGGCGGCCGGTTGCTGGAGATGGGCAAGACCGACATCCGCGACCCGGAGCTGATCGCGGCCGAGCACCCCGGGGTGACGTATCGGGCCTACGACTTGATCACCCACGCCGGTCCGGACCGCATCGGCGAAATGCTCCGCGAACTGGGCGAGTTGTTCGCATCCGGTGCGCTTGAGCCGCCCCCGGTCCACGCATGGCCGCTCAGCCGGGCGCGTGAGGCGCTGCGCCACCTCAGCCAGGCCAAGCACACCGGCAAGCTGGTCCTGGACGTCCCCGCCCCGGTGGACCCGGACGGCACCGTGCTCATCACCGGCGGCACCGGCACCCTCGGCGCTCTGGTGGCCGAACATCTCGTCCGCACCTGGAACATCCGCCATCTGCTGCTGGTGAGCCGCGGCGGCCCCGAGGCGCCAGGGGCGAAGGAACTGGTGGCCCGGCTCGCCGACCTGGGCGCCGAGGCCCGGATCGAGGCGGTGGACGTCACCGACGGCGCCGCGGTGCACGACCTGGTCGCGGGCGTCGACCCGGCGCACCCCCTGACCGGTGTCGTCCACGCGGCGGGCGTACTGGACGACGCGGTGGTCACCTCGCAGACCCCGGAGCGGCTGGCGCGGGTGTGGGGGCCCAAGGCCACGGCCGCGGCCCATCTCCACGCCGCCACCGCGCGGCTGCGGCTCGGCATGTTCGTGATGTTCTCCTCGGCCGCAGGCGTGCTGGGCAGCCCGGGCCAGGCCAACTACGCGGCGGCCAACGCCTATTGCGACGCCCTGGCCGTCCACCGCCAGGCCATGGGCCTCCCGGCCGTATCGGTGGCCTGGGGCCTGTGGGCCGACGCGAGCGGTATGACCGGGCACCTGGACGAGGCGGACCTGGCCAGGATGTCCCGCTCCGGCATCGCCGCCCTGTCCGGGGCGCGGGCGCTGGGGCTGATGGACGCCGCATGCTGGCACGGCGCCCCGCAGCCCGCGGCCGTACAACTGGACCTCCGGACCCTGGCCGCCCGGCCCGCTGACACCCTGCCCGCCCTGCTGCGCACGCTCCTCGACAGCGGGACGACCCCCCGTCGTACCGCCGCCACCGGGGCGCCCGCCGCCGGTCTGGTCACCCGGCTCACGGCGGTGCCCGCCGAGGAGCAGCACCGGATCCTGCTCACGCTCGTGCGCACGCAGGCCGCGGCGGTGCTGGGGCACACCGACGCCGGGGCGGTGTCCGGTGACACCCCGTTCAAGGACCTGGGCTTCGACTCACTGACCGGTGTCGAACTGCGCAACCGGCTCGCCGCCGCCACCGGGTTGCGGCTGCCCGCCACCGTCGTCTTCAGGCATCCGACGCCCTCGGCCATCGCCGCCGAATTGCGCGAGCAGCTGTGCCCCGCACAGCCGGACACCTCCGCGCCCGCCTTCGACGAGCTGGAGCGGCTGGAGGCGGCGATGGCGGGGCTCGGCGCCCACGACGAGGCCCGCGGCCGGCTGGCGAAGCGCCTGGAGGCGCTGCTGTGGCGGCTCAACGACGGCACACCGGCCGAGGCCACCGGCGAGCACCGCCCCGCCGCGGACGACGGCGCCCTCGACTCCGCGTCGGACGACGAGTTGTTCGAGTTCATCGACAGGGAACTGCCCTCTTGATCGTGAGTGAGGACTGATGTCGGGTACGGAAGAGAAACTCCGCCAGTATCTGAAGCGGGTCACGGTGGATCTCGGGCAGGCCCGTCAGCGGCTGCGCGAGATGGAGGAGCGGTCCCAGGAGCCGGTGGCCATCGTGAGCATGGCCTGCCGTTATCCGGGTGGTGTCGGCTGCCCCGAGGAGCTGTGGGAGCTGGTGGCCTCCGGTGGCGACGGCATCACCGCCTTCCCCACCGACCGCGGCTGGGACCTGGAGGGCCTCTACCACCCGGACCCCGACCACCCCGGCACCAGCTATGTCCGGCACGGCGGTTTCCTGGACGGCGCGGCCGGCACCGACCGCTTCGACGCGGAGTTCTTCGGGATCAGCCCGCGCGAGGCCCTGGCGATGGATCCTCAGCAGCGGCTGCTGCTCGAGGTGGCCTGGGAGCTGTTCGAGCGCGCCGGTGTCGACCCGGTGACGATGAAGGGCAGCCTGACCGGTGTGTACGCGGGCGTGTCCAGCCAGGACTATCTGTCCCGGATGCCCCAGGTCCCCGAGGGGTTCGAGGGCTACGCCACGACCGGCAGCCTGACCAGTGTGGTCTCCGGCCGGGTGGCGTACACCTTCGGTCTGGAGGGCCCGGCGGTGACGGTGGACACGGCGTGTTCGTCGTCGCTGGTGGCGATGCATCTGGCGGGCCAGGCGCTGCGGCAGGGCGAATGCGATCTGGCGCTCGCGGGCGGGGTCACCGCGCTCACCACACCGACCGCGTTCGCCGAATTCTCGCGGCAGCGCGGGCTGGCCCCCGACGGCCGCTGCAAGTCCTTCGCGGCCGCCGCGGACGGCACGGGCTTCTCCGAGGGCGTCGGCCTGGTGCTGCTGGAGCGGCTGTCGGACGCGCGGCGCAACGGCCATCGGGTGCTGGCGGTGATCCGGGGTTCGGCCGTCAACCAGGACGGTGCCAGCAACGGACTCACCGCGCCCAACGACGTGTCGCAGGAACGGGTGATCCGCCAGGCGCTGGCCAACGCGCGCCTCGCCGCCGACCAGGTCGACGCGGTGGAAGCCCATGGCACGGGCACCTCCCTCGGCGACCCCATCGAGGCACACGCGCTGCTGGCCACCTACGGCCGGGACCGGCCCGCTGAACGGCCCCTGTGGCTGGGGTCGCTCAAGTCCAACATCGGTCATGCCCAGGCGGCCGCCGGGGTGGCTGGTGTGATCAAGATGGTGATGGCGCTCCGCCACGAGACGCTGCCGGTCACCCTGCATATCGATGAGCCGACCGCGCATGTGGAGTGGGAGGGCGGCGGGGTACGGCTGCTGACGGAACCGGTGGCGTGGCCGCGGGGCGAGCGGCCCCGCCGGGCCGGGGTGTCCTCGTTCGGGATCAGCGGCACCAACGCCCATCTGATCCTGGAACAGGCCCCCGAGCCGAGTCCCCCTGCCGGGCAGGAGGAGCCTGCCGACCGCGAGCCCGAGGCGGCGGCGGTGGCGACGGCGGTGTTGCCCTGGGTGCTGTCCGCCCGTAGTGCCCAGGCCCTGCGCGGGCAGGCGGCCGCGCTCGCCCGGCGGATGGCCGTCGATCCGGGGCCGTCCGTCGCCGAGGTGAGCTGGTCGCTGGTCACCACCCGCTCGGTGTTCGACCACCGGGCCGTGGCCCTGGGCGAGACCCGCGACGAACTGATGGCGGCCGTGGAGGCGCTGGCCACCGGCGGGACGCACCCGGGCCTGGTCCACCCCGGCGGCGCCGCCGTGGCCGGGGATCCGGGCCCGGTGCTGGTGTTCCCCGGGCAGGGCTCGCAGTGGGCGGGCATGGGCGCCGAACTGCTCGAAGCATCATCCGTGTTCGCCGCCCGCGTGGCGGAGTGCGAGCGTGCCCTGGCTCCGTACGTCGACTGGTCCCTCACCGATGTGTTGCGCGGCGCCGACGGGGCGGGCCACCTGGGCCGTGTCGACGTCGTACAGCCCGTCCTGTGGGCCGTGATGGTGTCGCTCGCCGCGGTGTGGGCGGGCCACGGCGTACGCCCGGCGGCGGTGATCGGGCACAGCCAGGGCGAGATCGCGGCGGCCGTGGTGGCCGGGGCCCTGTCGCTGGAGGACGGCGCCAAGGTCGTGGCGCTGCGCAGCAAGGCGTTGCGGCGGCTGGCCGGTGGCGGGGCGATGGCCTCCCTGGGAGTGAGCCGCGAGCGGGCCGAGAAGCTGCTGGCCGGGCTGGGCGACCGGACGGCGGCCGTGGGCATCGCGGCCGTCAACGGCCCCTCGTCCACGGTGGTTTCCGGGCCGCCCGAGCAGGTGGCGCACGCCGTGGCGGCGTGTCAGGAGGCGGGCGACCGGGCGCGGCCGATCGAGGTGGACTACGCTTCGCACAGCCCCCAGGTGGACGAGATCGCCGACGAGCTGACGGAGGCCCTGGCCGGCGTCCGGCCGGTCGCGTCCACGGTGGCGTTCTACTCCACGGTCACCGCCGGCCGGATCGACACCACCGCGCTGGACACCGGCTACTGGGTGACCAACCTCCGTGAACCGGTGCGGTTCGCCGACACCGTCCGGGCGCTGCTGGCCGATGGCCACCGCGTGTTCATCGAGAGCAGCACCCACCCCGTGCTGACCGTCGGCATGCAGGAGAGCTTCGAGGAAGCCGGGGCCGACGCCGTCACCGTGCCCACGCTCCGGCGCGACCACGGCGGCCCGGCGCGGCTGATCGAGTCCCTCGCGCTGGCCTTCACGGCGGGCGTGGCGGTCGACTGGACCACCCTCCACCCCACCGGCCCCGCCGCCCCGCGCACCGTCGAACTGCCCACCTACGCCTTCCAGCGGGAGCGGTACTGGCTGGCCGACTCGGTGTCCTTCGACACCCGGCCCGCGGCGGACGAGGAGGAGTCCCGGTTCTGGGCCGCCGTGGAGGGGGAGGACCTGAGCGCGCTCTCCGAGACACTGAGTCTGCCGGACGACACCGGCCACCGGGCCTCACTGGGCACCGTGCTCCCCGCGCTCTCGACATGGCGCCGCGCCCGGCGTGAGCGCTCCGCCGTGGACTCCTGGCGCTACCGCGTCGAGTGGCGGACTGTCACCGATGCCGCTCCTGCCCCTGCGGGCTCCTGGCTCGTGGTCCACCCCAAGGGCGCCGCCGACGCCTGGACCGACGCCTGCGTACGGGCGCTGGGCGCGGACGGCGGCCAGGCGCGGCGGCTGGAGGTGGCCGAGGACATCGACCGCGAGGGGCTCGCCGAACTGCTGCGCTCCCGGTGCGCCGAGGAGCCGCCACCGACGGGCGTCCTGTCGCTGCTGGCCCTGGACGACGACGCGCCGCCGCTCCCCGGCGTGGCCCCCGGCCTGACCGGCACCCTCACCCTGCTCCAGGCGCTGGTGGACGCCGCCGTCCCCGCGCCCCTGTGGTGCGCCACCCGCGGCGCGGTCGCCATCGACGATGCGGAGTCCCCCGACGCTCCCCACCAGGCCCAGCTGTGGGGGCTCGGCAGGGTGGCCGCCCTCGAACACCCCGACCGGTGGGGCGGGTTGGTGGATCTGCCCGCGAGTCCGGGCACCCTCGACGCGGAGCGGTTGCGCGCCCTGCTCACCGGTGCCCGGGGCGAGGACGAGGTGGCGCTGCGCCCGGCCGGTGCGTACGGACGTCGGCTGGTCCCCGACCCGATCGGTGGCCGGGCCCCGCGGCGCACCTGGAAGCCCCGGGGCACCGTGCTCATCACCGGAACCGCCGAAGGACCCGCCGCCCAGGTCGCCCGCCACCTGGCCGCCGACGGGGCGGAACACATCGTGCTGCTGTGCCCGGGAGGTGACGAAGCCCCCGGCGCCGTGGAGCTGACGGCCGAACTGGACGCCCTCGGGACCGGACTCACCGTGGCCGACCACGTGCCCGCCGACCGGGAAGCCACCGCGCGCATGGTCGAGCGCGTGGCGGAGGAGAACGGACGGATCGGGACGATCGTCCACACCTCGGCCTCCGGCGAGCTGGCCCCACTGATGGAGCTCACCCCGCGGCGGCTGGCCGGGGAGATCCGCGCCCACCTGGACGATACCGGGCGCTACCTGGACGAACTGTGCGGCATGGGCCCCGAGGACACCGTGGTGTACTTCTCCACCGTCGCCGCGTCCTGGGGCAGCAAGGACCACGGCTCCTACGCGGCCGCCACCGCCTGCCTCGACGCGCTGGCCCGGCACGACCGGGCCGACGGACGGCCCACCGTCTCGATCGCGTGGGGGCTGTGGGACCTGCCGTACGGCGGTGCGACGGCGGACGCGACGGCGGCCTCGCACACCGAGCGCTCCCGGCGGCAGGGCCTGCCCCCGCTGGACCCCCGGCCTGCGCTGACCGCGCTGCGCCAGGTGCTCGACCACGACGATCCGGGCCTCACCGTCGCCGATGTGGCATGGGAGCGCTTCGCGCCGCTGTTCACCCTCGCCCGTCCCAGCAGGCTCTTCGACGGTGTCCCGGCCGCCCGCCAGGCCATCGAGGCCGCGCGGGAACCCGCCGAGGACACCGGCACCGACGAGGCGTCGGCGCTGCGGCGGGAGCTGGCCGCCCTGCCCGACGACGAGCGGGTCGAGCGGCTGCTGGCGCTGGTACGCGCCCATGTGGCGGCCGTACTGCACTATCCGGCGCCGGAGGCGGTCGAGCCGGACCGCCCGTTCAAGGAGCTGGGGTTCGACTCCATCGCGGCCGTGGAGCTCAGAAACCGGCTGCGCGCCGCCACGGGCCTGAGCCTGCCGACCACGGTGGTCTTCGACTATCCGACACCGCGCACACTCGCGGGCCATCTGCTGGCCGAGGTGGACCCCGGGGAGGCCGACGCGGCACATCCGGCGTCCGGACACCTGGATGAAATCGAGGCCGCACTGGCCGGGCTGCCGGCCGGCGATCCGCGGCGCGCCGGTCTGGTGAACCGGTTGCAGGCTCTCGTCTGGAAGTACACCGCCACCGCGCAGCAGGCCGATGAGCCCGCGGGCGAGCAGGATCTGACGGCGGCCACCGCCGATGAGGTGTTCGCCCTCATCGACCGCGAACTCGGGGTCTGACCGGCAGTCGCGGGCCCCGGGCCCGCGACCGCCGGTGCGTCAGCCGCTGTGCTCCCGGCGTCGGCCGCTGATCGAGTCGGGGTCCCAGCCCGGTCGGGGGACGGATGCCAGCAGAAGCTGTGTGTAGGGGTGTCCGGGGTCGGAGAGGAGGTCCGCGACGGGGCGGTGTTCCATCGTGCGGCCCCGGTACAGAACGAGCGCCTCGTCGCACACGTATCGCACGACGGCCAGGTCGTGGCTGACGAAGACCAGGCCGATGCCGGTGTCGCGGCGGATGTCCCACAGGAGATTGAGCACCTGTGCCTGTACGGATACGTCGAGGGCCGACACCGCCTCGTCGAGCACGAGCACGGCGGGCTCGACGGCCAACGCCCGTGCGATCGCGGCGCGTTGGCGCTGGCCGCCGGAGAGCCTGCGGGGGAGCGCGGCCGCCTCGCGCTCACCGAGGCCGACCTGGGCGAGCAGCTCCCTGGTGCGGGCGGCCCGGTCCGCCCGGTCCGCCAGGCCGTGCAGGCGCAGCACCCCGTCGATGGTCGCGCCGATGCTGATGCGCGCGTCCAGCGAGAGATACGGGTCCTGGAAGACGATCTGGACCGCCTTGGCGCGGGCGAGCCGGGCAGCCTTGCCCCGTACGGACGCGGTCAGCGGCTCGCCCTGGACCAGGATCCGTCCCGCGTCGGGGCGTTCGAGGCCGATCAGCATCCGGGCCGTGGTCGTCTTGCCGGAGCCCGACTCGCCCACGATGCCGAGCGCGCCGCCGGCCCGTACGGAGAACGACAGGTCGTCGACCGCGACGAGCTCCGCCTTTCCCGTCCGGTAGGTCTTGCGCAGACCGCTCACTTCGAGCAGCGTGTCCGTCTCGCTGGTCAACCGTCCTCCAGCTGGGGTGAGTGGGGAGCGGTCGCCGTCGCGGCGAGCGCGTCGGGCACGGAGGTGAGGTCGTCGGCGCGGTGGCAGGCGACCAGGGCCGTGTCGTGCCGCTCCAGGGGCGGTGGTGACTGGTCGCAGACGCCGGGCCGGGCGAAGCGGCAGCGGGCCGCGAAGGAGCAGCCGGGGGCGGAGTCGAGCAGCCCCATCGGGGCCCCGGGGATCGGAGTCAGCCGGGCGGGCGGGCCGCTCGGCGCCGACAGGGGAGGGGACGAGCCGAGCAGGCCCGCGGTGTAGGGGTGGCGAGGCGCGGCGAAGAGTTCGGCGGTGGGCGCCGTCTCCACGATCCGCCCGGCGTACATCACATAGACGCGGTCGCAGACGGCGGCCGCGAGTTCGATGTCGTGGGTGATGAGGAGCAGGCCCAGGTCGCGTTCGCGTTGCAGCCGTCCCAGGATGGCCATGATCTCGGCCTGGGTGCTGACGTCGAGGGCGGTGGTCGGTTCGTCGCACAGCAGCAGCCGGGGTTCGGTGGTGAGCGCTCCGGCGATCATGACGCGCTGGAGCATGCCGCCGGAGAGCTGGTGCGGATACTGCCTCAGGTGCCGGGCGGGGTCCGGGAGGCCGACCGCGGCGAGCAGTTCGGCGGCCCGGGTGTGCGCGCGGTCCTTGGTCCAGCCGTGGCCGACGCGCAGCGACTCGGTGAGGAAGTCCCCGATGCGGCGCACCGGGTTGATGCCCGCCCGAGGGTCCTGGAAGATCATCGACGCCTTGGCCGTACGGATGGTCCGCAGGCCGGTGGCGTCGGCACTCACCAGGTCCGTGCCATCGACCCGGACGTGGCCTTCGACTTCGGCCCCCGGAGGGAACAGGCCGAGGGCGGCGCGGGCGGTGACCGACTTCCCGGAGCCGGATTCACCGACCAGGGCGACGACCTCACCCGCGGCCACGGTCAGATCGATGCCGTCGAGGACCGGGCGGGCCATGCCGGGCAGGGCGATGCTCAGCGCCTCGTATGCGAGCAGTGCCATCAGGAATCCCTCCCCGCGAGCCGGTCGCCGAAGTTCTCTCCGACCACGTTGAAGGCGACCACGACCAGGACGACCGCGACGGCGGGCACGACCGACGACAGCGGTTGGCCCTGAAGCACCGCGGCCTGACTCTGGTTGATCATCGCGCCCCAGTCGGGTGTCGGCGGCTGGACGCCGAGGCCCAGGAAGGACAGGGCGGCGAGGTCGAGCAGCGCGTAGCCGAAGTTGACCGTCGACTGGGCGAGCACGGTCGGGCCGATGTTCGGCAGCAGTCGGCGGACCGCGACGAACACCCCGGAGTGCCCCTGTACACGGTAGGCGGCGATATAGGGCCTGGCCTGCTCCTGAAGGGCGAGACCGCGCACCAGCCGGGCGGTGTACGGCAGGTACGCCAGGGACATGGCGATCACCGGTGCCGTCATCCCCTTGCCGAAGACCGCCACCGCGAGGATCGCGACGAGCAGTGCGGGGAAGGCGAACAGGACGTCGATCAGCCGCCCGATCACGGTGTCGACCCAGCCGCCCCGCCAGGCCGTGAACAGGCCGACGGCGATGCCCGTGACGGTGGAGAACAGCACCACCGTGAGCGGCCCGACCAGGCTCGTACGACTCCCTTCGACGAGGGCCGAGAACGTGTCGTGCCCACCCTGGTCGGTGCCCAGCCAATGCTCGGCGCTCGGGCCCACGAGCCCCGAGCCGAGGTCGCCGTAGGTCGGATCCTGCGGCGCGAGCCACGGCGCGAACACCGAGACGAGGATGAACAGGATCAGAAGCAGCAGGCACAGGTTCTGCGACCACCCGCCGCCCAAGGACCGCAGCCGGGCCGCCGGCCCGCGCGCCACATCCGGGATCTGTACGCTCATCGCGCGCTCCCCGCTGCCGCCACCCGCGGATCGATCAGCGGATGTGCCACGTCCACCAGGGCGTTGACCACGACGAACGCGGCCACCACGAGCAGCACGATCGCCTGCACCACCTGGAAGTCCATCTGGTTGACCGACTGCACGAGCAGCGATCCCACGCCCGACATCCCGAACGCGGTCTCCACGATCGAGGTGCTCACCAGCATTCCCGAGATCAGGAGCGCGGAGACGGTGACGATCGGCCCGAGCGCGTTGCGCAGCACATGACACCGGATCACGGTCCACCGTGGTGTGCCACGGCTCACCGAGACCTCGACGTGTTCACGGCCGAGCTCCTCCAGCATCGCCGAGCGGGTCACCCGGGTCACCAGCGCCATGAACGTCACCGACAGGGCCACCGCCGGAAGCACGACATGATGCAGCCGGTCGAGTACGCCGGTGCCGTTGCCGATGGTCGGGAACCAGCCGAGCCGCACCCCGAACTGCGACCTCAGCAGCACCGCGACGACGAAGGCGGGGGCGGCGGCCCCCACCGTCACCAGAAGCATCAGCGCGGAGTCGGCCCGTGTGCCGCGGCGCAGCGCGCCGACCATGCCCGCCGCGACACCCACCACCGCGATCAGCAGTGCCGACACCGCGACCAGCAGCAGCGTGGCCGGCAGGCGCGACCAGATGACCGAGCTGACGTCCTGGTGGAAGACGTAGGACCGGCCGAAGTCGCCGTGCACCACCTGGTCCAGCCAGTGTCCGTACCGGACCAGGAACGGCTGGTCGAACCCGTACTGGTGGCGGATCTCGGCCAGTTCCCGCGGGCTCGCGCTGCGGCCGCGGACCAGGAAGCTCGCCGGGTCGCCGGGCGCCAGGTACAGCGAGGAGAACACCAGGAACGAGGTGATCAGGAGGGTCGTGGCCATCCCGGCCAGTCTGCGCAGACCGTCGAGCGCCCATGTCGCCGTGTGCTTCATCCCTTCGCTCCGATCTCGGCCGCCCACGGGTAGTACAGATAGGCGATCGACGGCCGGACGCCGGTGATCCGGTTGCCGAGGAAGACGCTCACGGGCTGTGTGTGCAGGGGCAGCCAGGGCAACTCCCGCAGGGCGATCCGCTGGGCCTTCGCGTTGGCCTCCGCGTGCGCGGCCGGTTCGTAGGTGCCGATGGCCTGCTCGACGGCCTTGTCGAAGTCCTTGTTGGACCAGCCGCCGTAGTTGGTGGACGCGCCGGTCTCCAGGGAGGTGTACATGTCCAGCGGGTCGGTGATCGACGTGTACCAGAAGGTGAGGAAGAGGTCGATGCCCTTGCGGGCGGCGGGGTCGGTGAAGAGCGTCGAGTACTTCTCCGGGGGGAGCGTGTCGATCTTGGGATCGAGCCCGATGTCCCTGGCCGCCTGGGCGACGGCCTGTGTGGTGATCGTCGACTGCGAGTCGAGCGGGCTGGACGCGATGGTGATCCGCCGGCCCTCCACTCCGGCCTGCTTCGCGAGCTTCTTGGCCTTGGCCGGGTCGTACGGGTAGCGCGGCAGGTCATCGAGGAGGGCCTTGCGGGTCGCGGCGGGCGCGCCCTTCCACACGTTGTCGGTGACCAGCGAGTCGGCAACCTCGCCTACTCCGCCGGCGCCCGCCTTGACGATGCCCTCGCGGTCGATGGCCATCAGCAGGGCCCTGCGCACCCGGGTGTCCCCCAGCGGGCCCTTGAGATCGCCGACCACCTCGTCGGCGACGGTGGTGTTGCGGCCGAAGTAGAGCTTTCCGGCCCGGGACGAGCGGAGTTGGGCGTAGGAATCGGTGGGGACCATCCAGCCGCCGTCCACCTCACCGCTCTGGAAGGCGCTGACGCGGGTCGTCGCATCGCTCAGGAACACGAACGTGACCCGGCCCGCCTTGGCCTTGAGCTTGGGGTTCCAGTAGCCGTCGAACCGCTTGAGCACCAGCGACTGGCCCGGGTTCCAGGACCCGAACGAGAACGGCCCGGTGCAGTTCACACCGCCCTTGGGGCCGCCGTAGTCCTTGCCCTTCTCGGCGAGGGTGGCGGCGGACTCGACGGTGCCGGGACTGGCCGCCATCCCCTGGTTGAAGGTCGAGTCCGGCTTCTTCAGCCGGACGGTGACCTCCAGCTCACCGGACTGGTCGATCGACTTCACATTGCGGAACGAGTTGGCCCAGGCGCTGCCCACGGCGGGGTCGAGGTGGCGGCGCAGCGAGGCGACGACGTCGTGCGCGGTGAGCGGCGTCCCGTCGTGGAAGCGCACATGGGGGCGGATCTTGTAGACCCAGGTGGTGGGCGTCGGATTGCGGTACGAGGACGCGAGGTTCGGCGATGTCGTCAGATCCGGGTTCCAGCGCAGCAGGCTCTCGCAGACATTGGAGAGGATCTGGTTGGGCGGATAGTCGAAGGCGTAGGCGTAGTCGATCGAGGTGGGCTCGGCGAAGATCGACCAGCTGAAGGAGTCAAGTGGCCCTGTGGCTGCGGGAGTTCGTTCGGTGAGTCGGTATGCGGCACTCGTGCCGCCGCCTATGTCCGAGTGCGCGGTGCCGCTGCACGCACCGGTGGTGAGCACCGCGGCCACCGCGAGGAGGGTCCCCCCGGTGCGCCACCATGGTCGTGTCCGTCGTCTCGTTCCTGCGCTCCCTATGGGCACCGTCTGCCTCCGTCCGGGGTGGGCTCGGTGAAGTAGCGGGGATACGTCAGTCGGTCGCGGCGAAGACGAGCCGACCGTCGATATAGGTGCGGCGCACCCGGGCGTTGGCGATCTCCTGGGAGGGGCCCGCGAACGGGTCGCGGTCGAGCACCACGAGATCCGCGCACTTGCCCTCCTCGACCGTGCCGGTCATGTCGTCGAGGTGGTTCGCCCAGGCGCTGCCCGCGGTGTACGCGGTGAGCGCCTCGGCCAGGGACAGGGCCTGCTCGGGGTGGAACGGCGCGTACGGCCCGCCGGGTGACTCCTCCGGGGGTACGGTCCGGTTGACCGCGACATGGATGCCCCACAGCGGGTTGGGGCTGCTCACCGACCAGTCGCTGCCCGCGACCAGGCGGGCCCCGGCCCGCCGCAGATCCCCGAACGGGTACTGGAGGGCGGCCCGCTCGGGGCCCAGGAACGGGATCGTCAGCTCGTCCATCTGCGGTTCGTGCGCCGCCCACAGCGCCTGGATGTTCGCGGCCACCTCCAGGCTCGCGAAGCGCCCGATGTCGTCGGGGTGGACGACCTGGAGATGGGCCATATGGTGCCGGTTGTCATTGACACCATTGGCGGCGCGGGCCGCGGCGAGCGCGTCGAGGGCCTCACGGACGGCGCGGTCGCCGAGCGCGTGGAAGTGGACTTGGAAGCCGGAGCGGTCGAGTGCGCACACCGCCTCGGTGAGCAGGGCGGGTTCGACGAAACTGAGTCCGGAGTTGGCGGTGGGGCAGCCACAGCCGTCGAGGTAGGGCTCCAGCATTCCCGCGGTGAAGTTCTCCGCCACGCCGTCCTGCATGATCTTCACGCTGGTGGCGTTGAAGCGGCCCACCTGTCCGGTGCGGCGGCGCTCCGCCAGCTCGGGAAGTTGTTCCAGGCCGCGTTCGCGGTCCCACCACAGGGCGCCGACGACGCGGGCCAGCAGCGAGCCTTCACGGGCCGCGCGCAGATAGACGTCGAAGTTGTCGGGGTTGCCGGGGAAGGCGCCGATCATGGCGTCCTGCCAGCCGGTCACCCCCAGCGAGAAGAGGTACTCCTGCGCGGCGAGCAGACCGGCGTACGCCTCGTCCGGTGTCGCGACCGGCATATGGCGGGCCACCAGTTCCACGGCGCCCTCGTGCAGGGTGCCCGCCGGGGCGCCGTCCGGCTCCCGCTCGATCCGGCCGTCCGCCGGGTCGGGGGTGTGGCGGCCGACCCCGGCGAGGTCGAGTGCGCGGGTGTTGGCCCAGGCGCCGTGGCCGTCGCGGTTGGTGAGCAGGACGGGCCGGTCCGGCACCACCGCGTCGAGCATGCCGCGCGTCGGCGTACCCCCGGGGAAGCAGTCCATGGACCAGCCGCCGCCGCGGATCCAGGCCGCGTCCGGATGGTCCTTGGCGTACTGGGCCACCACCGCGAGACAGCCCTCGGCGGTGCTCCGCCCGCCCAGGTCGCAGCCGAGCATCAGGGCTCCGCCCACCACGGGATGGACATGGGCGTCCTGGAACCCGGGGACGAGCAGCCCGCCCTCCAGGTCGACGACCTCCGTGGTGGCGCCGGCGAGCGACCACACCGCGCTCGCGTCGGCGACGGCGAGGATCCGGCCTCCCCCCACGGCGACGGCGGCGTCCACCGGGGTGGGCCGTGTCCCGGCCCCGGTGAAGACCCGGCCACCCACGAAAACGGTGTCGGCCTGTTGGCTGCGGTGCGCCATCGAAGCAACCTCCGGCTCGGCGGGCTGACCCGCTGGCTTGTTTGTTGTGGAGGAGTGAACGTCAGCGCAATGCTGTTGTCAACGGTATTGCGCTGATCGTTTCCTGGATCGATACACTGGCCGCACCATGCCGAAGTCACCCGCCAACACGGCCCGGAGCAAGCGCGCAGGCAGTCAGCTGACGCCCGACGCAATCATCGAGGCGAGCCTGCGCATCGCGGCCCGCGGCAGCGAGGACGCCTTCACCGTCCGCCGCCTGGGCGAGGAGCTCGGGGCCGACCCGACCGCGATCTACCGGCACTTTCGAGACAAGGACGAGCTGCTGCTGTCCGTCGCGGACCGCACGCTCGGCGAGGTGCTCGACAGCATCCCCGAGGGCCTCGACTGGAAGGGGCGCATCCGGGCGCTCGCCGACGGCTCGCTTGCGGTCGCCCTCAAATACCCGGTGGTGGGCTCGGCCATGGCGAGCCGGACCACCCGGCGGCCCAATGAGTTCCGGGTCGTCGAACTCATCCTCGGCGCCGTCATGGAGGCCGGACTCGAGGGCGCCGAGGCGGCCCTGCACTACCGCATGGTCGCGGACTCACTCCTCGCCTACGTCGGTCAGCAGGCCGCGTATTTCCTCTTCGACGCGGAGGCCCGCGCGGCCGACGAGTCCGCCTGGACCCGCGAGTACCGGCTGGTCGACCCGCGGGCATTCCCGAACATCACCCGCCTGAGCGCCGAACTCGCCGAGGTGGCGGACGAGCGGATCTTCGAGGCCACGGTCGGGGCGCTGATCTCGGCGATCGAGAAGCGGGCCGAGACCCTGCGGGGGGCTTAAGCGCCCGGCAGGAAGTGTCGCGATGCGTCGTCGGCCGACTGCGGCGCCGTCGTGGCTGGTCGCGCTCGCGCGGCGGAGCCGCACATCGACACAGCCCCGCGCCCCTTCGGGGCGCTGTCCGGCGATCAGCGAGCGTTGCTCACCGGCCGGAGGCTCCGCGGGCCAGGTCGAGCAAGTCGTCGGCCACCCGCCGCGGGTGCTGGGCATGCAGATCGTGCTCGGAGTCGAGGTATTCGCGCATCGTCGCATGGCGCAGATCGGCCGTGGTCTCCCTGATGCGGGAGCGGATGCGGTCCGCCCACTTCGCGTCCGCGCCCTTGGGGATGGCGGGCATCAGCAGGGTGGGCACGTCGATGGCCGCGTACCACGGCCTCGGCGGCTCGTTCCAGATGCTGTGCAGGATCGACATGTGCTGCTCGGTGGACATGCGCCGGGACAGCGATCCGTCCGCGTTCACCCGCATGGTGTCCACCGCGGCCTCGATCGCCGCCGGGGACCAGTCCGGGTGGATGGCGCGGAAGTAGTCGCTCACGCTCCGCACGGTGGCGCCCTCCAGGGACGCGGGCCGCAGCGCCCCGACGAACGCGTCCCAGGAGGAGAACGCCTTGGCCGGCTCCAGCCAGCCGCCGTCCACCAGGGCCAGCGCGGCGACCAGTTCGGGATGCTCGGCGGTCAGCCGCACCGAGATATTGCCGCCCCAGGAGTGACCGGCCACCACCACCCGGTCAAGACCGAGGGCGGCGGACGCGGCCACCAGATCCGCGACCGCGGTCGGCGTGTCGTACCCGGTCTCCGGGGCGTCGGAGTCCCCGTGGCCGCGCAGGTCCACCGCGTACACCGCATGGCCCGCGGCGGCCAGATGGTCGGCGACCTCGTCCCACAGCCGGGCGCTCGACGCCATGCCATGGACCAGGAGAAAGGGAAGCGACGCCGTTCCCGGCCGGTGCCGGAAATGCAATTTCACATCGTCGGTTACGGGCACGGAAAGATCCATGGCGGAATTCTAGCCGGAGCGCCCAATCCGATTCGACCGCTGGGGATGTGAGGTACGCGCGGATTAGCGGCGCTTTAGCGGGGGGCGAGATGCTGGATGACCGGGCGATTCATACTCTCATGCCGACCCACCTCCTTGCCGACCGTAGACTCCGAGCTGAAGTGAGGCGCCGTGTATCCCCCGGAATCCAGGTTCGCCCAAATCGACACCATCGATCTCACCGACTTGTCCTTCTGGGCACAGCCCTACGGCGACCGTGACGCCGCCTTCGCGGCGCTGCGCGGACGGCCGGAGCCCGTTCTCTTCCGCGAGCCGGTCATGCCCGGGTTCGGGCAGGGGTCAGGCTATTACGCGATGGTCCGGCACGCCGATATCGCCGAGGTGAGCCGGCGTCCGCAGGACTTCGGCTCCGAGCCCACCGCGATCAGCATCATCGATCTGCCGGAGGAGTTCAACAACTTCTTCGGATCCATGATCAATATGGACAATCCCCAGCACGCCCGGATGCGCCGGCTGGTCTCCCGCGCGTTCGGCCGCGGAATGGCCGCCGAGTTCGAGGCGGCCTCCCACAAGGCGGCCCGGAAGATTGTCGACGACCTCATCGCGGAAGGGCCCGGCGACTTCGTCCGGAAGGTCGCGGCGATCATGCCGATCGCGGTGCTCAGCGGCATGATGGGGATTCCCGACGACGACTACGAGTTCATTTACGACCGGTCCAATATCATCGTCGGCACCTTCGACCCCGAATATGTTCCCCGGGCCGATCAGGCCACCGCCGCCCTGCTGAAGACCTCCCATGAACTCGCCGACTACATCGCACGGCTCGCCGCCGACCGCACCCGCAACCCCACGGGCGATCTGATCACCCGGCTGGTGCAGGCGCAGATCGACGGTGAGCGGCTCAGCCCCGAAGAGCTCTCGTCGTTCTTCATCCTGCTCGTCGTCGCCGGAATGGAGACGACCCGCAACGCCATCTCGCGCGGTCTGGTGCTGCTCAGCGACCACCCGGAGCAGCGGAAGCTGCTGCTCTCCGACTTCGAGACCTACGCGCCGGGCGCGGTCGAGGAGATTCTGCGGGTCGCGACCCCCATCAACTGGATGCGGCGCACCGTCCGGCGTGACTGCGAGGTGAACGGCCACCGCTTCACGGAGGGCGACAAGCTGCTGCTCTTCTACTGGTCGGCCAACCGGGACGAGGACGTCTTCCCCGACCCCTACGAGTTCGACATCACCCGGGACCCCAATCCCCATCTGACCTTCGGGTCGGTCGGACCGCACTTCTGCCTGGGTGCCCATCTCGCCCGGATGGAGGTCACGGTGCTCTTCCGCGAGCTGTTCAGCCGGCTGCCGGAGATCCGTACGGTGGGGAAGCCCCGGCGGCTGGTGGCCAGCTTCGTCGAGGCCATCAAGCATGTGGAGTGCGCCTTCTGACACACCTGCCCCGTAGCACTGAAAACGCCGCGCGGGAGGGGGTTGATCCCCTCCCGCGCGGCGTTGTGCCCCGCGGGCCTGACTAGGCCGTGGCGCCGTCACCGGAGTTGACCGCGGCGTATGCCTCGGCGAGGTAGTGGCCGAGCTGGGTGGGTGTGGGGTACTCCAGAATGGCGACGAGGGGGATCTCCACGTCGGTGAGCGTCATCAGATTGCGGGTGAGCTCGAGAGCGGTCAGCGAAGTGAGCCCGTTCTCCAGGAAGTTGCTGTCGTCGTCCACCACGGTGGGCGCCAGGATGTCGGCCAGCTGCGTCCGTACGGTCTCCCGCATGATGTCCTCGCGCTCCTCGGCGGTGGCGATGGAGAGCGCCTGGTGCAGCGCCGTCCCGTCGAGTGCGGTCTCGCTCTTCTCCGTCTGCATCGCGGATCCGTCTCCTTGAGCTTCGGTGGCGTCGCCGGGGGTGTGGTTGTTGACCTTGGTGTGTGCGTTCATGGGTACTCCCGCCTGGTTGGGGCCGGTCGGCGTCGGTCACCGACCGCGGTGCGTATGCGGCGTGTTCGAAGGGCCGGAGACGTCATCGAAGAGCCGATGTGCTCCCAGCTCGGAGGCGTGTGCGGTCATCCAGGCCCAGTCGATGTCCGCGATGACCACGGACGCCGTGTCCGCCATGACCGCCTGCCGCAGCAGGGCGGCGGCCGAGCGCTGGGGGAGTGCGGGCAGCCCGTTGGCGCGCAGCTGCTTGGCGGCGCCGACGGCCGTGTCGGGGTCGTCGATCGAGCCCCAGCACACCGAGGTCGCCGGAACGCCCCTCGCCCGACACTCCTGGGCGAGCGCGCTCAAGTAGGCGTGCGCCGGCGCCTGGTTGCCAAGGCCCGGGCTGGGCAGGACGCCCACGACCGAGCATCCGAGCACCAGGGCCGACAGCTCGTGGTCGCTGCCGAGGGCGCAGAGGTTCTCCGCGCCCGCCACCGTGGCGGCCCACTCGCGCTCGATCCGCGCCACCTCCAGCTGCCCCGCCTCCGCGGCCAGGGGCGCCGTGAGATGCAGGACGGCCGTCAGAGGGAACTCCGCGGGAATGCCCGCGACGGCAGCGGCCAGCGCTTCCGGGTCCGCCACATCGAGGGTGGCCACGGACGTCCGTACGCCCGAGGCGCCGAGCTCGGCCACCAGGTCGGCGGCCGGTGGCGCGGTGTTGTCGATGAGCAGCAGGTGTTCGGCGCCGTCCTCGGCCGCCCAGCGGGCGGTGTGGCCGCCCAGGGCGGTGGCGGCGCCCGTGATGAGGACCGTCCCCCGGAGCCGTCGGGCGGGGGTGGCCGGGGCCGTGGGGACATCGCGCACCAGGCGCCGGGCGAAGCAGCTGTCGCCTCGTACGGCCACCTCCACTTCGCCGTACGCCCCGGCCAGCACGCCCACGAGCCGCCGCCCCGCGCGGTCGTCGAACCTGTGGGGCAGGTCGACCAGCCCGCCCCAGCAGCGTGGACGCTCCATCGCCAGCGCGCTCCCCAACCCCCAGAACCCGGCCTGCTCCGGACGGGACATCGGATCGCCCACGTCGACGCTGACGCCACCGCGGGTGGCCAGCCACACCGGGGCCTCGACCCCGGCGCGCCGCAGCGCCTCGAACAACTCCACGGTCGGGGCCGGCTCAAGGCGCCGCCCGTCGTCGGACCCCGGCCGGTCGTCATCCAGCGCCAGCAGGGAGAGCACCCCGGCGACCGGCCGCCCGGCAAGGGACGGCGTGGTGTTCGGATCGACCACGACGGTCTCCGCGCCATGGTCGCGCAGCGCGGTGGTCACGGCGGCCACCATGGGGTCGTCCTCGCCGTCGCCGGACGTCACGACCAGCCAGGTGCCGGTCAGCCGTGGTGCCGGTGGGTCGGGGAGGGGCTTCCAGCCGATGCGGTGGCGCCACTCCCGCTGCCGCCGCCAGGTGGCCAGGGCGGGCAGGAGCTCCGCGAGCGCCTCCCGCCGGCCGGCGGGCACTTCGAGCGCCCGGGTCAGGGCCGCCGCGTCCGAACGTTCCACGGCATCCCAGAACTCGGCCTCCGCCCAGGTCTCCACCGTGGGCACGGCATCCGCCGGAGCCTCGTTCTCCAGCCAGTAGCGCTTTCGCTGAAAGGCGTACGTGGGCAGCGCGACCGCGCGGGGAGCCGGATCGCCGTCGAACAGGGCGGCCCAGTCCACGGTGGCGCCCATGGTGTGCATACGGGCCAGGCCGCGCATCAGCTCCCGCACCTCGGACCCCTCGCTACGGAAGGGCGACAGCACCAGCGCGGCCGGGGCGGAGGGCAGCATCGCCCCGGGCCCCAGCTCCCACACCGCACCGGCTTCGTCGAGCGAGGGCATGGGCGGCCGCTCGTACTCCACCGCGCCCGGATCGGCCTCGGTGGCCACCAGTCGGCACGCGTCGGCGAGGTCCAGAGCACCGGTGATGTGCGCCGCTGCGATCTCACCGACCCCGCAGCCCACCACCCCGTCGGGCCGCACCCCCACCGAGGCGAGCAGCCGGGCCAGCGCGATGTAGAGGGCGAACAGCCCGGCCCGGGAGGACACGTCGGCTACCCCCTTCACCCCGAGCACCTCACCGACCTCGTCGAAGGCCGCGGCGAAGACGGGGAACCGGCCGTACAGCCCGGCGCCCGTCCCCGGCGGATGGCCGCCCTCGCCACCGAAGGCGAACACCGTCCCGCTCGCCGGGGCCGCCGCGCCGGTACGGGCCACACCGGGCCCCACCACGGAGGGATGCGGCTCACCGGCCGCCAGCGCGGCCAGCCCCGCTCGCAGCTCGTCCGGCCCCCGGCCGACCACGACCGCCCGGTGGTCGAACACCGACCGCGTGGTGACGAGTGACCAGCCGACGTCCGTGGGGGAGAGCCCGGGAGCGGCTGCCGTATGTGCGGCCAGCGCACGGGCCTGGCCGCGCAGCGCCGCCGCGCCCCGCGCGGACAGCACCCACGGCACCACCCCCGGGTCGCGAGCGCCACCGGCGTCGGCGGAGTGTTCCACCGGCTCGGTGAACTCCTCGAGAATCACATGGGCGTTGGTGCCGCTGGCGCTGAAGGAGGACACACCGGCCCGCCGTGGCCGGTCCACCCGTGGCCAGTCCATCCGCTCGGTCAGCAGCCGCACCGCGCCCTTGCGCCAGTGCACCAGCCGGGTAGGCCGGTCGATGTGGAGCGAACGCGGCAGCACGCCCCGGCGCATCGCCATCACCATCTTGATCACACCGGCCATTCCGGCGGCGGCCTGCGTATGACCGATGTTCGACTTGATGGATCCCAGCAGCAGCGGCCGGTCGTCCGGACGCTCCTGGCCGTACGTGGCGAGCAGCGCCTGGAGCTCGATGGAGTCGCCGAACGCGGTACCCGTGCCATGCGCCTCCACCGCGTCCACGTCCCCCGTGGACAACTGGGCGTTCGCCAGCGCGTCACGGATCAGCTGCTGCTGAGCGGGGCCGTTGGGCGCGGCCATGCCCGTACTCGCACCGTCCTGGTTGATCGCCGAGCCGCGGATCACGGCCAGCACCGGATGGCCGTTGCGCCGGGCGTCCGACAGCCGCTCCAGCAGCAGCAGACCGGCGCCCTCCCCGTACACCATGCCGTCGGCGGCGTCCGCGAACGACCGGCACCGGACATCGGGCGACAACTGGCGCTGGCTGGAGGCCACTTGGAACACGCTCGCGGTGTACATGATGGCGGCGCCACCGGCCAGCGCCAGCGTGCACTCGCGCCGCCGCAGCGCCCCGGCCGCCAGATGCATCGCCACCAGCGACGACGAACACGCGGTGTCCAGGCTGACGGCCGCGCCCCGCAGACCGAGGGTGAACGCCACCCGGCCCGAGGACACACTGCCCGCGTTGCCGTTGCCCACATGGCCCAGCAGACCCTCGGGGATCTCGTCCAGACGCGAGGCGTAGTCGTGGTACATCACCCCCGTGTAGACGCCGGTCCGGCTGCCCCGCAGGGTGTGCGGATCGATGCCCGCGCTCTCCGTCGCCTCCCACGCCAGTTCCAGCAACATCCGCTGCTGCGGTTCGATGGCCGCCGCCTCCCGGGCGCCGATGTCGAAGAACTCCGCGTCGAAGTCGGCCGCGTCGTAGATGAAGCCGCCGGCCCGGACGTACGAGGTGCCGTGGTGCTCCGGATCGGGGTGGTAGAGGTTCTCCAGGTCCCAGCCCCGGTCGGTGGGGAAGCTGGAGACGGCGTCCCGCCCCTCGGCCACCAGGTCCCACAGCTGGGCCGGGTTGCGCACCCCGCCGGGGAAGCGGCAGGACATGCCGACGATGGCGATCGGCTCCTCCAGCTCCTCCTGGGCCTCCCGCAGCCGCTGCCGGGTCTCATGGAGCTCGGACGTGGTCCACTTGAGATAGTCGACGAGCTTTTCCTCGTTGCTCATGAGCCGCCCGCACCCACTGCGCTGCGCGGGCTCAGATCCACCAGCGCGAGCTCATCGGCGGTCAGCGGCGGCTCCGTGAGCTCCGGGAGTACCCGGTCCTTCTGCATCAGCGAAAGGAAGCCGCTGGACGCCAGCTCGGACTGCGGGGCGGTGAGGCTGATGACGTCGGTCACCACATCACACACCGCCGAGGAGCGGATCGACCGGTCGGCGATCAGATCGGAGAAGCGCTGCCGCGCCACGGCCCCGCCGGTCAGCCGTGGATCCGTCGTGTTCATCCGGCAGTTGACGTACTCCACGTCCTTGGACGCGGCCATGATCCAGGGGTCGTCCACGGTGGCGCTGATCGCCTGCTGGACCCGGTGCGTGGTTCCCCCGGCGATCCCGGACCGCCGGAGCCCGGCGTCCAGGGCGGCGGCCGCGCGAGCCGCCGAGCTCATGCCATGGCCGTAGATCGGGTTGAACGCGGCCAGCGCGTCCCCCAGCACCAGCAGCCCCTCCGGCCAGATGTCGAGACGCTCCGGATACAGCCGCCGGTTGGCGCCGACCCGCGAGACGGCCACCGAGGTCAGTGGCTTCGCGAGCGCGATGAGATCGGCGACCAGCGGATGGCGCAGCGTCCGCGCGTAGGGCAGGAACTCGTCGTCGTGGGTGGGCAGCCCGGCGCCCCGGGTGCACGACAGGGTCACCATCCAGGTGCCGTCCTCCTGCGGATACACCACCCCGAACCGGCCCGGTTCGCGCAGCCGGTGGTCGGCGGCCACGTTGACGGCGGGGAATCCGGCCGCGGCGCCCGGCGGACCCTGGTACACGCGGGTGGCGTAGGCGATGCCCGCGTCGACGATGTCCTCCTCCAGCGGCGGCACCTCCAGCGCCGACAGCCAGTGCCGGAGCCGGGAGCCGCGCCCGGACGCGTCGACCACCAGATCGGCCTCCAGGGTTTCGCCCGCCCCGGTGTCCATGTCACGCACCCGGACCCCGGAGACCCGTTTGGCGTCGCCGACCAGATCGAGGATCTCGGCGCGCTGGCGCACGGTGATCCGCCCGGTGGCGAGCACCCGGTCGCGGACCTTCCAGTCCAGGAACGGACGGGTGCACATCAGGGCGTACTGCCGCGGTGGAAAGCGGTGCTGCCAGCCGTGGGACGTCAAGGTCACCAGGTCCTGATGGAATCCGATCCGGCGGGCGCCCGCGTCGAGCAGTTGGTCGATCATGCCCGGCAGCAGCGTGTCCACGATGCGCGCACCGCTGGACCACAGCACATGGACATGGCGTCCCTGCGGCGATCCCTTGCGGTGCCGGGGGCCGTCCGGCAGCACATCGCGCTCCACGACGGTGACGCGCTCCACATGGCGGGCCAGCACATGGGCGGCCAGCATTCCCGCCCAGCCTCCGCCCAGAACGATTCCGTGTGTGGGTTCGGTCATGGTTTCGCTTTCGTCCCTTCACCGCTTACGGCTTTACATCGGACTGGGGCTGCCCTTGGCCTGGACCATCTTGGCGAGGTTCTGGGTGACCGCCATGAAATGTGCGACACCGGTGAGTTCGGGGCCGTCGCCCACTTTGGTATCCGTGATGCCCCAGAACGCCTGGGCGTGATGGACCAGTCCGTCATCACCGAGTTCGATCACGCCGATGATGCTGAAGGTGAGTTTGGCCGGCGCGTACACCGTGACCGTGGTCGGCACCGCCACCCTGCGGCCGTCCATCGAGGTGACCGGACGGCCCGGGGTCTCGTGCACCTGGCATTCGATGGACCAGGCGATGTGTTCGCGAAGCGCGTCCTTTCCGATGAGCGGGGGCGCGCCGACCGGGTCCTCGAAGACGATGTCGTCCGAGAAGAGCTCCAATACGGCCTCGACATCACCCTCGTTCATGCGCCGCGCGTATTCCAGAGCCATCCTCTTGAGGGTCGCCTCATCGGCCATGAACGCCTCCTGTGCGGTGCCGGGGTGGTGGGGGATCAGCCGGCGATACCAATGTCCGACCTCCCCCAGAACATCTGCAATTCCTGAATGAGGCCACCGGCCCCCGCGCGCATCATCAGGACGTAGTCCCAGGTGATACGGGAGTTCTCCGGGGCGTCCGGGGCCGTCAGCCAGCCGCGCTCGGCGAAGCCGGGGCCTTTGGGCAGATAGTCCATGGTGGCCGTCACCGGCACCAGGACATGCACCCCGTCCTGCCCCGCGACCGGCTCACCGGGAATCTCGGTGATACCCGCCGCGGCGAGCTCCTCGAAATGCGCACGAAGGGCGTCCCGCCCGGTCCTGCGCCCCGATCCGACCGGATCCTCGAAGGTGACCTCGTCCGCGTAGAGTTCGAGCAGCCCGTCGATATCCGCGGCGTTCATCCGGCGGCTGTGCTCGAGAATGAGCTTCTTCCGGCTTCGCTCATCAATCACCGTGTGCCCCCATGTGCATGCTCTCCGTCGCTTTCGCTTCGGCCCAGGTCCTGGTCGATGAACTGGAAGATCTCGTCGGCCGTGGCGTCCTGAATACGGCCTGCCGCTCGGCCTTCCTCCGTCCCGCCGCCGTGCAGGGCGCCCAGTTTCGACAGCGTGGACTGAAGGCGCTTCAGCAGCGCCTCATGCGCGGTCTCGTTCTGGGCCACGGAAAGCAGCGCGCTTTCCAGCCTGTCGATTTCGCCCAGCATGGGGGGAAGCGGATCCACATCCTCGGGCGCCAATTCCGTGTGCAGATGGACGGCGAGCGCGGCCGGATTCGGGTGGTCGAAGATGAGGGTGGTGGGCAGTCGCAGCCCGGTCACGGCCGTCAGCCTGTTGCGCAGCTCGATCGCGGTGAGCGAGTCGAAGCCGAGCTCCAGGAAGCCGCGCTCGGTCTGGATCCGCCCCGGGTCGGAGTGGCCCAGCGCCGCCGCGGCATGGGTGAGGACCAGATTGAGCAGCGTACGGCGCTGCTCCGCCACCGGCAGCGCGGCCAGATGACCGGCCCAGTCGGTGTGCGGCCGGGCGGTGGCCGCCGTACGCCGGGCCGTACCGCCTCCGGTGAGCGCCCGCAGGGGAGCGGGCAGGGTGAGCGCCGGCTGACCCGACAGCGCCCGTACGTCCAGGTCGATGGCGATCAGATGGTGGTGGCCGTGGCGCACGGCGGCGTCCAGCAGCCCCAGCGCCCGCTCGCTGGACATCGCCCCGATACCCGACCGGCTCATCCTGGCCCGGTCCGTCTCCCCCAGATGCCCGGTCATCCCGCTGGCGTCCGCCCACAGGCCCCACGCCACCGAGAGCCCGGGCAGGCCGAGGGCGCGGCGCCGGGGGGCCAGGGCGTCGCAATAGGCGTTCGCAGCGGCGTAGTTGGACTGCCCGGAGGCGCCCAGCGTGCCCGCCGTGGAGGAGAACATCACGAACAGGGACAGCGGCAGCTCCGCGGTCGCGGCGTGCAGATGGGCCGCGGCTGTGGCCTTCGGGCGCCACACCCGCGCCAGCCGCTCCGGGGTCTGGGTGGTGAGAACGGCGTCGTCCAGCACCCCGGCCGCGTGGACCACACCGGTCAGCGGATGCGCGGGATCGACCCCGCCTACCAGGTCGGCCACCGCGTCCGGGTCGGTGACATCGGCCGCGATGATGTGTACCTGAGCCCCCAACTCCGTCAGCCGGTCGGTGAGTTCATCGGCTCCGGCGGCCTCGGGGCCGCTCCGGCTCACCAGCAGCAGATGCCTGACTCCCCATGTGCGCACCAGGTGTTCGGCGACCAGAGCGCCCAGGGTGCCGGTGCCGCCCGTGATCAGTACGGTGCCATCGGTGTCGATTCCGGTGGTGTCCTCCTGGTCCTGGCCGTCGACGGCGGGGCCGGGGGTGGCCCTCGCGCGGACCATCCGGGGCACCAGCACCCGTCCGTCCCGCACCGCCACTTGGGGCTCATGCGCCTCGATCGCGCGCACCACGGCCGCCACGAGGCCCTCGCGGTCCTCGTGGCTCTCGGGGCTCTCGGGGCTCTCAGCGAGGTCGAGCAGCACAAACCGGCCCGGGTTCTCCGACTGGGCGCTGCGGATCAGCCCCCATGCCCCGGCACCGGACGGGTCCAGTGTGTTGTCGTGGATGGCGTCGGCGCAATCGGTGCTCTTGCCCGTTGCCACCGCGTCACGTGTGACGACCACCAGCCGCGTGTCGGCCAACGCCGGGCGCCGCAGCCAGGACTGCACCAGCCCCAGCAACTCCTCGGTCGCCTCCAGGCCGTCCCCGTGGCCGCCCTCGGCGGCGTACGGCTGGGCCAGGACGACGGCAGGGGCGGGCTCGCCCGAGTCGACGGCCGCGATCAGCGCCTCCAGGTCAGGGTGGCACGCCACCGCATCGCCCAGGTCCGTCCGGACCGGCTCCGCCAGCCCCAGCCGGTCCTCGCCCAGCACCACCCAGCCGCCGTCGCCGACCACCGAGGCGGGGGACGGAGCGGTGGCCGGAGCGGGCAGCGGCGTCCAGTCCAGGGTGAACAGCCCGTCCACGGCACGGGTGGCCGTGCGCAGCCGGTCCGTCGCGGCCGGACGGGTGACGAGCGAGTCGACCGTCAGCACCGGGGCGCCCACTGTGTCCGCCACCGTCAGCCGCAGCGACTGCCGCTCCTCGTCCCGCGACAGCCGGACCCGTACCGTGGCCGCCTCGGTCGCCCACAGGGACACGCCGTTCCAGGCGAACGGCAACCACACCTGGCCGTCGTCCTCCTGCCCCTCGGGCCGGTCCATCAGCAGCGACGTATGCAGCGCCGCGTCCAGCAGCACCGGATGGATGCCGAATCCGTCCCGGCCTCCGGCGGCATCGGGCAGCGCCACCTCGGCGAGGACATCCCCGCCCTGGCGCCAGGCGGCCGTCAGCCCCTGGTACGCGGGGCCATAGCCGTACCCCGCCGCCATCGCCTGCTCGTAGAAGGCGCCGACGTCCAGCGGCTCCGCGCCCGGCGGCGGCCATGCCCCGCCCAGGCCCTCCACCGGCGCGGGTGCGTCGGCGGCGGGCGCGAGCACGCCCACGGCATGACACACCCACTCCGTGTCCGGGCCGGAATCGAGGGCCGGGGCGTGGCCGACGCCGTCGGGGCCGCCGGGCCGGTCGGGATGATTGGGGAGGTCGGGGCGCGAGTACATCCGCACCTCACGCCGCCCGTCCTCCGCCGCGGCACCCACTACCACCTGCACCCGCAGCCCACCGGACTCGGGCAGCGCCAGCGGAACCTGGAGCGCCAGTTCCTCCACCCCGCCGCAGCCGACCTCGTCGGCCGCCCGCAGCGCCCACTCCACCAGCATCGCGCCCGGCGCCAGCACCGCGCCCGCCACCACATGCTCGGCGAGCCAGGGATGGGACCGCGTGGAGATCCGGCCGGTGAGCACGTGAGTGCTGCCGTCGGCGAGTTCCACGGCGGCGGCGAGCAGTGGATGCCCGGCGGCCATCAGCCCCAGATCGGCCGGATCGCCACCCGGCCCGCCCTCGCCGTCCAGCCAGTACCGTTCACGCTGGAAGGCGTAGGTGGGCAGGTCGATGGTGCGGGGTGCGGGGTCGGCGGGGAACCAGCGGGTCCAGTCGACCTCGACCCCGGCGGTGAACGCCTGCGCCACCGACCGCAGCAACTGGGCGGGGCCACCGTGGTCGCGCCGCAGGGTCGGGATGGTGACCGCCTCGACCCCCGCCTCCTCGATGCTCTCCTGCATGCCGATGGTGAGGACGGGGTGGGTGCTGGCTTCGATGAATACGCGGTGGCCGTCGTCGAGGAGTGCTCGTACGGCGTCGGCGAAGCGGACCTGTTCGCGGAGGTTCTTGACCCAGTAGGCGGTGTCGAGCTCGCTGGTGTCCATGCGGGCGCCGGTGACGGTCGAGTAGAACGCCACGTGGCCCGGCACCGGCTTGACACCGGCCAGGAGTTCGTTCAACTCCTCGGCGATTTCGTCGACTTGGGCGCTGTGGGAGGCGTAGTCCACGTCGATGAGCCGGGCGAGGTGGCCTGTTTGTTCGCATGCGGTGACGGTGTGGGCGACCTGGTCCGGGGGTCCGGAGACCACCACCGATCCGGGCCCGTTGACGGCGGCCACGCCCACCCCCTCGGCGGCTTCACCGAGTTCGGTGAGGAACTCCTCGGCTTGGTTTTGGCTGAGGGTGAGGGAGGCCATGGCGCCGTGGCCGGCGAGGCGGCGGAGGGCGTGGGCGCGGAGGGCGACGATGCGGGCGCCTTCGTCGAGGGAGAGGGCTCCGGCGACGCAGGCGGCGGCGATTTCGCCTTGGCTGTGGCCGACGACGGCGGCGGAGGTGATGCCGTGGTGGTCCCATACGGCGGCCAGGGAGACCATGACGGCCCATAGGACGGGTTGGACGACGTCGACGCGGGCGAGGTCGGCGGCGTTGACTCCGCCGCGCAGGACTTCGGTCAGGGACCAGTCGACGTGGGGGGTGAGGGCCTGTTCGCATTCGGCGACGCGGGCGGCGAAGACGGGGGAGGCGTCCAGCAGCCCCGCGCCCATGCCGAGCCACTGCGAGCCCTGGCCGGGGAAGACGAGGACTGGTCCGATGCCGCCGCTGGTGGTGGTGTTGGGTTCGATGATGGTGGGGTGGGTGGTGCCGGTGGCCAGGGCGTTGAGTCCGGTGAGGAGTTCGTCGCGGTGTTCGCCGACGATGACGGCGCGGTGGTCGAAGACGGACCGGGTGGCGATCAGCGACCAGCCGACTTCCGCCGGCGATACCTCGGGGTCGGTGGCCACTCGTTCGGCCAGTGCGCGTGCCTGACCACGCAATGCCTCGGCGCCACGCCCGGACACCACCCACGGCACCACACCACCCGCCGAAACACCGTCCCCCGACGTGTCCGGCGCGGGGGCGGCCTCGGCCGGTTCGGGTTCGGGTGCCTGCTCCAGGATGAGATGGGCGTTCGTACCGGAGATCCCGAACGACGACACACCCGCACGGCGCGGCCGTCCGTCCGCCGCCCACGCGACCGGTTCGGTCAGCAGCCGCACCTCGCCCGCACCCCAGTCCACATGCGGGGTCGGCTCGTCGATATGCAGTGAGACGGGGAGCACCTCATGCCGCAGGGCCTGCACCATCTTGATGACGCTCGCCACCCCGGCGGCGGCCTGGGTGTGCCCGATGTTGGACTTGATGGAGCCCAGCCACAGCGGACGCCCCTCCGGCCGGTCCACTCCGTACGTGGCCAGCAGCGCCTGAGCCTCGATCGGATCACCCAGCGTCGTGCCCGTACCGTGTGCCTCCACCGCGTCCACCTCGGACGGCGACAGCCCCGCGTTGGCCAGTGCCTGCCGGATCACCCGCTGCTGCGACGGCCCGTTCGGCGCCGTCAGACCGTTCGACGCACCGTCCTGGTTGACCGCCGAGCCCCGGATCACCGCCAGCACCCGGCGCCCGTTGCGCCGTGCGTCCGAAAGCCGCTCCAGCAGCACCAGGCCGACGCCCTCGGAGAAGCCCGTGCCGTCGGCCGCCGCGGCGAACGCCTTGCACCGCCCGTCCGGGGAGAGCGCGCGCTGGCGCGAGAACTCGGTGAACCCACCGGGCGTGGCCATCACCGTCACCCCGCCCGCGAGGGCCAGCGAGCACTCGTCCTGCCGCAGCGCCTGACACGCCAGATGCGTGGCCACCAGTGACGATGAGCACGCCGTGTCCACCGTGACCGCGGGCCCCTCCAGGCCGAACGAGTACGACACCCGGCCCGAGACCACGCTGCCGAGGTTCCCGGTGGCCACATAGCCCGCCGAGTCGCTCGTCGTCTGGCCGATGAGCGACAGATAGTGGTACGAGTCCACCCCGGCGAACACCCCGGTGGCACTGCCGCTCAGCGCCTCCCGTGTGAGCCCCGCGCGCTCGAACGCCTCCCACGCCGTCTCCAGCAGCAGCCGCTGCTGCGGATCCATCGCCGCGGCCTCACGCGGGCTGATCCCGAAGAACTCGGCGTCGAAGTCGGCCACATCGCGCAGGAACCCGCCCTCGCGGGCGCTGCTGGTACCGGCGTGCTCGGGATCGGGGTCGTAGAGGTTCTCCAGGT
Source organism: Streptomyces sp. NEAU-174 (assembly GCF_052665095.1). Taxonomy (NCBI): domain Bacteria; kingdom Bacillati; phylum Actinomycetota; class Actinomycetes; order Kitasatosporales; family Streptomycetaceae; genus Streptomyces; species Streptomyces sp. NEAU-174. Next base: position 9,373 of record NZ_JBQTCE010000002.1, on the reverse strand, counting down.
CCCAGCCACGGTCCTCGGGGAACGAGGAGATGACGTCCACACCCTCGTCCACCACCCGCCACAGGTCCTCGGGGGTCGCCACGTCGCCGGGGAAGTGGCAGGCCATCCCGACGATGGCGATGGGCTCCCGGGCGCGGTCCTCGACCTCGCGCAACTGCCGCCTGGCCAGACGCAGATCGGCGGTCGCCCGCTTGAGATAGCTGCGGAGCTTCTCGTCATCCGTCATATCGCATCAACCCGATCGTCACGGCTGTCCTGATTCAGCGGTCTTGACCCAGTGGTCCTGTTCCAGTGGTCTTGGTTCATCGGAGGCCGTCGTCGGAGACGGTCAGTTCGTTGTCGAGCGCCCGGAACAACTCCTCGTCGCTGGCCGACGCCAGATCCGCCTCGGCGTCGGTGTCGGCGTCGCCTTCCGCGTCCTGCCACGGGCCGTCCGCCTTGCGCAGCAGTTCGCGCAGCCGGGCCGCGATCCGGGTCCGTTGCTCGCGGTCGGCGATCCCCCCGGTCAAGGCGGCGTCCAGGGAGTCGAGGCCGGTGAGGAGCGAGTCCGCCGACGTGGCCCCGGCCGGGGCCAGGAGCTCCTCCAGCAGCCGCACCACCGCCGTGGGCGTGGGGTGGTCGAAGACCAGCGTGGCGGGCAGCCGCAGACCGGTGGCGGCGCTCAGCCGGTTCCGCAACTCCACGGCGGTCAGCGAGTCGAAGCCCAGTTCCCGGAAGTTCTGGGTGGGGTGGACGGCATCCGCCGTGTCATGGCCCAGCACCGTCGCCGTGGCGTTGCGCACCAGCTTCAGGAGCGTCTGCTGCCGGTCCTCCCCGGACATGGCGGCGAACGCCTCCGCCGGTGCCGCCCCGCCCGAGGCGATGGCCCCGGTGGCCGCCTGCGGGGCGGCGCCGCGCACCAGGCTCCTGAAGAGGGGCGGCAGATCGTCGGCGTGGGCCTCACGCCGCATGGTGGCCAGGTCGAGCCGGATGGGCGCCAGGGTTGGCAGGCCGCTGTCGAGCGCGATGTCGAGCAGTGCGAGACCCTGTTCGGTCTCCAGCCCCACCATCCCGGCTCGTGCCAGCCGCGCCCGGTCGGCGTCCGTCATCCCCCCGGTCATCCCGGTGGCTTGGGCCCAATATCCCCAGGCCAGGGAGGTGGCGGGCAGGCCCTGGGCATGACGGTGCACGGCGAGCGCGTCCAGGAAGGCGTTGGCCGCCGCGTAGTTGCCCTGGCCCGCGGCGCCCAGCAGCCCGGCGGCCGCGGAGAACAACACGAACGCCGACAGCCCGGTGTCGCGGGTGAGCTCATGCAGATTCCACGCCGCGTCGGCCTTCGCCCGCAACACCTCATCGAGCTGGTCGGGCGTGAGCGCCTCCACCGTGGCATCGCGCAGCAGCCCGGCGGCGTGGACGACGGCGGTGAGCGGATGGCGGTCCGGAACGGTCTCCAGCAGCTTGGCCAGGGCGGCCCGGTCGGCCGCGTCACACGCCGCGATGGAGACATGTGCGCCGAGTTCGGTCAGTTCGGCCGCCAGTTCCGCGGCCCCCGGGGCGTCGGGGCCCCGACGGCTGATGAGCAGCAGCCGCCGTACGCCGTGGTGGGCCACCAGATGGCGGGCGGTGGCGGCGCCGAGGGTGCCCGTGCCACCGGTGATGAGGACCGTGCCCTCCGGATCGAGGGCGGTGGGGAGCGTCAGCACGATCTTGCCGATGTGGCGGGCCTGGCTGAAGTAGCGGAATGCCTCCGGAGCCCTGCGGATGTCCCACAACGTGGTCGGGAGCGGTTGTAGCGTCCCGTTCTCGAACAGCGTCGACAACTCGGCCAGCATCTGCTGGATACGGTCCGGACCCGCCCCGCCGACCAGGTCGAACGCGCGGTAGACGACCCCCGGATGGCGAGCGCCGACCTCCTCGGGGTCGCGGACGTCGGTCCGGCCCATGTCGATGAAGCGACCGCCGGGGGCCAGCAGCCGTAACGACGCGTCCATGAAGTCACCGGCCAGGGAATTGAGCACCACATCGACGGATCCGGCGGCGGTGCGGAAGACCTCCTCGAAGTCGAGGGTGCGCGAGGAGGCGATATGACGGTCGTCGAAACCGCGCTCCCGCAGGGCGTGCCACTTCGCGGGTCCCGCCGTGGCGAACACCTCGGCTTGCCAGTGGCGAGCCAGCTGCACGGCCGCCAGCCCCACCCCGCCGGTGGCCGCGTGCAGCAGCAGCTTCTCCCCGGCCCGCAGCCCCGCGAGATCGGCGAGACCGTAGTAGGCGGTGAGGAAGGCGGACGGTGTGGTGGCCGCCTGTGCATAGGACCACCCCGCGGGGATCCGGGTGATCATCCGGACGTCGGTGACGACCAGCGGTCCGGTGCCGTTGAACAGGCCCATGACCCGGTCGCCCACCGCGAACTCTTCGGTGCCGGGCCCCACTTCGACGACCACGCCCGCGCCGTCGCCGCCCAGTGGCCTGGGGTCCTCCACCATGCCCAGGGCCACGACGACGTCATGGAAGTTCACCCCGCCCGCCCGAAGCGCCACCCGGACCTCGCCCCGGCCCAGCGGGCGGGTGTTGTCCGGACAGTCGACCAGCGCCAGCTGGTCCAGGCTGCCGTGGCCGGTCAGCCCCAGACGCCACGTGGCCGACCCCTCCGGCGGGGCGAGCCGCTTGGCCGCGTCGTCGTGGACCAGCCGCGGTACGTACGCCACCCCGTCGCGCAGCGCCAGCTGGGGCTCGCCCGAGGCCACGGCGCCGGCCAGGGCCCGCCGCGAGTCGTCCCGTGTGTCGGGGTCGAGTCCGTCGAGGTCGAGTCCGTCGGGATCGAGTCCGTCGAGGTCGAGCAGCAGGACCCGGCCGGGGTTCTCCGACTGAGCGCTGCGCACCAGACCCCACACGGCGGAGGCGGGCAGATCGTGGACATCGTCATGGCTCTGCGGGGCGACCGCCCTACGAGTGACCACCGCCAGCCGGGTGTCGGCGAATTCGGGCGCGGCGAGGAACTCCCGCAGTACCCCGAGGGCCGCCCTGCCCAGGTCATGGGCGCGCTCCGCCGGATCGTCCCGGCCGTCGGCGGAAGAGCCGAAGAAGGCGAACACCACATCGGGGGCCGGGGACCCGTCCGCCATGGCCGCGCGCACCGCCGCGAGATCCGGGAGGTGGGAGGCGTCGGGCAGCGCGTCGGCCAGGGGACCGCCCTCCGGGCCGATCACGGCACAACGGCCCGCGGAGCCGCCCTCGGCCGGTGTCACCCGCGTCCAGACAGGCTGGAACAGCGAGTTCCTGCCCGCCGCACGCGCCCGGCCCAACTGCTCGTCCGGCACCGGGCGCAGGATCAGGTCGTCCACAACGGCCACGGCCGCGCCGGTCGGATCGGCCGCGAGCAGGGTGAGCCGGTCCGATGCCGTCGGGGTGATGCGGATCCGCAGGGTGTCCGCGCCGGTGGCGCGCAGCCGCAGACCACTCCAGGTGAACGGGAGCAGGATCCGGTGCGCGTCCTCGGAGCCGGGGGCGACGTCCAGAGCACGGGCGTGCAGCGCGGCGTCGAACAGGGCGGGATGGATGCCGTACGCGGCCGCGCCCTCGCGCTCCCCTTCGGGCAGGGCCACCTCGGCGTAGACATCGCCGTCCAGCCGCCACGCGGCGGTGAGGCCCTGGAAGGACGGTCCGTAGTGGTAGCCGTGGTCGGCGAGCTGCCGGTAGAAGTCCTCGACGGGCAGCGGTGTCGCCCCGGGAGGCGGCCAAGCCCCCTCCATAGCCGTGGAGTTGGACGCGGCGGAGGTGGCGAGCGCCCCGGTGGCATGCCGGGTCCAGGCCGCGTCGCCGGCGTCGCCCGCCGGCCGTGAATGCACCGTGATCGGACGCTCACCGGTGTGGTCGGGAGCGGCCACGGCGATCTGCACATCGACCGCCTCGCCCTGCGGAATCACCAGTGGTGCGTGCAGAGTCAGCTCCGCCACATGGTCACAGCCGGTCCGCGCGGCCGCGTGCAGGGCGAGCTCGGCGAAGGCGGTGCCCGGTAGCAGGACGGTGTCCAGCACCCGGTGGTCGTTCAGCCATGGATGAGTCCGCGGCGACAGCCGGCCGGTCAGCAGATGGGTGCCGCCCTCCGCGAGTTCCACGGCGGCGCCGAGCAGCGGATGCTCGGCGGACCCCAGCCCGAGGTCGCCCGGGTCGCCACTGTGGCCACCCCGCCCGTCCAGCCAGTACCGCCGCCGCTGGAAGGCGTAGGTGGGCAGGTCGATGGTGCGGGGTGCGGGGTCGGCGGGGAACCAGCGGGTCCAGTCGACCTCGACCCCGGCGGTGAACGCCTGCGCCACCGACCGCAGCAACTGGGCGTGGTCGCCGTGGTCCCGGCGCAGGGTCGGCACCGCGGCCGCGGGCACACCGGCTTCCTCGAAGGTCTCCTGCATGCCGATGGTGAGGACGGGGTGGGTGCTGGCTTCGATGAATACGCGGTGGCCGTCGTCGAGGAGTGCTCGTACGGCGTCGGCGAAGCGGACGCGTTCGCGGAGGTTCTTGATCCAGTACGTGGTGTCGAGCTTGCTGGTGTCCATGCGGGTGCCGGTGACGGTCGAGTAGAACGCCACCTCGGCCTGGACGGGCTCGATCCCCGACAGCAACTCCCTCAACTCGTCTGCGATTTCGTCGACTTGGGCGCTGTGGGAGGCGTAGTCCACGTCGATGAGTCGGGCGCGGTGGCCTGTTTGTTCGCATGCGGTGACGGTGTGGGCGACCTGGTTCGGGGGTCCGGAGACGACGACGGAGCCGGGTCCGTTGACGGCGGCGATGCCGACGTCGCGGGCTGGTTCGCCGAGGCTGGTGAGGAGTTCTTGGGTTTGGTGTTGGCTGAGGGTGAGGGAGGCCATGGCGCCGTGGCCGGCGAGGCGGCGGAGGGCGTGGGCGCGGAGGGCGACGATGCGGGCGCCTTCGTCGAGGGAGAGGGCTCCGGCGACGCAGGCGGCGGCGATTTCGCCTTGGCTGTGGCCGACGACGGCGGTGGGGGTGATGCCGTGGTGGTCCCATACGGCGGCCAGGGAGACCATGACGGCCCACAGAACCGGCTGGACGACGTCGACGCGGGCGAGGTCGGCGGCGTTGATTCCGCCGCGCAGGACTTCGGTCAGGGACCAGTCGACGTGGGGGGTGAGGGCTTGTTCGCATTCGGCGACGCGGGCGGCGAAGACGGGTGAGGCATCCAGCAGCCCCGCGCCCATGCCGAGCCATTGGGAGCCCTGGCCGGGGAAGACGAGGACGGGTCCGATGCCGCCGCTGGTGGTGGTGTTGGGTTCGATGATGGTGGGGTGGGTGGTGCCGGTGGCCAGGGCGTTGAGTCCGGTGAGGAGTTCGTCGCGGTGTTCGCCGACGATGACGGCGCGGTGGTCGAAGACGGACCGGGTGGCGATCAGTGACCAGCCGACTTCCGCCGGCGATACCTCGGGGTCGGTGGCCACTCGTTCGGCCAGTGCGCGTGCCTGACCACGCAGCGCCTCGGCGCCACGGCCGGACACCACCCACGGCACCACACCACCCGCCGAAACACCGTCGCCGTCGCCGTCGGTCGGCACCGTCGCGACGGATGGCGCCCCGGCGGGGGCGGGTGCCTGCTCCAGGATCAGATGGGCGTTCGTACCGGAGATCCCGAACGCGGACACACCGGCCCGGCGCGGACGCTCCCCGCGCGGCCACGCGACCGGCTCGGTCAGCAGCCGCACCGCACCCGACGCCCAGTCGGCGTGCGGCGTCGGCTCGTCGATGTGCAGCGAGGCGGGCAGCAGCTCATGCCGCATCGCCATCACCATCTTGATCACACTGGCCGCACCGGCGGCTGCCTGCGTGTGCCCCAGGTTGGACTTGATCGAGCCCAGCCACAGCGGCCGGTCCTCCGGCCTGCCCTGGCCGTACGTGGCCAGCAGCGCCTGGGCCTCGATCGGATCGCCGAGGGTGGTCCCGGTGCCGTGTCCGTCGACGGCGTCCACCTCGGCGGTGGACAGCTGCGCGTTGGCCAGGGCCTGCCGGATCACCCGCTGCTGCGACGGCCCGTTCGGAGCCGTAAGACCGTTGCTGGCCCCGTCCTGGTTGATCGCGGAACCCCGGATCACCCCGAGGACACGGCGGTTGCGGCGCTGCGCCTCACACAGACGCTCCAGGACGACCAACCCGGCGCCCTCGCCCCACCCCGTGCCATCGGCGGCCGCCGCGAACGGCTTGCAGCGGCCGTCCGGTGCCATGCCGCGCTGACGGGAGAACTCGATGAACGCGCCGGGCGTCGCCATCACGGCCACCCCACCGGCCAGCGCCAGATCGCATTCGCCGTGGCGCAGCGCCTGACACGCCAGGTGGATGGCGACCAGCGACGAGGAACACGCGGTGTCCACCGTGACCGCGGGCCCCTCCAGGCCGAGCGAGTACGCCACCCGCCCGGACACCACACTGCCGAGGTTCCCGGGGCCGACATAGCCCTCCACCTCGCTGGTGATGTCACCGATGACCGACAGATAATCATGCGAACCCACCCCGGCGAACACCCCGGTGTTGCTGCCGCCCAGCGCCGCCCGATTGAGCCCAGCGCGTTCGAACGCCTCCCACGCGGTCTCCAGCAGCAGCCGCTGCTGGGGGTCCATGGCCTGGGCCTCACGGGGGCTGATGTCGAAGAAGGCCGCGTCGAACTCGGTCGCGTCGTAACAGAATCCGCCCTGGTCCACATACGACTTCCCATAGCTTTCGGGATCCGGGTCGAACAGCTCCTCAACGCCCCAACCCCGGTCCGCGGGAAAGCCGGAGACGGCGTCCTCGCCGTCCCGCACCAGCCGCCACAGCTCCTCCGGCGACCGCACCCCGCCCGGATAGCGGCAGGCCATGCCCACGATCGCGATGGGCTCCGGCTCGGCGGACTCGGCCTCCCGCAGACGCTCACGGGTCTGGCGCAACTCGGCCGTGACCCACTTGAGGTGGTCGAGCAGCTTCTCTTCGTTCGACATCTAGCGGAGGCTCCTTGGCGCGTCGCGGAGGATGGGGGTCATCGGGCTCACGACTTTCCGAGCTCGTCGGACTTCCCGAACTCGTCGGAGATGAGGTCGAAGATGTCTTCTGCCGTCGCCGTCTCGAGATCGCTGTGGGCCGCGGAACGCTCCGTTTCCCGTTCCGTGTCGCTCCACTTGGCCAGCAGCAGCCGCAGCCGCCCGGTGATCCGGCGACGGGCCGCCTCGTCCACCGCCGATGGCTCCGAGACCGAGTCCCACCGGTCGAGCTCCGAGAGCAGATGTCCCTCGGAGGTCAGCTGCCCCTCGACGAGCCGCTCGCGCAGATAGTCGGCCAGCTCCTTGGGGGTGGGGTGGTCGAAGACGAGGGTGGGCGGAAGGTCGAGCCCGGTGGCGGCGGAGAGCCGGTGCCCGAATTCGACGGCCGTGAGGGAGTCGAACCCCAGCTCCTGGAACGGCTGGGCGGGTGGGACCGCGTCGATGCTCGGATGGCCGAGGATCGCGGCGGCGTGCGTCTGGATGTGATGGAGCAGAAGCTGATGCTGCTGGGCGGGGGAGCCGGTGGTCAGCTGCCGCTGAAGCGAGCCGCTCAACGTCACGTCGGCGTCCGGGGTGGCATCGGCGCCCGGCGACGCGGTGGCGGCCAGGTCGGACAGCAGCGGGCTGGGCCGCTGCGCGGTGAAACCGGCCGGGAACCTCTCCCAGTCGATGTCCGCGATGGTGATCGTGGTGTCGGCGTGGTCCAGGGCGTGCTGGAGCGAGGCGATGGCGAGATCGGTGTCCAGGGGACGCATCCCGCGCCGGCGGTAGTAGTCGATGACGGCCTCGTCGGCGGCCATGCCCGCATCGCTCCACGGCGCCCAGGCGAGGCTGGTGGCGGGCAGGCCACGGGCGCGGCGGTGCTCGGCGAGGGCGTCCAGATAGGCGTTGGCGGCGGCGTACGAGGGCTGTCGGCTACCGCCCCACGCGGCCGCGCCGGACGAGAAGAGCACAAAGGCGCTGAGGTCGAGGTCTCGGGTGAGCTCATGGAGATGGGCGGCCGCGAGCGCCTTGGGCCGCAGCACCGCCGCGATCCCCGGAAGGTCCAGCTCGGCGAGCGGGGTGTTCTCCGCGAGCCCGGCGGCGTGGACGACGGCGGTAAGGGGGTGTTCGGCGGGGATGGTGCCGAGGAGATGCCGGAGTGCGGTGCGGTCGGCCACGTCGCAGGCCGTGATGGTGACGTCCGTGCCCAACACGGTGAGTTCTTGGGCGAGTTGGGTGGCGCCGGGGGCGTCGGGGCCGGAGCGGCTGACGAGGTGGATGCGGGGTGCGCCTTGGCGGGCGAGCCAGCGGGCCACATGGGCGCCAAGACCGCCGGTGCCGCCGGTGATCAGAGTCGTACCGGCGGGGCGCCACGCGGTGGGCGCGGTGTCCGGGCAGGCGGCGCGCTCCAGCCGGCGGGCCAGGGCGGTGGCGCGGATCGCCACCTGGTCCTCGGGCTGACCGGGCGCCAGTACGGCGGCGATACGGGCGGGGGTACGGGCGTCCACGTCGGCCGGGAGGTCGATGAGACCGCCCCAGAGGTGGGGGTGCTCCAGCGCCGCGACCCGGCCCATACCCCAGATCTGAGCCTGGTGCGGGTGGGGGAGCGGATCGGTGGCGGTGGCGGCCACCGCACCCTGGGTGACGCACCACAGGGGCGCGATCGGCGGCGTCTTGCCGAGGGCCTGGACAACGGCGGCCGTGGCGGCCAGCCCGGCGGGGACGGACGGGTGATCGGGGTGCGGCGTCTGGTCGAGCGCGAGCAGACTCAGAATGCCCTCGGGTGTGCTGCCGTCGGGGAGATGTGAGAGCAGTGGGGCGAGGGCGTCACGTCGGGCCTCCGCGCCATCGAGCGACAGGACTTCATGGGCCGCGCCATGGGCGTCCAGCGCCTGGACGGTGGCGTGGACGGCCGGGTGCTCCTCCAGCCCGCAGGGCACGAGCAGCAGCCAGGTTCCGCTGAGCGCCGGCGCGGCGGCGGGGTCCGGCAGCTGCTTCCACGCGATGCGATAGCGCCAGGAGTCGATGGTGGACCGTTCGCGGTGCCGACGCCGCCAGGTCGACAGTACGGGGAGCGCGGGCAGCAGCGCGTCGACGCCGGGGCCGTCCTTGTCCAGCTGGAGTGTGCTGGTGAGGGCATCGACGTCGAGCTCCTCGATGGCGTCCCAGAGCCTGGCCTCGGCCGGGTGGTGGCCGTTGAGACGGCCGTCGGCGCGCGGGGCGGGCGGGGCGAGCCAGTAGTGCTGGTGGTGGAAGGCGTAGGTGGGGAGGTCGATGGTGCGGGGGGTGGGGGTGGCGGGGTACCAGCTGGTCCAGTCGATGGTGGTGCCGTGGGTGTGGAGTTGGGCGAGGGTGTGGGTGAGGGCGTGGGTGTCGGGTTGTTTGTGGGTGAGGGTGGA